>CAKVLL010000080.1 GCA_934757255.1 uncultured Candidatus Melainabacteria bacterium | reverse complement strand
TTGTATTTAATTTATGATAAAATCACCATAAAAGTTTATAAGCGAATATTTCACCCTAATAGTATAAAAATGTAAAAAATAGTAATAATAGGAAGGTGGAATATTTAATGTTAAAACAAAGTGAAATAAAAAGGGCAACATTAATTGAAGCCTGCATAAAAGGACAATGCACAACTAAACAAGTGGCTAATGCCTTAGGACTTTCAGAACGCCGTGTAAAACAAATAAAGAAGGAGGTTAAAGAAAACGGTGTAAAATCCATACAACATGGAAATCGTGGAAGAAAGCCTAAAAATACTATATCAGATGATGTGCGTAAGAAAATATTGGAACTTAGACATACTTATGAATACGAAATATCCAATTTTAAACACTTTCAAGAACTTCTAAAAGAAAGAGAAAATATAGAAATTTCATACTCGGCATTATATAATATTTTAAGAAATGCCCGGCATCAAAAGTCCAAAAAAACATAGAAAAACCAAATTACACCACCGCAGGAAAAGAAAAGAAGCTGAAGGTATGATGTTGCAAGCAGATGGGACTCCTTTTGATTGGTTTGAAAATGGTGAAAAATACTCCTTACATGGCTTTATTGATGATGCAACAGGAAAAATCACAGGTTTATATATGTGCAAAAATGAATGTTTACTTGGCTATCTAGAAGTTTTAAGGCAAACACTAGAAAATTATGGAATACCAATTTCTTTATATCCTGATAAATATAGCGTGTTTTTTCCACCAAAAAAAGTTAACGACCATATAACTATTGAAGAGCAGTTAAATGGCCGAAATAAAGGTATAACTCAATTTGGTCTAATAGTAGAAGAACTTGGAATTGAAATGTTTCCTGCATCCTCTCCTCAGGCAAAAGGAAGAATTGAAAGATTATGGGAAACGCTCCAAAGTAGGCTTGTAACCGAATTTAGAATTAATAAAATAACAACGATAGATAAGGCAAATGAATTTTTACCAAATTATATAATTAAATATAATTCTAAATTTTCGGTAGAAGCATCCAGTAAAAAAAGTTTATTCCTAAAGTTACCAAAAAGATATAACCTCGATGAATTATTATGTGTTAAATATGAGAGAACCATTGATAATGCGGGAGTTTTCTCAATTAACAATAGTAAATTCCAAATATCAGATAAATCGTTACCACCTAAAACAAAAGTGCAAATATATTTAAGTCAAAAAATAGGTTTACGAGTAAAATCTAACAATAAAATTTATGATGTAAAGCCTTTAGAATTAATTTCTAAAGACCAAATAGATAATGAATCATTAAATGTTCATCAGTGGCTTCCAGACGTTGTTATAAATTTAATTAATGACATTTATCTACGAGATGCTAAAGCATCATAATAAATCTATCGCCTGTTGATAGTATTTACAAAAAAATTAAAAATAAACAAAAAAATAAATCTTGAGCCTGCCCCGCGGCGAGCGGTTCGTCTCAAGATTTACATAGAGTGAAATTTTCGCTAATAAAATAATCGTTTTTTTTAGTGAAATATTCAAAAATTATTGACA
>CAKVLL010000079.1 GCA_934757255.1 uncultured Candidatus Melainabacteria bacterium | reverse complement strand
GCGACTAATGTTTTGAGATTGGAAGATATTAAAAACGCTATGGAAATGGCACTTGGTAAAAAATTCGACGCCAAACCCGAATTGAGAGAATTGAATTATAAGGCTCTTGAAATGGGAATGGAAATGGTAAACGTTGGAGCGAAAGTGTAAATTAAGGAAAGGGAATAAGGTAATAGGGTAATAAGAGATTTTAGATTATTGTTTAAAAAAATGCGCCTAATAAACGCAACATAAAATAGAAATATTTTATACCACTTATTCCCTTATTACCTCATTACCTTATTCCCTTGAGAAAGGATAAACAATGACAGAAAAAAAATATCGCGGATATAAAATAGAAGGCGTTGGAAAAGGTAAAGCCGACTATTATGTTTATACTGATTTGTGCAAAGGCTGTGGTCTTTGTATTGCAAAATGCCCTATGAACAAAGCAGGCAAAGAATGTTTGACGTGGTCAAAGGAAGTTGGTTTGTATCAAACTCCTGCGGTTGCGCCAAATCCTGAAATTTGTATTGCTTGTGGTGCTTGCGCAATGACGTGTCCTGATAGCGCAATTAGGATTGAAAAAAGAAATTAGTAAAAAAGTAAGGTGCGAAAAATCGCACCTTTTTTATTACTAATCGAACCATCTTCTCAATACTCTTTTTATTAAAGAATTGATTAAAAATTTGCAGGCTGATTTTGTTTTTAATATAATTATCATGCAATAATTTGCAAATGAGAAAGGAAAGAGATTATGAAAAAATCAATTCAAGATTTAGGTGACATCAAAGGAAAAGTTGCTCTTGTTAGAGTTGACGTAAACGTTCCTCTTGATGAAAACAAAAATGTAACAGACGATACTCGTATTCAAGCTATCGTTCCAACCGTAAAATTCTTAAAAGATAAAGGTGCTAGAATCGTTCTTATGGCTCACTTAGGCAGACCAAAAGGCGAAAGAAACATGGAATTCTCTCTAGCTCCTGTTGCTAAATACATGGCTAAAGTTTTCGGCGAAGAAATCGTTTTCATTCCATCAGTTGAAGAAGCAAAACCATTCGTTGAAAAACTTGCTGACGGTCAAATCGCTTTATTGGAAAACATCAGATTCTACAAAGCTGAAGAAGCTAAAGATGATGATATGACATTTGCTAACGAATTAGCAGCTTTAGGTGATTTCTATGTAAACGACGCTTTCGGCGCAGCTCACAGAAACCACACTTCAACTGCTAAATTAGCAAAAGTTCTTAAACCTGCTGTTTCAGGTTTATTGATGGAAAAAGAAATCAGATGCTTATCTCAAGCTTTGGATAACCCAACAAGACCTTTCACTGCTGTAGTTGGCGGTGCTAAAGTTTCTTCTAAAATTGGTGTTTTAGAAAACTTGTTAGACAAAGTTGATAACATGATTATCGGTGGCGGTATGGCTTATACATTCGTTAAAGCTAACGGCGGTAAAATCGGTAACTCAATTTGCGAAGATGACCAAATCGATGTTGCTAAAGCTATCGAAAAGAAAGCTCAAGAAAAAGGCGTTAAGCTTGTAATGGCTACAGACGTTCT
>CAKVLL010000078.1 GCA_934757255.1 uncultured Candidatus Melainabacteria bacterium | reverse complement strand
GTAAATGAAAAAGCTCGCAGATGTCACTGCTTGCTAAGAAGTAATTTATTTCCCAAAGGATAGAAAGAAAAAGAATGGAAAAAAACAACGAAACACTAAGAGTTTTAAGACACTCTTGCTCACACATCATGGCTCAAGCCGTTCAAAAGCTGTTCCCACAAGCAAAGTTAGCTATCGGGCCGGCAACTGATGACGGTTTCTATTACGACTTCGATTTGATTGATGGTCATGCATTTACGGAAGAAGATTTGGCTAAAATCGAAGAAGAAATGAAAAACATTATCAAACAAAATTTGACGTTTGAAAAATATGTTATTCCTGATGTAGAGAAACAAATCGCTGAATTCAAAGCTGAAGGCGAAATTTACAAAGCAGAATTATTAGAAGAACACAAAAATGATAATCCGACTTTGTATTTGACAAAAGATAAAGACGGAAATGTATTATTTAATGATTTGTGTGCAGGACCTCACATTCCTAACACATCTTATATAAAAGGTAACGCAATTAAACTTCTTAAAGTTGCAGGTGCTTATTGGAGAGGCAACGAAAAAAACAAAATGCTTCAAAGAATTTATGCTACTGCATATTGGAATAAGGAAGATTTGCAAGCTTATTTAACATTTATTGAAGAAGCTGCAAAACGTGACCACAGAAAACTTGGTACTCAATTAGATTTATTCTCAGTAAGAGAAGAAATCGGCGGCGGATTAGTTTTGTGGCACCCAAATCTTTATACAGTAAGAGAACAAATTGAAAACTATTGGAGAGAAGAACACAGAAAACGTGGTTATGTAATTGTTCAAACTCCTCAAATTGCAAAATCTAAATTGTGGGAAATTTCAGGTCACATGGATCACTACAAAGAAAACATGTTCTTTATTCAAAAAGATGAAGATTCAGATGAACAATATGTAGTAAAACCAATGAACTGTCCATTCCACATCTTGATTTATCAAGCAAACAGACATTCATACCGTTCATTACCATTAAGAATGGCTGAATTGGGCACAGTTTACAGAAAAGAAAAATCAGGTGCTTTGTCAGGCTTAACTCGTGTTCAAGGCTTTACTCAAGACGATGCTCACATTTTCTGTACACCTGAACAATTGGTTGATGAAATTAATCAAATCATTGACTTTGTTGCTGATACAATGAAAATCTTCAAAATGGGTTTTGAAGTTGAACTTTCTACTCGTCCTGAAAGTTACGTTGGCGACTTGAAAAACTGGGAATTAGCTGAAGCCGGTTTAAAAGAAGCTATGGATAAACGTGGTATGAAATATGATATCAACGAAGGTGATGGCGCATTTTATGGCCCTAAAATTGACTTTAAGGTTAAAGATGCTCTTGGCAGAACTTGGCAATGTGCTACAATTCAGCTTGACTTCAACCTTCCTGAAAGATTTGATATCAAGTATCAAGATAAAGACGGTAGCATGAAAACTCCTGTAATGCTTCACAGAGTTATTTTCGGTTCTATGGAAAGATTCCACGGCATTTTGATTGAACACTATGCAGGCGCTTTCCCAACTTGGTTAGCACCAACTCAAGT
>CAKVLL010000077.1 GCA_934757255.1 uncultured Candidatus Melainabacteria bacterium | reverse complement strand
CTTATATTTAATTTTGACTAGAATAACATTAAAGGGTAAAACTATCACATTTTGAGGAGAAGGAATGAGCGAACAATCAAGACGAAACCCTTACATGGACTATAGAAACGTAGTTCCGTTTATGGATTTATCAGGTTTTGTAGTTAGACAACCCCACGTTTTAGAAGAAAAACCTGCAATGTCTTTACAAGAAGAACTTATGAAAAAGAAATTTTCTAATATGATTAATCTAAGGCGATTAAAGTACTGTAAATTATGTGAGGCGTATAGAAATGGAAGAAAATAATTTTCTCGAAATTGCAATAAAAGCAAAAAATGCATCAAAAAAAGTTGCAACTTTATCTACTGAAATAAAAAATAAGGCACTTTTAAATATTGCAAATAATTTAAAAGCTAATCAAGATAAGATTTTTGAAGCTAATAAAATGGATTTAGAATTAGCAAGACCTTTTGTTGAAAAAGGTGAATTGTCACAATCAGTTTTTAATCGTCTTAAATTAGACGAAAACAAAATGCGTGACATGATTCAAGGTATTATTGATATTTCAAATCTTGAAGATCCGATTGGTAAAACTCTTCTTAAACGTCAACTTGATGATGGTTTAATTTTGACAAAAATTTCCTGCCCTATTGGTGTACTTGGAATTATTTTTGAAGCAAGACCTGATGTTATTTCTCAAATTTCATCACTTGCTATAAAATCTTCAAACGCTGTTATATTAAAAGGCGGAAAAGAATCTATAAATACAAATAAAGCTATTATGAATGTTATTCAAGAAGCTTTAGCAAAAACAGAAGACTTCCCTGAAAATGTTTTGACACAAGTTTTCACAAGGGATGATGTAAAAAATATGCTTTCTATGGATAAGTACATTGATTTGATTATTCCTCGTGGTGGAAATAACTTGGTTAAGTTTATAAAAGAAAATACAAAAATTCCTGTTTTAGGTCATGCTGACGGTATTTGTCATATATTCGTAGACGCTTCTGCTGATTTAGAAAAATCAAAACGAGTTATAATTGATGCTAAAACTCAATATCCTAGCGCATGTAATTCTGTTGAAACAATTTTAATTCACAAAGATTTTAAATATGAAACGGAATTATTAAAAGCTTTAGAGGATGCGGATATTGAACTTATTGCGACTCCTGAAAGTTGGCATAAAGAATATTCAGATAAAGTTTTATCTTACAAATTTGTTTCAAGTCTTGAAGAAGCAATTGAACATATTAATGAATTTTCTTCAGGGCATACGGAATCAATTTTGACAGAAGATGAAAATAACGCAAAAATTTTCATGAATGCAATTGATTCAGCCGGAGTTTATCATAACGTTTCAACCAGATTTGCAGACGGTTTTAGATATGGTTTCGGCGCAGAAGTCGGAATTTCTACAAACAAAACCCATGCCAGAGGCCCTGTCGGATTAGAAGGCCTTACAATTTATAAATACAATTTGGAAGGCAATGGCGATATTGTTAAAGATTATGTTGAAGGTGTGAAGAAGTTTAATCATAAGGATATTTAGATGAAAATTGGAGTTATTGGTTTAGGTTTAAT
>CAKVLL010000076.1 GCA_934757255.1 uncultured Candidatus Melainabacteria bacterium | reverse complement strand
TCTCATTCATTTATGATAATGTCTTAAGTAGTAGGATATGAAAATGTCCCAAACAAAAAAAATAATTGATTTGTATCTCTAACTTTTGTAAAATATAAAAGTTGAAATTAAGGAGGTACAAATGAGAAAGGTAGAACTTAGAATGAATGAAGAATATAAATATAAAATAATAAAAAAATTAGTAGAAAACAACGGAAACAAAAAACGCGCTGCAATTGAATTAGATGTAACAGTAAGACAAATAAATCGCATGATTGCTGGATATAACGCGTATGGAAAAGAATTTTTTATTCACGGAAATAGAAATAGACAACCTAAACACACTTTGTCTCAAGAATTGCGAGAACAAATTATTGAATTATACATATCGAAATATTGGGACTGCAATTATAGATTTTTCTCAGAATTGCTAAACAAACACGAAAATATAAATGTTTCAGAAAGCACTATTAGAAAAATTTTAATTGATGAATACTTAATTTCTCCTAAATGCCAAAGAAAAACCAAAAGGAGAATAACAAAAGAATTAGAAATAAAAAAAGAAAAGGCTACAACCAAAAAAGAAATCGAATCTATTCAAGCTAATATTGTTTCCATAAATGATGCTCATCCAACACAGCCTAGATGTGTTTACTTCGGTGAAGAACTTCAACTTGATGCCTGTGAACATCTTTGGTTTGGTAATTCCAAAACATCTCTTCATGCTGCTATTGATGACTCTACAGGTCAAGTTGTAGGTGCATATTTTGACCATGCTGAAACTCTTTTTGGCTATTACAAAATCACTGAGCAATTTCTAACTTCTTTCGGTATTCCATATAAAATAAAAACTGATAGAAGAACTGTTTTTGAGTATAAAAAGAAAAACTCACCTTCCGATGAAGATGATACATTTACTCAATATAGCTATGCCTGCTCACAACTAGGCATAGCCATTGAAACCAGTAGTATTCCTCAATTTAAGCCTCGTATTGAAAGACTATTTGAAACCTTACAAGCCCGACTACCAATAGAGCTTAGGTTAGCTGGGATTACTACTATTGAAGAAGCAAATGCCTTTTTACCTAAATTCCTTGCTGAATTTAATAAACAATTTGCTTTGTGTATTAATAATACCAAATCTGTCTTTGATAATCAAGTAGATATTGAAACTATTAATTTAACTTTATCTGTTTTAAGCCCAAGAACTGTTAATAGTGGGCATTCCATAAAATATTATAATAAAAATTATAAAACTCTTGATAAAGATGGAAATAATATATTTTATGCGAAAGGAAGTAAGTGTATGGTAATAAAAACTTTAAACGGCAAGTTATATGCCTCTTTTGATAAAGAAATCTATGTGCTTGAAGAAATACCAGATATTGCAGAAAAATCACCTGATTTTGATGTTGTAGAGCCAATAAAACCAATTAAGCGAACTATTCCTAATATGAGCCACACTTGGCGAAAAAAATCTTTTGAAGCATTTGCGGCGAAACAACAACATAGAATTGAATTACAACTTGAAAAAGATGTTTCTTAAAAATAAATAAACACTAGCACTATTTCTTAAAAATTTAGTGCTAATGTTTTAAAAATTTTAGGACATTTTCAAAAACTATTGACA
>CAKVLL010000075.1 GCA_934757255.1 uncultured Candidatus Melainabacteria bacterium | reverse complement strand
AAATACAATATAAATACAAAAGCTATCTATTTAAATAAACAAGAAACGGTTAATGCCCAAAATATTTTAACAAAATATATGTATTCAAATCCATTAAAACGTGAACCATTGACATTAGAATTGTTATCTATTTTTAAAGAGAAGATTATAAAAGAAGGTAATCATATTGCCAAAACGACTCATAATAAGCAGGATTGCATACAAGATTTATTTCTAAAGTTTTTAGAAAGTGTTATAGAATCGGTTAATGTAGAAAAACCATTAAACTTTATTTTAGAACAATTGAATGACTTTAAGAAGAAAAAAGGTGCTAGAAAAACAGAATTCGGTCGTGCAAGTATAGATAGAAAGATAGTAACAGGTAAAGGAAGAACTTTATATTATACTGATATTATACAAAAAGACATTGATTCAAAAAGAGGAGATGCAGAAAAACAAAAAGAAGCAATAGAAGAATTCGAAATATATAGTGCCAAGTTTTTAACAGAAAAAGAAAAATTTGTATTAGAAGAATTGTCAAAAGGTAAAACTCATATACAAATAGCTGAAACAATGGGTATTGCATTAACAAATGTAAACAAACACATTAAAAAAGCGATTAAGAAAATTCAATATGAAAATGATTGTTTACCACAAGATATAAAAGACAAAATAACTAAATTAAAACAGATTTTTGGTCTAAAAAGCGAAGATACAAACGTTGAAAAATTGTTAATAAAATTAACCAAAATGGAATCGATAAATGAAATTGTTGAGCGAGTGTCAGAGTATAAAGATATACTAAGAACAACAGAAGAGAATGTACTTCATATTTTTTCAAACTTTCCTACTTTGTTATCGTTAAATACAAATACTGTAAAAAATAATATCAAACAATCAAGTGAATTACTTGGTTTACCAGAAAATGATTTTATAGAATTATGTCAAAAACAACCGTCGCTACTATATATGTCACCACAAAGTTTAAGAAAAAACGTAGATAATCTTCAAAAGAAAATAAATTTTTCGGATAAACAACTTTTAAAAGTAATCAAATTAAGACCAAATTTATTGTACGGAAAAAACGAAACTTTAGATGATAATATAGAAGGATTAGCAAATTTATTAGCAATATCTAAAGAAGATTGTGTTAAACTTTATCAGAAAACACCATATTTATTTTCAAGAAATTTTAAAATATTAGAACGTAATATGCAAAGAACTGCAAAGCTATTAAAGATAGATTTTGATAAATATATTTTGTTAGCTAAAAAACAAGTTAATCTGATATATCAAAGTCCGGAAACTATTTATAACAATGTATTGCAAGGTTCAAAATTGTTAAATATAGACATTGAAACATTGAAAAACAATTATGTTAAAAGACCTCAATTATTTGTACAAAAACCTGAAACAATTTATGGTAACGTTGTAAAATTAGCAGAATTATTACATATAGATTTACCAAGATGTATAAAATTGTGTAATGGAAATCCACAGCTTTTCTATATGAATCCGGAAAATGTTTGTAAAAAAGCAAATGAATTGGCAAAAATAAAGCAAGTAGATATACAATCTATTGTCGAATGGGCGATGAAGCAGCCAGGTATATTGTTATATAGTACTTCTTTGGTGAAACATAAAATGGAAATCAATAGTTTCTTTTCAGAGGTTATCAATGAATCATTAAAGGGAACGACGATTAGCATGAATAAAGA
>CAKVLL010000074.1 GCA_934757255.1 uncultured Candidatus Melainabacteria bacterium | reverse complement strand
CAATCTGCACATCCGCGTTGACCTTTTTCACATTCACATCTGATTGTATTAACTTCTTCTTCACTTCCGAAAATCTTCCAATATTTGAAAGCTACTTCACAATCATCAGGATGTCCCGGGTCGTCTTTTCTCATTCTGCTTCTATCAGTAATTGCAGACATAATCTTTTTCGCAGTTACTTCTTCAGTATCTGCAATTTTAATATCATTATTGAAAGATTTGCCCATTTTATTACCGTCTAAGCCACAAATCAATGAGCAATTGTTCAACAATGGTTTTGTTTCTTTAAAGAAATCAGTTTTATAAATATTATTAAATCTTCTTGCGATATCTCTTGTTAATTCAACGTGCGCAACCTGATCTATTCCAACTGGCACAAAATCAGTATTAAACGCTAAAATATCAGCCGTCATAAGAACAGGATAACCCATCAAGCCATAATTAATTTGAGATGCGAAACCTTCTTTAGAGTGCAAAATTTTTGCCATATCTTTTAAGTTTGGATCTCTTTCTACCCAGTTTTGAGGAGTAATCATGCTTAAATAAATATGAAGTTCTGCAATCTCAGGAATCAGAGATTGTACATAAATTGTTGATTTTTCAGGATTAATTCCACTTGCAAGCCAATCTATCGCAACATCAATAACATCTTGTCTTAAAGTTTCTGTCTTATCATATTTTGTAGTTAAAGCATGCCAGTCAGCAATAAAATAAAAACATCTGTACTCATCTTGGAGTTTTAGCATGTTTTCAATTACACCTAAATAATGTCCCAAATGAAGTTTGCCTGTTGGGCGCATGCCTGTTACTACAATTTTATCCTGCATATATTATTTCCTTTCCTTAATCATCAAAACTTTAATTTCTCCGGCATCTAAATCCGTAAATAAACGTTTATGACCGGCTTTTATATTATCATTACCGGTAATAACGTCCAATACATTCTTTTTATTTATGCTTTTATCTTTTATCGTAATTTTATTTTGCGGATTTTTAAAATCCAAATTACCAACAACAATTATTTGTTCCTTATTCAATTTTCTTGTAAAAGCAAAAACTTTGTCATTTCCGGTTTTTAGTTCTGTAAAATCACCTTTTGTTACTAAATCCAAATTATCTCTTCTAAAAGCCAAAGCTTCTTTAAAGTTATTCAAAATTCTTTCATTTTTACCATCAGGTTTTCTTGAGAAATTGAAAATATCTAATTTCCCACGATGCACAAAATAAGTATCATCATCTGTTTCGGATTTTTGAGCCTTAGTATTTGCCCAAGAATACAAATATTCATCACCGGTAAAGAAGCCATCTATACAATAAGGGTTGAATGGCAAAGTTGCTTCCAGCCAAGAAATCATAATTGAGAAGTTTTCGCCATGTAAAACAACAGGACTGACTTCATCATGAGTTGTAAAACTCATAATGACACTTTTTGGCGCTTTATAGGAATCAAGCAATTTCAAATTAAATTTAATATGTTCCATAAATTGCTCTGCATTCCATTCTTTCAAGTTAAAGAAACTTCCATAATAACCGTCAAAACCTGCTTGAAGTAATTTATCGTAAGGTGTGAATTCTGCATATTGGCTTGGTGGTTCTCTCCAAGAATCTGAAGCTTCAGCTAAAAACATAAATTCAGGGTCTTTACTTCTGGTATACTTAATAATTTCTTCCCAAAAAGCGGAAGGTTTAATTGTTGCAACGTC
>CAKVLL010000073.1 GCA_934757255.1 uncultured Candidatus Melainabacteria bacterium | reverse complement strand
GTTGTAATAAACAATTTCTTTTGCGCTCTTGTAACTGCAACATACAAAAGTCTTAAACTTTCTTCAGAATTAAATTCTTTGAGTTCTAATTCCGATTTGCGTTTATAATTTGGATTAAACGATTTAACTTCTTCCATAAATAAAGATGAGGCTTTAAGTTTTGCTTGATTTACGTCAATTGAAAGATTTTTTTCTGCCATCTCAGGTAAAAATACATATTCAAACTCATCCCCCTTAGATTTATGCAAAGTCATAATTTGAACTTTACCTTTTGCTGCGTCTTTATCCTCTTCTTCCGAGAAGAATTTAAAACCACTTAAAGATGGTTTCTTAGAAAGTTCTTCTAATCTTTGCAAGGTTAAATCGAATTTACCACTGGCGTTAAGTCGTTTTACAAGCGTTGCAATTAAATACACGTTTGATTTTTCAATATCACTTGTATAATAAAATAACCCGATTCTTATAACTAATTCTTCTAATGGAAGTGTTGATGAATTTAACCAATATTGCATATCCCATAAGAATTGTGAAAGGCTTGTTGATTCTATATCATCACCATCTTTTTCAATAAACGGAGTTTCTGAATTTCGGATTTCCAACTGCAATCTTTGACGATAAAATCCTAAATCTGAAAGTGTTTCATAAGTGGAAACCAAAACTTCGTTATCAAAAGGATTTTGAATGAATTTAAGGATTGAATAAATTGTATTAAACACTCCTTTTTGACCTAATGATTCGCTTCTGGTAATAGTTTTTAAACCGGCATCATTAATAAAATGTGTCCAATTCGCAACTTGAAAATTGTTCCTTAATAAAATTCCGATAGTCGCATCTTTATTTCTTGTTAAAATATTTTTGATTTCCTTTAATACAAAATTTCTTTCAGCAAACGCATTCTCAAAAATCTTAGAATAAATCGCATTTTCACTTTCAGGATTTTTGCCTTTAACTCCCTGCATATAACTTGTGAAAAACGCTTTCGGTAAAATTCCGTTTCCGAAATCTACAAGATTATTCGCTAAAGTCATGACGTCTTGCGTACAACGTTGTGAATGATTCATTTCTACTGTTGTATCTGCGTTTTTAATAAACGCTCTAAAACCTTCCACGTCTGCGTTAGAAAAAGTTGTAGTAATTGCCTGATTAATATCACCGCAACGAATCAAATTTTTATGTTTTCCGCTTAAAAGACCGATTAATTTTTGTTGGACTCCTGAAGAGTCTTGCGCTTCGTCCTCAATAATATATTCGCAAATATTTTGATAGTATTCTAAAATATCAGGATTTTGTTCAAGCAATTTAACTGACATAATTAAAATATCATCATAATCAATCAAATTTCCTTCTCTCAATTGAGCTTGATATTCTTTAAAAAATGTCTTAAATTTTTCAATCTTTTTATCAGAAGATGGTGTGTCAATATTACCTTCTTGGAGTTTAAGAACAGAAATTGCACGATCAAATTCTTCCATTTCAGTTTTAGTAAATTTACCCACGATTCCTTTAATTATTCTCATTCTTTGTGTATCATCACAAATATCAAAATCGGAAGACAAATTTAATCTTTCATAATTTGAATTTTCTTTTAAAATTTTTAAAGCCAGTCCGTGAATTGTGCTTATGTTTGGTAACGTATTAGAATTTGGGCACATGTTTTTTATGCGTTCTCTAAAGTTTCTGGCAGCAGAGTCCATATAAGTTAAAACAAAAATATTTGTCGGAACAACTCCACGATTAATAAGTTTTATAATAAGCGCAAGCAAAATTGT
>CAKVLL010000072.1 GCA_934757255.1 uncultured Candidatus Melainabacteria bacterium | reverse complement strand
ATTTGGATGAGCCAAAAGGTTTTGTTGCTAAATTAAAAAATGTTTTTGCAAAATTGAAAGCGAAGGTGTAGAATGGGACTTTTCACAGATATTTATAATACCGTGGCTAAGTTCTTCCGCCCACAAGAAGAACAGGGCGACGCTTCTAAATCAGTAGCGACCAACCGTTTGAAACTTGTTTTGATGCAAGATAGAACTAATTTGACGCCAAAAATTTTAGAACAAATGCGCGGAGAATTAATTGACTTACTTTCTCGCTATGTTGAACTGGACAAAGAACTTCTAGAGCTTAACTTTGAACATGAAGGCGACCAAGTTGCGTTAATGCTTTCAATTCCTGTTATTAGAGCAAAAGACGAAGAAGAAATTGAAGCAACTTTAAAAGCAGAAGCTGAAAAATTAGAAGCTAAGGCAGAAGAAATTAAAGAAGCATCTGAAAATGCAGAAGATAATCTAGAAGATGCAGTTACAGAAGAAAGCGAAGAAAGCAAAACTGATGAAACCGACAATAAATCTGAAGAAGAAATTTCAGAAAACAATGTCGTTTCGACACCAGAAGAAATAACCTCTAATAATTCCGAAGAAAAAGAAGAACATAAAGAGGAATGTAATAAATAAAGTTTTCATAAAAAAATAGAGAGATTAAAATCTCTCTATTTTTTTTATCCAAAAATTTAACTATCTAAATACGTTTCCTAAATAATAAACCCCAAACGCAACAAGCCAAGCTATTGAGCATTGCATTAACACTACTAATGTTGCATATCTCTTACCCAACTCTCTTCTAACTGTTGCAATTGCTGCTACGCAAGGTGTATATAACAGACAAAATACTAAAAATACAAACGCTGTAAGTTGACTAAATAAACCACAGTCTTTTATGTCGCCTACTAAAATACTCAATGTGCTTACAACACTTTCTTTTGCCATAAACCCTGTAATAAATGCTGTTGCAATTCTCCAATCAGCAATACCCAAAGGTTTAAATAACGGTACAAGCATATTACCTAAAATAGCAAGCAAGCTGTCGGCAGGATGTGAAACTAGGTTCAATTTGATATCAAAAGATTGCAAGAACCAAATAACGATTGTTGCCCAAAAGATTATTGTAAAAGCTTTTGTTACAAAGTCTTTTGACTTCATATAAATTAATCTGTAAACATTAACAAAGCTTGGCATTCTATAGCTTGGAAGTTCCATTACAAAAGGAACTGCTTCACCTTTGAAGAAAAAGTATTTCATAATGTAGGCTAAAATAATACCTACAAAAATCCCTAATAAATACAAACAAAGAATTACAATTGCTTGATGTTGTTTGAAAAATGCAGCTGTGAATAGCGCATAAACAGGTAGTTTTGCAGAACAACTCATAAACGGAGTTAAGAAAATTGTCATTTTTCTATCACGCTCTGACGGTAAAGTTCTTGTTGCCATAATTGCAGGAACTGAACATCCGAAGCCTATTAACATAGGAACAAAACTTCTTCCTGATAGTCCGATTTTTCTGAGCAACTTATCCATAAAGAATGCTACTCTTGCCATGTAACCGCTGTCTTCTAAAATTGATAAGAAGAAAAACAGAGTTACAATAATGGGTAGGAAACTCAAAATACTTCCTACGCCCTGAAAAATACCGTCAATTATAAGTGAGTGTACAACAGGATTTAAACCATAAGCCGTTAATCCGCTATCTACAATATTTGTAACCAGTACGATAATTTTATCCATTAGGCTTGTTAATAAAGTTCCCAAAGGTCCGAATGTTATATAAAAAATAAATCCCATAATCGCCAAGAAAGCCGGAATAGCTGTATATTTTCCCGTTAAAATTCTATCTGTTTTTGTGGAAATTCTTTGTCCGATAGT
>CAKVLL010000071.1 GCA_934757255.1 uncultured Candidatus Melainabacteria bacterium | reverse complement strand
CCCTCGCCCCTTGTGGGAGAGGGAAAGGGTGAGGGGTAAAATGATTCAAAAAAAAACAATATTATTATTCACAACAATTTTTCTAATCAGCTTAATCCTTTCCTGCCTCACTACAAACTACGATTATGACTTTTTCGCTCGCATAATCGTTGGCGAACGCTTTATCGAACAAGGCATTTTGCCGTTCAAAGATTTTTTATCTTACACACCGACTCATCCTTGGTATGATCATGAATGGGGCTCAGGGGTTGTGTTTTATTTATTCCTAAAATATTTTGGCGCATTTGGAACAATTCTTCTTCAAACAATTTTAATGTTTGGAACTGCGTTTTTTGTAATTAAAACTCAAAAACTTCAAAAACACGCTTATCCGACTTCATTACTTTTCATTTCAGCTTTTCTTTTGATGTATTATCATCTAAATTCTTCAGGAGTTCGTTGTCAGCATTTCAGTTTTTTCTTTTTCAGCTTGTTTTTATATCTAATGGAAAAACTAAGAAAAAATTATTCAACAAAAATTATTTGGTTCATTCCCCCTATCGTAATCTTATGGAACAACCTTCATGGCGGAGTTGTTTCGGGTTTAGGTCTAATTTTTATGTATCTTGCAGGAGAATTTTTGAGCAAAAGACCTTGGAAAAAATACTTTCTCTTGCTTGCAATTTCAACTCCACTATTAATTATTAATCCTTATGGCATAAAATATTTAGACTTTTTGTTCAGTGCAACAACAATGAATCGTAAGTACATTGTTGAATGGTGGAGTATTTTAGCAAAAAGACATTTTTTGCATTATTTGCCGATTAGTTTATTTTGTATATTAGGCGCAATCTCAAACTTTATTTCTAAAAAGAAATTAAACCTAACAAAAACAATTGTACTTGTAGTAACCTTGTATTCAGGTTTTGCTCATGTAAAATTGCTTTCTCTATCTTTAATTACTGTTTGCGCATTATGTTATAACGATATCTTAAGATTATTTAATCGTTTTCATAAAACTTTTAAAACGGTTGAAAAAACTCTTTATCCTACCGTTATCGCGCTGGCATTATTTGTTATTCCACTATCATCACCTGTTTATCCGAGATGTGACGCAAAAAAATACCCTTTAATAGAAACAGAATTCTTGAGAATAAATAACATTAAAGGCAATGTAGTTGTGCCTTTTGGTTTGGGCAGTTATTTTTCATATAAACTATATCCAAACAATCTGATTTATATGGATGGCCGTTATGAAGAAGTTTATAACGACAAAGAATTTTTAACTCTTCGTGATTATGAACTCGCAGAAAATAATTGGCGCAATATTATTAATAACTATCCGACTGAAATCTTAATGCCTCTAAAAACTGTTGATATTTATGAAGTTTTACAACAAGATTCTGATTGGGTACAAATTTATGAAGGCAATGTTTGTGGTATCTTTGTTAAGAAAGGTAGTGAAAAAAATTCATATATTGAACCGAGCCACGATATTGATTATTATAAAAGAACGATGTTTGATAGTGTAACATTTGGTAAAAAACTAAAATTTATGGTGAAAAATAATGACTAATCCATTGAAATATACTTGTTTATTCGGCGGCGGTGCTATTCGAGGAATGGCTTATATTGGAACAATTCGTGCTTTAGAAGAGTTAGGTATTGAATATGATATAATCGGCGGATCTTCTGTAGGCTCTGTTATAGCATCTCTCGTTGCTTGTGGCTATAAATCTTATGAGATGGAAAACATCTTTATGAAAGTTAATTTTGACTTGTTTAAAGATATTCACTTGGGTTTTGGTAAAGCTTTTGCGCTATCAAAAGGTGAAATCTTTCAAGATTGGTTAAATGAACTTTTGGCCAAAAAAGTTGAAAATGTTAAAGGACGTAATATTGATTTTGAAGACTTAGAGAAAAATCTTGTAATTATAACAACAAATTTAACGAAGTTTTCTTCTCAAGAATTTTCCAAAAATGTTACACCAAAATTTGAAATAGCGCAGGCAATTAAAATTTCTTCAAGCATGCCGGGACTTATGGCGCCATATAAATATGACGATTCTTTTTTAGTTGATGGAGATTT
>CAKVLL010000070.1 GCA_934757255.1 uncultured Candidatus Melainabacteria bacterium | reverse complement strand
GGGTCTATTGATTTAGATTTCGCTCAAGGTTTTGCCGGTACAATTTTTGCAATCGCAAAATGGGCAGGGGTAAGAACAGTTTAATAGAAAAGGGGGCTGCGCCCCCTTTTTATTAAACTGTGAAAAAAATAAATTTATGAATTAATTCCAAGTTTAGTTTTTCTATTTTTTATTAATTCTTCATATTGTATTGTTACTTTATTCAATTCAATTTCAATTCTATCTCTACGTTTTTCTTGTTGTATCATCAACTTTTCCCATTTTGGGTCGTTTGTTTTTAAGTAATTCTTTTGATATTCACTAATTTTTATATTTGCATCTTCTCTTTCAGAATTTAAATTAAGGATTTTATCAACAGTATTATTTATATTATTTATATCATCTATATCATCATTTATATTATTAAATTCGGGCATTGTAACTGTGGGAAAATTCGGTGTATTTGTAAAAATATCATAGTGATTAAATACTGGATTCAAATTAACTCTTAATGACTGTGGTGTGATAAAATTGTTTGAAATTGAAAAAGCCATAGTTCTCTCCTTATTATTGCTCGTAATAATATAAAGTTTATTTTTTATAGAAAATTGACTGTTTGTGAATATTTGTAAAGAAAATGTTACATTTTAAATGGATTGCCACGAAAATCTTACGATTTTCCCGCAATGAAAGCAAGCTAAGCAGTTCAATAGGTAACAATATTGAGAAGTACAGGCAATGAAGCAAGGCTTAAAAAATTAAAACAAATTGCCTTTTTCAATTTCCGATTATCAACCCATAACAAACTACAAGAATATAAATAATACAAAAAAAGAAAGGATATCATGTACAAAATTAAATATTTACCGACAGGAAATGTTTTTGTTTTACCTAAAGATGATGCCATGGCACTCAAAGAAAAAAGTCCGAGTGATTATCAAATCATAGAGAAAAATGGGCGCAAGGTAAAAGATAAAATTAAACCGAAAATTAAGGAAGTTGAAAACTCTATTTTTTCAAAAGTCGTTGAAAAGGAGTAGTGTATGAAGTTTTTAGACGCATTAGCAAAAATGGAATCAGTCGGAAATTATAAAGCTTTTAACAAATATGGTTATGCAGGCAAGTACCAAATGGGCGAAATGGCAATGATTGACGCAGGTTACTATATCAAAAAAGGGAATTTTAACAATGATTGGAGTGGATTTTTTACCGGAAAAGACGGAGTTTATTCAATAACGGATTTTCTAAATAATCCACAAGCGCAAGAAAACGCGCAAATAATTTTTAAAAAGCGTCAATGGGGATATTTAAAGGCAGTTGGCGCAGATAAATATATAGGAAAAGTGATAAATGGTTATACAATAACAAAATCCGGATTGCTGGCGGGTGCACATTTGAAGGGTGCAGGTTGTGTAATTAATTATTTGAAATCCGATGGAAAAAATAATGCGCGTGATGCGTTTGGAACGTCAGTCGAAACCTACATGAAGAAGTTTGCAGGATATGATGTTAATGAGATTTGTTAAGATTATTGTAAAATTTTTTATCGAAGTAAGCAAAAATTTTTTTTTAGATGTTTTAATTATAATATGAATATTTTAAGAACAAATTTTGATAAAATTACAAAGCCAACTTTTATGGCAAAAAAAGAACCTAAAATTACTGTTGTTTCTAAGGAAACTTTGCCTCGAAAAATAGAGTTAACAGAAATGGAAACTCAATATAATGAGGTTAATAAAGAATACCGCAGAGCATTAAATGATGCTTATGTACAAAAGGGAAATTTAAGCAGTTATTATTCCGCACAAGATAAATTTGAATATCAAGAGGTAATGAAAAAGAAAAATCGTTTAAATGCCAAACTTGATAGAATGTCAAAAAAAGCAGGAATTGATAGATTTGTATTAGAAGATACTATTGAAGCTAAAAAACAGTACAATAGATATGCTCCAAAATTATTTAGGGCTGAAACAAGAGCGGCATTAAAAGAAGTAGAAACGCTGATTTTTGAAGTTGTAACAAACAAAAAAGCGTTAGTTACACTTGCTGCTTTAGTTACTCAATGTAAGAAAATGTTGAAAAAATAAAAAAATAATAATATTTTGTATGAAATTATCTTACTTTCGTTATGAAAAGTAAGATAATTTTATTGTGCGCTTATTTATTAAAAGGAGTAAATATGACATTAACTTTATTAGATTTATATAATACGGCTGCAACGCAAGAATGGTCAATGTATGACAAC
>CAKVLL010000069.1 GCA_934757255.1 uncultured Candidatus Melainabacteria bacterium | reverse complement strand
TATTTACAAAGACTTGATTGGCAGAAAAAACAACTTCAAAATGTAGATTATTTGTTTGATAGATATTTAAGAATTCAACAAAGTATCGCAACAATGCAATCAGAATTACAAGATTTAAAATCAGTTTTCAAATTGTATTTTGAACTTGGCGGAGAACCTTTGGTTGCTGAAACCGGTGAAATGATGATTTATCAATCAAAACAGTCTTTTGGGTATAATTTAGCCGATATAAAAGATGTTTTAGAAGATGTTGGTGCTTTAGAAAAAGCCGTAAAAGTTAATAACGGTTTTATTGATAGACTTTGTAACGGCTTGAGCCTGTCTGATGAATACAAAGACATTATTCACGAAGCGCGTCAGGAACTTTCAGAAACTCGTAATATTCAAGTGATTAAACCATGCAAGCAATAAACAAAAAAGATATTCCACAAGAACTCACAGTAGAGATTGAAAAGGTTTCAAACTTAGGTTTTGGAATCGCAAAGGTTGATGGGTATGTGATTTTTGTAGAAGGTGCTTGTCCAAAGGATAAAGTTAAAATCAGACTTGGTAAAAAGAATAAAAATTATGCGAATGCCAAAGTTGTTGAAATAATTGAACCTTCTCCATATCGTGTAGAACCATTTTGTCCTATGCAGAAAGTTTGTGGTGCTTGTCAGTTACAATTTGTAGATTATGATTATCAACTAAAAATAAAAAAACAAATTGTTGAAGATGCAATTCATTCCATTTGCGGAGCTGAAATTGATATTCGTCCGACCATTGCAAGTCCTAAAAATCGTGAATACAGGCATAAAATTCAGTATCCTGTTTCAGAAACAAAAAATTCTAAAAGAATTTTGGCTGGATATTATAAACCGGCTTCTCATGAGCTTGTAAATATCAAATACTGTCCAATTCAGCCTGCTTATTGCGATAAAATTGTTGATTTTATTCGTGACGCTGCGCAAGAGTGTGGAATATCAGGCTACAACGAAAAGAAACATTCAGGTGATTTAAGACATATTGTTATCAGGACATCCGAATACAATCAAAAAAATTTGGTTATTTTGGTTGTAAATTCGACTAAGACTTTTGATAAATTAAAGAAACTTGCACGTCGAATTTATACGGAACTTCCAAACATTGTCGGAGTTGGAGTTAATTTTAATTCTAAAAAAACTAATTTGATTTTAGGTGAAAATACAGAAATTTTAGAAGGTGAAGAATTTATTGAAGAAAAATTATGTGACAAGATTTTTAAAGTTGGCGCGAAAACATTTTTTCAAGTAAATCCTGCAACAGCAAATAATATTTTCAATTATGTAAAAGATTATGTTAAAACAAATTTTGATTCACCTTTGATTTTAGATGCGTACGCGGGAATTACTGCTTTTGGAATTTGCTTATCTGATATAGCAAAAAAAGCAGTAAGTGTTGAAGAAGTTAAAGAGTCTGTAGTTTTAGCGGACAAAATAATCAAAGAAAATGGGATTAAAAATGTAGAATTACATAATATGGACGCTTCAAAATTCTTTGAAAAAGAATTAAATACAAAAGGACGAAAATTTGATGTAACTGTTCTTGACCCTCCAAGAAAAGGTTGCAGTGAAGAAAGTTTAAATTATGCAATGAAGCTTACTAAAGATACTATTATTTATGTGAGCTGTAATCCTGCTACTTTAGCAAGAGATTTGAAATATTTAATATCAAATGGTTGTAAAGTCGAATATATTCAACCGTTTGATATGTTTCCGCATACATACCATGTGGAATGCGTTGCAATAATAAAAAATCATAAATAAATTAATTTTAAATTGTTACAATTATTTATCAGAACTCCCTCCTGTTTATTATATAATAGAAAAGTACGAAATATAAGGAGGAAAGATGGAAGGTTTAATGAGCTTGATACATTCGCATGCGATTCCTGTATCAGCAGCTATACTTCTAGTCGCTTATGTGTTTATTGCGACAGAAAAAATCCCTAAAGTTACTGTTGCTCTTTTAGGTGCAGCATTGACTTTGATTTTAGGACTATTGGGTCAAGACAAATTAGTAAACGGCGAATTCGATTTAGGTTATTTTATTAACTTTGTTGATTTTAACGTAATATTCTTACTTGTTTCAATGATGATTATTGTATCAATTGCAACAAGAAGTGGTATGTTTAACTGGATTGCCAACGAAATGTTGAAAATGACAAAAGGTAAACCAAAATTAATTTTAATTTCTTTAGCATTCTTTACAGCTATTGTTTCAGCATTCTTAGATAATGTTACAACAGTTATTTTGATTATGCCTGTAACTTTTGTTATTGCAAAAGAATTGGATATCAACCCAATTCCATTTTTAATTACAGAAATTTTAGCATCAAACATTGGTGGTAC
>CAKVLL010000068.1 GCA_934757255.1 uncultured Candidatus Melainabacteria bacterium | reverse complement strand
TGGGAAGATAGCACGTTGCCAACATCTAATTTAAGAAAAAGAGATAAATTGATGGATTTCAGTTTATCTCTTTTTTTGTTACGTTTTGTTGGGCTGAAAGCCCAACCTACTACTTTCTAGTGCAAATTTTTGCACCAAATTAGAAAGAATAAACAAGAATAGTGTTTATTTGATAAAATGTTCTACATTATTGTCGTGTTCAATGAAAATTGTTGAACACGACCTACTCACTTTTCAGCCTCAGCTCACCTGTCGCTAGTCATCTTTTCTTCGGCAGAGTCATCCCGAACACGGTCGTAAAGACCTGCAGAGGCGAATGCTTGGTTGCTCGCATTAAACGTGTCTTCGGATTTTGCATCAAAGAACTGACGTTCTTTTTGCAAAAGTCCTCCGCACTTTGCTCGCAATCCGCAATACTTGGAGGCCACTTCCTGGGAAGATAGCACGTTGCCAATATCTAATTTAAGAAAAAGAGATAAATTGATGGATTTCAGTTTATCTCTTTTTTTTTTGATAAATTTATGTATTTGTCGTGTTGGATGATAATTGTCCAACACGACCTACTAACTGTGATTTCTCTTTTTGGGGGTACTTATCTTTATCTTGCAATAAAAGATAAAGAATGGTGCTATGGCAATAAGTTTTCATATTTTGCTTCTTTTGTAAATAATTCACGAGCGAGTTCTTGTCGGATTTTATTACCTTCTTTTACAGTTTCTTCAAATTCTGGAAAATCCTTTAAAGCTTCTGAAAATGCTTCATCATAATCTGTATATCTTTTTCCATTTACTATATATTCTGTAGTATCTCTGTCTATACATTTATATTCGATATTTTTAGATATAATTTTATTTATTGGATTATATTTTTTATCAATTTCTTCTAGTTGTCGTTTTAATCTTATGATCTCATTTTTTCTTGCATTAGCTTTATTAAAATAATATCTTACTTGTTCAAGTTGATTTTTTAAGTTAAAATCACGAATTAAATTCCCTTTTTCATCTTCTAAATACAACATAGGGTCACCGGTTTTAGGGTGTGTATTGCACCAAATGTCTGTAATTCCACGTTCCCTAAATAATGCAGAATTTTCATTAAACTCAAGATGTTTACCACAACTAGTTTTTGCTACTTGTTTTAAGGTCTTAAAAGATGCTGGATTAGCACCAAATGTTACACTATTCATAAGATTGTCTCCTTTTATTATTTACTACACTAACTAAACAAATATAAAAATAACTTATTTTAAAAAATTTGTACGACTATTGCAAAGTTTGAGGAATTAAGATATAAATAAGTTTATTTTACCATTTTTTTGATTTGTTCATCTAAACTTTTTTGCTCATTTGGAATCTCATTTTTTCTTTGTTTTTTTTGAGCTAATAATTCTTCTCGTTTTTTAAGAGTTTCTGCTTTTTTTTGTTTTTTTAATGCAATGCTTTCTTTATCACGAGCAATATCTTTTTTTAGTGATTGCAAGTCTTGATTGATATTTTTATCTCCGCGAGAAATAGTTTCATATATTGGGAAACTCATTTTTCCAACATCACGAGTATCTACTTGTATATGTTCTACTTCGTATTTTGAATTTTTATCTAAATATGTTTGTAATTCTTTTGTGCTATTTGGATTTGACAATTTAGTTTCATGTTTTATTTGAAACTTTTTTGAGCCTGTAAAGAAATTTTTAAATTTTTTCAATACTGAAAGATTTTCTCCTAAAGGATTTATACAAGTGAGTTTTAAAACATGACTAAATCCATATTTTGACTTAATTAAGTCTATAAATAGTTTTACATCATAATTTTTAAGAAAATCTTGTACATTAGGATTGTTTTCAAAATGGTGTAATATTTCTTCAGCTTGTTTTGGGTATTCATTTTTTAAAAGTTTGCCTACTTTAACGCTTTTCAAGGATTTAAAATTAACATTACTATAGTTTGTCATATTAGTATTTGATACTTGTACCATCAGAATACATCCTTTCATATTAACTTTCACACAAATTTAAGAAGTTTACTAAAAAAAATAATTGACTCAATTTTACAAAACTGTTACAATTCTTAATGTTTTTTGTGGGATGAAATCTGATTAGAAGTGGAACATCTTGAAGTTAAAATATAGCATGTATGATGCAAATTTTTACACCAAATTTGAATGAATAAACTAGTTAGCGTTTAATTTATTGAAAATGTGGGAATAGCTTACACTATTTTCACCCAACGTTTTATGATTTTAGGCTAGAATATAAGAATATAGTGTAAAAGAAAAATTAATTTTAAATAGTTTTTAAACTTTTTTTGTTGAAATATAACTTTACATAGTTGTTGACAGAGATTTTTATACATGATATAAAGATAAAGTAATCGCAGACAGTTAGTATCCTGTTAGGGTTTAAACATAAAAGGCTAGCCTAGATTATCCGAAAACAAAAGTAAATAGCATTTATTTAAAAGATTTGTATTGGATTTTGCGATTAAAAAAAGATTGCGAAATCTTTTTTAGTT
>CAKVLL010000067.1 GCA_934757255.1 uncultured Candidatus Melainabacteria bacterium | reverse complement strand
AAGTAGTAATAGAAAAAGTCCGAACGGACTGGAAAAGACAAGGAGATTAAAATGTCAGAATTAACATTAGAAAAACAATCTTCTACAACTGATTTCGTTGGCGGCAAATGGCAGTCAGAAATCAACGTAAGAGATTTCATCCAAAAAAACTACACACCTTATGATGGTGATTCTAGCTTCTTGGCAGGCCCAACAGAAGCAACTACAAAATTGTGGCAAGAATGTTGTGATTTGTTCAAAAAAGAACGTGAAAACGGTGGTGTTCTTGATATGGACACAAAAATCGTTTCTACAATCACTTCTCACAAGGCTGGTTATATTGACAAGAGCTTAGAACAAATCGTTGGTTTGCAAACAGATAAACCTCTAAAACGTTCTCTACAACCATTTGGTGGTATCAGAATGGCTGAAACTTCTTGCAAATCTTATGGTTACGAAGTTGATCCTGAAATTACAGAAATTTTCACAAAATACAGAAAAACTCACAACCAAGGTGTTTTCGATTGCTATACTCCTGAAATGAGAAAAGCAAGACACGCAGCTATCTTGACAGGTTTGCCAGATGCTTACGGTCGTGGTCGTATCATCGGTGACTACAGAAGAATCGCTCTTTATGGTATAGACAGATTAATCGAAGACAAAAAAGAACAACATGCTTCATTAGATGGCGAAATGAGACCTGAAAAAATCCAATTAAAAGAAGAATTGGCTGAACAAATCAGAGCATTGCAAGAAATGGCTGAATTGGGTGATGAATACGGTTTCGATATCAGAAAACCTGCTTCAAACGCTAAAGAAGCTATCCAATGGTTATACTTCGGTTACTTATCAGCAGTAAAAGAACAAAACGGTGCTGCAATGAGTATCGGTAGAACTTCTACTTTCTTGGATATCTTTATTGAAAGAGATTTGAGAAACGGTGTTATTACTGAAGCTGAAGCTCAAGAAATGATTGACCACTTCATCATGAAGTTAAGATTAGTTAAATTCGCGAGAACTCCTGAATACAATTCATTGTTCTCAGGCGACCCTACTTGGGTAACTGAATCAATCGGTGGTGTTGGTATTGACGGTCGTCACATGGTTACTAAAAACTCATTCCGTTACTTACACACACTAGAAAACTTAGGTACAGCTCCTGAACCTAACATGACAGTATTGTGGTCTAAGAGATTACCACACGCATTCAAACAATATGCTGCTCACATTTCTATTACAACTTCATCTATCCAATATGAAAACGATGATTTGATGAGAGTTACTCACGGTGATGATTACGCTATTGCTTGTTGTGTATCTTCAATGGTAGTTGGTAAAGAAATGCAATTCTTCGGTGCAAGAGCTAACTTGGCTAAGTGCTTGTTATACGCTATCAACGGTGGTGTTGACGAAAGAATTAAAGAACAAGTTGGTCCTAAATACAGACCTATCACTTCTGAATACCTAGACTTCGATGAAGTTATGGAAAGATATGAAGATATGATGGAATGGTTAGCAGGCTTGTATGTAAATACATTGAACGTTATCCACTACATGCACGACAAATATTGCTACGAAAGATCTCAAATGGCTCTTCACGATAGAGATGTTAAGAGATACTTCGCAACAGGTATTGCTGGTTTATCAGTAGTTGCTGACTCACTTTCAGCTATTAAATATGCAAAAGTTAAAACTATCCGTGACGAAAACGGTTTAGTTGTTGACTACGAAGTTGAAGGCGATTATCCAAAATATGGTAACAACGATGACAGAGTTGACCAATTCGCAGTTAACCTTGTTAAGAAATTCATGAACATGATTAGAAAACACTATACTTATAGAAATTCTATTCCTACAATGTCTATCTTAACAATTACTTCAAACGTTGTTTACGGTAAGAAAACAGGTAACACTCCTGACGGTAGAAAAGCTGGTATTCCTCTAGCTCCTGGTGCTAACCCAATGCACAGACGTGATACTCACGGTGCTGTAGCATCTTTGGCTTCAGTTGCTAAGCTTCCATTCAACGATGCTCAAGACGGTATCTCAAATACATTCTCAATTATCCCTAACGCATTGGGTAAAGATGATGTATTCATGGGCGACTTGGACATCCAACTTGATTGCGGATGCTCAGAAGGAACTTGCGGTTGCTAAGGAAAAATCTTTAACAACCGGTTGAAAGGTGAAAAAGTTGAACAGTTGAAAAGTTTGTAAAAAAGAAATTAAATTGTTTAACTTGTTAGACATTGAAAGTATTTAATACGAACTTTTCATCCTTTCAACCATTCAACTTATCAACTCTTGATGAAAGTAGTAGAGCGGATTAAGAATCCGACAAACATAAGGAATAAAACAATGACAACACAACAAGAAGAAAACTTAATAAATCTTTTAGACGGTTATGTTGAAAAGGGTGGTCACCACTTAAACGTAAACGTATTCAACAGAGAAACATTGCTTGACGCTCAAGCACATCCTGAAAAATACCCACAATTAACAGTAAGAGTTTCAGGTTATGCTGTAAACTTCATTAAGTTGACAAAAGAACAACAAGACGATGTTATCTCAAGAACATTCCACGCTTCTTTAGGTAACGGCTGCGGCTGCTAG
>CAKVLL010000066.1 GCA_934757255.1 uncultured Candidatus Melainabacteria bacterium | reverse complement strand
TCGGTTTAATGCCATATTGCAACAATCTGCGCATAATTCTTTTTTCTTCTTCATCAACGCTTCCGCCTGATGAACAAGATGAACAAGTATAAATTACGATTCTATTTACTGCCATGATACACACCCTAAGTCTAACAATAATGTTATCGGCACATATTTGAAAAACTTTAATTATAATAATATTATTGTTACAAATGTTTACATTGTTTTTTGTAATATTTCGTTACAAAGAGGCAATTTTTTATATTTTTGCGTTTTTATGTAAATAGAAGAATGTGTAGAACAAATTATTAGAAAGAAGGTAAAAATGGACCCAATTAACAACAACGGTATGAATAATTATGCAATTGCCGTTCCTCAACAGGAAAATGATGTGCAAGTGCCGGAAGAAGATTATTCTTCTATGCCAATGGTTTATGATCCTGAAACAGAAGAAAAGAAAAAGGCTGCTTCTAATATGACCGGCTTGGCTGCGTTGGGTACAATTGCAGCAGTTGGTATATGCTACGGTATCAATAGACACATGAAGGCTGGTAGCTTGAAGAAGGAAATGAATGTTTTAAGAGCAGAAAAAGAAGCCATTCAGACAGAATTGACAGCTGCTAAAGATAAAATTTCAAAATTAGAAAATCCAGAAAAGAAAGGTGTTATTGCTAGATTTAAAGCTAAAATTAAAGCTTTCTTTAAACGTGATAAAAAGGTTGATAAAAAGGCAGAAGCACCTAAAACTTCAGAAGCTGGAAAAGCAGAAGATAAAGCTGCTGATGAAGTAAAATAATTGAGTCCAAATTATATAATAATTAAAAAATATGGTGGCTTTTAAGCCATCATATTTTTCTGCATATTTTATGTTAATATCATCCTTATATATCATCCTCATCAGGGCATCCGCCCAGCTTGTCTTGGATTATTCGGGCGAGCATAACATTCCAATAACAACAAATCCTAACGGATTTTTCTTGTTATTTCCATGTCATTTGCTCTTACGGGCTTACGCCCTATCGAAAATCCGCTCTCCCTTCAAGGGCGAAGCGGTGAAATGCGCTAGATTAACGCAAACAATTGCTTCTCCCTCGAGGGGAGAAGCTGGCGGAGTCTGATGAGGGTGATACAGATATCCTATTTCCTTACAATCAGCGTTATATCATTAAACACAACGAATATCATTAAAATTATCAATAATGAGAAAAACACTGTCGAAATAACTTCAATAACCTTTTCATTAAGAGGTTTACCCATAATTTTTTCGATAATCAAAAACATTAAGTGACCACCATCTAATGCCGGTATAGGTAATATATTTAGGATTGCAAGGTTCATTGAAATTAGAGCGGCAAGTAAAACTCCGGAAGCTTTACCGCTTTTATCAATCATATCGCCACCAATTTTGGTGATTGCAACGACTCCGTGCATATCTTTTAGCGGAATGTTTCCTGTAAATAATTGACCTAGAGAATACATCATCATATATGTATTATCCCAAAGATAAGCGCAACTTTCTTTGACTATACTAACTGGAGTTTTGGTTTCAATCATTGTTTGTTTAGCACTAAGTCCAATGCCAATAATCCCTTTTTCATCCGGATATATTGGATTAAGTTCAATTTGCTTACCATCTCTTTCTACAAGCAAACTAATCGGATGAACTCCGTTAGAGAGAACTTTTGCAACATCATACATTGTAAATTTACCATTGGACGTATATACAGTTTTGTTTCCGATAGCTTTTGATAATTCATTTAAACTTTCATCAAGTTTAAAACCTTCATTTTTATAATATTTAGCACCTTTAAGCGCATATTTATCCATTGTAATAATATCTTCGTCTGTTTTTTCAGGTAGTCTTATTGCGATACCATTTGGAATTATTTCATCTTTGCCTAATCCTGGATTCAGATTTTTTAGGTGTGTGAAATTCTTCTCAATCGTTTTCGTTGTAACTATTCCATTGTTTTTTGCGCTGTTTTTAACGATTGTTATAAAAGAATATGCATTATTTATGTCACAATTATTTGCTTTTAAAATTTTATCGCCAGTTTTTAAGCCGGAAGCCCAAATGCTTGCATTTTTGGGTGCGCTAATTTCACCAGCGTATATCTCATAATTTCCAGACGGTAATTTATGTGAAAATATTGCAACTAACATAACTAGTATAATTGCACATATTACATTTGAGATAACGCCAGCAGAAACAACGATTGCACGTTGCCAAATAGGTTTATTTATAAATCTTTCCGGAGAATCTTTCGGTAAATCACAATCTTTTTCATCATCCGGAAAAGATACATAACCCCCTAGAAGGAGCGCATGTACTAGTACTTCAACATTTCCGATTTTTGCTTTAAACAATGTAGGACCTACAGGAAGGCCAAAACCAAATTTATCAACTCTCATTCCACACGCGCGTGCTGCTATAAAGTGCCCAGCTTCGTGCACAAGAATAAGTAAGCTCAATAGTAAAATCATTATGATAATTGACATTTATTTCTCTCCTCAAAATTTTAATATAGCTATATAAATATATATAGCTTAAATTATTTTATATTTTAGCATAAAAAGATTGAAAAAAAGATTGAACATTTTTGAGAATTGTATTGCGGTTTAAATTTATAATTTAATTATAGTTATATGATATTTGAAAAAATTACACTTGGAGTTTGTTCAACTTCTTTATTTCCCCAACCTTTAGCTTTAGCTGATGTTGTAATAAACAATTTCTTTTGCGCTCTTGTAACTGCAACATACAAAAGTCTTAAACTTTCTTCAGAATTAAATTC
>CAKVLL010000065.1 GCA_934757255.1 uncultured Candidatus Melainabacteria bacterium | reverse complement strand
TTGTTCATCAGGCGGAAGCGTTGATGAAGAAGAAAAAAGAATTATGCGCAGATTGTTGCAATATGGCATTAAACCGACGGGACAAAAAAATATAGATAAACCAAAATTGCATGAAATTGAGTTGCAAAAAGCAAAATTAGAAGATTGCGTTAGTAATAAATTTCTGACAGTTACAAAAAGTGAACAAGAAAAAATTCAAGCAAAAAAGAAAGAAAAACGCAAAGAAAGAAACCCCGAAAAATATACAAATTCTGAGCAAGCCCAAAAAGTTATGGGCGAACAAATATATTTGGCTATTAAAATGAAAAAAAAGAAGAAGTTCTAGTTGGACTTTCAGCCCAACCTACTACTAATATTTTAAATACATAGTCAATTGTTAAGCAAACTTTAAAACTGTTACAATTAGCTTAAAAGCAGAGAGCACGAGGGTAGTAGTAGTAATAGTAATAATAATAGTAGTAATCAGCGCTAAAGTTTTTGAAAATAGTGCCGTTATATAAATTGTAAAACTTACAAGAATGTTTAACACAAAAATGAAAGGAATTAGTATGAATAGTATTTCAATCAAAGATGCAATGAAGAAATGGCATTTAACACAAGCACAAGCAGAACAACTTGATAAAATGGACGATGATACTGATAATGGTACAAAAGGTAATGGTAAAATCTCAGGTACTATTTTTGATATGGCAAAATCATATTATGAGGAAAGTCACAAAGCTGATAACAAAGTAGAAACAAACCGTCCTGAGCTTTTCAATAATTTAGTTTCTTGGATAAAGGAAACTAAAGAAATGATGGAAAGTATGAAAAACGGATTTTTTGATACTGATGACACAGAAAAACCTGAAAATGATTCTTCTGACAAGACTAATAACAATTAAAGTGTACATTATATATAGGAAGGAGCTAAATCATGGTAGATAATATTAAAGGTTCTCAAGGTGTTCCTAAAGAGTGGAAATCTATAAATGGAGCATCCAATGACAAAGAATATAACCAATTATTGGATAAAAAAATAAATTCGATTTTAAAAGGTAAAGAAACTATTTCATTACAACAATTAAAAAAGAATTCTTTGTTTGCAAATATGTCGGATAAAGCTTTAGAACGTTTCAATTACATTGCAGGCATTGACGGTGACGCTTCAACATTTAATAGTGAAGAGTTAAAAGTTTTGTTTGCACTTTCTGATGCATCTTTAAAAGAAAACAAATTTGTCTTTGATAATTCATATAAAGTCGATAATAAAAGCGGATTGGTAGAAGCAACTGACAAAGAAGTTAAAGGTATGATTAAAAACTTAGTGTCAAGTAATGCACGAATTAGAACAAAAGCCGTCGACGTATCAAAATACGACAGAACTAAAAACATATCCGAGAAAATTGGTAGCGATGATGTTAATGAAGTAATGCTTGGATTATCTGATGAATTACCATCCGGTTATACTGATAAGAAAACAGGAAAAAATATCTCAATTTTACAAGCAGTTATCATGTTTGAAGATTTTAAGTTACACAATAGAAATTTGGATTATGAAGAGTGCCAAAAAGCTTTCTATAAAGAAACAGGTGTTAAAATTGAAGATTTTGATAGATATCGTGGTATGGGAGGTGATACGTACAAAATTGGTGATTGGAAATATGATATTCCTGAAAGACTTGGTGAAGAACAAGAATACGACGCAAAAATTTTATTGAATGAAAAAACTGGTGAAAAGATAAAATTATCGTATACAAAATCTTGGCGCAATTCCACATCACATACAGTTCCTGCAACCAATGGTATCATGTTTTATCTAAAAGAATATAAGAATAATGATGGTACATCAATAAAGTTTAATTATGATAATGATGAAAATGTTGCACCAACAAGCGCAGAAGTTAAAACAAATGGCAATAAAAAAACAGTTCAATATGATTCAATGTTTTTTATTGACCCCGGTTTGTATAATTTTAGACAACATTAAAATAATCAAAAAGTAAATGTTGGACAGGTATACTAAACCTACTACTTCGATTGTTTGTGGTAAGCAAAGAAATGAAAATCATTAAATAGAGTCGGAAAAAGCTTAAAGCTTTTTCCGACTCTGTTGTAAGTTATTGTTGGGCTGAAAGCCCAACCTACATTTAAAAAAATAGAAAGTTGATAATAAAAATCATTTAAAATAATTTTCCATTTTCAACTTTCCATTTTCCATTTACCTGAAATATCTATGCGCGTTGCATTAAATCATTAAACCACCTGCAACTTCGATAGCTTGACCTGTAACGTATTCAGTATCAAGAGCCAAGAATTTAACAACTTTAGCAATATCTTCCGGAGTACCTAATCTCTTCATTGGAATAGCTTTTAAGTATTCGTCAATGTTAGGAAGTTCTGCAGTCATAGCTGTTTGAATAAATCCTGGGCAAACTGCGTTTACTCTGATGTTTCTTCCGCCGAATTCTTTTGCAAGAGTTTGAGTCAAACCGATTAAACCTGCTTTAGAAGCTGAGTAGTTAGCTTGACCAGCGTTACCGTGACGGCCAACAATACTTGACATATTGATGATAGAACCTTGACGAGCCTTCATCATGTACTTGATTACAGCGTGAGTTACACAATAAGCAGAAGTTAAGTTAATCTTAATAACTCTTTCCCATTGTTCCATATCCATTCTAATGAATAAACCGTCTTTTGTAATACCTGCGTTGTTCAACAATACGTCGATTTTACCGTGTTCAGCAATCATTTTATCAACAGCTTCTTGAACTGCTTCAGCGTTTGAAACGTCAAATTGATAGAACCAAGCGTTTACACCTAAAGCCTTAATTTCATCAAGAGCCGGTTGAGCTTTTTCAGCTTCACAAATATCGTTGATAATAATGTCGCAACCAGCTTTTGCTAATTCTAAAGCACAAGCCAAACCGATACCACGTGAACCACCTGTAATAAGTGCAATTTTTCTTTCTGTCATGTAATTCTTCTCCTTATTTTTAAGTTTTTGTTGGGC
>CAKVLL010000064.1 GCA_934757255.1 uncultured Candidatus Melainabacteria bacterium | reverse complement strand
ATTTATAAAAGTTAATAATTTGTCTAATATTAATCTTTGGGTTAATATAGAAATATGATTAAGGGGAAGATTGTAGTAGTCGATGATGAAAGAATAGTTACTTCTGCTTTTAAGACATTGCTTAAAGTTGAAGGCTTTTCTGATGCTCATTTTTTTAATAGTCCAAAGGATGCATTAACTTTTTTAAAAGATAATCAACCTGATTTAGTAATTTCAGACTTTTTGATGCCTGAAATGAATGGTTTAGAATTTTTATCAGAAGTTAAAAAACTTTATCCTGAAGTAAGTAAAATTTTACTAACAGGTTACGCTGATAAAGAAAACGCAATCAAAGCTATCAATGAAATCGGGCTTTACAGATATATTGAAAAGCCTTGGAATAATGATGACTTGATTATCAATATCAAAAACGGTATTGAAAGAAGCTATCTTCTAACTGAACTTAGAAAAAAAATTGCAGAATTAGAAGAAGCTAAAAAAGAATTGGAAAAATATTCACACAACTTGGAACAAATAGTTGAAGAACGTACGGCAGACTTGAAACAATCTAATGCAAAATTAGAAGGAATATTCAATTATTGTGCTGACGGAATTGTAATTATTAATGAAGACGGAATTATAGAACAAGTAAATCCTGCTTGTGAAACTTTAATCGGACTTGTTGGTGAGAAATTGTTAATGACATCTATTGATGATTATTTGTTTAGTAAAAAGACTTTTATATCAAAAGAACTGCACAAGCTTGATGAAAGCGAACTACTTTTGAGAGAATTCTATATCAAAAATCCTTTGAGCAATACTGAAACGCCTGTTGAAATCAGTTTTGCAAGGATTAATCCTGATGACGAATACAAACGTTTTGTCGGTGTAATCAGGGATGTTACGGAACAGAAAAAATCAGACAAATTAAGAGATGATTTTATTGCAACACTTACACACGATTTGAGAACCCCATTGTTAGCTGCTATTCAAACATTAACATTCTTCCTAAACGGTGCTTTGGGCGAATTGGATGAAAAACAGAAACTTTTACTTGCAACAATGCAAAAAAGTAATGAAGATTTGCTGGGCTTAGTTAATGCTCTTTTAGAAGTTTATAAATATGATGCGGATAAATTAGAGTTAACTAAAACGAACTTTAATATGTATAATCTTGTTGAGCAAGTGTACAATGAACTGCAGCCGCTTGCACAAACAAAGGAAATTGAATTTAAGATTGAATGTACAAACAAAGATTTAACTGTAAATGCCGATAGAAGTGAAATCAGACGCGTGATTTGCAATCTTTGCGGAAATGCGATAAATTACACGCAAAATGGCGGACGAGTTGTTATAACACTAAAAAATGAAGGTAATGACCTGATTTTTTCAGTTTCTGACAATGGTTCTGGAATTCCTCAAGAAGATATTCCAAACATGTTCCAAAGATTTTCACAAGGTACGAGTAGAAAACGCTCAACTGGTACCGGCTTAGGTTTATATTTGTCAAGACAAATTATAGAATCGCACGGTGGTAAAATCTGGTTGGAAAGTACGTTAAATAAAGGCAGTGAGTTTTCATTCCTGCTTACGGATTCAGTTATTCAAAAAGAAGGAAGTTTAGTATGATAAATACTTTGTTAGTTGAAGACCATGAGCTTTATAGAATGGGGTTGTCAATGCTTTTAGATAAAGCAGAAGGAATTACTCTTGTAGCAGAATCAGCAGATGGATTGGACGGAATTAAAAAGGCTCGTGAATTTTCGCCTGATGTTATTCTTATGGACATAGGACTTCCTAATATAGATGGGATTGAAGCGACTCAACGCATAAAAGATTTTAATCCTGACGTTAAGATTTTGATATTTACTTCACGTGATAGTGAAAACGATGTATTTGAAGCTTTTAAAGCCGGTGCAGACGGTTATATTATGAAAGGCGCAACGCCTGAACAAACAATTTCTGCGATTAAATCAGTATACGAAGGTGTTGGTTGGATAGATCCAAACATTGCAAAAATGGTATTTTCAAATTTACAAAAACCAAGCGCAAATGTTGTTACAGAACCTGAACCTAAAAAATCAGGTAATTCTTATGGTTTAACAGAAAGAGAGTTGGATGTTTTGGAACTTATGGTTGAAGGTCTTTCTAACCCGCAAATTGCAGATAAATTAGTTATTACAAAAGCGACTGCAAAAGCTCACGTTCATAGTATTTTGCAAAAACTTTGCGTTTCATCAAGAACTCAAGCTACCGTTACGGCAATGAAAGAAGGATTAGTTTAATGTTTGAAGCATTAGCCGGCATGATAATGGCTGCAAAAATCCATTTCAATCAAATGAAATATCCGATTATGAAAAAACAGGATAGAGTTGTTGCTGAAACAATTTATAGAAATAATGTTGATAAAGTCGGTGAAACTGAAAAATACGAAAAAAGCAAGATGCCAAAATCAGGCTATATGACGGTTGAAGAATACGAAAATGAATCTCGAGCAAAATCCAGACGTGAAATTAGTGCAAAAATTTTAGATAAAGCAGAGATGCCAAAAGATGAAAACATGGTTTATGTTCCGCAAAAGAAATTTCATCTTGTGAAATATAATGACCCAGTAGGCAGTCCTGAGTTGAGTTTGCCAAGAAAATTAAATTTTGACAGACAAATAAACGCACAGGGAATTGTTTCCGGCGATTTTACAAAGCTTGTATATCCTGCGGTTTATTATTACGCGCAATCTGATTGCACAAGTTGTGATTTGTTTTTAATAAATTTGGATTCCTCGCTTTCAGATATTGAAAAAGTCAAGAAAGCCAATATTTTAAACAAAGTTGATAAACCTTTGATTTCAACCGATAAGTCGATTGATACAAAATTTATCTTTAGAACACTCACTCCGATTGATTTTTCAAGTGACAATACAAAACTTGTAGTTAAAGAAAAAATCGGTTACAGGCATGATGGAATTTGGCAGACAAATTTATGGGTATATGATTTTAACAGAAAAGACGCTCAAAAGTTACCACAAATCAGAGATGCAATTGTAAATTATTGGGCGCAAGCAGGTGGAGTCGATTTTGATGAAAAACGTTGGGATATTTATCCTTTAGGTTTTGA
>CAKVLL010000063.1 GCA_934757255.1 uncultured Candidatus Melainabacteria bacterium | reverse complement strand
TATGATAAAATCAGTAGTAGTATAATAAATTTTTTAAAATATATGCGATAGAGAAGATTATTGAGAATATTTAATAGTTGCCGAGTAGGTTATATGTACTCGGACTACGTGTATATATAAAAAAATAGAAAAGGAAAAGGTGCTAAATGAATGCATTATTTACCGTTGCAATAATTGCGCTGGTTGTGCTTGTTGCTGTTATTGCGGTGCAAAGAGTTAAGTACAAAAATCTTGTTCAACAAACTGAACAATCAAAAAAAGATTTACAAGAAAAAGAAGCTATAATGCAAAAAGAAGCTTTAATAAAAGCAAAAGAAGCATTACACAATGAAAGAGAACAATTAAATGCAGATGAAAGAGAACGTAGAAGAGAGTTTGCAACCATAGAAAATAAACTTTCTAAACGTGAAGACCAGCTTGAAGATAAAATGCAAGAGGTTTCTGACAAAGAATTAGAACTTGACAGATTAAAAGATCAATTGATTGAAAAAGAAGATTTCTTAGCTGAAATTGTTCAAAAACAAACAGTAGAATTAGAACGAATTGCTGGAATGTCAACAGAAGATGCCAAGAAAATGCTTTTAGAACAATTAAAAAGCGACTTAGCACAAGAACAAATGCAACTAATTCGTGAAAATGAAGCTAAAATTAGAGAAGATGCTTTAGAAAAATCAAAAGAAATTTTAACAACAACTATGCAAAGATGCATGATGGAACAAGTTGTAGAATCTACTGTTTCAGTTGTTTCACTTCCAAATGATGAAATGAAGGGTAGAATTATCGGTCGTGAAGGTCGTAATATTAGAACTCTTGAAACTTTAACAGGTGTTGATTTAATTATTGACGATACTCCGGAAGCGGTAGTATTGTCAGCTTTTGACCCTGTAAGACGTGAAATTGCAAAAATTGCTCTTGAAAAACTTATTCAGGACGGTCGTATTCACCCTGTAAGAATTGAAGAAACTGTTGAAAAATCAAGAGAAGAAGTTGAAAAGAAAATCATGCGAGAAGGCGAAAATGCTGCTCTTGATATGGGTATAATGGGCTTAAACAAAGAGTTAATAAAGAATTTAGGACGCTTGTATTATAGAACAAGCTATGGTCAAAATGTTTTGAATCATTCGCTAGAAGTTGGACATATAGCAGGAATGTTAGCTGCTGAATTGGGCGCAAATGTTTATATCGCAAAACGTGCAGGCTTACTTCACGATATAGGTAAAGCTGTTGACCAAACTCAAGAAGGTACACACATTCAACTTGGTGTAGAATTAGCAACAAGATATGGTGAAAAACCTGAGGTAATTCACGCAATCGAAGCACATCATGATGATGTTACAGCTAATACTATTGAAGCTGTGTTGGTTAAATTGGCGGATGCAATTTCTGCTGGACGTCCAGGGGCAAGACGTGATACTTTAGAAATTTATATTAAACGTTTACAAAAAATTGAAGAAATTGTAAACGGTTATGAAGGTATTAAACAGTCTTTTGCAGTTCAAGCAGGTCGTGAAGTTCGTGTAATTGTTCAGTCAGAAATGTTTGATGACTTAGCTTCACAAAAACTCGCAAGAGATATTGCGAAAAAAATTGAGGATGAACTTGATTATCCGGGACAAATTAAAGTTACGGTTGTAAGAGAATTTAGAACAACTGAAATTGCAAAATAGTTAATAACGGGGAATTTAATTTCCCCGTTTCATAAAACAAAAGACATGGGTTGTAATACAATGAGATTATTATTTTTTGGAGATATAACAGGCAGACAGGGGAGAATTGCGATAAAGAATTATCTTGCTTTTCGCAATAGCAATTCTGAAACAAAACCTGATTTTGTCATTGCAAATATTGAAAACGCATCTCATGGCTTTGGACTTACAAAGAAAAATTATGAAGATTTAAATTCCGCAGGTGTTAATTGTTTCACTTCAGGCAATCATATTTGGGATAAAAGAGATATTTTTGAATACATAGAAACCGCAGAAAATTTGCTACGTCCTATAAATTATCCTGATGGTACAAAGGGTGTTGGGGCAAGAGTTTTTGAGGTCAATGGAGAAAAATTAGCTGTAATAAATGCTTTAGGACGAGTTTTTATGCCTCCTATGGATTCTCCTTGGCAAGTGGTAGTTGAAGAAATAAAAAAACTTCAGACTAAAGGTGTACAACATGTTTTTGTTGACTTTCATGCAGAAGCTACTGCAGAAAAAATTTGTTTTTCAAAATATTTAGCAAAAGAATTTAATAATGAAGAAAACGCTTTAGTGAAGGGTTTCTTTGGAACACATACTCACGTACAAACAGCTGACGAAAAAATATATGACGGAATGGCATATATTACAGACGCAGGTTTTTGCGGTACTGAAGACAGCGTAATTGGTATGGAATTTGCAACTTCACTAAAGCGTTTATCAACATCACTTCCTGAACGCTATGAAATAGCAGAGGCATCAATTGCTCAAATTAACGGTGTTGAGGTTCTTTTTGATAGAACAAGAGCAACACAAATTAAAAGAATTAATTTAATAGTAGATAATAGTAAAAATGAAAGTGAGGTCAACGTTGGAACAGGCGGTTGATAAAGGAGGAGGGTGTTTAAAAGGTGATTACCATATACACACCTATTATTCTGATGGCGTCTTTTCACCTGAAAAGATTGTCGATTTAGCGTTAGATGCAGGTTTGCAAGTAATTGCGCTAACCGATCATGACAATGTTTTGTCTTATAATGTTGCAAAAGAATATTTAAAAACTAAGGATGTTGATTTTAAATTAATCCCCGGGATTGAAGTCAACACTCTTTATAAAGACTACGAAGTTCACATTTTGGGATATTTTCCTGATGTAAATAAGAGTGATTTCAAAAATCTTCTAAAAGTTCAACAACATGCCAGAATTAAACAAACAAAAGAAATTTTGAGCCTTTTGAAGAAAAAAGAAGGAATAAAAATTGCTTTTGAAGATGTAAAAAATATGGTTGCTGAAGGTGGTAGTATTGGGCGTCCGCACATCGCTAAAGCTATTACAAATGTTGGTGGTACAAGCAACGTTATGGAAGCTTACAGCAAATACATTCACAGAGATTCTCCTGTATATGTAGAAAGAAAAACTGTTTCTCCGTTTGAAGC
>CAKVLL010000062.1 GCA_934757255.1 uncultured Candidatus Melainabacteria bacterium | reverse complement strand
ACTGAGCCTTTTGAAAAAATGGAAAAATTGCGAAATAGAATTAAGCAGGAAATAGAAGAAGAGGAGTTGAGAAGACAAATTGAATTAAGGAAATTTAGGCACTCCAAGTTATAACATAAAATACAAAAGTGCCACAAAAAAAGGAATATATAAGGACCAAAAAAAGTAATAAAAGAATTTTACGAATTTTTTATAGAATTTATTATTTAATATGATTGTATTTTTTAGTGAAATTTTTTGTTTTTTGTCAACTATATGAAATGCAAATAGGCTAAGCAAATATAAACAAATAATGTAAGGATGTTTATAAACATCAATTGTATTAAGAAGATTTGTACTTGGTATAAATAGATAATACAAAATACAAATAATAGCAATAAAAAGTACAATAGTTGTAAAAAAAAGAATGTTAGATGTTTTTTTGTTATTGGTTCTCAATAAAAAAAATAAAGGAAATATCATTGGAATACTTGCAATAGAGATTACTCCAAACAGATAAATGCAAAATCCATACATTAATATTAGTTCTACAAAAATATTGTAGTCAAAGTCTTTACCAATATAACTCAACAGAATTGCAAAATTAGCAAACCCAATCAGTGCAAAGAAGTTTGCGCTGATACGGTTTGGGATGTCGTTTATGGTGGTTTTGTTTGGCATAGAAATATTATAACAGATTTTAATAAATTTTTGGATAGAGAGTTAGCAAGTGTAAAATTGAAAATGGAAAGTGGAAAATTGTTTTTTAAATCAATAAGTTTATAAAACCCTCTCCCTAGCCCTCTCCTTAGGAGAGGGAATACTCAAAATCTGGTAATTGAATATAAGAAAAATTTGAAACAGCAATCTAATACATTTGAAAAAATGGAAAAATTGCGAAACAAAATAAAACAAAAAATTGAAGAACAAGAATTACAAAGGCTAATTAAACAACGAATGTTTTAAAGTGAAGCAAATATAAGTATAGAATAAACTAAGAAAAAAGGAATGTATAAAATCCAAAAGTAATAATAAAAAATTGTAATGAATTTTCGGTAGTATTTATTATTTAATAAATATGTGTTTTTAACAGTAATTTTTGCTTTTTTATCTATAAAATGAGATATTAATAAAAGAAACAGATATGACCAAATAGGGTATGTATAGTTATAAACGTTAAGCAATCCCAACAATTTAAAATCAATAATAAAAAATACATAAAGTCTGTAGATAATAAAAATGTATAGTATAACGTTTAGTAGTAGTGTTATTATAAATATTTTTTTATTGTTTGTTCTCAATAAAAAGAATAATGGTAGTAATATTACGCTACAAGCAATGGAAATTGCGCCAAATATAAAATAAATTAATCCTAGCATAACAAGAAATTCTTTAAACGTAATACCACTATAATCATTCGTGAAGCCAAAAATAAGTATAAAATTAGCAAATCCAATCAGTGCAAAGAAGTTTGCGCTGATACGGTTTGGGATGTCGTTTATGGTGGTTTTGTTTGGCATAAACGTATTATAGCATGTTTTAGTGGGTTTTTGTTTTTGTAGTGCTCAATGAAAATGTTGAATACGATTTATGGGCTAGATTTATTAAGAATTGTAAATGCGATTTTTGCTTGATATTGTTGTGTTAGAAATAGCTATTTGCATTTTAATAAGTTTAATGTGTCAATTTTATTTTTATATTTTACTTTATATATATGTGTATGTAGTAACTTTTTGGAGTGTGTTATGAATTGTATAACAACAGCAAGTGGCAAATTTTATTCTGGCATGACTGCGGAAGTTGCTAAACAACAAGATTTATATAAATCTAAATTTAGTAGAGATTTTAATAATATTGACAAAAATAAAGATGGTGTTCTTTCTGATAAAGAAATATTAATGGAACGGAAATCAGAAGCTAAGAAAAAAGAATTATTTGGGGTAATAAATGTAGGTATTCTAGCTTTAGATATTCTTTCCAGACCGTTGTTAAAAAATAAAAAAAGTGTATTAAGAGCTAATGCTTTAGATTTTGCATTAGATATTCCTTTTGCAATATTTGGGTTGGTAAATATTGTTTCTGCTCAAAAAATTAAAAAAGAAAATATAGAAATAGAAAAACGATTAAATGTGTCAATATAATTTTGTGAATATGTGGATTTTATAGTTCGTACTGAACTATAGTTTGTAGATTGTGTTCAATTTTTTTATTGTATATGACAATAATTTAAAAGCAAAATTCTGTTAATGGTGCAAAAAATTGCACCCTACATTTTTTAGATAAAATGTGTTCAATATTGAACGTTAGAATGTTAAAAAATATTTAAAACAATTTTTCACTTTTAATTATCCATTGACTGAAACCCACCCACATCCGTAAGGCTCGGTGCAACCTCGCCAACGGCTGTGACCTCCCTATCTATAGCACTACTGTCCGGTAAAATAAGTGCACGCAATCCCCTTCCCTAGTTAGGGAAGGTTGGGATGGGTATTAATCTTTAGGGAATAATATATAACGTATTTACTGCAACCCATCCGCATCTGTAAAGCTCAGCAAAGCTTCGCTAACAGCTGCGACCTCCCTATCCATGGAGGTTGCTAACGCAAATTACATCAAAACACCCCTCACCCCCAATCCCTCTTCCGCAAAGAGCGAGGGGAAAATTTTTTATAAAAAAAGAAAGGAAATTTATGGAAGAAATTTTAGAAAATGTACAAGAGCCGGAAATAATTTCCGAAAACTCTTGTTCTCAAAAAGAAGAAGGACAAGCAGAAAAAGTTTCTGAAGAGAAAACTGATTTACAAGCCCCTTCTGAGCTCATTTTAGGGAAATTCAAATCGGTAGAAGATTTGACAAAAGCTTACAAAGAGCTTGAAAAATTTCAAGGTACGCAATCTGAAGAACTTGGTCTATTAAGGCAAAAAGCCACTTTATCAGAAGATTTAATCAAGGCTTGGGAACATCAACAAGCAATTGAAAAAGCGAAAGAAAGTTTACAGCAAGTCGCGCAGAAGTATAATTCGCCGCAATACTTTCAAGATCCGTCTTTTAGGGAAATCTACAAGGAAGCATATTTAGCATTAGGCGAAAACTTAGATAGCGACAGATTAGTAAAGCTGATTGAAGATTATGTGACCTCTCGAATTTTTGCGAAAGAAAAATTTCAAGCTAAGCAAAAAGAGAACAATTCTGCAATAGATACAATGAAGTTTTCTAAAAATGAGGTTTCTTCACTAACTCCGCCTAAAAAAAGGCTGGATGAGATGACAGAGAAGGAAGTGGATGAG
>CAKVLL010000061.1 GCA_934757255.1 uncultured Candidatus Melainabacteria bacterium | reverse complement strand
ATCTTTAGAAAACAACTTGTTGCTTCTCAAGAGAAAATGGACAAAGTTGCAAAATTAGACAACTCAAAAACAATTACTGACAAAGCATTGATGATTCGCTCAGGTGTAGTATTATTACTTGTAATCATCGGATTTATGTTACACGATATTACACACATCCAAACTTGTGTAACAGCAATGGCTGGTGCAGCGTTCTTGTTATTATTTGAAAAACCGCAAAAAATCTTTAATGAAGTTGAATGGAATACAATCTTCTTTTTTATCGGTTTGTTCATTATTATCGGTGGTTTGGAACATGCTGGCGGTATTAAATTAATGTCAGAATGGTTGCTTAATGTAACTCACGGTTCACAAAAAGCTACTGCAATGATTATTCTTTGGGCTTCAGGTATTTTATCAGGTATTATTGATAATATTCCTTACACAGCTACAATGTCACCATTGTTGGTAGAAGTTCAAAAGGTTATGGGTGGCGATTATACGTTCCCACTTTGGTGGTGCTTATCTTTAGGTGCTTGCTTAGGTGGAAACATGACAATTATCGGCGCAGCTGCAAACGTTATTGTTTCTGAAACAGCAGCTTCAACCGGTCATCCGATTAAATTCATGTACTTCTTAAAATATGGTGTGTTGGTAACATTTACATCATTAATTATGAGTACAGTTTATATTTGGTTAAGATTTTTAACTTAAAAAATAAAAAAAACTAAATTACAATAGAGTGGCGAAATGTCACTCTATTTTTTGTTTGCAATAATCAAGAAAATTTGATATAATCAAACTATCTTGTCAAATAAAAAGGAGAGTAATTTATATGAGAAAAAAAGGGTTTACATTGGCTGAAGTACTCATAACACTAGGTATTATCGGAGTTGTTGCTGCATTAACAGCTCCAATATTACAATCATCTGTACAACAGTCCAAGGTTGGTCCAGCCCTGAGCAAATTTATTAACTCTTTAGAGGTTGCTCATGAACATATTTTGGCAGATAACCAAGCTGATACTATAAGTTCTGTTGCTGAAGGAGACGTCGATGTTTATTATGAGGAATTATCAAAATATGCAAAAGGGCTTGTTAGTGACAAGAAATTAGGTGAATACCCTATAGTACCGGCAAATTACAATGGTAAAACAGACGGTGATGGATCTCCAATGTTGGAAGAAGGTGCTAAAGATTTTGCAGTGTTTGAATTTGCTGATGGGAGCGCAATGACATTATTTATGTATGAGCCGGGAACTTTACGAGGTGGTTCGTACAAAGGTGGTGTTGCATCTGTCTGGGTTGATATAAATGGATTCAACACAAAACCAAATAGAGCTGGCAAGGATGAATTTCGCTTCTATATAGATGATAGTGGTGCAGTTTATCCAGATGGTGGCAATGTAAAAAAACAATTAGTAACAAAAAATGGTGCTCCCGATATTGGTAACTATTGGAATGAGGATACAGGCAGATGTGATGAAACAGCAGTAAAACGTGGTGGTGTTTTCTGTGGTGCTTCGGTAGTTGATAACAATTTTAAGGTTATTTATAAATATTAATAAATTTGCTATTGCTTTTTGAAATTCTTATTAAGCAACTAAATGATAATTAAGTAATATTAAGTAATGAACTTGATTTTTTTCAATATTTATATTACATTTGAAGCTGTAGAGTGCTTACGCCAATATGTCACTCACAACGGCTCGGCGGAATTTGTAGTCGATAACAAATATCCAAAGACCACAATTTAAAAGGAAAACAATAATGAACTTAAAGAACAAACAAGAAATTATTGAAAAATTCGGTGCTAATGCAAAAGATACAGGTTCTGCAGAAGTACAAATCGCAATGTTAACTAAAAAGATTTCTGAACTTACTGAACACATGAAATCTAACAAAAAAGACTTCGCTACAAAACGTGGTCTTTTAATGATGGTTGGTAAGAGAAAAAGACTTCTTTCATTCTTAAAAGATAGAAATCTTGAAGGTTACAGAAACCTAATCAAAGAATTAGGAATCAGAGGTTAATAAAAAATCCACTCAAAAGAGTGGATTTTTTTTGCACTTTTTATATTTTTTACTGATTGCAAACGCTAAATTCGTCTAATAAAATTGCGTAAACAGCTTCACCTTTTTTGGCTTTATAATGACATCCAGGAGTAATCAAACCTAGGACAAGTCCGACACCACAACCAACAGGAATGCCGATTGCTAAACCTGTACCGATTTTGGCAGGAGTTGGAATAAAAGCGAACCCAACACCGGCACCTGCACCGGCAATACCCAATGTAAGCGTTGATAATGTAAGCTTTCCGGCTGTTGTCCAAGGTCCTTCTTTCAACTTATAGTCTTTTGTGAATGGACGCGCCTTAATCTCAATACAAGTGTTATCTGGTAAAACTATATTCCTAAAAATTAAACTAACTCTTGCGTTTTTATTAAACCATTTAGGTTTTTCTATATTAATGACTTCTGCAACAATTTTCGTTCCACAAGGTAAAATTAGCGTTCCTTCCCTTGTATACAAAGCTTGTGGAACTACAAAATGAACAAGGTTTCCAGCCTGAGAACATTTTGAAAAGAACTTTTCATCGAAAACAAATTGTAAAACATTACCTTTTTCTACTGTTTTTCTGAGATTTGTTATTGTAACAACATTACAAGGTGCATCTTTATGAACATCAAGGTGTTCAATTGCAGTAGTTTGTTCACAACAATCAGCTAAAACTGGTGTGATGTATGAAATAAACATGCATGTAGCAAAAAACATCGAAAGCAATTTTTTTGTCATTTAAATATACCCCTAAAAATATATTACAGTATAACTCGTTATTTTAAATATCTCAATAGTACACCAAGAGATTATAATAAAAAACTTATTTCTAATGTAGATGTATTTTTTATACAGCAATACCAATTCTCAAACATACTTGTAATATTACAAAAATAGAAGAATTAAATCTGTATGAATTTCAAAAAATTTAGATTATTGTTATATGGAATCTAAAATTGTTACAATTCAACTTTCAATATGAAGGTTAATATTTTTATTTACTTAATATTTTTATTATAAGATAATAAAAATATTTATTTTTGTAATACATCTGAATAGAAATAATTAAACATAAAAAATTTATATCAATTAGCATTACAATATCAGAAAATAGAATTATGGAAAACCTTATGGGATAATCAAATTTTTGCTGTTAAGTTTTCTGACGGGAAAATTGGTTATTGTTGTGTAATGGGTGCCGCTGGAACTTTTTGTGGTTTGGCAATTTATATTGGTGAAAAGGGAATAAACAGTTACTTGAAAATATCATCAGGGAACTTTGCCGAATCAGATGAAACAGAAATAAAATTTTCTCAACAATGTATTCATTTGCCAAACCTTCACAAATGGATAGAACATCGCAATTAAAAACACGTACAATTTTTTGTAATTTTAGCAAATTTTTAATTTACAATACTTGTATGATAATATAGGTAAAAATAAATTAATTGATAACAAATGAAAATACAGACAAATAAATACAATATAAATACAAAAGCTATCTATTTAAATAAACAAGAAACGGTTAATGCCCAAAATATTTTAACAAAATA
>CAKVLL010000060.1 GCA_934757255.1 uncultured Candidatus Melainabacteria bacterium | reverse complement strand
ACTGATGCTATATAGAAAAATACAGGATTATTCAGCATTATTCACCTCTTCAAAAACTAAAATCAAATCTTCTTTTTTATCAGTTGCAAGTTCGTATTCTTTTGTCATTCGAACCGCAGATTTTGGACAATGATAAACACAGTTTCCGCAGAATATACATTTTTTCATATCTATTTTGTAAATCGTTTTTTCTGGCGTTTTATCAATACTAATAGCACCTGTCGGACAAACTTTTTGACAAATTCTACAACCTATACAACCTTTTATTTCTAATTTACCACGAAATTCGTCATTTAATTCTCGACGTTTTTCAGGATATTCCAATGTTACAGGTTTTTTAAACAAGTGTTTAAAAACTGTCCATAAACCTTCCCATAAAGTTTTAATTTCGTTTAGCACAACTGACCTCCAAACTTAATTAAAACCATAGCAAAAAGGTTTAGTATAGAAATCGGAAGCAAATATGCCCACGAAAATTTGAGTAAATCAAAAGACGCAAGTCTTGGAAGCGTTGCCCTTACCCAAATCATAATAAATATTATTAAAGAAGCTTTTAGAAACAGCCAAAAAGCTTGTTCAAAGTAAATTAAAAACGAATTACTAAACAAGTATTTCCCAAACGGTGAAAGATATCCGCCCAAAAATAAAATAGCGATAAACATTGCGTTTGCAAACATTAAGCCATATTCACTCAGATAGAATAAAGCAAATCTCATGCCTGAATATTCAGTATTATATCCGCATATTAATTCACTTTCAGCTTCAGGTAAATCAAACGGACAACGATTAAGCTCTGCTAAAATACATATAAACATTACTATTAAGCCTAAAAAACAAGGGAAGGCAAACCAACCGAAAAGCCCCCATTTTGAACTTTGAGCCAATGTAATTGAAGTCATGTTCATTGAAGAAGCTAATGCAATAACCGATAAAACCGTAAACGTTATAGGAAGTTCGTAGCTTAAAATTTGTGCAATACTTCGCATTGCGCCCATAAGCGAATATTTATTATTACTTGCCCAACCTGCAAGAAAAATACTTAGAACAGGAAATGCAACTAAAATTAAGTATAAAATCACATTAGTTTGAGTGTTTACAAATGTAAATTCTGAACTGTATGGAATTATTCCAACAGCAGCAAACATCGGAATAAAAACAAGTATTGGCGCGAGGTTAAAAAGAATTTTATCAACTTTGTTTGGCGTAATATTTTCTTTGCATAAAAGCTTTAATGCGTCGGCTATTGTTTGTAAAAGTCCCCAATATCCGACTCTGTTTGGCCCTTTTCTTTGAGTAAAAAATCCCAAAAGTTTTCTTTCTGCTAACACAAGAAAAATTACAACAACAAGAAGCGCAACGGCTACTATACAAAAAGGTATCAAGTAGAAAGTTATATCCCCAAAAAGCTTAGGAATATTGTGTTTTGAAAGAAATTCTATATATAAAAAATAAAGATAATTCACTTCTACTTATCAACCTCTGGCAAAATTATATCTAAAGAACCTGCTATTGCAATAGCGTCGTTTAAGTATTCTCCAACAAGTAATTCTCTTAAAAGATTTACCGCATAATATGAGCCTGTGCGCCATTTTAAACGATAAGGTTTATCAGAGCCGTCGGATTTAACATAACAACATGCCAGCCCTCTTGGAGCTTCTATTTGAGAATAATATTCACCCTCCGGCAATTTTAGATTAAGCGGATTAATTAGTTTCTGTTCTAATTTTTCTGCTTTTTTTAGGTATTCTAAAGCTTGATGGATAATATTCATGCTCTCTTTTATCTCTAAAATTCTAGCTTTATATCTTGCCCAAGAGTCTTTTTCTTGCATAACTATTGTCTTGAAATCAAAACCTTTATATAATACATCTTGTTTTCTAAAATCTAAATCAAAACCGCTGGCTCTAAGGTTAACACCAGTTATTGCGTAATTGAAAGCTTTTTCTTGTGTCAAAATACCTTTGCCGACAGTTCTTTTTAAGACAATCGGATTATCCGTAATCAGTTTTTCGTAATCATTCAATTTTTCAGGCAAAATAGAAAGAATTTCTTCCACATCTTCTAAATAATCAATATCTTTACGCACTCCGCCGAATTGAAAATAGTTGTACATCATTCTTTGACCGGTTAAGCGTTCAAAATATCTTAAAATCATTTCACGTTCTCTAAAAGTGTAAAAAAATGGCGAAACTGCACCTAAATCCATTAAAAATGCACCAATCCAAAGTAAGTGTGATGAAATTCGGTTAAGTTCCAAAAGCATGACACGGATTGCTCGGACTTTATCCGTAAGCTCTATGTTCATTGCTTTTTCAACAATATCACAAAGTAGTTGAGAATAGAAAAATCCTGCTAAATAATCAATTCTGTCTACGCAAGGCAAATATTGGATATAATTAAGTTTTTCTGCCATTTTTTCCATTCCGCGGTGAAGATAACCCACATCGGGTTCGCACGACAAAATCTTTTCGCCTTCCAGTTCTAAAATTAGGCGTAGAACTCCATGGGTTGACGGGTGTTGCGGTCCGAGATTTAATTTAAGCTTCGTTGTTGTCATTCCACGCTAACCTCGTATCATCTTGAACATAATCTTTACGGAGTGGAAAACCTTTCCAGTCCTCTGGCATATATAGTCGCTTTAAATCGGGATTCCCTATAAATTTAACACCAAATAAGTCGAAAATCTCATTTTCATCGGCAATTGCAGACTTAAATAAATCTGTTATGGTTTCTGCTTCGTTTTTTATGATAATTGCAATAAACAAATCCTCTTCATCATCAGTTGAATATAAGTGATAAATAAGTTCTGTTTTGCCTTCTCCTGCGTCATTTGCAATAATTTCTTTCAAAATATTGTAAGTATAATTCTCCACTACAAATTTAATTACTTCATGCAAATTCGATTTTATAATAATTTTATTCCCTTCGAGTTCGCAATCTTCAAAAATTCTCATAAATTCTTTATAATTCATTGCGCACCTCCTTTGAGTTCTAAAATTCCATTTTTTTCTTCTAATTTAGAAACGTGCGATTCTACAAACTTTTTTCTATCTAAAATAGATTCTTGTTTGATTTTTTCTTGTAGTTTTCTAACAGCGTCAATCAAAGCTTCGGGCCTTGGCGGACACATCGGTAAATAAATATCTACAGGTAGAATTTTGTCGATTCCGTTAACAACCGAATAAGAAGTTTCTGCAAACATTCCACCGCCGCAGGTGCAAGCGCCCATGGCTATTACATACTTAGGTTCAGGCATTTGTTCATATAATCTTAAAAGTACCGGTGCCATTTTATGTGTGATTGTTCCTGCGCAAATCAACAAATCCGCTTGTCGAGGTGAACCTCTAAAGACTTCAGAACCGAATCTTGCTATGTCATTATCGGATGCAACCGTCTGCATCATTTCAATTCCACAGCATGAGGTTGCAAAAGTAAGCGGCCAAAGTGAATTTGCTCTGCTCCAGTTAAGAATTGTATTAATTGAAGTTACCATAAAATTCATTATAACCACCTTAACATTTTTTTATTTATGGCAAAAAATAATCCGCCGAGTAAAAGAGCAATAAATATGAACGCTTCGATAATTGCAAACAAACCTAATGAGTTTATTGATACAGCAAACGGATAAAGAAAAATTGTTTCTATATCAAAAAT
>CAKVLL010000059.1 GCA_934757255.1 uncultured Candidatus Melainabacteria bacterium | reverse complement strand
TCTATGGAAAGATTCCACGGCATTTTGATTGAACACTATGCAGGCGCTTTCCCAACTTGGTTAGCACCAACTCAAGTTGCAATTGTTCCTATTTCAAACGAAAAACACGCAGACTTTGCAGAACAAGTTTACAAGAAGATGCGTGAAGCAGGAATAAGAGTAAAACTTGATGACAGATCTGAATCAATGAACTACAAAATCAGAGAATCATTACAAGACAAGAAAATTCCTTATGTTTGTGTAATCGGAGATAAGGAAATTGAAGCAAATGCAGTTGCTGTAAGAAAACGTGGCGTAGGTCAAGTTGGTACGGTAAGTGTTGATGAATTTATTGCTAATATAGAAAAAGAAATTAAAGATAGAGCATAAGTTTAGATAAATAAAAGATGGCGCGAAACAAAGTTTCGCGCCATCTTTTTATTACAATATTTTTATTCTTGATGTTCACTTTCGTGCGGTTCAATTGGTTGAGGTTTTGTCATAACACTTATTACGCTCAATGCAATCATAATAAGAATTAGAACCGCAATATAAATGAAGTAATTTTTTAACGTGCCGGTAAAATATGTAGCAACCGCACCACCAACAATTGCAACTAAAGTCAAAATTGCAACTGTTTTCTTTTGAGAGAAACCGGCCTTTAAAAGCTTATGGTGAATGTGTTCTGCGTCAGCTACAAAAGGTGATTTACCTTTCATAATTCTTCTTAAACTAGAGTATGTGATATCCATAATTGGAACTGCCAATACTAAAAACGGTAATAAAACGGCTAACGCTGCGCCTTTCATCACACCAGCAATAGAAAGGGTTGCAAGCAAAAATCCTGAAAATAAAGCACCAGAATCCCCCATAAAGATTTTAGCAGGGTTAAAATTAAATGTAAGAAATGCTAACATAGAACCTGCTAAAATAAATGCAATTAGCGCTGTTATCGGTTGCGCAGGAGTTATTGCTACAGCTATTAGCGCTAATGTGATTGAACTTACGGTAATTACAGAACCTGCAAGTCCATCAACTCCGTCTATAAAGTTTACAGCGTTTGAAATGCCTACAATCCACAAAAGCGTAATTGGGTAAGAAAATAGTCCTAAATGAATTACACCACCAAATGGATTAAAGATTGTATCAATTTGAACACCCAATAAATATACGATTGTTGCGATTGAGAGTTGTATAACGAGTTTAAATTTAGCGTCTAAATTATAAACGTCATCTACTAGTCCTAACAAAAACATTAATGAACCGCCTAATAAAATTCCGGAAAGCAAGCTTCCATAAGGGTAGTAGCTTAATAATACCAAAAACAAGAACGTTAGCATTGCACTTGTCCAAATTGCAACTCCACCTAATCTTGAGATTGGAATCTTGTGAATTTTTCTAGCATTTGGCAAATCAACCAAGCCTTCTTTTTGAGAAAATTCAATCACTAGCGGAACAATAAACACGCCAATCAGATAGGAAATAAATGCACCGATTATATGTGCTTGTGTAAGTTTTATTATCATAAAATTTCCCTTTTACTATTATCAGTTTCATTATACCAAATAAAAACCGCAAGCACAAAATTTAAGCGTTATTCCTTAATTTGAAATACACATTTAACGCAATGCGCTTTAGGTTGAAGGATTAAATTATCTTCTAAATCATACATACGCGCAATTCTTGTAACCAAAGGTTCTCCGCACAGTGGACAGCGCAAATTGGTTTCACGATTTAGAATTTTTGTTTTTAACTCTTCTATTGTATCGTTTTGCACAATTTCGAATTTGTAATCTTTTTCGTGACTTTTTAATTCTTTTGGCGAACACTTCAAAACTCTTGCAATTTGTTGACGTTGAGTTACTGATAAAAATAATTCTTTGCCGGATTCAATGTCTTCAAGAGTTTCCAATTTTATATTCGTTTTTTTCGCTAAGCCAATTATAGATAAACCGGCTTTTTCTCTTCTCTGTTGTATAAATTCTGCTAAACTTTCCATAATGTTATTTTAACATTTACAATTTTCTTGGCAATACTTAAAAATCTTTTGATATAACAAAATGGCGCGCCCATTGGGCGCGCCATTTTAAGAATAAATTAAATTTCTTACTTGTTTTCAACAACAGCTTGAGCTGCAGCTAATTTAGCTTGTGGAATTCTGAATGGTGAGCAAGAAACGTAGTTCAAGCCGATTCTGTGACAGAATTTAACTGAATCAGGATCGCCACCGTGTTCACCACAAACACCGCCAACAAGTTTAGAATTAACCTTATGTCCTAATTTCATAGACATTTCGATTAATTGTCCAACGCCTTTTTGGTCTAGTGTTGCAAACGGATTAGCCGGAAGGATTTTTTGATCAACATATCTGTTCAAGAATTTTCCTTCTGCGTCATCTCTTGAGTAGCCGAATGTCATTTGAGTCAAGTCGTTTGTACCGAATGAGAAGAACTCTGCGTATTCAGCAATTTCATCAGCTGTAAGTGCTGCACGAGGAATTTCAATCATTGTACCGAACTTGTATTCAACCTTAATGCCTTTTTCAAGCATTACTATTTCAGCAACTTTTTCTAAGATTTCTTTAGCAACTCTTAATTCGTTAACGTGACCGATTAGAGGAATCATAACCCAAGGTTTAACGTCAACACCTTCTTTTTTAACGTCACAAGCAGCTTCAAAAATAGCTCTTACTTGCATTTCGTTAATTTCAGGATAAGTTAAACCAAGTCTGCAACCTCTCAAGCCCATCATAGGGTTAGATTCAGAAAGACCTTCAACAATGTGAAGAAGTTCTTCTTTTTCAGTAGCGTCTTGATTTAGAGCCTTAAGAGTAGCAACTTCCTTAATCAATTCTTCCTTAGAAGGTAAGAATTCGTGAAGAGGTGGGTCAAGAAGTCTTACTGTCATTGGCTTGTCACCGATAGCTTTGAACATAGCATAGAAGTCAGAATATTGCATTGGCAATAATTTGTCTAAAGCTTCACGTCTAGCTTCAGGAGTTCCTGCAATAATCATTTTTTGAACCCAAGGAAGTCTGTCAGGATCCATGAACATGTGTTCTGTTCTGCAAAGACCAACACCTTCAGCACCAAATTTTAAAGCGTTTTCGATATCTTTTGGAGTATCAGCGTTAGCTTCTACGTGGATTTCTCTGATTTCATCAACCCAGTTGAAGAATGTATTCCAGTTATCATCAATCTTGGCATCAACTAATTTAACAGCACCTGCCATAACAATACCTTTACCACCGTCTAAAGAAATTACTTCATCTTTGTGGTAAACAGTACCATCAGCACCTGTTAATGTTTCTTTTGCAAGGTCGATTTTCATATCTTCACAACCTGAAACGCAAGGTTTACCCATACCTTTTGCAACTACAGCTGCGTGAGAAGTAGCACCGCCTCTTAGTGTTAAAACACCTTGAGCAACTGCCATACCGTGGATATCGTCAGGGCAAGTTTCTACACGAACCAAGATAACTTTTTCACCGGCTTCACCTCTTTGAGCTGCTTCTTCCGTATCAAATACGATTTTACCAACAGCTGCACCTGGAGATGCGTTTACACCGTGAGCAATCTTAGTAGCTTCTTCCATAGCTTTAGCATCAAAGCAAGGAAGCAAGATTTGGTTTACTGAATAAGGGTCAACCAATTGAATTGCACGTTCTTTAGAGATAATGCC
>CAKVLL010000058.1 GCA_934757255.1 uncultured Candidatus Melainabacteria bacterium | reverse complement strand
ATGGAAGCTTACAGCAAATACATTCACAGAGATTCTCCTGTATATGTAGAAAGAAAAACTGTTTCTCCGTTTGAAGCTGTTGAAGTAATCTATGATTCAGGCGGCATCCCTGTAATTGCGCACCCTTATGATATTGATATCGCAGAAAAGCTTATAAAAGAACTTATGGCATGTGGCTTAAGAGGAATTGAAGCTTATCATAGAAAGCATTCACCGGCAATAGTTGAATATTTTTCATCAATGGCAGAAAATTTGGGATTAATCGTAACTGGCGGCTCAGATTTTCATGCGCCAAACATTATGAACGGTCAAATTATTTTGGGAAAAAACTTTGTGCCTGAATGGATTTATGGTACATTGATTGATGAAAAGAAACATTTGGATATGGCTAGAGATTAAGAAGATAAAGGAAGAGGGCTGGAATGAAAAAAGCATTCACGATAGTTGAAGTTTCTATATTGTTTGTAATATTCTTGATAGTTGCGTTTTTAGTAGCACCGCTATCATTGGATGATTCTTTGCAAGCAAAAAACGCTTCAAGGTGGCGAAACGTCCAGTCTGATTTTGCAAATGTTTTTTATGCGGTTAATGCTCAAAGAGAAGATGAAAATTTTGATTTTAATAAAACTTTTACAACTGTTATAAGTGGCGAAATTAAAGATACGACTCTTCCTTATAAAATAACTTTTTTGAATGGAACTTTTCCAAATAACACATATCGATTTAATGATTTTAAATTAACTCAAACAAATTCCGTCATTGCTTATAAACTTTATGATACACCGCAAGATGGTATATTAGGACTTCTTATGTATGATGTAAATGGTTCGGTTGGACCAAACGTATGGGGGAAAGACGTTTTTGGATTAAATATCTATTCAGACAGATTTGAACCTTTTTGCAAAAATGATACAGTAATTACACAAAAACAAGATTGCACAAAAGATGGCACCGGTTTATGCTGCTCTAACTATTACTTAATTGGAGGTAGTATAAAATAATGAAAAATGTATGCGTATTCGCGTCATCTTCTAACAAATTAAATCCAATTTATTATCAAGATGCTGCCAAGCTCGGCACTTGCCTTGCTAAAAATGGATATAATATTGTTTATGGTGGGAGTCGTTTAGGATTAATGTACGCTTGTGCTGGTGCTGTTAAAGAAAATGGCGGGAAAATTTATGGCGTAATGCCTAAAAAGCTTATCGATTTTGGAGTTGCCAATCCCAACGATTGTGATATTTTCATTAAAACAGACGGTATGAGAGAACGCAAAGCAAAAATGGATGAACTTTCAGACGCTGTTATAGCATTGGCAGGAGGCTTTGGAACTTTAGAAGAAATTTCAGAAATGATAGTGCAAAAACAGTTAGGATATAATTCAAAGCCAATTGTTTTTCTTAACACAAATCACTTCTATGATAACTTGATTAAATTTTTTGATACTATAATAAATGAAAATTTTGCAAAAAATAACGTTAAAGAACTTTATTATGTAGCAGAAACTCCGGATGAAGTTATCGAATATTTGAATAATTATCAACCAAAAGAAATTACTTTGGCTTCTAAATTTTAGAGCCATAAATGCTTCTCATACGCTTGTATGATATTTTTGTTATTACTTAAAGAAAACCTTTTGTTGTGTCGATTTTCATGTTGACTTTATCTAAACTATTATTAAAATTTGATTAGTACAAAACAGGAGATTCCACTATGGGAATGGCAGCTTCACAAGCAAGATACTTGGCACTTACAGCAAGAAAAACGAATACAGAATGGGAAGGTCAACAGATTAACCAAGCAAGAACCGCTCTTGCAAACCAGAGTGCAAATTTATTCAATCAATTGCTTGCGCTAGAAGTTCCTAATGCTCCTAAAACTACAGACTATACAGAGTTACAATATTCATATTCTGATGGAGATAATGAATCAGTTTTGGAAAGTTGGCAACAATTATCCAATGCTGATCCTAATTATAATTACATTGTAAACAGTTATTATTATGCAAACGTATATACAGGTTCTAAAAAATTACTTGAAAACCCCGAAGTTCAATCAAAAAATATTGCAAAAAAAGAAACTTATGATAACGAAGGACAAGTAAACCCAGTTGTTTCACTTTCAGGTAATACTTACACAATCATAAATAATGATACGGGAGAAACTCTGGCAGGACCTTTCGAAGCATTAAAAGACAAAGTTGAAGGTGATTCCAAACTCGCAGAAACACTAAGAGATTTTGAAGTTGCAAAAGGTATGGCAACCGCAGATGGAGTCTTAAACACTGATGATGTCTATGGTTATCAAGATGCGTCAGGAACTTGGCACTTTTTTGTGCCTAATGAAAACGAACCAATTTCTTATACAACTGAATACAAACCTGCTTATGTAGGAAACTCTAAGCTTACTGAATTAAATAAATTAACAAAAAATGAAAACATAGACCAAGTTGCAGAACTTGCACAAATTCTTAAAGATTGTCCGGATTCTTCAATGAAAGATTACTTGAGTTTTGATGACAACGGGAATCTTATATATAAAGGTGAAGGAATTTATACTTTTGATTATCAGGGTAAAACTTATTTTACAACAGAAAAAGATTTACAAAACAGTATTCAATCTCCACATAGCACAGACAAACCAATTGAAGTACAAGATAAATTAGCTTATTATAATGCGTCTTATATAAAAACAAAAATAGAACAAACAAACCATGCACTTTTAGAAACAGATGGAGATGGACGATTTAAATCAGTAAAATTCGATAATAATAGCGTGGTTTATGATTTAAACGTTGAAACTGTGACAGATGAAGCGGCTTATAAAGATGCTATGAATGAATATAATTACAAAAAAGAACAATACGAAAAAACTATCGCTGATATTAATGCTAAAACATCCATTATTCAACAAGAAGATAGAACACTTGAACTTCGTTTAAAACAATTAGATACAGAACAAAACGCACTTGCAACTGAAATGGATGCTGTTAAGAAAGTTATTAAAGACAACGTTGAAAAAACATTCAAGACATTTAGTGATTAGTATTGAAGAAGTTTTGCTCTCTTTTTATTTGAAAATTAAAGTTTCAAAAAAAATATTAGAAAAAACGTTTGACTTTAAAAATTTTTTATATTACAATCAATTATGTTGACAGCCGGTTGAGGGAATCGAAAGAGGACTTGAGATAAGGTTGAAACAAACCCGAATGAGGGCGTTTAGCTCAGTTGGTAGAGCGTCTCCCTTACAAGGAGAGGGTCAGAAGTTCGAGTCTTCTAACGCCCACCATTAAAAAAAGAGACCTTAAGGGTCTCTTTTTTTTGAAATGAAGAGCCTGCTAACAATTTACTCACATACTGTAATTTCTTTTAATGAATATTTCATTTAAATTTTCCATAGCTTTCTCATTCTTATTTTTTATTGTAAGTAAAATTAGGATATTCAGAGTTTTGCCAAATGTGTTTGTTCATAAATCAACGCACTTTTTGCATACATTATACAATGTTATCTATACAAAACCAAAATGTATTTACGCAAATTACGCGTATATTTTAACAATATTATTTTATAAAAAATACTTTATAAAAAAGAATGTAACATTTTTTATTAATTGTGTAAATTTTTGTAAATTTTTCTTGACAACATGTATCATGAATTAAAAATTTATAATAACATGCCATGTATCAACT
>CAKVLL010000057.1 GCA_934757255.1 uncultured Candidatus Melainabacteria bacterium | reverse complement strand
GGGAAGATAGCACGTTGCCAACATCTAATTTAAGAAAAAGAGATAAATTGATGGATTTCAGTTTATCTCTTTTTTTTTTGATAAATTTATGTATTTGTCGTGTTGGATGATAATTGTCCAACACGACCTACTAACTAACTACTAACTAACTTACATTTTTAAACTTATAGAATTAAAATGTTTCGGATGGTGTATAAGCAATTATATATCATCCAAATCTTTAGCAAGACTTTCTGCGGTTTCATGGATTTCTTTCAGAAGTTTTGAATCTTGCAATTTTTGCATAAGTTCTTCTTTTGTACCTGTTGCAACAATACATTCTGCTTTATACGGAGCCGGAAGTTTGTAGGCGACAACTTCTAAATTACGAATCTTTTCGTTGTTTTCAACAGACTTTGGAGGTTTAGAAATCTTAAGCATAAAATCGGTTGCAGATAATTCTTTTTTAGGATTTGCGAACTGTTCATAAACAGGTGCAAAGTCACCATATTCAGGCACTTCTCGTTCAGCTCTGTCACGAATTATTTTGACAAATTTCTTGAATGCTTCTTCCATCGTTTTCACCTCTTTATGAGGAGTTTTAACTCCTTGAAACTTTGCTTTGTTTTGTTGTATCGGATTAATTTTGTTCATTGTACACCTATTTTACCATTGTTATTTTTACTTAGTCAATCAACTCTTTGTATTTTTTTACAACAGCTTCGCCTTTTTCAAACGCATCCTTTTCAACAGGTTGATTTATGTATTCTTTGTATTCTGAAGAATTTTCATCAACAATAGGATTTCCATTTCTATTTGATACAAATCCATTTTGTCCTTTTTTATAAGGTTCCTTATAATTCAACCAGTTCCATAATTGGCTCATTGATGTTTCAAATGAATTATCATTTGAGCCGATTTTTGAAGCATAATTGTAAATATATTTACCCTCTTTTGATTTCAAAAGTTGTTGTTTGTAAGCGGAACCTAAATCGTCTTCAAACCATCCGTTTCTCATAATTTCAATCCATTGGATATGATGAGTTAATTCGTGGGCAATATCACCAAATATTTCGGCTTTGTTGCCTTGACCTTCAACACATTTTGTGCCATTCCAATTTTTGTTTACATAAACCGTATTTGATTCTAGATCATAATAACCGCCTTCATTACCTTTTGCGAATGCCAGTTTTACACCGCTATCTTTTAAACCCATTTCATTTTTAATGAGTTCAAAACTTTGTTTGCAAAATTCTTCTATATCTTGAATTTTATTCAACTCTTTGATTTTTTCTTGATTTTGAACAATAAAATTTGTATAAGGTTGTACAGAACCTGCAAATTTTTCGATTCTGTTGATGCTTACTTTGTTGTTATACTCATCCATCGCATCTTTTACGGATAAAACTTTATTCTTAATTTTTTCCGCCGTTTCATGTAATGCAATAAGATTTTTGGCGCTCAAACGTTCATCAAATTTAAAGCCTTTACCGTAGTCTTCAAGCTTAGGTTCAATACTATCAAAGCCTAATTCAAGCTTTCTCAAGTGTGTATAATAATCGCTCAAATAGCGGTTATACTCTTTGTATGTTTCTTTTTTCATGTTCTTTTCAGACAACATTTTAATAAACGGATTGTACAGTTCTTCCAATTCCTTATACTCACCGATAATATTCTTGCCGGTTCTTAAATCATAAGGAATATGTTCACCTTCTGCAAATTCATTGACTTTGTCGCCTCTGAATTGCCATTCGATTATTTTACCGTCTTTTGTAATAAAATTAACTTGCAATGCGGTATAACCAGAAGGTTGTGATTTTGTTGTAGGTTTGTAGTTTTCATCAATTTTTGAGAAATTCGGGTCGCTAGGGTCAATTCTCAAATTTATTTTAAGTTTCACACCATGATTTGCAGCAAATTGTTTCAAATCTGCAAGTTGATTTTCAGAAAGATATGGAATTCCATCAGGTGAAACGTAATTACTAATTCTTGCTGTCACTAAATGATTATTATTTTGTTCTTGTTTCAGAATTTCAGATTTCAAGGATTCTACGGCAGGTTCGGATTGTAATTCAGCTGCTCTAAGCATTGCTTCACGTTCTTTTCCTGCGTCTAATAAAGCTTTTACTTCAGGGTGATTCGCAAATTTCCCTGATTCAACAACAGTCCTTGCACCGATTGCATCACGAACATCTTTAATTGCGTCTTCTAAAGTTGCACCTTTATGCTCTAACATATAGTTTGCAATTTTGTCGTACAAACTTTGTTCACCTTTAAGCCTTATTGACATGTTACCGATGTCATCAAGTCCCATGGTTTTTAAATCAGCTTTAATTTGGTCAAAAGAAGCTCTATAATCATTTCTGATATTTTGAACAGCATCTTTAACTTGAGCTTTTGTTTCAGGTGTCAAATCAACATTTGTTTCAGGTTTTACATATTTTTTTACAGGCTCTTGTGCGTTGTATACATGTGAAGCAGCAACAGAATTATTCATAGTAACTTTAACTTTACCTTTATTGCGATTAGTCAATTTATCAGCAATTTTTGCAAAAGTTTCAGGGAAATATTGTTGTAAATATTGCCCTCTAAGCTCTCTATAAGATTTTATGTTAGATGTATACAAGAAGCCATTTATTTCTGCAGTTATTTCTTGTATTGAGCCCTTTATACTTGAAGTTCTTCTACAATATGCATCAATAAAATAGTTCAGCTGAATTGCTTCAAATTGAGATTGATTTTCTATTAAAGCTTTACGTTCTTTCATATATGTATTGATAACATCGGGATCTGAACTTACTTTTAAAAATTCATCTCTATAATGACCAAATTCATGAGCTAAGACAAAGGTGGCATCACTATTACCTTTTGAAACTGCAATAAGGTTTTTTTCATAACTATAATGAGCATTATTTTCTTCTACATCATCAATTTCCAAGCCAATCTTTTTAAGTCCATATTCTTTCATATCAAAATAAAAAGAAGCAGGCATTTTCTTTAAAATTGGTAATAAATCTTTTGAAAGAACTGCGTCAGATGAATCAACAGAATTGTCACCCAGTGAAATCGACACGGATTTTCCATCATCTCTTGTTACAGTTACTTCATTTTCTTTAAATTGAATATCGTATTTTACACCATTTTCAACAGTAGAATAATGATTATCGTCAATTACTTTGTATTGATAGTTATTATTAAAAATAACCTTTCCATTTTTATCAGTTATTTTAGTATTGCTCAAAATAGAACCATTAGGAGTTTCTAAGTAATTATAATCAGTTTTTACTCCTGTTTCGGAAACTAAAGATTTTTCAATAATAATATCACCGGCATTAGAAACTTCTGCTAAGCCAATTTTATATTTTTTACCATCAGGATATTCTCTGATTATATTAAACTTATTTGCAACATCAGAAGACGCTTCATATCTTTCCGTATACAAAAGCTTACCGTTATTATCACTGATTTTTTTTACAGAATTAATTAAAATGTCTCTTTTAGCTTCAACACTCTGTTTTGTTTCTGTTTGAAACTCAATATGCCTAGTTTCAGTTTGTATATTTTCTGTTTTATGTGATCCTATCTTATTAGCAACATCCGCTCTTATAAAATTACCTTGTTTATCAAAAAATACAACATTCCAATTATCTGCTGTTTTACCAGTAAAGTTATCATATACATTATTATTTGAATGTATATTATTTTTATTACTGTCTACCAAAGCAATTTTCGCATTTTCGATATTATGCTCTTTTAAATATTCATAAGCTTTTTTATAAACAGGCAATTGTTCACCTTCTAACACCTCACAAATGGTCCAAGTGTCATTGTTTAAACTATTTAATAAATGTTTATAAAAATTCAATATATCTTTTTCGTCTTTAGGAGCTTTTGCAATATCCTCTAATATATATTTATCAATAGTTTGCAGATATTCTGTGTTTTTTGTACCTAAAGACAAAAGTAATTTATTAATATTATCGTTTGAAGAAACAAACATTAGTTTATCCTTATAAGGACTTGTTTGCCAACGTTCATACTCTGTATCATTTAATTCTGCTAAATCTATTAAATCTGTCATATCTTTATAACAATTTATATTTCTATTTTTAAGTCTAAGCGCTTTTGTTGGAGTTAAGCAACTTGCTATATAATCTATTTCTGATGCATTACCATCCTTTGATTTAAAAGAATAATTTTGTATTATCCACTCTAATGCTTCAGCACCATCTTTAGAAGAAAAATAACCCTGTTTCATTATATTTTTTAAACGATTTGAATCATTTTTTAGAAGCATCTTCAAATTCTGAAGATGTTTATCAGCATTTGTATAATCAAAATTTCCGGTTATGTCTTTTGCTTTTAGCCAATAAAAATCATCTTTGTATTTATCAACTAATTTAGTAATTTCATCGTTTACTTTTTGCAAATATTTTGCATCAATTGCGCGCACGCCGTCTTGTTCCCTCGCCTCTTGTGTGTTTGGGTGAGGGGTGTTATCGGCTTTTTCAAGTTCTGCTTTGAATTCGCTCACAATCTTCACGCACATAGCCTGATAAGCTGCGATAGCGCGTTCGGGAGATGAGAATTTTGATACGGTTTTGCCATCGTTCATATCAAATTTTAAAGTTTTGCCGTTTTCTTGAACTACTTCATACAAAGGTTTGCCGTCTTTTTCAACGGTCTTAATTTTTGTACCCAACAAATTGTTTACAGGCTTTGGAACCGCTTGGCCGGCTAATCTTGCCGCTTGGTATCTGCGAAAAGCTAAGC
>CAKVLL010000056.1 GCA_934757255.1 uncultured Candidatus Melainabacteria bacterium | reverse complement strand
TCACGAGCATTTGCATTCATAAATACTGTTCCGACAGGCAATGCTATTGCTGAACCTAAAACAATGCTATCCATTTCTGCTTTTGGTTGAATTGGAACATATCTGTTATCAGGGTTGATTGATTCTATATTATTATCAGCGAAGAATTTTTTTCTTGCTTTTTCATCTTCAATATTATATTTTTTGAAATAATCAACTCTGCTATCGTGCTCTATTTCACCTGAATTCATAAGTGTTACGGTAATATCACCGTTTGCACTTTGCATCATATAAGCAAGCTTAGCCAAATCTTTTGTTAATTCTCTTTGTTCTTTCTTAAGAATTTCTTTTTGTTTTTCAGTCGGATTAGCATCTAATTCTCTTCTGATTTCTGCTAATCTTTCTTGAACTTTTTCTCTTGTCTTGCCGTGAGCTTGAACATCTAAAGCATAAGGAGTTCCATCGTTTAGAGCGTGTAATTCCGGGTTGCTTCTTGCAGAAAGCGCACCATTCATCGCAGCTTGAACACTCTTTCTATAACCGCCGATTAAGCTGTTTTCATCAAGTTCTGACCAAGGTAAAGCGTTACGGTTTTGAAGGTAAACGTTTTTGGCCTTTTCTTCATAACCTGTCATACCCATTTCGTCACCGCCATACATTGTAGGGTTGCCGAACAAACCGCCTAAAGATTCCATAATCATTGAAGCTTTTGCAACAGCAGGTTCAGTCGCTGATTTATAAACAGTATCAATAATTTTATCTTTATTTGCGATTGTCAATCCTGTTTGAAATTCAGCTTGTTTAATTGCCATAGCCATTGCAGTTTTAAAATCTCTTGATGCGTAGCCGTTTTTTCTCATACTGATTTTTGGATCTTCATATTTAGGAAGTTCTCTAGTTTCGTTTTTAACGGTTTCTCTATCATATTTTTCTGCAAAATCTTTCATGCCGGCAATGATTGCATCTTTAGCCGCAGGATTCTTTTCAGATTTTAAATAAGCATCTTTTAATAATTTTGTAAGTTGAACAGTGTACAAGCTGTATTTGCTAAAATCGCCTTTATCACCTAAAACTGCTTTACCTGCTTCATAATTATTTTCTCTTGTTTTATCATCCAATGATGTCCAATCAAAATCACCATGAACTTGGTAGTTGTCAAGGTTCATTTTGTTAGCTTGTGCTACAACGTCTGCGATTAATTGCTTACGTTCTGTTTCACTTAGTTTTAAGCCATGCTTTTCTGCCATTTTTAAAATTGTAGAGAACGCATCATCAAGACTTGAAAGTTCTGTGATAAAAATTGTTTTGTAATCAATTGTTTGCCCTTCGCCCAAATAATTTCCATTAGCCAAATCTCTAAGAGCATAGTTAAGATATTCAATTTCTTTTTCTGTTGCGATGCCTTTTAAGTCTTCGTTTACGATTTGACTCAACAATTTGCTCATCGCAACTGCTCTTGTGCTAACTGTTCTCATATAATCTTTGTTATCAGCGTTTAATCTGAATTCAATAGGTGTATCTTCGATAGATTTTGCGCCTGACAAAATTTGCATTGATTCAACCGCGTGTTGGCGTTTGTTGTCAACGTTATGGAACAAGCCCATATCCAAAGCCAAGCAATGAATCATTCTTGGTTTATCGTGGTTGCCCATAAATGTGTATAAGTTTCTCAAATAATCAATGTTTCTTGTTTCAAGCAATAAATCAAAACGGTTTTTCAAGCTATCGTGGGTATATGAGTAGCCTTGACCTCTTTCAAATTCTTTAGAAAAATGAGTTAACAAATCTGTATAAAAATATGAATAGCCTGCTTCTGATGTGATGCCTGTTTCGTTGAAGAATTTAACCATTGCATCAGGCTCACCATTAAATCTTCCGCCCAAATCAGTGTTACCACCGTTTGGCCATACTTTTGAACCTGTTGTATCTTGCATTAGTTGAGGTACATCGGTAATTTCCGCAACGATATAAGCGTTAGGGTTGTTTTGCTTAACACCTTGAACAAATTTACTCCAGAACTGAATTACATCATTCCAAGTGTCATCAAAATCATTATCACCGTTTCTGATAGCATCCATGTCCATAACGTCTTTTGCCGCATCTAATCTCCAATCAAGACCTAGGCTTGCTCTGTCTACAAGAGCTTCTGCTAATCTAAAACTTGATGTATCAGTGCCTGCAATACGTTTTGAAATAGAATCAGCTACATAAGAAACATCTGATGCTGATAATTTCTTTAAGCCTTTTTCAAATTTCTTTTCCAAAAGATTTGCTTCTTCTTCAGGACTATGAGCATTTATACCCAAAGCTTTTAGGGTAGTGCCGTCTTTTAATGCGTCATAATCATAAGTAATTTCATTTGTATTAAGAAGTTTTGTTTTTAAATTATCTCCTGCAATTGCTTTCAACATAGCGTATTTAGTAATTTCTTTGCCGACTAAATCCATTACGTATTCGCCATATTCAGTATAATCACCGTTTTTATCAAGAAGTTTTTCATCAGAAGCTGAATCAACTTTTTTAATAATCTTATCTGCAAAATCCTTAATTTCATTTTGGAACAAAGCGTTTACTTTGTTGTAAGTATGAGCGTATTCCTTAACAAGATGCGGATTATTTTGTTTCATTAAATCAAATCTTGAAACGCCGATTGTTTCGTCTGTTGTAGCTCTGTTTGAGAAATAAGAAGTTGATAAAACACCAACTGTATTTTCGCCCAACTCTAAAGCGTCAAGCGGCATTTTCATTAATGCCTTCACTGTAACATCATCTTTTGATAAAATACCTTTTGGTGAAAGCATATATTGACCGTTTAGGATGTTGTTTAAAGCTTCGTTTGTTAGACTAACTTCTTTTGGCAATTTTTCTTCTGCGATTAATTTATTGATGCCTTCAACAGTCTTAGCACTTCCGATAGTTTGTGCAGTGTACATAGTTTGAACATCTTTAACGTTGTTTGTCCAATATTTACCTGCTTGAATTGCCATATCCTGAACTTCTTTAGAACCGCGTTCGATTAATTCTCTTTCATGCGCACGCATATTTTCATCAGGAATTGCTTGCAATGCTTTTTCGTCATAGCCTGAAATATGGTAATTCATTTTAACCATATCGGTGTTGGCATCCCAAGTTACAAAGCCACCTTCTGTTTTCTTGTCAATTTTGAAATTAGAAAACTCGCAGGCCATAATCGTTCCGTCAGCAGTATCAAGTTTTAAGTTTTTACCGTGATTTTTGTTTAAATCGTTGATTACATCTATTCTTGCTTGGTATTCTTTAGGGTCAATTTGGAAAACATAGTTAATCAAAGTATCATCGTGGCTGTTGATATCAAGTTCTTTACCTGATGTCAAATTTTGATAGTTTTTGATAGCCTTATCTAAAGCTTTATTTTGACCTTCCGTAACTTGTGAAGCGTCATAAAGTTGAACCAAGGTTTCTTTATTAGGGTTGTAATTTGGGTTTGCAACTTTTTTATAAGTACCGTTTGATTGTATTTCGTAGTTATAAGGAGCGTTGATAACTCTGTGTCTTAAATTTTCTTTATTTTGAGGAACAATACCTAAACCTAAATTGTTATCCTTTAAACCGGTCATTCTAAACCAGTGATAACTTTGAGGATTTTTGTCAGCCCATCTTAATGCGTATTGGAAGTGAATACCTTCCAAACCTTCAGAAGTAAAAGTACCATCATAAACGTATTTCATACCGTTTTTGTACAAATCTTTCATGAAGGAGTTGAAGTTTTCTGTGTTACCCATTCTTGATGCGATTTGCATGTTGTTTTTGTTCCAATAGCTGTGCGCTGAAACATCATCACCGTTTGCTATCGGAGTTGAGAATAAAACTTTATAGCCTTGTTTTTTTAAATGAGGAATACCTTCTTGTAATCCGGCAATACTGCCATTATAAGAATTTGAGAAAGTCTTAATTATGCCTTCCGTTTTCTTTTGATAATCTTTATCAACGTAAATTTCACCTGTGTTTGCGTCGCTAAAGCCTCTGTACATAGCACCGGGCATGAAGGAATCAGGCATAGCTAAATAAGCTGCACCTTGTACCATTGGAGTTGTACCTTTGCGAGAAACTAAAGAGTACTGATATTTTTCAATAGAACCGTCTTGAAAGCGTGATGTTTCATAAGAATAATCTATGGGAATTTTTCTACCTTTATCGTCTAGTTTGAAATTTCCCTTATCGTCTTTTTGATAATTCTGAGGCTTCATATCAGTTACATGGTAATCTTTTTCTTTATCGGTATGAAGTCTAAAACCATAACCGTCATTGATTTGTTTCATTTTTGCGCCTGTATCAGCGCCTTCCCAAATAACTTTACCTGTGTTTTTATCTTTTCTAACAATTTTATAAGCAAACGGAGCGTCTTTGTCTAAGTTTGTAATATCTTGAAGATTAACGTTTACACCTTCAGGTCTCAATTGAATTTTCGCAATAGGCTCGTCTGATAACTTGTAGTTATACTTGTTATCAGGTACAGCTCTATAAATATGAACTTCACAAGTTTCCTTATCGCTATCATAAGGATAGTTAAACTTCATAACTGACTCACCAACATCGTTTTTTACGTGCTGGTAGCCCTTAAATCCAATCTTATTAGAAATCCCATTAATCTTACTTATAAACACGTTTGAGTACTCCTTCATATATATAAAGAGTGCAAAATATTTTTTTTTGCTCAATTTTCGGCATGTAAACAAAAATTTTTACAAAAATTAATATTGTATAAAATACACACTATCTAACCTTTTGACAAGAAAATTTTA
>CAKVLL010000055.1 GCA_934757255.1 uncultured Candidatus Melainabacteria bacterium | reverse complement strand
ATTGAGGTTGACTTGGAGTTTTATTTACATTTAGTAATTTAACAATTGTCAACCGACCAAAGGTCTACGTGCGTAGCACAAAAAAAAGCCCCAAATGGGGCTAAAATTTTTGTAAGATGTAAGATTATATAAGAGAGTGTTATGTTTTTTTGAAGGGATTAAGGTGACCCCTCACCCGAAAATCTAAGTTTCGCGAAGCTCAACTTGATTTTCTACCCTCTTCCTCAAGGGGCGAGGGGATACGCAAAACTTGTAGTTTTGACATTCGAGGTTGATTTGGAGTTTTACTTAAATTTAGTAGTTTAATAATTGTCAACCGACCAAGTGTTCTTTTCTTTTTGTAACTTTTTCTTTTTAGTAAAGAAAAAGTTAGGCAATAAAGTTGTTACCAAATCTGTTTGCGCCGTAGAAGAAAGATTCTCTCATAATTTGTTGAAGGTTTCTTTTTCTAACAACTCTGTTACCAACTTTTGTGTTAGCGATGTCGTCAACAGATTTTTGGTAGCAAGAAGTAACTAAAGAGTTGATGTATCTTGTAACAGTTGTTTCTTTTTGAGCTTCTTCAACTGAAACAGTTTCAACAGCAGATTCAAATTCGTTGAAGAAGTTGTTAATTGATTCGATTTCTTTGTTTGAAATTGTTTCTGTTGTGAATAACATCTTGTTTACTCTCCTTGGTTATCTCTTATGTATATATAAAGTATTTAACTTTTTAAAAATTGCCTTTTTTGATGCGTTTTATGAAGTTTTGTAAAGTTGAGTTTAGAAAAAAGGGAAATTCTTAATAATTTTTAAAAAGGGAATAAGGGAATGAGGGAATAAGAGATTTTAAAGATTTTTAACGAAGTTTGCGTAAGCAACCGCCATGGATAGGGAGGTCGTAGCCGTTGGCGAGGCTATGCCGAGCCTTACGGATGCGGGTGGGTTTCTATCAATGGAAAATTGAAAGTGGAAAATTGTTTTAGGGGGTTTTGTTTGTGCGATGCGATTGTGGGATATTTTTTATAAACTGTTATTGTGTTTAACTATTGTTAAATATTGACTGACTTAGTTTAATGTGTGTTGAACTAGGACACTAGCTTGCAAAAGTTAAAACATGTTGTATAATTAAAGTATAGGGAAAGGACCCTAAGAAGGTCGTATCTCTTAAGGTCTTTCTTAACTTCCCTATTTAATGAATGTAAGTGCTATGATTATCATAAAGATAAGCCATAGCGCTTTTTCTGATATACAGAAAATCATTTTTCATCACCACCTTTCCGCTTATGTCCTCTTAACAAGTCTGTGTCGGAGGTGGTAAACAGGAAGCTTACCTATTAACGCTATTCTACTATAATAGTTGGTTAATAACAATAGAATAATTTGATAAACAACTTGTGGTAAGGCTTTTGGAGGTGTAGGTCGTGTTCAACGTTTTCATTGAACACGACAAATATATTTTTTGTTATTGTCAGACCGTGCCTGAGCTACATACTATACAAACAGTTGATGGTGCAAAAATTTATACCTTACATTTTTTTAATAAAATGCGTTCAATAATGAACTTTAGAAGGTTAGAAAATATTTAAAACAATTTTCCATTTCCCATTTTCAATTTTCCATTCCAAAAACCCTCACCCGAATTTCTAAGTTTCGCAAGGCTCAACTTGAAATTCTACCCTCTCCCCCAAAGAGGGATGTAGGTAGTATTGATGAGAATTGTCTAACACAACATACCACTATTACTATTAGAGAACTATTACTTTACAATTTAAATATAATTGTTACAAAATATTACAAATGTTAAGCAAGTCTAAAAAATTTTACATTTGGCGCAAATGTAGTAGTAGGTGTAGGTCGTGTTCAACGTTTTCATTGAACACGACATAATATATTTTTTGTTATTGTCAGACCGTGACTGAGCTACATACTATACAAACAGTTGATGGTGCAAAAATTTATACCTTACATTTTTTTAATAAAATGCGTTCAATAATGAACTTTAGAAGGTTAGAAAATATTTAAAACAATTTTCCATTTCCCATTTTCAATTTTCCATTCCAAAAACCCTCACCCGAATTTCTAAGTTTCGCAAGGCTCAACTTGAAATTCTACCCTCTCTCCCAAAGAGGGATGTAATGTTGAATAAAAAATGTTCAACACTACTTCCGTATTTGTAACAATTTATTACAATCATTAGCTAAGTTTGGCAAAATTAATTTTGAGAAGTTTATATATAAAGGAAAGGGGTATTTATATATGAACAACACAATATCTTATCAACAACCTGCTTTTAGAGCTAACATTGAAGGTAAGTTTTTGGATGCCGCAGATGGTTATTTTAAAAAACAATCAAAAGGACAATATAAACAATTTTGTTCTGCAGTAAGAAGATTTTCTGAAATACCAAATTCAGACCACCTTACAATAAGTTATGGAAAAGGATTTGAAAATGGTGCACCTTCACATATTTTATATGCTAAAGAAGAAGGAAAAGCACCTATTGTTTTGACGAAAAAGGACCAATTTAGAAAATTAATTCAAAAATTTTCATTTATGAATGAATATGAATTCAAAGTAAAAACCGGTTTAATCAAAAAACAATAAAGTATAGAATAAAAGATAAATATTTATCTTGTAAAATATGTAAATCGTCTTGGATGACAATAGTCCAAGACGATTTACATATTATTTTATTTTTAAAAATTAACATATTGGAATATTAAGATTTGTAAAAACGGCTGTAAAAACAAGCAAATTTTCTATAATTCATGACTTTATTAATATAAGGTTAGAAAATTTAGAAGGCGTTTGTATGACATCAATAAATAGCAATTATTTGGTTTTACCTCAAAATTATTATCAAAACTCTCAAATCCCATGTGCGACTGCTTTTCGGGGGGGGGGGTAGAGTCTAATTCGCTTCCTGCGCAAACCATGCAGCCATCTCAATTGTCCTATCCGCCAGATACTGTTGAAATTTCTGCGAAAGATAAAATCCAAAACCAACAAAAAGAAAAAGGTATGTCTACTGCTACAAAGGTTGGTTTGGCTGTTGTTGGAGGTTTGGCAACGACTTATGCGTGTGTTGTTGGTCATAGAATGCTAACAAAACCATCAATTGAAAAAGTTGCGCAAAATTTCTCTGAAATTTTTAGAAGAGATATTTCAAAAGATGAAGCGCAAAAGATGGTGAATAAGTATAAAGATATTTTTAAAGAAGATGATGTTGAAAAATTCTGTACAAATATTTTTGAACAAGTAAAGAAAGATTATGGCTTTGAAAAAGCTAACATCAAACTAAAAATTAAAAGAATGCCGGATGCTAATTGGTCAACGTTTAAGACAAGGCACGAATTAGCATCTTATAGTGCAAAAGATGGAGTTTTGACTTTATGCCCATCTCATTCATCAAAAGGTCTTGTATCTTCTACTTGTCAACAAGAAATATTCGAAAATGTAATACATGAACTTCAACATGCGCTTCAATCTCAATACGCTTATCGTACAAATGTTACAAAGTATATTGAAGCAATGCAAGCTCGTTCAAATGGCGAAGGTCGAAATATTGCGGAAGAGTTAATCGCAGATATAAAAACGAAATTGAGTAGTACATATGATTTAAAGCAATATATGAAAGAAAATAATTTAAAATCGGTAGAAGAAGCTAAAAAAGAGCTTGAAGGACTTATAAAAGTTTTAGAAGAAAAAAGGGAAGAAGTAAATAAGCTCAAAGTTACTTTTAATAAAGATGAACAACTTGCAATACTTAAAGGCATTTGGGGTAATGCAGAAAGTTTCAAGGTAGGTTCTAAAGAATATGAATTAGGATCGAAATATATTGATAATTGTGCTCATTATATAAATCCAAATAAATTTAATTATGAACAATATAAAAATCAATTAATAGAAAAAGAAGCATTTGGAACAGAACCAAAAGCGAAAGAAATTTATAATTGTTTTGCAAATCCATGGAGAATTTTTTAAGGTGTAGGTCGTGTTCAACGTTTTCATTGAACACGACAATTATGTAGCCATGTGGATGGGAAAAGCGATAGCGATTCTCATTTTTATTAGTTAGAGTGTGTGAGTAAAATTCCGCTAGGCGGATAGATATAATTTCAATATGGCATTGCATATTCATAGAATTGAAAAGGTGGAAACCGCTCACGCTTTTTCCACCCTACTGCTTTACCGAATTGAAAAGGTGGAAACTACATACTTATATATTTAAAATAATTTTCCATTTTCCACTTTCAATTTTCCATTCCAAAAACCTCACCCAAATTTCTAAGTTTCGCAAGGCTCAACTTGAAATTCTACCCTCTCCCATGGAGAGGAAAAACAAAACCCACCCGCATCCGTAAGGCTCGGCAAGGCCTTGCCAACGGCTGCGACCTCCCTATCCATGGCGGTTGCTATCGCACTTTGCGTCAGAAAATATTTAAAACCTCTTATTCCCCTATTACCTTATTACCTTATTCCCCTCAAAAAAGAAAGGAGCTATCATGCAGAAAACTGCATTAATTTGTAATAATTTTTCAGGAATAAATCGCAGTTCTTCGGTTTATTCGTCTTCAGTAATTACAGCATCTGATATTCAGAATGTCGAATTATTCGCAACTGAAATTAATTCAGGAGTCGGAATTAGAACGGCGAAAGGAAATGTCGCGGTTTGTGATTTAATTCCGGCAGATGAAAAAATTATCAATATTTTTGAAAGCGTACAGAAAAGCCAAACTTATTTCTTTGTGCACACAGAAAACAAAACCGAAGGCAAAATTTATTTATATTCAAGGTTGGCTGGAACATTAACCGAAAAAGTCAACGGTTTGAAAATTACCGGAGTTTCATCCGCGACTGATGTTTCGCAAGGTTGGTCTGATTTATGGGTATTTTCGAATTCGGAAGATATGCTTTCAATAGAAATTGGTCATTACAGCGATTC
>CAKVLL010000054.1 GCA_934757255.1 uncultured Candidatus Melainabacteria bacterium | reverse complement strand
GGAATGGATGTTGATGTTAAAATCGACACTTATCCTGATAAAGTTTTTAAATGCAAAATCGACAGTATTCAAAGAAGCTCAGGCGCTAAAGCAAGTTTGTTTCCACCTGAAAACGCAGTTGGTTCTTTCGTAAAAATTGTTCAAAGAATTCCTGTAAAAATCGTGTTTACGAATAAGGAAGACTTACAAGAATATTCTGTAATTCCTGGTATGTCAGTTGTGCCTAAGGTTAAGATTAGAGAATATTACAAAAACGTGAATAAGTGAATAGGTGAATGAGTTAATAAGTTCGTATTAAATATTCTTGTTTATAATATGCGTTAATATTAAATAGTAGGTTGGGCTTTCAGCCCAACAACATATTCAATATCTAACAAAGTTCAAAATTAATAATAACAAAAATGAACTTATTCACCTATTCACTCATTCACTTAACGACTTAAAAATTTTAGACTATTTCAGTATTACGACTCTGTGGGTTTGAGTTTTCTCAAACCCTTTTTATTATTCTTTGAAATGATGTATTTATAAGATTTCATTCTGTATGATTGGAATTGAAATTTGTTACAAAAAAGAAAGTCTTGCAATGTGTGCAAGACTCAAAAATATACATTTACCCCAATAACTTTATACCATAGTTAAGTGTACTTGTCAACTATTTTCTTAAACTCAATAAAATAGCGACTCTTCACCGATTAACTATTAGCTAATTTTTCTCGAACTAATGTTTCAACTTGATTTAAAATTTCAGGATTATTTGCTAGAAATTCTTTAGCTTTATCTCTACCCTGTCCTAGTTTATCATCATTGAAGCTGAACCAAGAACCCGCTTTTTTCACAATATCCAAATCAACAGCAACGTCAAGGATATTGCCGATTTTGCAAATACCTTTTCCGAATATAATATCAAACTCAGCTGTTCTAAACGGAGGAGCAACTTTGTTTTTCAAAATTCTAACTCTTACGTGGTTACCAACATCTTCGCCGTCGCCTTTAATGCCTTCAACACGTTTGATTTCAAGACGAACAGAAGCATAATACTTAAGCGCATTACCACCTGTTGTTGTTTCAGGATTACCATACATAACACCAATTTTTTGTCTTAATTGGTTAATAAAGATAACGGTTGTATTAGTTTTACCGATAATACCTGTTAATTTTCTCAAAGCCTTAGACATTAATCTTGCTTGTAAGCCCATTTGTTGGTCTTCCATAGAACCTTCAATTTCGGCTTTTGGAACAAGAGCTGCAACAGAGTCAACAACTATAATATCAACAGCGCCTGAACGAACTAATTCTTCTGTAATATCAAGAGCTTGTTCGCCTGTATCAGGTTGAGAAATTAAAAGTTCATCAACATTTACACCAAGGTTTCTGGCATATTCCGGATCTAGCGCGTGTTCTGCGTCAACAAACGCTGCTATTCCGCCCTTTTTTTGACATTCAGCAACTATATGTTGTGCCAAAGTTGTTTTACCTGATGATTCAGGCCCATAAACTTCAATAATACGTCCACGAGGAATGCCACCAACGCCAAGAGCAACGTCTAATGCCAAAGCGCCTGTAGGAATAGTTTCAACGCTCACAGCAGATTTATCACCAAGCTTCATAATAGCGCCTTTACCAAAATCTTTTTCAATTTTTTCTATCGCAAGCTTAAGTGCTTTATTTCTTTCATCTGATACGTTTGTTTCTTCCGTTGGTTTTGCCATGATTAAATCCTTTTCTTGAGGGAATAAGGTAATAGGGTAATAAGGGAATAAGAGGTATTAAATTTTTTATTTACATATTGCGTATTATTAGCACATTTTATTTAAAATATTTTAAAATTTCTTATTCCCTTATTACCCTATTACCTTATTCCCTTTCTATTACAATAATATATTATCTTCTTCCTTCTTAATAAAGAATCCGCAAAGTAATGGTTTGAAACTATTCAAAGCATTTTTAAGCTTAAAGTTTTCTTTATTCAATTCATTAACTTTGTTCTTTAAATTTTCGTTTTCAGTTTTGCATCTAACAAGTTCTAAAACAACATCGTCCATGCCTTCTAACTTTTCGTCAATAAGTTTGGTCATAGAAGTTGTAATGTTGTTTTCCATTTTGTTTAGGGTATCTAATAGTCCATTAACTACTACTTGTGAATCAGGTTTTGTCATAACGGGTAATGTCACTTTCTTTTTTTCATTCATTTCTGCAACAACTGATGATTTTGCGTTTCTCAACTTTTTAACTTCATCAACTGAAAAATAGATTTGTCCTCTACTATCTTTTTTAGGGCTAACTGAAGTTTTTTTACAAAGTTCAACTATCTCTTTATTATCTACATTTAATAATTTTCTTACGTCATTAGGTAAAAGCACTTTATTCGGATTAGCGTTCATCTTAAAAAATTCCCCTCTTTCTATACCCAATAGATATTTTAATCAATAAATGATTTAATTTCCACAAATTGTAACAAAATTTTACTTATTATTAGTAGAAGAAAAAAGTGCATTTAATTTGGATTATATGTGATTCTTAATAAATTGAGTAGGAATTTTGGATGTTAAAAGTGTTTAAAAACTTCATTTTGAATTTTACCGGCACAGAAATTATTTATATTTTCCATTGTAGTAACTAATATTCTGTCGATTGCTTCTTGAGTATTATATGCTATATGTGGTGTGATTATCACGTTATTTAATTGGAATAATTTTGAATTGATAACAGTTTGTTTTAATGTTGATTTATCCAAGCGATTAATTCCAAGAGAATAATTAAAATCTGACATTGTCTGTTCGTTTTCTAAAACATCTAAACCAGCCCCTAATATTTTTTTGTTTATAAGTGCGTTAAACAAGGCTACGCTGTCAATTAGTTCTCCTCTTCCTGTGTTGATTAATATTGCTGTTTTTTTCATCATATTAAAACATTTTTCGTTAAAAAAATGATAGTTATTTTTATTTAGTGGGGTATGTAAAGAAATAAAATCTGATTCTTTTAATAATGTTTCAAAATCAGTAAAGTGTATATTATAATTTTTGGCTAATTCTTTTTTTTCTATTTTGTCAAAACCAAGAATTTTCATCCCAAGACCATGTGAAATTTTTGCGAAGGTGCTGCCAATTGCACCAAGTCCAATTATTCCCATTGTTTTTCCATTTAATTCCATTCCCATAAAACAATCTGGGGTGACGTTAGCATTTTTATATTCTTGATAAGAAAATGTTACTTTTCTTACAACATCCATTAATAGTGCAAGCGCGAATTCTGCAACAGATTGATTGCCGTAATTAGGTGAATTTTCTACTATAATGCCATTTGTTTTGCAGAAGTCAATGTCAATATGGTTAAAACCGACGGAGCGAGAGGTTATTAATTTTAAATTTTTGAATTGTTTTAATACATTTTTTGTTATTTTTGATGTTGTAAAAACAGATATAATTTCAGCATCTTTATATTCTTGTTTTAAGGGAATTAGTTCATTAAGCGACTCATTGGTAATTAAATATTCAAATTTATTTTCGTTGCTTTTTTTAATATAATCATATTCATAATTTGCTACATCAAAATATACTACTTTCATAAAATTTCTCCTGAATCTTTTTGATATTTTATGTTAAGTAGTGAATAATTTTAATTCTACACTAAGGTATTTAATCTATTATCATTTTGGCAATGTTGTTGTAGTCAAAATCTAAAGATGAAATTCCGTATTTTACTTCAATATCACTTGGGAATAATTTGTAAGGTATTGGCAAAAACATTTCCTTGTGTCTGCCTTTTTTGCCTGTATATGGCATATCGGCTTTTTCTCTTTGGTAAAGCATTACCTCACCTCTATATTTTTTGAATATTGACTTAGCGTTTTCGACAATTTCTTTGGCGCGTTCTTCTCCTTCAGCTTCAAAGAATCTTGGATTAGTTAAAGGTTCAAAAAGTTTTTTAAAATCTTCTGTTACACCTTTCGGTTCTTTGCCGGCAAGTTCTTTATAAACAGGATCATCTACGCGTTTACCTTTGTTCATATTATCGCCCATTACTTGAAGTTCAAAAACAATTGGTTCTTTGCCTGGAATTCTTATTAAGAAATGGGTTGCACAATAATTGGCTGGAGTATAGTCAATTGGAATGTTTGGTGAAATTTTTTGTTTCCTTCCGCCTTTTTTCCATGATTCATTTTGCATTGAAACAAGTTTCTTTAGCATACTCATATTCGCGTAGTCGTATTTATTGGCTTCATGTTCTTCTTTGCCTTTTACTACTCCAGGGCGTTTGCATTCTATTTCTAACACTTCTGCTCTACCGGCTTTTATTTCTGGAATAAATCTTCCTAATACGCTATCAACAACAGACTTATTAGTATCTCTTAGTACAAATTTCATACCGATTAAGTCGGTCATACCATCTACTGCTAATATTTCTTCAGTTTTCATCCAATTACGGCTACCGGTTTTTTCTTTTATAGAATCTACTGATTTCAATCTTTTTGCGATTTTTAAGATAGGGTTTTTAGGCTCTTTTGTTGATACAACTAAATCACCGAATAAATTGTCTATATATGAAAAAGCTTCTCTTGCCTGTGGCATTAAGTGTTGATGAATATGACGTGCAGTTGTTCTATTTATTTCAAGAGATTTTGCTGCAAGTTTATTTGTGTTTTTAAATGAAACAGTATCATGTTGTAGTGGAGATGATATTTTTAAACCAAAATTTGTTGTAGTGCTTTGATTATTGTTAGAATCAGGATTAGTTATTGTAAGTTTTGGCATAAAACCAGAAATTTTTTGGATATTCATACTTAATCTACCTTTCGCTTCTGAAATTATAAAAATGGTAAAGAAAAAAAATTGCTTATTTTTTGTTTTTTATTAAGATATGTAAACAGATTAGCATAAAAATTGTCAACTTGAATTAATGAATTAGACTATTTGTTAGAAAATTTGTTCAAAAAAGTATTGTATGTGGTTTGTTACTTTTTGTCAACGACAAAAAGTAAGGTGCATCATTTGATGCACCTTTAATATTATAAACTACATTTCTATGTATCAATATTTGTTGCATACACAGCATTTGATTCGATGAAATCACGACGAGGTTCAACCTTATCGCCCATCAAAATATCAAATAACTGGTCGCACATCATAGCATCTTCAATATTAACCTTCAACAATGTTCTTGTTTCAGGGTCCATTGTTGTTTCCCACAATTGTTGCGGCATCATTTCACCAAGACCTTTAAATCTTTGGATTGCCAAACCTTTTTGACCTCTATCGTCAACCAGTTTTTGCAACTGTTCAAATGATGTAATTTCAACTTCTCCGTTTTCAGTTTCTAAAATAAGCATTTTTTCTTCTTCAATCAAGAAATCTCTGATTAG
>CAKVLL010000053.1 GCA_934757255.1 uncultured Candidatus Melainabacteria bacterium | reverse complement strand
GTGGATATGACAATACAAGAATGGTTCGATAAGCGAAAAGAAGCTCAAATCGAAAGACGAGCTAAAGACATGAAGGGGATTGATGTTGAAACTCCTGAACTTTGGACAAAATGTGTTCATTGTGATACTCAAATCCTAAAATCAGAATTAGAAGATAACATGATGGTATGTCCTCATTGTGATTATCATTTTAGAATAAATGCTAAAACAAGAATAAATCAATTATTTGATAAAGATTCTTTCGTCGAATTTTTTAAAAACGTTCAACCTTGCGACCCTTTAAACTTTGTTGATACAGAGTCTTATGCGGAACGCTTGAAAAAAGCACACGCTAAAACAGGTTTAGATGAAGCTGTTATTACGGGTATCGGAACAATTGAAGGTCACAAAATTGCGGCTGCTGTTATGGATTTTGCTTATATGGGCGGTTCAATGGGCAGTGTAGTTGGTGAAAAAGTTACAAGAATTATGGAAAAAGCTCTTGAACTTAAATTACCAATGCTTGCAATCACTTCTTCAGGCGGTGCAAGAATGCAAGAAAGCGCATTAAGCCTTATGCAGATGGCTAAAACTTCTTGTGCTGTTGCAAGATTGGATGAAGCAGGTCTTCTTTATATTAACTTATTAACAGAACCTACATTTGGCGGTATTACTGCAAGTTTTGGTACTTTAGGCGATATTATTATAGCTGAACAAGGTGCAAGAATCGGTTTTGCAGGAAGAAGAGTTATTGAACAAACAATCAGACAAAAACTTCCTGACGACTTTCAAACAGCAGAATATTTGTTGAAATTTGGTCAAGTAGATATTGTGTCTAAGAGAAAGAATTTAAGAAAAACACTTGCTAATATTTTAGACATTCACGGGGTATAGAAATGGCAGTAGTATTAGATTTTGAAAAACCTATTGTAGAAATACAGAATAAAATTGATGAATTAAAAAAAATGAGCGAAGAGTCAGGAATGGATTTGAATAATCAAATTGAAACATTTGAACAACAAGCTCAAGATTATAAAAAGGAGTTGTATTCTAAATTGAAACCTTCACAAAAATTACAAATCGCAAGACATCCTGAAAGACCTAAATTCCTTGATTATGTGAATTTAATGTGTGATGAATTCATTGAACTTCACGGGGACAGAGAAGGGATGGATGATAGAGCTATTATTGGCGGAATTGCGAAAATTGATGGCAAGCCTTTAATGATTATTGGTATTCAAAAAGGTAGAAATACAAAAGAAAACTTGGAATACAATTTTGGTATGCCACAACCGCAAGGTTATAGAAAAGCTTTAAGGTTGTTTAATCATGCAAACAAATTCAATTTGCCGATTGTAACTTTGATTGATACTCCGGGGGCTTATCCTGGAATTAAGGCAGAAGAAACCGGTCAAGGTGTAGCAATTGCCGTGAATTTAAGAGAAATGGCAAAATTGAATGTGCCGATTGTTTCTATTATCACCGGCGAAGGCTGCAGTGGTGGTGCTTTAGGTTTAGCCGTTGCAAACAGAGTAATGATGCTTGAACACGCTTATTATACAGTAATTTCTCCTGAAGGTTGTGCTTCAATTCTTTGGAGAGATGCGGCAAGATTTGCAGATGCAGCAGAAGCTTTGAAAATCACATCAAAAGATTTGTTGGAATTTGATATTATTGATGAAGAAATTCCTGAACCTTTAGGTGGTGCGCATACTGATTATGCTGAAGTTACTAATAGTATGAAATCGTCAATTATGAATGCGCTTGATGAACTTTCTAAAAAGTCTTCTGAAGAATTAAGAAATGAAAGATACGATAAATTCCGTAAAATGGGAAGATTTGTAGAATAGTTATTATAATAAATGGTGCAAAAAAATGCACCATACTTTTTTAAATGTCACATGGAGTTTTGCCTTTTTTCAGCAATTCCTTAATTGGTTCCAAGAATTTTTCTTCATCTTCTAGTTGTGTTTTCAAAGAATAGTAAGAAATCTCAACCAATTCCTTGCAAAGGCTTAAAATCGGGTGTTTTCTTAATCTTGCAGAAATTGCGTGTCGTGCGACATTGTATCTGAGTTCATTAATTTCATTAAACGAATATTTGCAAAGTAAATTTTCAACTTCTTCTAATGCTGCTGGCGAGTACATTATTCCTTTGTATAAAGCTGGAATTGAGTATTCCAAACCATCACCCACGCAATCGTGGTTTCTTATTTCGATAAAATTTCTCAAACGAACTTCAGGAAAATAAAGATTTGAATGCAATTGCCAATCTTCAATAGTAGCATTGAAACCTTCAAATCCTTTTTCCATAAATTGTTTGAATGTCAAACGTCCATTTATATTTAAAGGTGTGTTTGCACGATTAATAAAAATCATCGGAGTGTCTAATAGTAGGTTAACATAATCTTTGAACGACATGCCGTCTTGGAATTTTGTAGCAAATCCGCAACGCTCATTATCCGTATTTAACCAAGCTAAGGCTCTAAATGATTTATATCCTGTATCAACTCCGCCTCTTATTTTGGAATTAGCATACATAGCAGTGGCAAATGGCATCATAAGATTTGCAATGCGGAATTTTTTCATGGCGTCTTCTTCAGAAGAATAGTCAATCCCAACTTGAATTCCGGCAGTTTCTCTCATCATTACATCAGATAAAATTCCCCATAAATAATTTGCCATAATGTGATATCTGCGTTTAGGTAAAATTTTAATGTTTTTATAAGTCGTAGTTGGGGAAACACCTTTATTAATTAGTTTAATGTTGAATTTTTCTAAAATTGGAGTTAAATTGGAATTGATTTTTTCCACTTTCTTTTTGATATCACGAATAAACTCCTGAGGTTCAATGCTTAACTCGATTTGACACCCAGGCTCTAAAGTTATTGTATCGTGAAGCTTTTTGAGTCCAATTATGTTTGTATCATCTAATATGTAATCCCAATTATCTGTTTTCGCGAATTCTCTCAATAACTCGGAAATGCCGTAATCACCGTTATAAGAAACAACTTCATTTGTGCTTTTATTAAGCGGAATACGTTCATATTCCATGCCAATTTTTCGGGAAGTTTTACAGCCTAAGATAAATTCATCTAATAATTGGCTGTACTCTAATTTTTCTTCGGTTTTTGTTTTACATTGATTCACGATACTCTCCTTTTTTATTATATATGAAAGATTATTTGAAGGGAATAAGGAGGGGTAAATGGAAAATTTAAAATGGAAAGTGGAAAATTATTTTAGATATCGCAGAAAATACAATTTGTTTGATATTGAACAGATGTAATTTAAAAATAATTTAATACAATTTTCCACTTTCCATTTTAAATTTTCCATTTCTCCTATTTTTTATTACTTTATTCCCTTACCCAAGTGTTTTGATTTGTGATAGTTGAATTTCTTCAACAACTCTATTCTAAATTAAGATTAATATTTTAACATTTCCCTGTTTGTACTATTATAAATACCATGATGGATTATTTACAAAGAGCAAAGTTTTTTAGAACAAAAAAAAGATTAGGTCAAAATTTTTTAATTAATCCCGACGTAATTGGTGATATTATTGATTTTGCACAAATCACAAAAGATGATACCGTTTTGGAAATTGGCCCAGGGGTTGGGTTTGTTACAGAACAATTAGTAAAGCATGCCAAAAAAGTTATTGCGATTGAATTGGACGAAGAAGCAATTAAGGAACTTGAAAAACTTGATTGTGATAATTTGGAAATCATACATAATGATATTCTTAAAACTGACATAGCTTCTTTGACAGACGAAAGTGTAAAAGTTGTAGCAAATATTCCTTATTATATAACCTCTCCAATCATTGCGCACCTTTTGGGCGAAATCGATGATTTGAATAACAGAAATCGTAACAAAATTAAAGATATTATTCTTATGGTTCAAGAAGAAGTTGCCAGAAGAATTGTAGCGACTGAAAAAAGTCAATCCAAACAGTATGGTCTTTTGACAATTCTTTCTCAATTTTGGGCTGATTGTGAAATTATAAGGCTTGTTGGACGCAAATCTTTTTATCCGGCGCCAAAAGTTAATTCTGCACTTGTTTCATTAAAAGTCAGAAAAGAACCACTTTTAGACTTAACGGATTATTCGTTTTTTAGACGTGTAATTAAAGCAGCATTTTCTCAACGACGTAAAACTCTTAAGAATTGTTTGGTGGGCGCCGGTTTTGATAAAGAAAAAGTTACAAATGCAATTTCTAAGATGAATTTGGATGAAAATATTCGTGGTGAAAAACTTTCTATTCGAGAATTTGGTGAACTTGCAAAAATGTTATAATATTTTTTGGTATTAATAATTATTGTTACATTTTCCCCTAAAGTGTAACAATTTTTGAAGTTTATTGCAAAATTTTCTTGAAATAGTATAATTTAGGAGAATAGTGTATTACACAATAATGAAGAGGATAAAAAACATGAGTACATTAGAAAAAGTTAAAAAAGTTGTAGTTGACCAATTAAGCTGTGATGAAGCTTTAGTTACTCCAGAAGCTAGCTTTACTGCTGATTTGGGTGCTGATTCTTTAGATACAGTTGAATTAGTTATGGCTTTCGAAGAAGAATTCGGTTGCGAAATTCCTGATGAAGAAGCTGAAAAAATTCAAACAGTTCAAGATGCAGTTAACTACATCGAAGCTCACTCATAGTAAGTTTTAAAATTATATTAAGAGGGTGAGGATTATATATTTTCGCCCTCTTTATTTATTATTTGTGTAAACAGAATTTATTAAGGAAAAGGGGAAGATGACTAAACATAGAGTTGTTATAACAGGGATGGGAGCAGTTACTCCATGCGGTATTGGAGTTGATAATTTTTGGAATGCTCTTCTTAATGGTAAAAGTGGTGTTTCACTAATAGAATCTATTGATACAGAAAAACATACTGTAAAAATAGCCGGTGAAATTAAAGATAAAGATTTTAATCCTGAAGATTATATGTCTTCTAAGGATGCAAACAGAATGGACAGATTTACTCAATTTGCAATGGTTGCAGCTGATGAAGCTATCGCAGATTCAGGTATTGATGAAGCTAATATTGATCCATACAGAATCGGTGTTTTGGTAAGTTCTGCAGCTGGTGGTTTTAAAACTTTTGAAAAGAACCACATGGCTATGATTAATAAAGGACCTACAAAAGGTTCTCCATTCACAGTTCCTATGCTAATCGTTGACATGGCATCAGGTCGTGTATCTATGAAACATGGTTACAAAGGTGTAAACAAAGCTGTTGTTTCTGCATGTGCAACAGGCTCTCACTCAATCGGTGATGCGTTCAGAACAATTCAATACGGCGATGCAGATGTTATGGTAGCTGGCGGTTGTGAAGCTACAATTACAACTTTAGGTATTGGTGCATTCACAGCGGCTAGAACTCTTTCTAAGAGAAATGACGAACCTACAAAAGCTTCAAGACCTTATGATAAAGATAGAGATGGTTTTGTAATGGGCGAAGGCGCAGGCGTAGTTGTTCTTGAAGAATATGAACACGCAAAAGCTCGTGGTGCTAAAATTTATGCTGAAATTGTTGGTTATGGTCAATCAGCTGACGCTTATGACATGGTTGCTCCGGATCCTGATGGTAACGGTGCAATTAAGGCTATGGAATTGGCTCTTGCTGATGCAGGTATGAAACCAGAAGACATTGATTATATCAATCCACACGGAACAAGTACAGGTTTAGGTGACGTTGCAGAATCTCAAGCTATCGCTAAGATTTTTGGCGACAAAGAAAAAAATCCAAACTTGCTAGTAAGTTCAACAAAGAGCATGCACGGTCACATGTTAGGTGCAACTGGTGCTGTTGAAGGTATCGTTTGTGTTAAAAC
>CAKVLL010000052.1 GCA_934757255.1 uncultured Candidatus Melainabacteria bacterium | reverse complement strand
ATTGTAAATTATTGGGCGCAAGCAGGTGGAGTCGATTTTGATGAAAAACGTTGGGATATTTATCCTTTAGGTTTTGATGCTAATGACGAAAACAGAGTTGTTGTTTGTGCCTACGCTTATACAGGCGATGTTCCGAAATTTTTAGGTACTTGGAGTATTGATGTTTATGGCGAAAATTCAAGGCTGGAATCTTTGACAGGCTCAAGTATTCCGATATCAATTGTAGGATATAGAATGGAAGAAGAAGCTGAAGTTATTCCTGTTTCAGAAGTTGAATTTGATGCAAAACAAGCAAAAGAGCTTGCAAAAGCAAAAGAAAAAGATGCAAAAGAAGCTAAAAAGTTTGATGAAAAAGTTAAAAAAGTAGAATATGAGCGTAAAATTCAACAAATGGATATGGAAACAATGTTGAAAATTATGCAACGCCAAGAAGAAATGAAAAAGAATTATCAAAGAAGTAAAAGTGGTGTTACCGGAAACTAAATTCGGCTAATATTACAAGATTTAATTTGAATAAGTGCAGATTGAAAAATCAATCTGCACTTTTAGTGTAGTGTAATGAATGTGATTAAAATAATTATTGATTAATAGCTTCTAGCGCTCTTGTTGCAGCAATTGCAACTTCTGGATTTGTGTCAGCTTCTGCCAGAGTAAATAGTGTTGACATTTCTTCTTTGTATTCAGGCCTGTTAATATGTCTTAAGGCATCTATTGCTGCTATTTTTACTCCTGAATTTGGACTATACCTTAGAGCGTCAACCATTGCTGAAGTTCCTGGAATGTCAGTCATTGGAACAATATTTCCTGTTTGTTTTTCAATTTCGTCAGTGTAAACCTTTGCTAGAATTGCCATTGTATATAATGCATATTCTTTATTACGTTCAGCTTGCTCCATTGGAGAAATTTCGTCAGCAAGAGCAAATTCACTTTCAGAGATGTTATAAGGTAATTTTATTGGTTTATTGTTAGTTTTTCCATTTTCAGCAGTTAAGTAATTAGCAATTACTTTTTTTCTAGCTTCAATTTGGGCATCTGTCGGAGCGGCTAATTCTGCAGAATTTTTCTTTGTTATATCTATTAAACTTGAGAATACATCTCTTACTATGTATGGAATTGCATTATCTGGGTTATCTAAAGAAATACGCGCAATTTCTTCCATTTGCTGAGCTTGTATATCAAAATCACTGTTATTCAAGTTTGAAATTACAAGAGGAATGTCCACATCAGGTTTAATTTCTTCTCCCGGAATAATTTCAGGTTTCTTAATACTCTTTGTTTCAGTTTCCATTATTTTAAGATCTTCATTTATAGCATCATTTTTTTTTTCGTTTGTATTTGCAGGAGTCTCTTTTGCAATTTCTTTTGGTGCATCTTCTTGAATTTTATCTGGAGATTCAGAATTTTCGGCTTCAACGGTAGTATAATTAGCTTCTGGTGCTTCTATTGGCTTTTTTGTATCGATTTCTGCTTCATTGTCAACTTCAACATCTTTATCTACAGTTTTTTTTTCGCTTTCTATTTCTAATTCATTTTCTATTTTAGGAAGAATTACGTTTGTTGTTTGATAAGCAACATGGAATCCTTGTGGTAAGGTAATTGGATTTATATTAGCCATATCATAAGTAACAACATTTTCTGCCATTGGATAATCGTAAATTTTCTTAGGTGTTGTATTTACACGTGGATTATCAATGTTAATATTAACTGCGCTAAAATCACCATTTTCTGTTTGAATGGCCTCAAAGTTATTGTCTCCGGCATTTACTTCAGGTTTTTGTATATTAATTTTTACTGCGCTGTAATTTGGTTTATTAATATTGCTATCCACAGATTGAATCATATTTATTTCCTTTCACGTTTTACACTTCTAATTTACTAATATCTCTAAATAAAAAAAATTGCTAGATAAATATTTATATTTTACAAAAATTTACATATTAAATTTAAATAATGTTTTTTCATAAATTACCCTTAAATAATATACAGTTGAGTAATTATTATCACTTTAAGAAAGATCATAATAATTGTATGAAAAAAATTATATCACTTATTTTAATATTATTTTTAGCTGCGCCTGTGTTTTCTGCGACTTTTCAAGGTGGAGTTGCTGAACAAGGACGTGGAACTTCTAGTCGAATAATAGATAAAAATACAGGTAAGGGTGTTGGAGGTGCAAATGTAACTTTGCCAAAACAAAATTATGCAACTCAAACTGATAATGATGGCTTTTTTGAATTAGACACTCAAATCAATGGACCAAGCATCATGTCTGTGCAAAAAGAAAATTACAAACCGTTTACGATGACAATTGATGATAGAACGATAAATGCACCAATTGTTGTCGGAATAGAAAAATCAAACGCCTCAGGTCATGCAATTGATACTAATATGTATCATTTGGGCGATAACAGTTTTTCTGATATGTCAGCAAATGCTGGTGAATTTACAATGCAAGCGATTGGACCTTTTTACACAAAAAGATTTACGCTCAAAAACATAAATATTGCAAAACCTGTCTATCTTGTAATTGGTTCAATTATAGGTATAGATACCGCAATGGCACGTTCCATGGGGCAAAACAAAATCCCAAATGCATTTGCCTCACCACCGGAAGTTTATTTTAATGGAAACAAAATTTCAGAAATTCAACTTAATGGTGATGGTCAAAGAATTAAACTTCCAAATAATTTGCTAAGAAAAAATCAAGTAAACGAAATAACCATTAAAACCGGTAGAAACCTTATGCAAACCGCATACATAGATTATGATGATATTGAATTTATGAATCTCATAATTGAAAACTAAAGAGCGTCACACTACTGTCCATGATAATTTTCATAGATTAAACGACACTCGCGGTGCGTTTGTCGTTCAATCTATGTCTGGACTAATTTTTCACAACCTAGTTATGTTGATTTTATTCTATTTTAAAATGTTTTTCAAAAATTATTATGGACAGTAGTGAAGAGTGCTACAAATCATACTCTCAACTTCTAAAGGCGCAAGTTTAATTTCCTTAACCTGTTTCTTTTCGCAAGGAATAATAAAAGTAATTTTGTCTGTTGTAGCCTTCTTATCCTTCTTCATAATCTCAACAAGTTTTTCTAACGGATATTTTTTATCAAGCGGTCTAAAACCGTATTTTGTTAGTAATTCTTTTGAAAGTCTGTAATAAGAATAGCTAATATATTCTTTTTTATAAGCCCACTCAATTATAAAAAACATTCCCAAAACAACGGCTTCACCGTGTGTGTATTTTTTGTATTTTGTAATTGTTTCTAAAGCGTGAGCAAACGTATGCCCAAAATTCAAAATTTTTCTCAATCCGCCTTCTTTTTCATCTTGATTTACAACTGCAATCTTCAAATGCAGACAATATTCAATCATTCTAATAATTGTCAAAGGCTCTTTTTCCATTATTTTTTCGCAGCCTAATGTTAAGAACTCAAATAAATAGAGCGGATTTTCATAATGACAACTTTCTTCTATAAAAGCGTATTTTAAAACTTCACCCATTCCTGACATGAATTGACGTTTATCTAGTGTTTTAAGAAAATTTATATTTATATAAACTGCTTTCGGCTGATAAAATGTGCCAATAATGTTTTTAGCTTCGGCTAAATCAATTGCGGTTTTTCCTCCAACAGAAGAATCAACGGCAGAAAGCAATGTTGTTGGAACTTGGATATAATCAATTCCGCGCATATAAGTAGATGCTACAAAACCTGTTATATCACCAACAACGCCACCGCCAACAGCAATTATAACGTCGTTTCTTGTTAAACCGCACTCAATTGCTCGCTTTATTATTTTAAGATAGTTTTTGTAATTTTTTTCTTTTTCGCCATCTTTCAACACAAAAACTTCTTCTTCCGAAAAATTTAATGCATTAAAATATAAATTGTAAACTTTCTTAGACATTACAACAAGACGCTTTTGACCGCGTGTTGCTTCATAAAGCTCATGATTAAGTTTTGCGAAACTATCGTCCGAAATTTCAATCGGATATTCTTTGTTATCACTTATTTGAACTTTAAGAATTTGCCTCATTTATAATAAACCTTACAATTTCATCTTCACTCATTGCGCTTGTATCAATTGTATAATGCGCTTTTTGATAGTTTTCTTCTCTTTTTTTTATCAAATCTGCTAAGACTTGGCGTGGATTTTCTTTTTGCAAAAGAGGTCTTGTCGTATCCTCTGATATTCTATAATATAATATATCAAGGTCAGATTTCAAATAAAAAACTTTACCAAACTTCAATAAAGTTGCTCGATTGTCAGGATTTTCAAACGAACCTCCACCGGTTGAAATGATTTTATTTTTACCTGTACAAATCATTTTGATTGCGTCATATTCCAATTTTCTAAAATAATCTTCTGAAAATTTGGCGAAAATATCAGAAATTTTCATTCCCTGAGTTTTTTCAATAATACTGTCAATATCAATGTGGATATAATTTAAAAGTTCATTTGAAAGTAATGTGCCGATGGTAGTTTTTCCGCTTGCTGGCATGCCGACAAGAATAATGTTTTCATTATTCGCCATAATGTGCCTTCATTTCTACAAAGTTATCACCACCGATTTTTGTTAGAAGTTCATCAGCAAGAATAATTGCAATTCTGGCTTCTGCTACAACCGCGCACGCAGGAACTGCGCAGGTATCAGAACGTTCAAAATGCGCGCTTGCAGGTTGCATGTCTTCAATATCAACGGTTGCAAGCGGTTTGCGCATAGTAGGAATTGCTTTCATTGTTCCTTTGATTACAAGCGCTTCTCCGTTTGTCATTCCACCTTCAAGTCCACCTGCATTATTTGTATGTCGATAAACATTTTTGTTTTTAACAAAAATTTCATCGTGCATTTGAGAACCTTTTAGAGATGCTGCGTCAACACCTGCGCCTATTTCAACTGCTTTAACCGCAGGAATGCTCATAACCGCTTGCGCTAAACGTCCGTCTAAACATCTGTCCCAATGAACGTAAGAACCTAATCCGACAGGAAGATTGCCAAATATTACTTCAAATTTACCGCCTAAAGTATCGCCGGCTTGAGCTGCTTCATCAATTGCGTTACGCATTCTATCTGCTGTCAAATCGTCTGCACATCTTACGTCTGATTTTTCAGCTTTTTCTTTTATTAAAGTGTAAGTTTTTGGGTAAAAATCAAGTTTTACATTTCCGATTTGGATAACATGAGAAAATCCCATAATGCCGAATTCTTTAAGAATTTGTTTTGCAACAGAACCTACTGCAACTTCAATAGCAGTTTTTCTTGCACTTGAGCGTTCTAAAACATTTCTCAAATCGGTAAAATTGTATTTAATCGCCCCCGCGTAATCGGCGTGTCCGGGGCGAACAGTTGTAAATGATTTTTCTTCAATTTTCTTTAATGTTTCTTGAGCAGGATAATCTTGATGCTCAGTGTTCATAACCTCTTGCCAATTTTCAAAATCTTTGTTTTTTATTTCAAGACAAATTGGCGCACCTGTTGATTTACCAAAACGCACACCAGATTTAATTTCTACAGTGTCTTTTTCAATTTTCATTCTGCCACCGCGACCATATCCGACTTGGCGACGTGCCAAATCTTCATTTATCACAGAGGTTTTAATTCGGATTCCAGCAGGAATCCCTTCTATAATCGCATTCAGGCATTTTCCATGGCTTTCACCTGAGGTTAAAAATCTAAATTTGTTCATAAAAACATTATATAACAAACAGTTTTTTTAATATTAAGCCACAAAAAAAAATATGTTACGAAATATTTATAAAATCTAATAAATGACACTTTCTACATTGACACAATATCATGTTCATCTTAATATTAAGGTACTCTAGTCGAAATTTCTGCCGGATTTGACGGCTTGGAGTTTAATTGAAAACGTCAGGTTATAGGCTTGAAACGGTTCAATGAAAAGAAAAAAGAAAAGGTAAAAGGAGAAAAATTATGCCTACTATGAACCAGCTTGTGCGTTCAGAACGTAAAAAGCTAAAAGACAAAACCAAATCACCGGCTCTTATG
>CAKVLL010000051.1 GCA_934757255.1 uncultured Candidatus Melainabacteria bacterium | reverse complement strand
GATGTAATTTCAACTTCTCCGTTTTCAGTTTCTAAAATAAGCATTTTTTCTTCTTCAATCAAGAAATCTCTGATTAGCGGATAAGAATTCTTCAAACGTTTGAATTCGTTGCTCTTAATGATATTTGCAGTAATTAATTCGTGTTCATTTTCAAACAAGTCTAATTGAATGGCATATCTTGCAGTTTCAGCATTGTATTTTAATGAAACAGCATAATTCTTAGCTTCTTCAATATGATAATTTTCTGCGTGGTCTTTCAAATAATGAGCCAAGTATTCAACAACTTCTGTCATTTTAGCTTGATCTTCAAAATCCTCAGCCTTAACATCAGAACGAATCAAACCTCTAAGAACAACTGATGGAATGATGTTCAAAATCGGATTGTTGTAAGATTTGTAGAAGGTTGACATATTTGATAATAATGTTAACAATTCGTCGCCTGTCTTAACTTTTGTTTTTGTCTTATCTGACAAGCTCAAAGACTTGATGCCACGTTCTTTTAACATCTTGTCTAAAGCGTGTTCGTCATACAAATATTCAGCAGTTTTACCGCTTGTAACCTTGAATAGAGGTGGTTGAGCGATATAAACATAACCGTTTTCAATAAGCGGTTTTGCATAACGGAAGAAGAACGTTAGAAGAAGTGTTCTAATGTGCGCACCATCAACGTCGGCATCGGTCATGATGATGATTTTGTGGTAACGCAATTTATCTAAATTGAATTCTTCTTCATTCTTACTTATTGTAATACCGAACGCTTGAACCATAGATTGAATTTCATTGTTAGCATAAATCTTATCCAATCTTGCTTTTTCAACGTTCAAAATTTTACCTCTTAATGGCAAAATTGCTTGGAACATTCTGTTTCTGCCTTGTTTTGCAGAACCACCGGCTGAATCCCCTTCGACAATATATATTTCGCATTTTTCAGGTTCTCTGTTCGAACAGTCTGCAAGTTTACCGGGAAGTGTTGAATTTTCAAGAACTGATTTTCTTCTTGTTAATTCACGAGCCTTACGAGCAGCTTCTCTTGCTCTTTGAGCCTGTAAAGTTTTTTCAATAATCGTACGAGCAAGTTTTGGATTAAATTCTAACCATTCTTGCAATTTTTCTTTAACAACATCCTGAACAGCACCTGTAACTTCTGAGTTACCAAGCTTTTCTTTTGTTTGACCTTCAAATTCAGGGTTTTCGATTTTTACTGAAACAATTGCAGTCAAACCTTCTCTAACGTCATCACCTGAAAGGTTTTGTTCAGAATCTTTTAAAATTTTGTTTGTTCTTGCGTAATCATTTAAAACACGAGTCAAAGCGTTTCTAAAACCTGTTAAGTGCGTACCGCCTTGGTGAGTGTTGATGTTGTTAGCAAATGATAAAATTGATTCGTTATAAGAATCAGTATATTGCATCGCAACCTCAACCTTGATTTTGTCAACCATTTTATCCATGTAGATAGGTTCATCAAACATAACTGTTTTGTTATGATTAAGGAACGCTACATAACTTCCGATACCGCCTTCATAGTGGAATGTTTCATCTTTTCTTCCGTCTTTTTCATCGTGAAGAATGATTTTTAAACCTTTGTTTAAGAAAGCCATTTCTCTGAAACGTGTTGCAATAATATCTACATCAATTTCAGTTGTTTCCGTAAAAATTTCAGGGTCAAGCCAGAATGTTGATTTTGTACCTGTTTTTGTTGTAGCAACAGTTTTTTCTACTTGAGAAGTCGGTTCACCTCTTAGGTATGTTTGTTTCCAAACATAGCCGTCACGTGAAACTTCTACAACCATTTTTTCGGAAAGAGCGTTTACGACTGATGCACCAACGCCGTGAAGACCGCCTGATACTTTATAACCGCCATCGCCGAATTTACCGCCTGCGTGAAGCACTGTGTGTACAATTTCTAATGCAGATTTACCGGTTTCAGGCTTAATGTCAACAGGAATACCACGACCGTTATCTTCTACAGTCACACTGTTATCCTTGTGAACAGTTACGTGAATTTCTGTACAATAACCTGCCAATGATTCGTCGATTGAGTTATCAACAATTTCATAAATACAGTGGTGCAAACCTCTTTGGGAGGTTGAACCGATGTACATGCCGGGACGCATTCTAACTGCTTCCAAGCCTTCTAATACACGTATATTACTAGCGTCATACCCTTGTGCCATTAATCCCCCTTATAAATAAAAGCTCTTTTTAGCTGTTTTTGTGCGGTTAAATTGAGCGCACTCTACCTAAAATAATTATATCACAAAAAGCAAAATAACAAATTTTATAGATGTCAAAAGCTTTAAATTGCATGATATATTACTTATTTTTATGGCAAAATTAAATTCTTGTTTTATTTTTTGCCAATTTCGCGCGTTTTTTTCTTCTCATTAAATCAACAAACGCTTCCAGTCTGGTTATGTAACCGGCTTTACCTGTTTGTTCATCCATAATCAGAGTTAAAATAGGTATTTCATGTTCACTTCTCATTGTTGGGAAAATATTTTGTGACATAATTTCCGGCATACAAGTGAATGGTGAAATATGGATAATACCATCTTTCCCATGAACATCGGCAAAAACAACGTCCGAAACACATTCTAAAGCGTCACCCCCGATATCTCTCATTAAATATGGTTTTGCCATTCTTTCAGCTCTTTGCAAGTGAGTTTCAGGTGGTCTGAATGCTTTTGGAATAATCGCGTCTTTCAAGAAACTACCAACGGTTAAGCTTCTTCTTGTTTCTACGCCCATTCTGCCAAGTTCTCTTTCAATATTTTGGTTAGAAAATTCGTCGTTAACTAAGAATATTTCACCGGTTAAATCAACATGTAGAACTTCTCTATTTGGGTCAATTTCAGTCTTTTCAATTTCTTTTAAAGCTTCATGGTAAACATGTTTTAAATCAAGAGTTGAATCAACTTTATCAATCATTTTTAAAGCTTTTTTGTAATGTTTTTCAGCTTCACCAAACTTAACCTCTCTTGCTCTGTAATATGCTAACGCTCTATCTAAATCATCAATTGCGAAAATTTTTCTGATTGTTATATTGATTGCACGCATAATAAGAATTGGGTCATTCTTACCGGAAATTTCTTTTAAGAAATTATACAATCCTTTTATTCCATCATACAAAGATAGTTCAATATAATTAGCTTTGTAGCCTAAATCTTTTAATGTATTTTGAATATTGTTTCCGTATTCGCCAAGTCTGCAAATCCCAGGTGATGTAATCATTGCAACATAATCAGCACCGCCTTCAATCGCTTCAATGAAGTTGCCTAAGATTAATTTATATGGTAGGCAAATTGCTTCCGGAGAGTTTTTAGTTCCGTATGACAAAGTTTTTTTACTTGTATATGGCGGAACATAAGGTTCTACTCCGATTTTCTTAAGTCCTGCTGCCCAAGCTATTGAAATTGTTCCCATGTGCGGAAACGCAACTTTTATTTTTTTTCCCTTTGCCATTTGTTTTTACTCCTGTTTAATAAAACAATTATAGCGTAAAAACAAAAAGTTGCACAAATATATGGCTTAGAACTTATGAAATCTAATCTTCAAATTTAATTCTGCCGGTTTGATTAATATCAATTGGGTGGTCTAAATGCTTGATGTATTCACAAGTCAAAACATCCTTGTCATAAGGTCTGATTTCGATACACTTGTCATGTGGCGCAAGTACTGCATAATCAGCACCTGCTGACATCATAAATTCGTCAGTTGCGACTTTGTACATCTTATCAGGACTAGGATTATTTATATCTATAGGTATTTCTTTGCTATTTTTATCAACAAAATTCATTGCTGTAAGTTCACCCTTTTTAGGGCTAACTGTATAATTTAAACCGGAAACTGCAATTAACCCAGGTTTGTTACCGTGGCTATTATAGGTTGTTTTTATAGTTGCTTTGAACATATCTACGAGAGTTTTTTCAGAAACTTCTGCCAATGACATTCTGTCGAAAAATGGGGCTATATCTTTGATGTCACGAGAATCAATTACACCTTCATGGAAGAAGTTTCTTATGCCACTATTATTCCAAATGCCGATATCTGCGCCCATTTCTTCCTTCATTGCGTCGCAAACAAAGTTGGCATGCGGATTTTCTTCTATTAATGTTGTTGGCGGTGGTGGCGCTTGTTGGATAAAGCCGACTTTTTCAGGTTTACCCAAAATTTCATCAAATATATATTGGTTAATCATGTTTTTGTGGAATAATCTGGTTTCGCCCAAGTTGTTTTGGGCTTTTGTAATTACACCGTCTTTATCAAAAGTTAAATCGAGTTTTCCAAAATAAGCGCCATCGCGTCCGGCTTCGGTTAGAACAACTGGTTCGCCATCTTCGTTGTAGAACAGGTTTTCGCCTTCTTTGATGTCTTTTACTAATTCGTGAGTATGACCACCGATAATAACGTCAATATCTTTGGTGTTTTGTGCTACAATTTGGTCTTTTTGGTGACCTAAATGTGAAAGTAAGAAAATCTTATTTATGCCTTGTTCTTTGAGTTTGCTAACTTCTTCTTGAATGTCTTCAATTGTGTCTTCGAGAGCATCTATGCTGCAATCAGTATGATAGTTTGGGTGTGTAAGTCTATCAAACATATCAATTGGAGAAGCGCCTACAAGTCCGACTTTTTCACCTTTAACTTCGACAATTTTCGAATTTTTTAAAGATTTTGCAAGTGGAGCTCTGCCTAGTTCTTTTACATCGTTCTCATCTTCGTTTTCGATATCTTCTTGATTCATGTTTACTGCTAATACATCACCGTTATAATCTTCTAGTGAGTCCATCAAATCTGATTGTGTAGTATCAAGTTCATGGTTTCCTAAAGCTGTTGCGGTAATATTTGCAATGTTCATAAATTTCATTGTTGCTCTGTGAATTGCTTTATTTTTTTCATCTCCAATATCATTATCACCGGCAGAAACTCTCAAATCACCTTTCAAGCCGGATAAAATTCTCATCATATTGTTGGTTTGACCGTGCTCGTCATTTACGTAGCCAACAGACATCTCAAACTTGTCATTTTCAGGACTTTTTTCTAATTTTGAGCTTGTTGGCTTAGTTACATTTTGTGTATTTTCTCCCTGTTTAAAATTGATTTTAGGGATATTAAAGTTTAAAATTCTTATGTCCATCTTCACCTTCTACTTCTTTATTAGCATGAAGTTCGGTGAAAAATTTTTTTGCTAGTTTTTCTAAAAAAGTTACAATTGTTTACAAATTAAATTCAAAATACGAGTTATTTAAATTTTGATTTTTAAATAAAATAAATGTACTAAAAAGGATGTTTAAAATATAAACACCCTTTTGATTTAATTAAAAATTAGATTTTAATTAAAAGAAATTTACTATCTTTTAATGCTAAAACCTTATGTTCTTTATCTTTTTTAAACATTAGCATCTCGCCTTTTTCAAGCTTAAATTTTTCAGCATCAAAATGAAGTTCAATTTCGCCATCAATTATGTAAACGGCGGAATCTGCAAATGAAGTGTGTGTATCAATTATTTCGTTTTTTTTAATAGCAATTATGTTTAAGCTACTATCATCGTGTTCTAATAAAGTTTTTCTTTCAAATTTCCCACCTTCTAAATTAATAATGTCTTTTGCTTTAATAATGTCATAAAACATAACAAATCTCCTTTCTTTTAATAAAATTAAATTTGAAAATGGAACTAATTACATTCGACAGATGTATTATGCTTAATGGAGGAAAAAGTTTATTTTTTTGGGGGGGATGTAAAATTGATAACAAATAATGTTATAATTCTTTCAATCCTTTACTTTTAACTAAATTTAAAACAATTGTTTATTGTTGAATTCCTCTTTACAAATCCACACTTTTCATCTAGTATAAACTAAAGAGAGGTAACTAATGGGTACAAAATATAAACGTGTGTTATTAAAGATTAGCGGTGAAGCACTGCTTGGAAAACAACAATTTGGCATTGACTATGAGCCTGTTGAAATGATTGCTAACGAAATCAAATCAATTTATGACAAAGGTGTGGAAGTGGCTGTTGTTGTCGGTGGCGGTAATATCTTTAGAGGAATGAAAAATAGCGCGAAACTTGGTATGGATCAAGCTTCCGGTGATTATGTGGGAATGCTTGCAACTGTCATGAATGCTGTTGCTTTACAATGTGCTTTGAAAAAAATTGGCGTTGAATGTCGTGTTCAGACTGCAATTGC
>CAKVLL010000050.1 GCA_934757255.1 uncultured Candidatus Melainabacteria bacterium | reverse complement strand
ATCTTTCCGTTTGCAAATTGGATTATTGATGTTTATAAAGGAGCCGAAACTTCAATTTTAGCGTTTTTATCAACAATACCAAAACTTGCGATCTTTGGAATTTTATGCAGACTGTTGGTTTTTCCTCTGAGTAATAGTTTTGAACTAACTTTTGCGGTTGCAATCATATCTTTAATTACAGCACTTTGGGCGAATACTTACGCTATCAGAGAAAAAAATGTTAAAGTTATTTTAGCGTGTTCTGCGTCTGCAAATTCATCTTACGCGCTTTTAGCAGCAAGTCTTGTATCAGTTTATAATTTATCAACAGTAATTTTTTATCTTTTATGTTACGTACTAATGAATATTTCAGCTTTTGCATTTTTAAATATCTACAACGACAAAAATTCTATGAACGTTGAAGATTTTAAAGGAATTTTTTACAAAAGTCACGGTTTAACAGGTGCTTACGCGGTTTCAATTTTAGCTTTAGCAGGAATTCCGATTACATCAGGTTTTATTGCAAAAATCTATTTATTCACAGCAATTGCAAATTCTGGATTAATATTTGTGCCATTTTTGTTAACATTATTATTACTAACTGTTGTTGCTCTTTATTATTATTTAAAAATACTACTACCTTTATTTGCAGAATGTGACAAAAACACTCTTGTGCCAATTCTGAATGCGAATTTTTCTCAAAAATTTGTTCTTGTTGTAACAACGGTCGTTACAATGCTTATTGGAATTTATCCTGAAAAAATTATTGAATTGTGTAGATTTATTGCATACAATATTTAAAACTAGCAAAAAAATTTTTTAGACGCTTTATTGCAAACAGATAAGGAGTATACAATGAATGGAATAAATAGAATAAACGGAATAAATAATACACAATTTCAAGGACGTAAAATTACATTACAACAAAGAAACAAAATTCAACAAAACATTTCCCTACTTTTAAAACAAAACATTAATGACATTGTAGATTTAACTAAAAATACATCTGATAAAAAACTTTATATTCTAGAATCTCTAGCAAACAACTTTAACAGAAACAATTTCTACAAAGATATGAAAGAAGATATAAATTTAGTCGGTAAAATTTTTGAAAAAATTAAAAAACCAAAAGATATTCATAATTATATAATCAGAAATTTTTCAGATTCTTTTGAAAACTTAAATAGAATTTTCACCGCAACCGGTAATAATGAAAAAAAATTAAAATTTGTTGAAAAAGTAAATGAAGAAATTTTTCACCATGATCGTCCTAAAAATAATACATTGATACCTGAATTATTAGAATCTCCACATATAAAAGAATACGTTCAACATTTTGATGATATTAAATCTTACTTAAAATTACATAAAAATGTAAATTTTGCAGTAAGTAAATTAGATGCTAAATTTACAAATAAAACTTTCGATAGAAAACATTACGATAATGTACTACAAAAAGAAATATTAAAAGCTTCATACCCTTTTAACTACGAAACTAATATTTTGAACCGTGATATTTTTGCAAAACACCACTCTGCTCAAAATGAAGCTATTGCAAAAATTATTAACAATAATATATCTTTACCACTAAAAACACTTGAAGCCGGCAATGATAAAGATATAATTGATATCATTACAACAACAAACAAAAAAAATTTTATACTACGTAGGAATTTATTAGATATATACATGCCATCCCTACACAAAAATAATAATGCAAAAAATACAAATTTAACTGAACTAGCCAAACTATATAAAATTCTTGATTCAGATAAATATGCAAACAAATTTATAAAAAATTCTCTTCCGGAATTAAATTATAGTCTTAATCTAAAAGATTTAAATGATTTATTGAACAATATTCCAACATATAAACTAAATATCTTCAGAAAAAATGCTTGGAATATAATTTCAAAAACACAAGGCGAAGAAAGATTAAATACTCTACAAAATAATATTACAAATCCTTTCTTTGAAACAGAATTTTCACGTGCTGAAAACAGAAATAGAATTAAATATGGTTTCAAAAAAAGAAGAACAATTCTTAATAAAACATATATAAAATTTGAAAATTATGTAAATAAACTTAAAAACATGTTTTTTGAAATGAAACATCCTAACCTTGTTAATAAATCTAATTCTATAAAATCTACCAATAACAACGTAAAACCAAATTTGGAAACACAAGAAACAGAAAAAGAAATTATTCAATCTAAGAAAAAAACATATACAAAACCAGAAATAAATTTTGTAAATAAAAAAATAAAAAAACAACTTCTTGGAGAAAAAGTTACCAACTTTGTAAAAACTAAAATTGGAAATAAAACTTTTGAAAAACAACAAGAAGAATTCCACAAAAACGCAACAAAAATAAGACTAAACATGCTACCGGAAATATTCGCTTCTATTGCAGACACAAGAAAAACTGATAAATTAGTTGGCAAACTAAAAAGCAACTCTGCAAATAAAGACGCGCTTAATTTGTACACCAAAATAAATGGAAACAATAGAAAGCTAGTAAATTATCTACTAAAAAAACGCAATGCTGATAAATCAAGAATGTTTGAAGTTAAAGATATTATAGATATTATTAATAAAGCAGAAGCAAAAATTACTAAGGATAAAAAAGTAAATCCAGCATATCGCGCTAAAGACGCAAAAGCTTATTACAACCATTTATATGAAGCTAAAATTGAACAATACGGTAAGGCAAAATAAAAGATTACTAAAGCCAAAATCATGCTAAAATAATCTTATGAAATACTTTCTTATTATAGCCGCGTTGCTTTTTATCTGGGCATATTTTATTGAACCAAACTTGCTTGTAATAAAAAAATTCCAAAATGACAAACTTGGAGATTGCAAGATTATTTTTGCAAGTGATTTTCATATCGCAAAAAGTGACAAAAAAAGGTTACAAAAAATCGTTAACACAATCAACGAGTTAGAACCGGATTTGGTGCTGTTAGGTGGTGACTATATAAAAGGGCACGATGGTAAAGATAGCATGCCTATTGAAGAGCAAGTCGAATTTTTCAAACAAATTGAAGCGCCTAAAATTAGTGTTCTGGGAAACCATGACGGTTGGTTTGATAAAAAACTTGTTAGAGAGACTCTAAAAACCAGTGGTATTACAGTTTTAGAAAACGAAAACGTAAAGTTTGGAAATATCTATATTGCCGGAGTCGAAGATATTCAAACAGGTAAGCCTGATACAAAAAAAGCACTTCAAGGAACTGGAAATCCTAGAATTTTGTTAAGTCATAGTCCTGATATTTACTATGAAGTTAATGAAAAAGTAGACTTGATTTTAACCGGTCACGTTCATGGTGGACAAGTTAGAATACCGTTTTTGGGCGCAATTACAGTACCTTCAAAATATGGAACAAAGTTTTCACAAGGTTTAATAAATGAAACGCAAAACAAAATGCTAATTACTAAAGGTTTAGGCACAAGCATTTTATCTATTCGATTTTGCGCAATTCCGGAAATTATTGTTATCAACTAGAAATATTTAATCTTTTTTTCTGAATGCAAATTTTTTAAAAAATATATACGTAAAAACAGCTGCTGCAATTGTTGCAATAATTTGTGCAATAAAAACATTCAAATGAAGAACTTTTACTAAACCCTCTAAAAGTCCGGCATTAATAAGATAGCTGAAAAACCAAGTAGTACAACACTTTAAATACTCCTTAATCCAATTACCATTTCCCTCAAAAACAAAGAATTTTTGAGTCGTATATGAAATAATTGATGATATCCCCCAAGCTAGCGCCAATGCTATTTGATAAGCTTCATTTCCCAGTATCAAACAGAAACCGGAATATATCAAATATGACACTCCGGCATTAAATCCGCCAACAAATAAAAAACGAATCTTATCAGACAATTTGAACCAGTATTCTCTCATAAAGCCATTATATATGAAAAATTACAATTGTAAAATTTTGTTACGATTAGGCAATTTTTTCAAATCTAACAACTTTATTATATTAAGAGTATATATAAAAAGAGGATTTGTATATGAGAAATTTTAAACGTAAATTTTCTGCTTTAGTTTTAACAACGTTATTTGCATCAATGCAGGTTTCTTACGCATCAATTGACACCGGCTTAGGCGTTGGCAATGGTGGCGCTGTGATTAATAATACAACCGGCGGATTTGTTGACATCACAACTGGCAATGGCTCTGCAAATTTGAATTTCAACGGCGATTCACATGTAAACTGGGATACACTAAACGTAAACAAAGGTGAGAATTTAAATTTCAATGCTGTTAACGGCGCAAATAATTTAACGGTTTTAAATACTGTAAACCAAGGTATGTCAAACATTTACGGTCAAATCAACGCAAACAGCGGCATTGGAAAATTAATCATTTCAAACCCAAATGGTGTTTTATTTGATGGCGCAACATTTGCAACAGCAGGTGACGCAATGATTACAACACAACCAATGACAGCAACTTTTATTAATGGTGCAATGAATGTTTCAAATGTAGCTACAACAACTCCGGTAGGTGTTGTTACTATTCAAGATTCAAACTTCAATATTGGAGGACAATTTAATATTTTAGCCCCATCAATAAATGTTGTTAGAGGTGCAATAAAAACAAAAGACGGTTTAAAATTAATTACAGAAAACGGTCAAGATTATCTTTCTACCGGTAATGATACTTCCACTAAAGGGGTAAGACTTGAAGCTGTTAATATTGATGGCAATATTTACGTTATTGCTGATAAAGGCATAGTTAAAACCGTAGGCGGTGGAGATATTAAAGGCAATTTAAACATTAAATCTGATGATAGTGTCGCATTAAATTACGTTGACAATGGCAAAGTTCTTCACGTAACAGGAGATGTTGACGTTGAAGGAAATGGTGTTTTGATGTATACAAGAAATACCAAAGTTGATGGCAACTTGAATATGACAAACGGTGGTGGTTTCTTAGAAGTTGGTAATGTTCACGTTGGCAAAGATATGAACCTTACAACCGTTGCAAAATCTGAAAACCCACAAGGTTACAAACATTTTACACACGTAGTTGGCAACAACAAAGTTGGTGGTAATGTAACAATTAATTCAAAAGACAATATCCACATTGGTAACTATAATTTTGAACAAAAGAAACTTCTTGACGGAAGCTTAACTGTTGGTGGTGATTTAACAGCACACGCTCAAGACGGACACGTTATGGTTACAATCGACACCAGCGCAAACAAAATTTCTTTAAAATCTGATAATTTGAATGTTTTATCAGATGGCAAAGCAACATTGAGCGCAAATGAATATGAATTTTCTGCAAACGGTTATATCGGTGGTTTAAGCGGAACCGAAAACAATACAGTTGATGAAGTTATTATCGCAGTGATGGAAAACTACAAGCACATTCCAAATTCAGTAAAAGCTCCTTCTAATATGAATATTGCAGGTGGTAACATCACTAAAATCGACACTCCATCAGTTGCTTATATCGCATCAAAAGGTGATGTTAAATTAACAGGTGCTAATGCTAAAGATGTTCATATTACAGCACCAGATAAGTATATTGAAATTACCGGTGATAAAGTTCACGCAGACAACATTATCGTTGGCAAGGAAACAGATAAGTTAAAAGTTGATTTTCCTTCAAGAGATTATACTTTAAAATACACAAATATTCGTGATGCAAAAGAAGTTACAGTTAAAGGAACCGATGAAATTACTTATGAATTGACAAATGGACCGGATGGTTACAACACACGTGAACCAAGACCAAACGATACAACTTACTTAGTTGGTCCTGATAAACCGGATGTTCCAAACCCACCAAAACCTGATCCTGATCCAGACCCAGTTCCACCAACTCCGGATGAACCAACCATTAATCCTGAAGATAATGACAACGTAAAAGTTCTTAAAGGATTCGAAAAACCTGACACAGTGGATGCTGCTCAACCATATACACCGGTAGCTTATGCAGCCGACTTGGACGATGATGACGTTGATACAGGTGTTCGTAAGAACGTTGATGGTTCTGTTACAGTAGTTAGAGCATTCGTAATGGATTAAAACAAAGATAAGATAAAATAAAAAATCGCGGTTTACAAAAAATTAAACCGCGATTTTTCTTATTTTTACACAAGTTGTTAATCAATTCACTAAACATATTTCGTGGTATAATATACTATCAGAAGTAGAGAGGCATTATGCTTAAAAAGCTTTTAAAATGTAAGTTTCATCTTCGATTTGTTATTAATCCTTATATGCGCTATAAGGCTGATAATCTTGGAACATATTCTGGCATAGTAGAAACTAAGCGCGAAGTACCGATAATACTCTCTCTAACTTCATACGAAGAGCGTTTTAACGATTTAGTTATATCTTTATATTCATTATTAAACCAAACTGTAAAACCGGATAAAATAATTCTTTGGCTCAGTGATGATTTTAAGAGCCTTAACGACCTTCCTTACGATATTACAAAGTTTATAAAAAACGGATTGGAAATTCGTTTTGTAAAAGATATTGGCTCATATACAAAAGCGATATACGCGTTTAAAGAGTTTAAAAACTCTATTATTGTAACTGCTGATGATGATATTTATTATCCTAAAGATTGGCTTGCAAAGCTATACTACTCTTATATTACCAATCCAAATGATATAAACGTACATCGCGCACATAGAGTGAAATTTGATGGAACGCAAATCGCACCTTATGAAACTTGGACTAAACAAATTGAAGAAGAAAACGCGCGATTTGACAATTTCTTGACAGGCGTTGGCGGAGTTCTTTACCCTCCAAATTGTTTTTCAAAAGAAGTTTTGCGAGATGACATTTTCCTTACCAAATGCCAATATGCGGATGATATTTGGCTTTGGGTAATGGCATTAGTGCACAACCGTAAAATAAGAGTTGTAAAAAATCATCAAGCAAATCTTTATTGCACAAATATTTTTAGACAAATTTTTGAAAACCAACGTACGCTCTATAGAATAAATTCTAGAGGACAAAACGACAAACAGCTGGAAAATTTGCTTAAATTTTATAAACAAAATATTTATCCTAAATTACATCTACTTTAATCTATTACTATTTTCTTAATATCCGCTATTTTCGCCGATTGTATCTACGGCTTCAACCTTGATATCTGTAATTAATTCTGAATAAGAAATTACAACAATTGTTGGAATGTGGCGTTCTAACAATTGATACAACGGCAATCTGATTCTTGGAGAACATAAAATTACCGGCTGTTGTCCTATTGATTGGTGTGCTCTCATCAGAGTCATTGCTGTAGATTCAATCAAATCTTGTACCTGCATTGGATTAAGCAAGAACATTGTACCAAGCTCTGTTCTTTGACAGCTGTCATCAAGCGTTTTTTCCCATTCAGGAGATAGAGT
>CAKVLL010000049.1 GCA_934757255.1 uncultured Candidatus Melainabacteria bacterium | reverse complement strand
CCAACCCCAAAAGAAAAAAGTCAGAATTGCCAAAATGCAAATCAGAATTACGAGTGTAACTTTTGAAAATAATTTTCGGATAAAACGTTTCATACTTAAACAATTATAGCACGAGTTAAGTTCAATTGTCTATTTACAAAGTAAGATGTACCTAGCTTTGTACTTTAAAAACAAATTTCTCAAAAAATTAATTTTTGTAAAGCTATATAAGAAAGAATGAATTTATGATATTATAATTACGTAAATTATAAGAACCAATCAATATGACAAAAGTTTTATATACAGATTTTGAAGGAGTGGATGACCTCATTGGTGCAATGATGGATAATCCACAATTAAAAAAAGCAATCACAAGAACCAATTTGTATAATTTTTGGGATAAGATTTTGCCGCAAAAATTCAAGTCGAAATCTCGTCCTTATTCAATGTTACCCGGTGGAATTATGGTAATTGCTTGTCAAAACCATATAGTTGCTCAAGAACTTTCACTTTATAAAGTAATTTTATTAAAAAAATTTGAACCATATTTAAAAACATTAAAAATGCGTGTCACTGATTTTAAATTTGACCCTAAAAAATGGGAAATTTAGTTAACCGTTAGTACTGTTCGGCGAAAGCAAAGCCGCTTTTAATCTCCATTAATAGCATTACTGTCCAAGATAATTTTCATTAAAAGAACATCATTTGCGCCGCGAACGTGTGTGCGAACAATGAGTGTGACTTTGAGGCAAGCCTTTATAGAGAAAAAATTTTTGTAATTTACTTATGCTTGCCGACTAAATAGTTACGTGCGTAGCACCGATAGTGAGCGTGAAAGTGCAAGCTCTGCTTGCTAATCAGCCATTTTATCAAACGCTCGAAAGAGCGTAGGAAGCAGTAGCGTGTTTTCTCTTTCTTTTGGTCCTTTTCTGGGGTAGATACTTTCAGCTTGTAGGTACGCCTACTAACTTAGAAGTGAAGTGAAGAATCTTTTTATTCGCAACAAAAGAGAAAGAAAAGGACATTTCAAAAAACTTTTTTATTTCAAAATAATTCTTCATTTTCTTTTCTTTTTGCGATGAAAGAAAAGAAAACGAAGCAAAAGAAAAGAAACTACGCACTGTTTTCTACAACCTTACGGTTGTGGTCTGAATGGATGTTGCGGATAAATCCGCACTTTTGCGCTCGCTAAAAAACGCTCGCGGCGCGATTGTCGCTCAATCTATGTCTTGACTAAATTTTTGTAACCTAGTTATGTTGACTTTATTCTATTTTAGAAATTTTTCTAAAAATTATCATGGACAGTAGTGCCATGAATAGAGAGGTCGTAGCTGTTAGCGAAGCTATGCTGAGCGTTACAGATGTGGGTGGGGTTTGGTAAAATTATTTTTAGTGAAACAGTTTAACAAGGTAAAAAGTTTATGTAGCAGACAATAGTAAGTCAATTGGCGAATGTTTTATTTTTTCTAATTCCTTATAAATATAAAAAATAAAGGAGTCATTTTTATGAAAAAATACATTTTACCATTTTTTGCTGCTATTTTGTTTTCTTCTTGCAATACTTTTGCTAATGAAAGTTCTATTGCAGTCGTTGATTTACAGAAACTTGTCGGCAATTCTTCACAAGTTAAACAACTTAAGCAAGAACATTCTAAAAAAATGGATGAATTAAATAAAATCATCATTAATGCACGAGGTGCTATTGCAAATGAAACTGATAACACAAAAATAATACAGTTAGAGGAAAAATACACGAGAGAATTTAACAATAAAAAACAAGCACTGGAAAAAGATTACAACACAAAACTTGCAAACATTGAAAAATCAATACAATCAGAAATTACAAAAAAAGCACAAAACGATAAATACGATTACGTATTTGCAAAAAGCGTTGTTCTTTTCGGGGGCAAGGATATTACCAATGAAATTAACGTAAAATAATGTAACGAAATTAATACACCTTGTAGTTATTTTGTAATATAATCATGGTACAAAATAACTACAAGGAGGACAATATGGTAAAGAAAAGTTTAATTTCATTAAGTGTAGTTCTGGCAGTTTGTGCTTCTACAGCTTGTGTAATGGCTAATTCCACAGTTTATACAGATGATTTAGGAAGAATGCATTTTCTAGGGAAAGACCCTGGTACCAAAACTCTACAACCGGTTAGTAATTTTGATAACTCATCAGAAATGATTATCCGAAATGGCGAAATTATTAAAAGACCTTCTAGTGAAGTAATTAACACTCCTCCAAATGCAGGTTACGAAAGAAGATATAAGTATAGAGAAACAAACATAAATAATATACAACACGAAAGCAAAGCTACCGGTTCTTTTACGTATGATAAAGGTGCTATGGATGCTTCAAATCCTTATACTTATGGAGAAACAAATATTAAGAGTGTTGAGAACAAATCTCAAAAACCAACAGCCATCGAAGTTAAGAAGAAACATTTTTGGAATAAATAATAGAGAATTTTCCCGAATCGTCTAGTGGCAGGACGGAAGATTCTGGCTCTTTCAACGGTGGTTCGAATCCATCTTCGGGAGTTTTTCTGTTGTATAAGCTACTTATATCCTTGTAATTAATTAAGGTTTAGATATAAATTATCATACAATTTAATTATGAAAAAAGAACGCCCAGTTTTACCTAAAATTGAGCGCTCTTTTTTCATAATTATTTAAAATTTATTCTTCGATAGATAACCCATCATTTTCTGTTGCAAGTTCTAACAATCGATAAGAAAGATATGCTCCTAATGCAACAGCTTTCAAATCAATACTTTCGTCGTGTTTAGCGACTTCTAATATTGCAGAATTAATTTCCGGATTCTCTTCCTTCAAATATTGAACCATATTCTTTCGCCAAGCTTGGACATCTTGAAATGCTTCTGAAAAAATTTCTAATGACATTTCTTCTGTTATGATTGGTAACATGACTAATCTCCTATTTGCTTACATTATAAAATATATTCATAAGATAAACAATACATTAAATATACTAGCATTTTTATTATACAAAAGGGGTTAAGATTATATAAAGGCTTAAATTTTGTGTGTTACTATTAATATATAGAGAGAAAGAATAGGAGGATATTATGATACCAATTTTAGATTCAAAAAGACAATATGCTAAAATAGGGGCTGAAGTAGAAAAAGCAGTATGCGAAGTTTTACGTTCAGGCTCTTATATTTTAGGACCAAACTGCAAAGCTTTAGAAGCTGAATTAGCAAAATACATCGGATGTAATTACACTGTTGCATTGAATTCAGGTACAGACGCTTTACATTTAGGTTTAAGAGCTTTAGATATAGGCGCAGGCGATGAAGTTATTACAACCGCATTTACATTTGTTGCTACAACAGAAGCTATTGGTATTGTAGGTGCAACTCCTGTTTTTGCTGATATTGACCCTGATACATTCAACATAGACCCTAAAAAAATTGAAGAAAGAATTACACCAAAAACAAAAGCAATTATTCCGGTTCATTTATATGGCCAACCATGCGATATGGATGCAATTATGGACATTGCTAAACGTCACAACTTATATGTAATTGAAGACTGTTGCCAAGCTATCGGCGCAGAATACAAAGGACAAAAAGTTGGTACATTTGGCGATATCGGATGTTATAGCTTCTACCCAACTAAAAACTTAGGAGGTATGGGTGATGGCGGTTTAATTACCGTAAACAGTGAAAATTTAAGAAACAGAATTATTGCTCTACGTAACCACGGTGGTGCTGTTAGATATTATCACGATGAAATTGGTGTAAACTCTCGTTTAGACGAAATTCAAGCTGCTATCTTAAGAATTAAATTAAACTATATTGATGAATGGAACAAAGATAGAAGAAGTCATGCAAAAACTTATAATGAATTGTTTGCAGGATGTTCTGATATTCAAACACCAAAAGAATTGGCTGATACTTACTGCGTATATCACCAATACACAGTTAAAATTCCTAACAGAGATAACATTCACAAAATGTTACAAGAAGCAGGAATCGGTGCAATGCTTTATTATCCAGTTCCATTGCATTTACAAAAAGTTCACGCTCATCTTGGCTGGACTAAAGGAATGCTTCCAAATACAGAAAAAGATACAGAAATGGTTATTTCACTTCCGATGTTCCCTGAACTAACATTAGAAGAACAAAAAACCGTTGCATCAACTTTAATTGACTGTATCGAAAAATCAAAAGCATTAGCTTAGTAAATATGTAAATTCTAATGGCGCTTCTGCAAATGCAGAAGCGCCATTTTTAATTCTTAAAATAAGATAAAAAACACGTTTCCACCTTATTTATCGCAAATTTAATTAAAATAAATTAACAATGTTTTGTTCTTCAAATTTAGGACAAGTATTCCAAACTAAAGTCGGTATAATATCACCTTCGACTCTACCTTGAAATTGGCATTTGCAGCAGCCTTTAACCATATTTGTTGAGCCGTCAATCAGCGGTTGGAAATATTTGCAACATTGACAAATTTTTAAAGATAATCCATAATCATTAAGTTTTTCCGTTAACTCTCTTATCGCATCTACCATACGTAAATGATTATTTTTAGTAATATAAGTCTTACCTTTATTAATAAATTTAACCCTTGCCAAACCTTCATCAGAAATTAACTCTAATTGACATTGAAAATCTCGTTTTCCATCTGTAACAATAATATTTGTTACCATCTTTTCTACATTATGCTTACGAGTCCTATTTTTAATAAACCTTCTCGTACCTCTTATCGGAGGAAAATTCTTTATAACATGCGCAAATGAATATATTGGATATGCAAATAAATATATATATTCTTTAGCATAAATATTTGCATGCAACAAACTAATACAAAATGCTAAAGCCAAAACTATTGATGAAATTAATATTGTTGAATATCCCGCCCAAAAGGAAAATGTATACGCGTGTTTTAATAAAATTAAATAAGCAAATATGCAAAACAATACATTCGGCTGTACAAGGGAACATAAGTATTCTTGAGTTATAAAATTTGGCGAATGTGTTATTTCATTATAAAAAATATTTATTCGTTTAGATAAAGATGGAATTCTATTGTCATAATATTCAATCTCTGTATAAACCTTCAAATCATCTATAGATGCGACTGCAATCTTCTCTTTTGCTAATTTTAATGTGTAAAGAACTTCTGCCGCCTTATCCTGAAAATCAAAAGAACCAATTCTGTTGAGCAATGATTTTTTTATAACAAAATTATCTGTATTAATTAAATTTGTTAAACCAAGTCTGGTTCTTGTTGCATATATAAATTTTGAAACATAGTTTGAATATGTTACTCGTACGCAATCCCAAAACTTCATATCTTTATACTCACCAATATAATTAACTATTGGCATAAAAACATCATATTTTGTTAAATAATAATTGACATTATTTAAAAAATCAGAATCTACATAATTTTTAGCATCCAAAAACACATACGCATCCAACTTCTGAGCTTCTGAAAGTTTTTCTGCCAATATCGAATAGGCTTGGCTTTTTCCAATTGGTTCAAGATTATTTATATTAATAATATTAACATCTAAATCTGTTTGTAACGTAACATCAGAAACACTCTCACATTTATCTAAAATCGCATAAATTGTATAATGCGTTTTTGAATAATTTTGATTTTTTAACTGATTCAACAAGTTTTCTAATGTATCACATTTACCGGATGCATAAACCACTACACAAATATTCAAATCTTTGTTAGTAAATTTATCTCTGATTTTTCTCTTTGACTTTAAACTTGCAAAAGCCAAAATTGTATAAAATATAGTAAATATTGTAATATAAATATATAAAACTGACATAATAACCTCTTGACACAAGTTTACTCTAAAAACAACAAATACTCAAATAATAACATGCTATTCAACTTTTTGAAGCAATAATTTATAAACATCGTTTTTATTAATGTCAAAAACTGTAGACAAAATAACAGAAATTTCTTTATCTTTAAAACCTTTTTGTTTTAAATCTATAATGTGAGTTCTTATATCATAACTAGAGGTATTTTCTTCAGCATAAAGCATGCAAACAATTTCACCTTTAATTCCATCTTTGAAATATTTTAAAATATTCGATATTTTGTCAGTAACTATTTCTTCAAAAAGTTTTGTTATCTCACGTCCTAAAGAAACCTGAATATCACCTCTATATTTTTGAATGACTCTCAATGTTTTTAAAATTCTTTCCGGTGAATCATAGAATACAACATTTTGAGCCAAAAACTTTTTACACACCTCTTTTATTTGATTTTCTGTTCTTGGGATAAATCCTATAAACGTAAATTGTTCATTTTCACGAGGAAGTTGTGATAAAAAAGTTGTAACAGCGCAAGCCCCAGCTAACGATGTTACAGAACAACCTTCTTTTTGCAACGCCGATACAATAACATTCCCAGGGTCACAAATCATTGGAGTCCCTGCATCTGAAACAAGAGCAATAGTTTTGCCTTCTTTTATCATATTTAAGAAAAAATCAATTCTTTCATACTCATTATATTTATGATAAGACACACACTTAGTCGAAATTTCATAATGATTAAGCAATTTTTGTGTAACACGAGTATCTTCACAAGCGATTAAATCAACCGATTTCAAAACTTCAATTGCTCGCAAAGTAATATCTTTAATATTACCAATTGGCGTTGGAACTATATAAAAATCAAACTTTCTTTGTGCCATAAACATATTATAACAGTGAAAAAAACAAAATCAAAAACTAAAATTTTATAAAATAAAAGACGAAGTCCCGGTTTCCGCAAAAAAAAGAGCATTAATTTAATATGTACTTAAAATAAAACACTGATTTTTTTAATGAATTTATTAATAAAACTTAATATTGTTAAGCAAACTAAAAAAATCTTTACAATTGGCTCAAATTTAATAATAATAACGAATGAAGTAGATAGGGTGGGAAAAGCGTGAGCGGTTCCCACCTTCACAAGTTTTCACCTTATGAATATTACATATTTAAATCATCTATTCCAAATTCAAATCATTAATATTATTAACATCATCAAAATTACACCAATTGATATCATAATAACCTTTTTCAACGAATTTCAAAAATGTTGAATATTTCCAATTTCTTGGAGAAATTTTGTAATGCTTCATCGAATTATAATGGATATAATCAAGTAGGTAGATATTTTAGTGTTGCGATTGCTTCTTGAACTCACCCAGATTACATTTGTAACAAAGTGTTACAAATGTTAAGTAGTTCTAAAAAAATTGTTACAATCGGCGCAAACGTAGTAATAGTAGTCGTCGTAGTAGTAGTTTTGCGTTCAATTTTTGCAGAATACCCTAAAGTTTACAAAAAAAATGCCGATAACTATAAGGTAAGCAAAAATATAGGAGTAAGATATGGTAGATTTTAACTTGAGATTAGGCAAAGGCAAAAGTGCAGAAGATATAAACCTTAACAATTTAAAAGGTGGTATTAGTGCTGAAAAAGTTGACGACAAATACAAAAGTATTTTTAATGCATTAGATAAAACTGGGCAAACTGAAGGTGTATTAGAAGAGAGCGAAGTCAATGACTTGAAATCTAAGGTGCAGAATTTTGCCAAAAATAATATTTTTTCTAAACACGAAGCTGGTAAATTGCTATCAAGTTTGGGTTTAAAAGACGTTAAAGCTGAAACCTTTTTTGGTTTCCTAAAAGATGTTGTAGGCATTTCTGCAAACATTGAATCTTCTACAACTGATACTCAAGGAAATACTTCTGTTGCAGAAAAACAAGGTGATACGTCGTTGACATCAGTTTATAATAAGAATGGTCGATTAAAGTCAACCAATGAAGTTACTAATGGAGCAAGAGTTTATAAAGAATATAGTGTTGATGAAAATTCCACCAAAATTATTAGAGAAGAAAATGGCGTAGAGGTTGAAGAACGCTATAAAAATGACGAAATAATCGGCAAAAGCGAGATTATTCGTGACGCTGATGGGAATGTAAAACAAACTGCCATCTATGAACTTGTTAATGGCGAATTGAAACAAACCTCAGGTAATATTGGAGAGAAATCTTTTACAAGAACTTATGCGGCTAATGGTGGATATACAGATAATTATGATAATGGTGAAAAAATGAGCTATGACGCAAAAGGTAATGCTATTGCGGGTAAAGATGCAAAAGGTTCATATAGAATCGTAAATGAAGATGGTCGAACTTATAATGCGTACATAGACTCTTATAGTGACTGGTGGAACAAATACACATTTGAGAACAATGGTAATCGTTATAATTTAGGGAATAGCGAAGTTGTTATTAGTTGCAATGATACGGAATATACAACTCTAAATTCTGTCAATATTGAAAGTACCTACGATACTAATGGAAATGAAACTAAGCGTATATCAAGAGATAAAAACGGTAAGGTTGAGTCCACAGAAGAATACACTTATGACGCCAATGGAAATAAAACAAAGGAAATATATAAGGGCAAAAATGGTAGGATTGAGTCCACAGAGGAATACACCTATGACGCCAAGGGAAATATGACAAAGTGTATATCAAGAGATAAAAATGGTAAGGTTGAGTCCACAAAAGAATACACCTATGACGCCAATGGAAATAAAACTAAACGCATATTTAAAGATGAAAATGGTAAAGCTTATGATACTTATGAATACACCTATGACGCAAATGGAAATATGACTAATTTTACAAAAAAAGATAAAAATGGCAAATTGGAATATTCTGAAGAATACACCTATGACGCCAATGGAAATAAAACAAAAGAAGTAGATAAAGATGAAAACGGTAAGGTTAAGTGCACAGAAGAATACACCTATGACGCAAATGGAAATATGACTAATTTTACAAAAAAAGATAAAAATGGCAAATTGGAATATTCTGA
>CAKVLL010000048.1 GCA_934757255.1 uncultured Candidatus Melainabacteria bacterium | reverse complement strand
CTATCGCTTTTTCAAACTTTGCTTTAAAGTCTTGACTAAATTTTGAAAAATCAATTCCTGCCACTATAACACCTTTTACCTAAATCTTACATGTAAGTTATCGGCACTAATTCTAAAAACTTTAATGAATTCAGGGGGATTGTTACAATTGTTTACAATTATTTTCATAGAATATACACTGATTTTTTTATTAGTTCATGTTAAAGTAAATGTATTATGAATAGAAAACCAATTATCGCAATAGTAGGAAGACCAAATGTTGGTAAATCAACGTTTGTAAACAGATTAGTAGGAAAAAGGCAGTCTATCGTTGACGACCGTCCCGGTGTAACCAGAGATAGAATTTATTTTGACGTAGAATGGCAAAACAAACCATTTACTGTTATTGACACCGGCGGAATTATTCCTGGTGATGAAGATGAAATTATGCTTTCGATTTACGACCAAGCAAAAATAGCTTGTGAAGAAGCAGACAAAATTATTTTTATCGTTGATGGCTTAGAAGGCGTTACGCCTGTTGATTCTGATATTGCAAATATTTTAAGACAAAGCAACAAGCCAATTTTTCTTGCAGTAAATAAAGTCGATTCGCACAACCAAATCACTATGATTAGTGATTTTTACTCTCTAGCAATCGGTGAACCTATCGCAATTTCAGCATTACACGGTTCTGGCGGAGTTGGCGATTTACTGGAAGAAATTACATCCGACTTTGAATATGACGTAGAAGAAATCGAAGATAAAACCATAAAAATAGCAATAGTCGGTCGACCAAATGCCGGTAAATCTTCTATTGTAAATGCGCTATTAGGTGAAAAACGAGTTATTGTTTCTGATATTTCAGGTACTACAAGAGATAGCATCGACTCTCGTTTGACTTACAACGACCAAGAATTTGTAATAATAGATACTGCCGGCATCAGAAAAAAAGCAAAAGTTGATTATGGCGTAGAAAAATTTGCAGTTGATAGAGCAATTCGTTCAATCAGAGAATGTGACGTTGCTTTGATGGTAATTGACGCAACAGAAGCCATAAATGGAATTTCAGACCAAGACAAAAAAATTGCTTCTATTATTACTGATGCAGGAAAAGGTATGGTAATTGCAATCAACAAATGGGATTTGATTGAAGATAAAAAATCAAACACAATAAACAAGTTTGAAGAAAAAATCGCGCACGAAATTCCATTTTTGGATTATGTTCCAAAGATTTACATCAGTGCGGTAACTCATCAAAGATTAAATAATATTTTTACAAGAGTTGTAGAAGTTCAAAAAGAGCGTTCTAAACGTGTTTCTACAGGTTTATTGAATAAGGTTATTAATGAAGCTTATGCTCTCAATCCACCGCAAACTATTAGAAATAAGCGCTTAAAAATCATGTATTCAACACAAGCAGCAATTGAGCCGCCAACTTTCATTTTATTTGCAAATAATGAAGATTTAATGAAAGATCATTACAAGCGCTATATGGAAAACAAATTACGCGAAGCGTTCGGTTTTACAGGTACTCCAATAAGACTTTCTGTTAGAACAAGAAGTGAAAAGAAAAAATAGACCTTTAAAATGGATATTTTTTATAAAACTAGCTATAATTCACCTGTGGGGTTATTGACGCTTTGTGTATGCAATGACAAATTAGTAGGCGCTTGGCTTGAAGGTCAAAAATATTTTTTCGGAGACATTAAAGGTGAAGTTATCGTTAAAGATAACTTACCGGTTCTGAATGCAACAAAAGCTTGGCTTGATGATTATTTTGCAGGCAGAAGACCTAATATTGATTTATTGTCACTCTCGCCTATAGGGAATGAATTCCGTAAAATGGTATGGCAAGAATTATGTAGAATTCCTTATGGCGAAGTAAGAACGTATGGCGAAATTGCAAGCAAAATTGCTAAAATCAAGAATATCGAAAGAATGTCTGCGCAAGCAGTTGGCGGTGCAATAGGTCACAATCCGATTGCAATTATCATCCCTTGCCACAGAGCGATTGGCAAAAACGGAAAGTTAACCGGATACGCCGGCGGAATTGGTGTGAAACAGTGGTTATTAGAGTTTGAAGTTAATGGAGCAAAAATTACACCCTACATTTCTAAATTTGGACAATGAGCAATTGAAAATTATTTAAAACAATTTTCAATTTTCCACTTTCAATTTTCCATTGAAAGAATGGTGGAACTTTTACACCAATGACATTAAATCAACAACTGTGTGCCGAGCATAATTCTGTGAGAATCTTTTGCTGCATCATTTTGACAGAATACATAGTTTAGAATAAATTTCAAACCTTGACCTTTCACAAAGTAGTTCAAACCAACTGAATATTCGCGTTTGTTGTTATTTGCGATTTCTCTATTTGGATCAAATTCATCATATCTGGCTAAGATTTGAAGTTTTTTAGTCAACATATAAGCAACAGTTGCGTAAAAACCGCTTGCGTGCTTATCTGTTGAATAACCGGCTGTACCATTATAACCGTTAGCTTGCGCCCATTCAAAATTTGCCATAAATCTTTTGTATTCATATTGAACATGTGCACCGACTACGCAGAAATTATTATCTCTATGACCTGCATCCATGCTACCGCCAACAAGCAATTTACCATACCTGCCATCAGTTTTTCCAAGTGGTTTTAAGTCAACTCTACCAATAAATTCTGCCCCAGGAAAAAATTCTTGGAAATAAGTATCCGAACTATAAACCCCAAAGTCATAATCCATCAAACTGTATGTTCCTGCTACTTTAGCCCCAAGTTTACGAACTGTACCGAAATTTCTTGAAATTTGTGAACGCGCTAAAAACGGTAATACAAACGGCCCATAAGCACCTTCTAAACCAACTGGCGGACGAGAATTACCGATTAAAATTCTGTGGTGAGGAATTTTGTTTGTTGCGATGTACATATCAGCAAACAAGTTTTCTACCCAGTTTCTTTCTGATAATGGTGAGAAGTTAAACATAATTCTAAAATCACCATTATTGTTCTTTAAGAATCCATCATAACCAACGTTGATTGTATTGATGTCATAATGGTTTGTTGTATGTTCACGATGCATTCCGCCTTCATTAAATTGAAGTCCGATGTCACCGTTGTAACCAGCCCATAATTGAGTTCTATCCCATACAGAATCTTCATCAAATTTATGAGTCAAAACATCTTGTAAAAGATATGTCGGTTTATCGTATTTATAAACTTCTAAGTGATACACATCTTGAAGTTTTTCTTTTAAACTTTTTTCTTGCGGAGCTTTTTCTTCTGTAACAGAAATTGCTTGAGGAACTTCTTCCACATTCATTTCTTCTTGCGGAACATCAAGCACAACTTCTTCTAAATTTTGCTCCTTAACTTTTGCCCACGCCGGTGTGGTCAAAATAATTGCTATTAATGCTAGTAAAATCTTTTTCTTCATATTCATATTCTTACATATTATACAAAAAAAGACCAATTCTCATCAAGTGAGAATCGGTCTTTTTAAACTAAACTAATGTTGATGTCTGTGTTCTTCTCTTAAGTAAGCTGTCCAGAATAATAGAACAACAAATACAAAAGCACCTACAATGTTACCACAAGTAACAGGAAGTAAGTTGTGCAAGAAGAAACCTTTCCAAGTCATAGTTGCTAATTGGTCTGGAGTCATACCAGAAGCAGCAACGATTGATGGGAAGTGTTTCATCAATAATCCGTTTGGAATAAAGAACATGTTTGCAACACTGTGTTCATAACCTGAAGCAACGAATGTCATGATTGGGAAGAAGATTGCGAAAATCTTACCAATAACACGTTTAGAAGTTGAAGCCATGAAGATTGCTAAACAAACCAACCAGTTACAAAGAATACCTCTGAAGAATGCTTCACCAAAAGACAAATTGATTTTTGAGAAAGCTGTTTGCATAGCTGTAACACCAACTGCGTCGCCACCATTGTGTCCCATGCCTGCACCAAATATCAAACCTGCTACTAGTATAGAACCTAAGAAGTTTGCAATATAAACGATTGTCCAGCTTCTCAACAATTTAAGAAGGCTAACCTTTTTTTCTAAAACTGCGAAAGTCATCATTACGTTACCTGTGAACAATTCAGCACCTGTTAATGCAACAATCATCAAACCTGTAGCGAATGTCATAGCTCCGATTAATTTTGTGAAGCCCCAACCCATCATAGAGTCACCAGTCATAACTGTTAATGATACTTGAGCACCAAATGCAATGAATGCACCTGCTGCTATTGCTAATGTAAACATTTTAGTTTTACTAAAATCAGCTTTTCCTGTCATAACGCTGTCACTAAGTTCGTGAACAGTGGCACTAGGAGTTAAGCTGTCTTGTGTGGAAATAACTTTTTCTTCTTCCATTTTTCCTTTTCTCCTATTTTTCTCTCTTTTTAGAACACCAAAACTCCATAAATTCCATCTCGGAAACTATGTCGGCTAAATGTGTTTGACTATCTATATCCTAAAATTTTAATGTTCTTAAAAACTCTGCTTAAAACTGTTTGTTTAAGTCCTTATTGATAATAGCACTTGAAAAAATGAATGCAAGAATTTTTTATAAGAAGTTTTAAAATTTTTAATAAAAAATTGTTTTAATAAAATCAATGATTGAATAGATGAATTAAGTTTATATTCTATACTCACCCTCATCAGGCTTCGCCAGCTTCTCCCCTCTAAGGGAGAAGCTGTAACTTGCGTAAAACTAGCGCATTTTACTGCTTCGCCCTTGAGGGGAGAAGCTGGCGAAGCCTGATGAGGGTGGTATGAATTGCAAAAGCACATTAATTTTTTGCAATGAATTATTAAATAAAAGGTGGGAAGCGTTTACACTTTTCCCACACTACTACTAATAAACTTAAGATTTTCTATTGCTAAAACTAAAACGTTTAGTACCAGGATCAGAATTCATTAGTTCTAAAAAAACTTGTTTATTTTGTTTATAACTATGGTCAATTTCTATATTAATTTTTTCTAAAGCGTTTTGCAAATTTTCTACACGCTCTTCGAGTTTTTCAACTGTTTTTTCTGTCACTGTTTCATCAAGAAGGGCAGTAATTTCTTCTATAAGATCTTGTGTACGATTATGTGTTGTTTTTTGTACCCAACCACTTTTATTAATAGTGCCACTTACATCAATCTCATCTCCAAAAGCGTTTGCAATTTTCTTGAATAATTCTAATTTACTTCTCAATTGGATTTCGAGTTCATTAATTTTATGTTCTAATGTACTTGACTTTGTAACAGTTTGGTTACCCTTAGAACTATCTACACTATCTGTTGGCTTTTCATTTTCTGATGTTTCTGGCTGCTCTAATTTTTTAGTTCGATTTTGAAAAGTCATTTTTGGATATGGAGTATTTAGATTTGAATAAGAAAAAGTTGTCATAGTTGTTCCTTTCTGTTTTTGATACAATTTGAATTTGTCGACAATTAGTATATCGACATTTTTTGCGAAAACTTTAGGTGTTTTAGAAAAGTGTGGCGCTTTACTACTACTACTACTACTACTACTACTACTACTACTACTACTACTACTACTACTACTACTACTACTACTACTACTACTACGTTTGCGCCGATTGTAAAGATTTCTCTATCTTCTTAATAAAAGGAAATGTATTAAAATAAAGTCTTAATATTTCATAACAAATATTCTAGTGAGTAGAAAAAAGGTGGAATTAAATGAAAAGTTATTTTAGGGATTTTTTGGGCTAATATGCGGTTACTGAAAGGTTTGAAAGTTATTAATTATATTTATTAAATCTTTTCATTATTTCTTATCACTCTCATCAGGCTTCGCCAGCTTCTCCCCTCTAAGGGAGAAGCTGTAACTTGCGTAAAACTAGCGCATTTTACTGCTTCGCCCTTGAGGGGAAAAGCCGGACGGAGTCCTGATGAGGGTGGCATTCAGTAAAATGTTAAATTTTTATTAACTATAATCATTTAGCAAAGCAAAGTTCAAAAAAGTGGTAACAGCTTGCACTTTTCCCACATGATTTACTCTTAATAATCGAATGTTGACAACAAAAATCCTTAAAACAACTTTCCACTTTCAACTATCAACTTTCAACTCACAAAACCTAGTTCTCTAATAAGATTGGCGATAAACTTTTCTTAATAATTCTTAATAAACTGGCAAGTTTTAGCGATAAAATGTTTTTATATATGTATGGATAGTGTGAATTTTCAAAATTTAAATAATGTTTACAAAACGATGTCTGTAAAAGATAAAAGTACAGTCTCTATTGAGCAATCAACAACAAATCAAACTCAAGCGCCGGCTTTTAAAGCGCAAGCTTATACTAGCGCAGTCACAATCAGAACGTCTTTAGCCAACAAAGATGAAAAGAAAAAGTATGAAGAATTATCAACTGAATTAGATTTACCATATAGAAAAAAACTTGAATTCGCATTAAAAAGCGGACAATTACTTAAAAACAATTCAAACGATAAAAGTTCGGTTTTAGATAACTTACACAAAATTATAAAAGAAGATAGAGATCCGGGATTAGATAAAGTTACTATTTTAAAAGAGTGTTTGGATATTATTGCCAATCCTTACGTAATAACACAAACTTGTGAAGATATCCCTAGTCAATACAAGCGTCAAGTAATTGGATTAATTACAAATTTATCAGTCGATCCGAATGAAATAGCTAAAACAAGATGGGAATTAGATAATATGCATACCGGTACTTGTCCGGCAGCAAGTATTGAATTTGATTTAGCAACAAAACACACTGCTGAATTCTTCCGAATGGTAGAAGGTTTGACTTCACCAAAAAATGAAGTACTTAAAACAATAAATATGGATAATTTATCAAAAAAATCGAATGATGCAATATGGTTACTAAAAACATTTAAAACACCAAACGTAATGCATGGCTTTGAAAAAGCTACTGTTCTCTTAAAACCGGATGAAAACGCTATAATCAGAGCACGTATTCAAAACAATTTCCGTGACCCAGGCGAACGTTCAATTATTGATGTTCTTATGCAATCAACATTAATGCAACTGGGCTCTCAACAAACATATAACTCTCTAATAGATAAGCGCTCACCAAACGAATGGACGCAAGAAGATGGAGGTTTGATTGATTTTGAAAAAACTTATGTTGAATCCGTAGTAGAAGATAAAAATACAACATCCGTAACTTATCAAAAAGTAGATGAAAACGGTCGTTTATGCGGTTATGAAAAAGACTTTGCAACAATAAAAAAAGAATTATTAGATACTCTAAAAATGGGACACAACATAATCATTGGGTACACTTGGCCGGATCCAGACAATGACAATAGATTAGCCGGACATGAGATAACAATCGTTGGTTATAAAGTTAATCCTAACGGAGAAGGTGTATTTATTTGCCAAGATTCAGATGATGATATAGCCGCACCTATTGAAATGAGCGAACGAGAACTTTTACCTAAAATACACCATGCCGGACTTCCAGATGAAATTGCTTCAAGAGATTTTAAATATCAAGACAGCTGGGAAGTTGGTTTAAATGAATTTCAAGACATTAGAAAAGCCAGCTAGACCAAATTAAGCACTTGCTCAAAATCTTCCAATTTACAATCGGCAGTAAGCGAAATTCTCAATCTTGATGTACCTTCCGGCACTGTTGGCGGACGAATAGCCGGAATATAAAATCCTTCCGCGCGAAGTTTTTCTGAAACTTTGACAGTATCGTCATTAGAACCAATTACGATTGGAATAATATGTGTTGAAGAAATAGTTTTCAGCCCTCTTTCTTCCATAAGTTTATGAACATTCGTAGTTAAAGTTTCTAATTTATGTTTTTGAGCTACCAAAAAATCTATTTTTTCTGTCAAAAGCCAATTTGACCAAGCTATATTAAGTGGTGGTATTGATGTTGAAAAAATAAATGAGCGCGCTTTGTTTATTAAATATGAAATAATTTCTTCTGATGAAACGCAAACTGCACCAAAAGAGCCAACTGCTTTTCCAAAAGTTGCCGTAATTATATCAACATCTTTTCCGTAAGAGACTCCGGCAAGAGTTTTTCCATAAGCACAAAACGCGTGAGCTTCATCAATCATAAGCAAACAGTTATATTTGTTCTTTAATTCAACCAGTTTGTCAATATCAACAACATCACCGTCCATGCTGAATACTGATTCTGAAACAATTATCGCTCTATTATAATTATTACGTTTAGCTTTTAGTAATTTCTCTAAATTATCGTAATCAAAATGTTTGTATCTAAAAAATTCTCCTTGCACAAGTTGCATACCATCAATAATACTTGCATGGTTTAATTTATCAGAAAAAACTACATCTCCACGCCCTATAAGAGCTGAAATTACACCTAAATTACATTGATATCCCGTATTAAAAATTAGTGCAGCTTCTTTATTAAAAATACCGGCAACAGTTCGTTCTAAGGCTTTATATTCCGGAGAAGAACCTGTAAGAAGTCTTGCAGAAGCTGATGATAAGAGATAACGGTCTTTTAAGAACTCATTTTCTAAATCTAGTTTTGTACTAATTCCCAAATAATCATTTGATGCAAAATTCACGTATTCTTTACCATCAATAACGATTTTTCCGTCAGATTTTGCTTCAATATTTGGAATACTTCTTAACTGTCCTTTTGATTTTAATGTGTTTAATTCGTCTTTTATCATCGTCTTTTCCTTCAATACAATTTAATATCAAGAATAAAATTTTATCAACTTTTAAAGCTACTCTATGATTTTAGACTGTTGGTAAAATTTACAATTAATAGAAAACATGTTACAATGTCGATAAAAGAAGAGGGTAATGATTATGAAATATTTAAAATATATTAAATCAATGATGCTTGTTGCTTTATCAGCAGGTATTTTGACTACAAGTGCTGTTTGCATAGAAAAAGTTTCTGCACAACCGACTACGCTTCCGGCGAAGAATTCGGTATCAGTAGAGCAATCAGCAACAACTCAAGTTTTCCAAGTTGCACCGCTTACGGTAGTAAATCACCCGTCAAGTTACTTGAATAAAACAGTTTTAATGAAAGCTAAGTTTGA
>CAKVLL010000047.1 GCA_934757255.1 uncultured Candidatus Melainabacteria bacterium | reverse complement strand
CATGTTGACTTGCGTTGACAATAATTTTAATTTGTGTTGCAATATTGTTATAGCCGTACTAAAAAAAGGAGATTCAAAATGACAACTAAGACTAAAAAGAACGTTGAATCTTTGGAAAAAAGCTTGGAAGCATCAAATGTTGTTGAAACACTTGACCAATTAGAAAGCTTAATTTCTAGAGTTCACAAAGCTCAAAGAATTTTCGCAACTTTCTCACAAGAAAAAGTTGACGCTATATTCAAAGCAGCAGCTACTGCAGCAGACAAGGCTCGTATCCCTCTTGCAAGAATGGCTGTTGAAGAAACCGGCATGGGTATTTTAGAAGATAAGATTATCAAAAACCACTTTGCTTCTGAATATATTTATAACAAACATAAACACGCTAAAACTTGCGGTATCATTAAAGAAGACAAAATCAACGGTACAAAAGTAGTTGCAGAACCTTTAGGCGTTTTAGCAGGTATCGTTCCTACTACAAACCCAACTTCAACTGCTATTTTCAAATCTTTAATTTCATTAAAGACTAGAAACGGTATCATCTTCTCACCACACCCAAGAGCTAAAAAATCTACAATCGCAGCTGCTAAAATCGTTTTGGACGCTGCTGTTAAAGCTGGTGCTCCAGAAGATATTATCGGTTGGATTGATGTTCCATCAATTGAACTTTCAAGCGCATTGATGAAACACCCTAACATTGATTGTATCTTGGCTACAGGTGGCCCTGGCATGGTTAAAGCTGCATACTCATCAGGCAACCCTGCTTTAGGTGTTGGTCCTGGTAACACTCCTGCTGTTATTGATGAAACTGCTGATATCAAAATGGCTGTTTCTTCAATCCTTATGTCAAAATCTTTCGACAACGGTATGATTTGTGCTTCTGAACAATCAGTTGTAGTTGTTGATAGCATTTATGAAGAAGTTAAAAAAGAATTCATTTACAGAGGTGCTTACCTTGTAAATGATAACCAACAACAAAAATTAGTAGACCTTCCTCTTATCGATCCAAAAAGAGGAACTGCTCACCCTGACGTAGTTGGTCAAAAACCTCACAGAATCGCTGAATTAGCAGGTTTTGGCAACGAAGTTCCGGAAGATGCTAAAATCTTGTTGGTTGAAAGACCTGAAGTTGATTGGGAAGATCCATTCTCAAGAGAAAAATTATCACCTGTTCTAACTCTATATAAAGCAAGCGATTTTGAAGATGCTGTAGAAAAAGCTTACCACTTAGTAAGCAAAGGTGGTGCTGGTCACACTTCAGTTCTTTACACAGACGAACGTAAAAAAGATAGAATCAACTTGTTTGGCGAAAAAATGCCAACTTGCAGAGTTCTAATCAACTCTCCATCATCTCAAGGTGGTATTGGTGACTTGTTCAACTTCAGACTTGAACCATCACTAACTCTAGGCTGCGGTTCTTGGGGCGGAAACGCTGTTTCAGGTAACGTAGGCGTAGAAAACTTATTGAACTACAAAACCGTTGCTGAAAGGAGAGAAAATATGTTATGGTTCAAAGTTCCTTCTAAAGTTTACTTCAAGAGAGGCGCTACTGACTTAGCTCTTCGTGAATTAGAAGGTAAAAAACGTGCATTTATCGTAACTGACAGATTCTTGTTCAACTCAGGTGCTGTTAATGCAATTACTAACGTTCTTGACGAAATCGGTATTGAACACGAAGTATTCTTTGATGTTAAACCGGATCCAACATTGTCAACAATCGACCAAGCTATGGCTATTATGAAACCATTTGAACCTGATGTAATCATTTCATTAGGTGGCGGTTCTCCAATGGACGCAGCTAAAATTATGTGGTTATTGTACGAACAACCTGATACAAACTTCGAAGATATCGCTATGAGATTTATGGATATCAGAAAGAGAATTTGCAGAATCCCTGAATTAGGTAAGAAAGCTACTATGGTTGCTATTCCTACAACATCAGGTACAGGTTCTGAAGTTACTCCATTCGCTATCATTACTGATGATGAAACTCACGTAAAATACGCTATTGCTGATTACGCTTTAACACCAAATATGGCAATCGTTGACCCTAACTTCGTTGATGGTATGCCAAAAGGCTTAACTTCAGCATCAGGTATTGACGCATTAGTTCACGCATTTGAAGCTTATGTATCTTGTATGGCTACAAACTTCACTAACTCAAACGCTTTAGAAGCATCTAAGTTAGTATTCAGATACTTAGAACGTTCATACAAAGAAGGTGCTAATGATCCTATCGCTAGAGAAAAAATGCACTACGCTGCAACAATCGCAGGTATGGCATTCGCTAACTCATTCTTAGGATTGTGCCACTCTATGGCTCACAAACTTGGTGCTATGTACCACGTTCCACACGGTGTAGCTAACGCATTGTTATTCAGACAAATCATCAAATACAATGCTTCTGATGCTCCACACAAACAAGCAATCTTCCCTCAATACAAATTCCCTAACGCTAAGGCTAAATATGGTCAAATCGCTGACGAATTAGGATTGGGCGGTAAGAATGATGATGAAAAGGTTGAATTGTTAATCAAGGCAGTTGATGAATTGATGGACAAAATTGAACTTCCTAAGTCAATTAAAGACTTCGGCGTAGATGAAAAAACATTCATGGATAACTTGGATGAACTTGTTGAATTGGCATTCGATGACCAATGTACAGGTGCTAACCCAGCTTACCCATTGATGTCTGATATCAAACAAATCTACATCGATGCTTATTATGGTAATGTTTAATTAATATTTAAACAATAACAACAAACATGGTGCGCTCTTCGAACGCACCGTGTTTTTTATATTTGTCGTGTTCAATGAAAAATGTTGAACACGACCTACAGACTACAACTTAATTTTTCTAAGCTAAAGCTTTTTGGCGTTGTTGTACATAAGTTCTTCTTTCATAAGCATTTTGTCTTTGTCTTACTTCTTGTAAAAGAATATTATCTAAAACCTCTTCGCTTGTGTTTTCATATTTAGTAACAATAGCATTATTTTTACCTTTTGCCGGAACAAAAACTTTTTTAAGTAATTCGCCTTTATCGGTTATATCGTATTGAATACCTTCATAAACGATTTTCTTTGGCTCACCGGAAATAACAACATCTTTATTAACTTTTCTAAATGTTCCACATTTTTCTACATATTCTTGAATTTTTTCTGACATTATTTTTTCGACTTCTTTCATGGTAAGCTTTCTTTTTACAGCTTGTTTCCAAACACTTTCATAAGAATCATAATATACTTGATATTCCTTATTTCCAGCTTTTCTAAAAACTTCCATAGATTCATTTGCTGATTTATGCGCAAGTCCTCTTTCTAATGGTGCGTTGTGACTTGCTTGTGCAATATCAATTTTTCGTTGAGCTTCTTTTGCTTCTGTCGCACTAGTTTCTATACCTTTTAAAATTTTCTGTGCTTCTTTTTCAGCATTCTCTTTAGCACTAAAGAATTCTTCAAATACTTTTGCAGATTCTTTTGCAGATTTAGCATTCCTTTCTGCATATCTTTCCATTGGTGCGTTATAAATAGCTTGCGCTAATTCTTCTCTTTGCTGCATTGTTCTATTTTGTAGAAGTTCATTCAATTGCCAATCTTTAAATTTATTGTGTATTTTTTGCACTGATTCTGGCATTTCTGAAGCAATATGTTTTTGTAACCTACCTTTAAATTCATTTATTGCAGTTTCAGGATTGCCACTAGTTTTTATTGCTTGTAAATCTTGTCTAATTATAGCTTTTAATTCCTTTAGAATTCTTTCTTTCACATCATTTGCTATTGAGTTGTCACCATTTGCAATTTCTTCAATTGCGGCAAAAATATTTTCGCACATATTTTCTGTTACACTATATTTAGCTTGAATTTCTCCATCCTTAATAAAATATTCAGCTTTAATACCAGCTTCAGCTAATTCAGGAATTTGTTCTTCATAAGCTTTTAATTGTTCTGCTAATTCAGGTGATATTTGAGGTTTTACAGCAGGTTTTGTGTCTTGAGTAATATTTTGCGTTGTTTCTGATGTTGATGTGGTATTAGTAGTGTGTGAAGAAGAATTTTTATTACCTTCAACTGAAGTTCTCTTTCTTGACGCTGTATGCGTTGCACCACCAGAATTTGTAGATGAGCCTTTATTACTTCCTTTTGATTTTTTTGTACTTGAACCGGATTTTGTATTATTAGCAGTAGAATCAACATTGCTGTCAGAAGCAGTCGTTTTAGTTTCTTTTTCTTTTTGTACTACTCTTTCTTTAGCTTCCTTTGCAGCCCTCTCCGCCTTTTCTTTTGCTTCTTTTTCAGCTTTTTCTTTAGCCTTCTTTTCGGCTTCTGCTTTTAGTTCACTTGATGTTTTAAAAAATTTCTGTATCTTTTCTCCAAAGCAGCCTTTTCTTGCAGCTATACCCCCAGCTACAACTCCTGCTAAGGCCGTTGCGCCAATCATGTATTTGGCTGCTGTGCTTATTTTTTCATCTTTTTTTATTGATTGAGCCTTGTTAGTAACAACCGTAACAGGTTGTTCTGCTTTAAACATTACATTCTGCGGAATTTGTGTTTGATAGCTGTAGTTTGTTGAAACACTCATTTTACGTCCTTACAATTTTTTCCCTATACATTTATAAAAACACAAACATCTTTTTAATTGCGCGCGTCTCCCTTCCCTTCCCTTCCCTTCCCTTCCCTTCCCTTCCCTTCCCTTCCCTTCCCTTCCCTTCCCTATTAGATTATAGACTATTTTCTTTTACAAAAAACTCGTATTTACATTTCTTAATATTCATTTTATTCCTGAGTCGTAGAGATATTTCGGTTAAATATTACGAATTTGTAACAAACAACAAAACTAATTTAAAGCTCTAATAGAAATTCTTGACTTTTCTTTTGGGCTTTTTTTAAGTTTTGTTATTTACAATTGAAGGACTTGACTTTTTCAATAGAATCTACAGGCTAGATGTCACATTTCAGACTGCCAGTTAAATGTGTATTTTAAAAAATAATAATTATTTTTGTTTGACAAAACTAGGCACTTGATTTTTTGCCATTGTCATTTTTACATACTGCTCTTTTAAATCTTCTTTTTCTTCTTTGGTTGATGTTCTCGCTTTATCAGCTAACTGCGTATAAAGTTCACGTTCAGCTTCGTTAGATTTAGTATAAGTATCCATTTCTTTAGATTTTGTAAATGTATTTACTTTGCTTTCATAAGCAATTTTAGGTGCTTTATATGCGGTATAAAGTAATGCAAAACCTGTAAAACCTGCTGCCATTAATGAAACAAATGCACCTAATTTGTATAAAAATTTCTTATTCTTGCTTGCATCTTTTTTATTTTTATCGACTAATTCTCCGGCTTTTTTTGCAACATTTTCAAATTCAAAATCACCGTCAACGACTAATTCCCAAACCAATTTTCCTGCTAAAGCCAAACCTCCGAGAAAGGTTGCTTTAACAAGATTTGCGGCTTCACCTTTACGTGAAATTGGGTTTTCATCATTTTTCTGTGATGGTTGCTCAATCTTCTTTTGGGTAAAACTTGGATTGTATTGATAATTATTAATTGTATTAATAGCAGAAACGCTCATTTACACACCTTTTATCATCACTCCACTACCATTATCTGCCATTTTTACGGTTGCGTAATGATTAATTTTATCATCAAGTGATACATTATCATCTTTTATTTCATTGTTGATATCTTCATAAATATTATTTTGTGCTGTTTTTTGTCTTGAAAATACGTCCATTTCTTTTTCTCTAGTATAAGCACTGACTTTAGTATTGTACATTTTTGATGGTAAAGTCAAACCTAACGCACCTAATGCTGCAACAATACCAACTCCAACCGGCCATTTAACACCTTTTGTGAATAAAGTTGTAAGACCACCTGCAAGCACCCCTGCTAGAGCACTCATTCCAACAGAGCTTAAAACAGCTAAATTTCTTTCTGTTCCTCTATCAATCGGATTTTCATATTGTTGTTGTTTCTTTGGTGAATTTGCTTTAAAACCGACTCTTGGACTATAAGCATTGATTCCAGTTATAGACATAAAACCTCCATAGTAAAACTACCTTCATTATAATAAAAACAGAAAAAGGTTAAAACTTGCGTTATTATTAAGATATTGTTACATCCTTATTTTAAAAAATTATGCTGAGTTTGTAGTCGTAAGGTGAGAACCGCTCACGCTTTTCCCACCTTACATTCTATAAATTTATTAAACGCATTTTGATTTTACAAAGTGCGTATTTTATTATGCAATATTGAAAAGGATACATATAGGGTACACAAAAATTTTTAAAGTATATTTAAGAATTATAAAATCACCGAAATCCAGTAATATAAACAAAAAAATATGCCAAGAACTCTGTTGAAACGATTGATTATCGTTTCAATAGAGGGAGTCGAGTTCGCTTTTGCGACGAGACGTATATAAGATATAATTCTGAGTTGCGGTTGTTAATGATAATTTTATAAACAAAAAATATGCCGCAACTCGGAATTGAACCAAGGACACAGGGATTTTCAGTCCCTTGCTCTACCAACTGAGCTATTGCGGCATATCTTATTTAATTTTCACTGGGTTGGTAGAGCAAGCTCTACGTTTTCCCTATTTGTTCCGCCTCACGGCTCCACTGGGAGCTATTGCGGCATACTTATTTAATTTTCTTCTCCAAGGCTCAAAAACTTAAGCCTTAAATCTATTGTACTTGCTAAATATTTTTAATCAAGTCTTTTTTATGAAATAAATTTTTATTATTAAAAAAGGAAGAATCAAATTCTTCCTTTTTTAACAATTTCTAACTTTGTGGAGCAAGCCAAGCTGTTACGTTTCGACCTTCCACCATTGGTTTCTTTTCCACTGTTACAGGGTCATTTGCCAAGTCAGTAATAAATCTATTTGCTAAATCTACTGCCAATGATGAATGTTGCATTTCACGACCTCTCAACATTACAACAATTTTTACTTTATTACCTTGAGAAATAAATTTTCTGATATTTTTCAATCTAACTTCATAATCGTGCGTATCAATCTTATAACGAACTTTTACTTCCTTAACATCAACTACGTGTTGTTTCTTTTTAGCTTCTTTTGCCTTTTTTTCAAGTTCGTATTTATATTTACCATAGTTTAAAATTTTTGCTACCGGAGGTGCTTGGTTTGGACTAATTACTACCAAATCTAGTTCCGCTTCCTCTGCCATTTTCATTGCTTGGGATGTAGGAACAATTCCGTGATTATTACCATTTTCATCAATTAATCTAACTTCTCTTGCTCTAATTCTTTCATTTATTAGAGGTTTATCTTTGCCTGAGCCTCTTTGGCCCCTTTCTTCATTAGCGATAATTATTCTCCTTTTTATTAAAATTATACTTTTCTTCTTAATAATACCATGCTTTAGCCATTTTTCAAGTATTTGAAACATAATCAGAACTTATTGCAAGCCATTTATAAGCCTCATTAACATTTTGAGGCATATCAATTACAAAAGTTCCTCCATATCTACCTCTTGTAAACATCAAATAACCATCATCAGCAAGTTCATCTAACGCTTTTTTTATAGTTTTCTGACTAACTCCGAAGTTTTTCGCGAATGAATTTATTGATGGTAATTTATCACCTATCTTACATTTTTTTACTATATAATGTCTTATCTTTTGTTCAACTTTTTCATAAAAATACAATTCACTTTCATTGCGCGTATCAGCTACTACAGTTCCGTATTGCCCCCTGCGAACCAACAAAACACCCTCTTTTACTAAGAGTTTAATCGCATCATGAATTGTTTTTATACTAACATCAAAGCGCTCCGCTAACTCTACATTTGTTGGTAGTTTTTCACCATTAAAAAAATCTTTCTTTATTTCATCTTTCAAAATTTGCGCTATTTTTTCTACTAAAGTTAACGGTTCTATGTCATCAATATGATAATTTAAATCAACTACCACAAATGTTTTTCCATATCTTGCAAGAACTCCTTCCGAAATCAATGTCGTGATAGCAATTCTTATAGTGGAACAAGAGACTTTTAAAAAACTTGATAATCGTCTTATCGAAATTAATACGTCACCCGCTTTATAATTATTATCCTTGAGATATTTTTTTAAAATTTGCGCTACAAGTTCACGTTTTGAAGTTAATTTTTCCGGCGTTGAGACATCTTCAGATTCACCATTAATATACGTTCCAATTCTTTGCTTAGATTTTACCAAGCCATAATCTTCAACCAAACGAAACACATTTTGCATAGTTCCTTTACTTACACCGATGTGAAATGCCAGATCGCCCTTACTTGGCAACAAATCATAAGGTTTTATCTTTTTATTTTTCAATGCAAACTTAATCCAATTTATTAACCAATTGGATATTTTTTCAACCTTGTTTTCATTAACTCCAAAATTATGAACATGTGGCGACATTTCTGCCACAGTTATTTGTCGAGATACATCCTTAAGCATAAAATTCCTTTTAGGTTATTTTCTACCATACCTAAAAATATAAAAACATTCAAGTGCAAATAAATAAAATTAGATTTTTTTACTTAATGATTATATAATAATAAGTATGGGGAAATTTGATTTATTTAACAAATTTAATAGCGCTGTAATCGTCTTAAATGAAAATAGGGAATCCATATTTAGAAATAATGTTTTTAAACGTGTTTTTCCTGATTTTGAAAACATAAAAAAATTTTCACACAAACTTAATTATAATGTTTGTGCGCTTGTGAGCAATGACGTTAGCGTACATTCACCAATTACTCAAGCTATAAATTCCAAAGAAGATTTTTCTGCCCATGTTCTATATCAAAGTTCAAACAACGATTATTTCTACTATGATTTAAACGCTACAAAAAAAGGCAACTATACATTAATTGTTTTTACTGATGTTACAGCAAAAATAAGCTTAGAAAATGTACTTGCCAGAAATCAGAATTATCAGAAAAAAATTACTCTGTTAGAAAATGAAAATAAAAATTTATCAAAAATAAAACTTCAAGCTCAATCACAAGCAATGAAACTTTTGTTGCTTAATAATATTTCTAATATTATTAGAGAGTCGATTGATACATCTGTAATTTTAAATTCTGCTTTAGAAGAACTTGCGCAAATGTTTGGCGCATTTCGCGCATATTATGCAAAATCAGAAAACAACGATAAATTTTTAATCCAAGAAACATTAGAAAAAAAAGATATCGGTCGAATCGTTTCTTTTGACAAAGAAGCAATTTCATATATTAACAATGGTAAATTATCATGTCAAATTTGTATGAAAGAATTTAAAGAAGCAAAACCTTTTAAAGAAAATGTACAAAGAATAATTGTTCCAATTTATCATCTAAATTCTCTTTTAGGAATTATTGTACTTTCTACCAAACAAAAAACAAAACTTGATGATGCGCTAGAAGTTTTAAATGGGGTATCTTCACAACTTGGTAATGCAATCATTCAATCCGAACTTTATAAAAAAAATGCAAGTATGGTAAAAGATTTAACAAAAACACTTGCCGAATTGCAAGAAACACAATTAAAATTAATAAATTCAGAAAAAATGGCATCTTTAGGTCAACTTGTTGCAGGTGTTGCGCACGAAATCAACACCCCTGTTGCTTCTATCAAATCTAATAATGAGATTATGAAAAAATTGATTAAACAAATAAGTGACAACGACACAAAAGATTTGCTCAAAGAAATAAACGATATTGACTCCGAAGCAATCGCTCGAATCAACAGACTGGTAGTATCGTTAAGAAAATTTGTAAGACTTGACGAAGCAGAACTACAAGAAGCAGATATTAACAAAGAAATTGATTTAACTTTAGATTTAATCAGACATGAAACAAAAAATAAAATAACAATTGTGAAAAATTATGGCAAACTTCCGCCAATAAAATGCTATCCAAATATGCTAAATCAAGTATTCATGAATATTCTTGTAAATGCTGCACATGCTATTGATAAGGAAGGAATAATTACTATTGACACAAATTTTCAAGACAATAATTTAGTTGTAAAAATTAAAGATAACGGGTGCGGAATAAAGGAACCTGATAAAATTTTCTTTGCCGGATACACAACAAAAGGTGTTGGCGTCGGGACAGGCTTGGGGCTTGCAATTGCACAAAAGATAATTGAAAAACACAAAGGAAAAATTGAAGTAAAAACTAAAATAAATGAAGGAAGCGAATTTATTATTACTATCCCTAGTAAGTAATAAATATTAAGTTTTTTAAACTCTAGTTTTTCAAGATATATCTAAGTTTTAAACACATCACAATTCTAATCATAATTAACTTTTGTAAAATTCTCTGGTAGAGTAGTCATAAAAATGTAAAAATATGGTATATTAATATTACTAAGATTAAGTGTAATTTTTACCCTAAATAGGGTATGTAACAAAATCTTTACAAAACGAAAAATAAAGGCAATTTTGAAAATAAAGAATACTTTATATTACTGTGTAGAAGTTTAAATTGATATATTGCATATCGGAGGTAAAGTGTATGGCAATTACTGTAAACAGCAAAAAGAAACAAGTAAAAAAATCTTTCCAAGAACTTATTAATGATTTAATGTCATCAAGTTCTGAAAAAGTTAGATATAATGC
>CAKVLL010000046.1 GCA_934757255.1 uncultured Candidatus Melainabacteria bacterium | reverse complement strand
TTAAGCAAGAACATTGTACCAAGCTCTGTTCTTTGACAGCTGTCATCAAGCGTTTTTTCCCATTCAGGAGATAGAGTAAGTGCATAAAGTACGTGATCGCGGTCTACATTACTCAAACAAATTTGACGACCTAAAGCTGCACGCAAACGTTCTGACAAGATATCAGGTTCTTTAGAAAATCTCGCGTAATCGCACAAACGTTCAAATACAAAGATAATATCCTTAATTGAAACTTTTTCTCTGATTAAGTTTACAAAAATCTTTCTCAAATCTGAAGTAGAAATAATAGCAGGAACTAAGTCATTTACAAGAGTTGGGTCTTGAGAACGTACAAGTTCCATAAGCTTAAGAACATCTGTTTTTGTCATAACTTCATCAACGTGTTTTCTTACACATTCTTGCAAGTGCGTAACAAGAACATCTGTCGCATCAACAGCTGTAACATTTTTAGTCGCTCTTGCATCATCTTGTGATATCCAATACGCTTGAGTTTGATAAGTAGGGTCAACACCAACAATCGCATCCTCAGGAATTGTTTTCTTAACAGAATCCCACTGATCGGCAATTACCATGTATTTACCGGGATATACATAACCTGACGCAACAACATTGTTACGAATAGAAATTACGTATTCGTTAGCTTCTAAAGCTGATGAGTCCATAATACGGATGTTTGGTAAAATATAACCCAATTCATCCGTAACTCTTTGACGCAAAGCAGCAATCTTAGCAAGCAATTGACCTTCCTGATCAGGATCGGCAATTACAAGCAAACCTGCACCAACTTGTAAACTCAATACGTCAACACCAAGTCTTTCGTACATCTTATTAGGGTTAACCAAATCTTGCATATTTTGACGTACGCTTTCCAATTGACCCAATTGAGATTGAACATCGGCGTTTACTAATACCGAGAAGCCTGCAACAGCCAAGATTATTGTAAAACATAAAAATGGGAAGAATGGCAAACCTGTAATAGGTGAACTTATAGTAATTAAGCCCAAAAACAGTGCTGCAAAGAACAATGAATAAGGCTTTGCCATAATTTGCGCTGTCAAATCACCACCCAATGAAGTGCTTGTTGCTGAAGCACGTGTCATTACGATACCGGCTGAGATTGACATTAAAAGTGACGGAAGCTGTGACGCCAAACCATCACCAATTGTTAAAACGGTGTATTTACTTACGGCATCAGCTATTGGCATTTGGTTAACCAAACAACCAATGGTCAAACCACCTACAATGTTAATTATAACAATGATGATACCTGCCATAGTATCACCTTTTACAAACTTCATGGAACCATCCATAGAACCAAATAAGCTTGATTCTCTTTGAAGATCTTCACGTCTTTTTACTGCTTCTTCCGGTGAAATTAATCCTGCGTTAAAGTCAGCGTCAATCGTCATTTGTTTACCCGGCATAGCATCTAAGGCGAAACGTGCAGATACTTCGGCAATACGTTCAGCACCTTTTGTAATTACCATGAACTGTACAACCGTAATAATCAAGAATATTACACCACCTACAATCATATTACCGCCGGTTACGAACGTTCCGAACGCATGGACTACTTCTCCGGCATCACCTTTAGCCAAAATAAGTCTTGTTGAGGCAATAGAAAGAACCAAACGAAACATTGTGCCCAAAAGAATAATTGAAGGAAACGCTGCCAATTCTAACGGTTTTTGGACATACAAAGATATCATCAAAAGCACAATACCAAGCGTGATATTCAAGCTTATTGAAAAATTGATAACCCAATTTGGCATCTCCATAATCAAGATTAAAACAAGAGTCATTACGAAGAGTGCCAAAAATATTTCTGATATAGGTTTGCTCTGTTGTTGTCCTTCCGCTGCCATTTTGTCCTTTTGAAAGGTTTTGTAAAACCCCTCACCCTAACCCTCTCCCGCAAGGAGCGAGGGAATTAAGTTTAAATTCCTTCTATTGCTTTTTTAATAATTTCTAATTGAGTGTCAATTGACGCATCAACAATACCATTATTTGTCTGAAAAATACATCCACCTTCTTCTATCGAAGGGTCTGCTATAATATTAACCTTAGCATCAATACCATATTCGTAAGTTATATTCGGCAATGTATCCTTAATAAACTGTACGGCTTGAGGCTTAACTCTAATATTAATTTTCGGTTCGCTTTTTGAAACCGTTTTAAGCACATCCACAATCGTATTGACCAACACTTGCGGATCACTTTCAACTTCCTTTTTTATAATCTTTTTAGCTATATCAACACTGATTTCTAAAATGTCAGGTGCAATATATTCAAAAACATCTTTTGGTGCGTTCATAAATTCTGAAAAACTTTTCTTAAATGCTTCAATGTCAGAATTTGCTTGTTCTAAACCTTTTCTATAACCTTCTTCGAAGGCTGATTTCTTAATTGTTTCTGCTTCTTCTTGAGCACGAGAAACAAGATTTCTGTCATCAATTCTACGGTAACCGCGCCTTCTTGAGCCGCGTCTGCGTTCCTGACGTTGTACAAAATCAATATTTTCAATATCAAATAAATCTATTTCGGGCTCTTGTGGTACTTGTGGCTGTGAAATTTCTTGAACAACTTCTTCAACCACAGGTTGTTGTTCTATATTTTCAACTTCTGAAATTTGAGCATCAGAAACTTGAACCTCAACTTTTTTAGGCTCTGTTTTTTCTACCTTCCCCCTCAAATTTCTTTTTTTGATTATCATATAAAAGTATTATACACTCTCTTCAATGTATTGTGCAACAATTCCCGCAACTTTTAGCGGTAATTCTGAATATTCACCGTCATAAGCTTGCGCTATAAATCTTTTTACTAAAGGACGCTCATTCTTGATGATTTTTTCAATCCTTTCACGTGGAACTTCGCGATAAATTCTTAGTAAATCACCTAAGACATTTTCTTTTGTGAGCTTACGTTTTACCGGTAAAAATTCACGAATTTCTTTTAAACAATCTGTTATTAAATCACCATCAATTTGAGATTCTAAATTTGCCATACTCATGTACTGTGAAATAGCTTTAGAATCATTCGCATCAAACTTATTAAGTATAGTTGTTACTTTGTCTTGATTCATTAATTTAAGTATTAATGCCAACGACATTAGCTTCATTTGTTTATTTGTAATTGCCATTGGTGCAGATACGGAAGCTGATGCTGCATTCGTTGCTACACCCTGACGCCTTTGTTCACGTTTTTCTGCTCTACGTTTTTCTCTTTCAGCCCTTTGTTGTTCTGCTTCAGACATTTGAGCTTGTTTTTGACGTTCCTGCTCAGCTTGCGCCTGTTGCGCCATAGCATCTATGTTCGATTGACTCTCTGCACGATTTTTTGTCGCCTCATCTATAACGCCCTTTTGTTGAAGTTCTTCAACGCTTTGATTATAAACCTTTACAACATGATGTTCTACAGCTTGTAACAATTGGTCTTGTGGGATTTTTCTTATAACAGCTTGTTTTGCAACTTCAAATATTGTAAATGCAATTTTTTGCATTATACCATCCCAATATTCCGGCAAAATTCCTGAATGAATCAAATCTATTGACTTGTGATAAGACCATTCCGCAATAATTTGTGTAATAAATACTGCTTGTTCTGCACTCAAATTTAATTGCTGATCATTATATAAGGCTTCGCCAGCTAAAAGTGTAAAATTACCAAGTGTTTTTACAATGTACTCTTTTTCTCTATCTTGCAAGTCCTTTGGAACAAGCTCTTTAGCTTGTTCTGACATTGAAGCTGCAAATCCTTTATAGTCAAATCCTTCAATAGGCATAATTTTTCCTTTATTTTAGATATAAAAATCCCTATTTTATTATACTTTGCATAAATAGATTTAACCTCATTTATTTGGCTGAAATTTTGTGTTTTAAGCATATTAAGCTTCTTCTTCAACCACGCCATTAGAATCAATAAATATTGTATTTCTAATAAACGCATGCGCCATTAGAAGTAAATATGGGTTCATCTCGTTTGTTGCAGAAAGATTTACTTTTGCTTCCGGCTTTTCAAAAGTTTCTTTTTTCTTAGCTTCAACCGCCTCAACATCTATAGTTGTATTCATTGCATGTGCAGAACCTTCTTCCATAAGACTTTTTTGTAAAGTTTTTTTAGGAAAATCATCCGAACACAAAATATAAATATCAACCGAATTTGAAGTTGTAAGCGTAAACACACCCTTTACATTTCCATAATTTTTTGTCTGAATTAAAACTGTAAGCTTTGAATCATTAGAATCGTTTTCTCCATCTGGCGGATTAACTTCCAAATCAAACCCCACTCCTTCATTTAATGGAAGCCAAGGCAAATATAAAAGCATCAAACTTTTAAGTGTTTGTGTCGGATTATCCGAACTTGCCATTGAAACACAAGAATTTATTATACTCAATGTTTCTGTAATTTGTTCATTTGACATTCCGCCTTTTGATGCGGAAGCCATTGCGATAATAAGATTTGCTACAGCTTGTTTACTGTTTTTTAAAATCATTTCTGAAATTGCAGGCATTTGAATCATACCGCTGAAAAATAACATTACAGCATCTTTTTGATTTGAGGCAATTTGAGTTTGAATATTTTGAACCGTAGTATTTAAAGATATATCCGAAACTTCATCAAAAATTTGAGATAACATTTTTTGATTTTTTAAAAGTTCTTCATTCAAATCTTTTAAAAGCAAAGTATTTGTAATATTTAGAGGCCTATTTTTATCTTGCACGGCAAGTAAAATTTCACCAAGAGTTTGCGGAAGCCCCAATAAATTCTTGATATAAACTGACCTGTCCATACTCGCAATTTGATTCATTTGCAATTGTTGCATCAAACCTAATGCCGGTTGTAAATTAGACACAATACTCGGTTTTGGTTGGTTCAAAGACGTATTAAAACCAGTATTAGCACCAATTTCATTTTGTTGTTTTAATTTTTTCAAATATATCTCTGGATTTCTAAGTCCGGCAAGAATTTTTCCAACGCTAAAACCATCCATATATTATTTACAACCCTTTTTCATAGTGTTATTACTCTAATTTCATTATAACAATAAAAAAGCATTTGGCATTATTTTTAATACGTAACTTTTCCTAAAACTACACGCTTATCAGCTCCGGTGCAAGAAGGTAGGTTGTTTGGAATATTATAGTAATTACAATACCCTAAAAGCGCAAACGCCATGACCTCTTTATAATTATTCGAAATTCCATAATCTTCATGCGTTTTTAACGCGATATGTTTTGGCAAATATTGACGCAAAAATTTCATCATAGTTTTATTGTAAGCTCCGCCTCCACCTACTACAACCGTATCATATCTATGATTAACAAATCTTTCGTACGATTGTGCTATCGTTTTAGCAGTTAGCGCAGTCAAAGTTGCAATAATATCTTTAGGTTCAGTTGGTGCAATTTTCAAAATGTTTTCTATATACTTTGAAGAAAAATATTCACGTCCTGTTGTTTTTGGAGGTTCCAGAAAATAATATTCGTCTTGTAAAAGGCAATCCAGCCAGCTTTCACAAACATTTCCCTCTTTTGCGATTTCGCCATCTTTATCATATTTTTTGTTAAAGAATTTTTGCATGCAATAATCAATCATAATATTACCGCAACCATTGTCAAAACCATAAGTTTCACAATCATCTGATATCACTGTTACATTAGAAATTCCACCAATATTTTGTATGAGTAAATTTTTAAACCATTTATCATCTGCAAAACAAACCAATGGCGCTCCTTGACCATTGTATGCTATATCTTTTTCTCTAAAATTCGATATAACCATACAGCCGGTTTCTTTTGCTATAACTGAACTTTCTCCTATTTGCAAAGTGCTTTTTATGGAAATTCCATCTAATTTTTCATCGAACGGATAATGATAAACAGTTTGTCCATGGCTTGAAATAAAATCAGGCTTTCCGAATTGATGAATTAATTCATTGGCAGCATCTGCAAAACATTTTCCTACTGCAAAATTAAGCTGACATAATTCTTTTATAGAAATTTCGCCTCTAAAAGCAGAAAAAATTTTCTCTCTAATTTTCTCCGGATAAGGATAATTTATTCCTTTAAGTAGCGACACTGACATATCCGGATAAACTTCGCATAAGCCGGCATCTATTGAGTCACAAGAAGTACCGGACATCAATCCTATTATTTTTTTAGGCTCTTTTTCTTCCATAGCTTAAATTATATCATGAGTGTGTTTCACTCGTAAACATAATTTTGAAGAAATAAAAAAGGTTTCCCCTTCTTGAAGAAACCTTTTAACCCAATAATCTCCTACCCCAAGCTTATTGTATCTCCCAAATTCTCTCTAAAATAATTCGTTAATTAATTGTAAATAAAATTGATTTGTGAAAATAATAATTAAAACTTAAAATAAAACTTTTTGTAATTTATAATCTTCATTTAAGGTAAATGTTTTGTAAAATTTTTAAATCTTTTTTATATCTTTGACTCTCCCCGAGCCTAGTAGCCATCACTCCTTTCAGGTACTCTATAATAGTATAATTTCCTAATCTTTTTATCAAGTAAAATATTTAGTTAAAAATTTTACAATAGACCATGCTCCCCATGACTATTAGTAAAAATTCGATTTAACAAAAGTTTACAATTCAAAGTCGATAAAACTATATTGACATTTCATTTTTTTGATTAAAAAGCACAATTAATTAGGTTTAAAGGCTTTATAGCAAAAAAGGCGAAGCGCAAAGCGCTTCGCCTTTTTTGACAATAACATTATTAATCAAATTAATGAACTGTTAATTTTTTAATATTACCTTTTTCTGCTGCTAGTTTAGGTACTTCAATTTCCAAAATACCATGTTCCAATTTAGCAGAAGTTTTTTCAACATCAATTTCTTGAGGGAAGTAAACAGTTCTTGAAAATTCACCATATCTAAATTCGGACTTTCTAAAACCTTTTGTATCCTCTTTCTTTTCTTCTTCTTTCTTTGCATTTATTGTAATATGATTTTTATCAATGTCTATATCCAAATCTTCTTTCTTAACGCCTGGAAGTTCAGCCCTTACACTATATTCTTTTTCCTTTTCGTGCAACTCAACAGGCATTGCAAATTTTTCAGCTTCTTCTGCTTCGTTATAAATATACTCTGGGAAGAAACTATCAAAATTTCTGTTTAATATTGAACTAATTTCGTCATTAACTGATTTAATAAATCCATCCGGTGATTTTTTAATTAAGAATTTCATAATCATTCTCCTTTCATATTTATGACCTATTACTTTCAACACTTTTATTATTACTCTATTCTGCATAAATCTTGATTTTTTTAACCAAAAATTAACAATTCAAGACATAAATTGAACGACATCCGCGCCGCGAGCGTTTTTTAGCGAGCGCAAAAGTGCGGATTTATCCGCAACATCCATTCAGACCACAACCATAAGGTTGTAAAAAACAGTGCGTAGTTTCTTTTCTTTTGCTTCGTTTTCTTTTCTTTCATCGCAAAAAAGAAAAGAAAATGAAGAATTATTTTGAAATAAAAAAGTTTTTTGAAATGTCCTTTTCTTTCTATTTTGTTGCGATAAAAAGATTTCTCACTTTACTTCCAAGTTGGTAAGTGTACCTACAAGCTGAAAGTATTTACCCCAGAAAAGTACCAAAAGAAAGAAAAAACACGCTACCGCTTCCTACGCTCTTACGAGCGTTTAATAAAATGGCTGATTAGCAAGCAAAGCTTGCACTTTTGCGCTCGCTAAAAAACTCTCGCGGCGCGAATGATGTTCGTTTGATGAAATTGTCATTGACAATAGTGCGTATTGTCAGCTTGGTAAAGCAGACCTACTACTAATTAATTTTCATATATAATAAAACTATGCAAATATATTCTGATAAATTATTTATAAATCCTATAGAAACAATTCAAGCAAAAGGAGATTTAAAAGAAGCTTTTGCAAGAATCGATGAATTAAGAAAAAAATATTATTTGCTTGGTTATATAACCTATGATTTCAAAAATTTGTATTTTGAAGTTTTTGATAAATTTAAAACTTACACTCCAAACGCGCCAAAGCAATTGGGAACAATTATAAAACCGCTTATTTCTAAAAAAACTTATATTAATGCGATTAATAAAATAAAAGAGTATATTTCAAACGGCATAACTTACGAAGTTAACTACACTTATCCATCGGAAGTCTTAACAAACTTGAACGGAATTGATTTGTACGAAGCAATTTTAGAAAAACAAACAACCCCTTATAATACATTTTTGGAAACTCCTGAACTAACGTTACTTTCTTTCTCGCCAGAATTATTTTTTAAACTGGAAGGTAATAAAATTTTAACCAAACCAATGAAAGGCACTGCGCCAAAATTGGGAGATAACAATGACATAAAAAGACGCGAATTTCTTTATAATGACATAAAAAATCGTGCCGAAAATATTATGATTGTTGACCTTTTGAGAAACGATTTGGGCAGAATATCAGAAACCGGCTCTGTAAAAGTCAATAAACTGTTTGAAATTGAAGAACATCCGACTGTTTTTCAAATGACATCTGAAATTTCTTCAACAATTAAAGACGGAATAAATTTATACGATATATTTAACGCAATATTTCCTTGCGGTTCTATCACAGGTGCACCAAAAATTTCTACAATGCGAGTTATTGATGAACTCGAGCCTTTTAGCAGAAATATTTATTGTGGCGCAATTGGATTTTTATCACCAGAGGTTTGCGAATTCAGCGTGCCAATAAGGATTCTTTACGGAAAAGATAATAAATACACCTACCATGCCGGCGGCGCAATTGTTTGGGATTCCACTGCTGAAGATGAATGGGAAGAAACATTAGTCAAAACAAAATTTTTACAAACAGATTTTCAGTTAATTGAAACTGCTATTGATGATTGGACAAGACACGTTATTAGAATGAAAAAATCTGCCGAAGAATTAGGTTTTAAATGGAATAAAAAAATTGAACATCTGATACTTCCATTGAGTTGTAATAAAGCCGAAAAACTTAGAGTTACATTAGACAAAAATAGTAATATTCAAAAACAAATTAGCCCTTCTCCTACTACACCTTCTCAAGAAATGAAAGTACGCATCCAAGGTAAAGTTAACACTCATAACCCTTTTTTGTATCACAAAACAACTATAAGAGAAGCTATGCCAACAGACGCGTTTGAACATATAAGAACAAACGAGCGTGGTGAGATTACCGAAGGCATTTTTACTAACGTAGCAATTGAAAAAAACGGCAAACTTTATACTCCGCCAGTTTCTTGCGGACTGTTAAACGGCACATACAGACAAAAACTATTAAAAGAAGGTAAGCTAATAGAAAAAATACTTTACCCAAAAGATTTAGAAACTGCGGATAAGATATTCTGTTTCAATTCCGTTCGCAAAATGATTAAGGTGGAATTATGCTCATAATAGATAATTACGACTCTTTTACATACAATATTGTACAGTATATCAAAATTTTGGGAATTGAGCCGATTGTTATTAAAAATGACGAACTAAGTTTATCAGAAATAAAAAATCTTGATTTTTCTAAAATAATTTTATCTCCAGGATGGGGAAATCCTGAGAATTCCGGCGTTACGATGGATGTAATTGATTATTTCAAAGATAAAATTCCTATTTTGGGAGTTTGTCTTGGCATGCAATGCATTGCAAAATATTTTGGCGCAAAAATTGTTAAAGCTCCGAAACCTTATCATGGCAAAAATTCGCAAATATTTTTTGATAAAGATTTTGAGCTCTTTAAAGGTATGAAGCAAGGATTTAGCGCGACTAGATATCATTCTCTTATGGTAGACACCGTAACATCTCCTCTACAAATCAAAGCTTGGACTGCGGATGAAATTCTAATGGCAATAAAAGTACAAGATAAACCGATTTATGGAGTGCAATTTCATCCGGAAGCAATTTTAACAGAAAATGGAATTAACGTATTCAAAAATTTTATAGATAAATGTTGTAATTACAATGGAAAAATGTTTTAACTTAATGTACTATAAAATAGTAGATAAAATTCTTATACAAAATCAAAAGGAGATAAAATATGAAAAAATATGTTTGCACAGTTTGCCACTATGAATATGATCCGGCTGTAGGCGATCCTGATAACGGAATTCAACCGGGAACCGCATTTGAAGATTTGCCTGATGATTGGACTTGTCCTCTTTGTGCAGTTGGTAAAGATATGTTTGAAGCAGAATAAAAAATCGGCTTAATGCCGATTTTTTTATCTATTCTAGAGTTGGAAATTTGAGTTCCTTATACAAATCCACATCTTCTGTATTATTGGTTTTTACTAAACTAATTTTTTCTTTCAGAATTTCTATTGCTTTTTTGATTTTTTCAACACCAATTCTCATTGTTTCATAATTGAAATCACCGCCAATTGCACCAAAACCAAGCTGCATATAAAAACTAATGGCTTTTCCATAGCGAACAGCATCGAGTTCTACAGGCTTTGCATCTTTAATAAGATTATCTTCAAACATTTGCAAAAACATTGTTTTGCCGCCCAATGAGGGTTTTTCACCTCGTTTTATTGGCCAAGTTGCGATATAATCAACGACATTCTTTTTTCTTTCCGGTGTACTTACCAGAATTCCACAAGGTACATTTTTGTAAGCCAGTAAAACGCTTTCTGTGCTATTCCACTGCGCGCAACGCAAGCCGCGTTTAATAATATAACTGCAAACATCAATACCATCATTATCTAAATCCGGTTGCAACTTTTTCAAGTCAATTTTTGAACTTAATTCTTCTAAGAAAAAACTGTCTTTCGGAGTTATTTTATATAATTTTAAATTTTGTGTATTGGATATATTTATGCCGCGGAAAGACATTGGATTTGTTTTCATAATAATCATTTAATAATAATGGAGATGGTGGGAGTCGAACCCACGTCCATCGTGGATAAAAACTGATGTCTACGAGTGTAGTAATTTATTAGCTCAACTTAATAAGGAAAATTACAAAACCTGAATTAAGTCAAAGACTTTTTGCGGAAGCCTAACCTCCAATGGTTAAACTTGATGTACATACCATCATTTGCACACTGCATCTTGCATAATATCATCTAATTTAACGGCAAGCTGGTCAAATTAGAGGGATGCGCTACCAATTAAGCAGCAAGCTTTTGAGCTCTGAAAGCATCTAATGAAACAACTTTGTTGTCATTTAATTTGTTTTGCTCGTTGATAAACGGGAACAGCGCCCGTACTCGCAACCAGGATCTACCGATCACGGCGTCAAAACCAGTACATCCCCATG
>CAKVLL010000045.1 GCA_934757255.1 uncultured Candidatus Melainabacteria bacterium | reverse complement strand
GCAAAAAGATGTCCTGATATGGCAATTACAGAGGTTTATAGATAATGGAAAAAGTTTTAATAAAAGGAAATTATGCAATAGCGCAAGCTGCCGTTAACGCAGGTTGTCAATGCTATTTTGGTTATCCAATTACGCCGCAAACAGAAATTGGTGAATATTTAAGCGGAAAAATGCAAGAATTAGGCAGAGCCTATGTTTGTGCAGAGAGTGAATTGGGCGCAATAAATATGGTTATGGGCGCTGTTGCAACAGGTGTTAAAGCTATGACTTCATCCTCTTCTTGCGCGGTTGCGTTAATGCAGGAAGCTTTATCTTACGCCGCAGCAGACGAATTGCCTGTTGTGCTTGTAAACGTTATGAGAACAGGCCCAGGTTTAGGCTATATCTATCCTGCTCAAGGTGATTATAACCAAGCTGTTTATGGTGGCGGTAATGGCGATTATAAAATTGTGGTACTTGCACCATCTACGGTTCAAGAATGTGTAGATTTAACCTATAGAGCATTTTATTTAGCTCAAAAATATAGAAATCCTGTAATTTTGTTAGCTGACGGACTTTTAGGTCAAATGATGGAACCAGCAAGCTTCGGTGAATATCCTTATCCTGAAGTTGATGTTTCTTCTTGGGCTTTAACAGGCGCTAAAGGAAGAGAGGCAAGAACAATATATTCCTGCGCTCCTGATGAAAAAACTCAAATTCAGCACATTTATGATTTACACAAAAAATTTGATGTTATCAGAGAAAATGAAACAACTTATGAAGAGTTTAATACAGAGGATGCAGACGTTATTCTAACAGCATTCGGTTCTATGACAAGAAATATTAAAGCAGCAATGAATGTTTTAAGACAAAATGGGATTAAAGCTGGATGTTTTAGACCAGTTACCTTGAATCCGTTCCCTACAGAAAGAATTTCAGAACTCGCTAAGAGCGGAAAAGACTTTATTGTTGTTGAAATGAATATGGGACAAATGTTCAAGGATGTTAAATATGCAGTTAATGGTCGAACTAAGGTAGATTTGGTTAACAGACCTTGTGGAGAATGGTTAAGCGTTGAAGAAATAGTTTCTTCCGTTGAAAATATTTTAGAAGGGAGAAAAGAGTATGCAACAAGTATTTAGTATTCCAAAATCATTCAAAAAAGACTTTAAGTATACTTTTTGTCCCGGATGTGATCACGGTATTGCAATTAGACTGGTTGGCGAAATTATAGATGAATTGGGAATTAAAGAAGATATTATTTCTTCAACATCTGTAGGTTGTTCAGTATTTCTTTATAACTTCCTTGATATTGATGCCGTTGAAGCACCGCATGGAAGAGCATTAGCTTCTGCTACGGGTGTAAAGAGAGCAAGACCTGACAAAGTTGTATTTACATATTCGGGCGATGGCGACTTTGCGTCAATCGGTTTGGCTGAATCTATGCACACGGCTTTAAGAGGCGAAAAAATTACGGCATTTTGTTTAAATAATACAACTTATGGTATGACTGGCGGTCAGCTCGGCCCTACAACAATGATGGGACAAGTTACGACAACATCTCCTACGGGAAGAAATTCTGATTATTTCGGATATCCTATTAAAGTCGCAGAACACATTGCTTTATGCGATGGAACAGCATTTTCTGCTCGTGTTGCATTGGATTCTGTTCCACACATAAATCAAGCCAAACAAGCTATTAAAAAAGCTTTTCAAGTTCAATTAGAAGGAAAAGGTTTCGGATTTGTAGAAATTCTTTCTTCTTGCCCGACAAACTGGCACATGACACCGGAAGGCGCTCATGAAAGAATTAGAACCGAAATGATTCCAGAATTCCCATTGGGCATATTTAAGGAAATTTAAATTAAAAAACGGTAAGAATTTAACTTACCGTTTTTTTATCTATTTAAAGGAATATATCGTTTAATAAAGCTAATATGTTCAATAGCTAATATTATTATAGTCTATAATTGCTCTTGCTAAATCATTATAAGATATAATAATATTTTTTATGTCATCATTTGTAAAAGTGCCATTATCCATTTTTTCATAAATTCCAAGTCGAATAAAGGCATTTTCAGATGCATTATTTACAATTGCAGCAATATCAGAACCGGTTACATTTTTTTCTAAAAGCATTTTTGCGATATCTTCTTTATTAATATCATCTGCGAGCCTCTTGCCTTTTGTATGTATATCTAAAATTTGTATTACATCTTTTACTGATTGCGGAGGCTTAATTTCTATATGCGTACCAAATCTTCCTGAACGCTTAGCTGCAGAATCTAACATATCAAATCTGTTTGTTGCACCTAATACAAAAATTTTATCACCTCTTTTTTCAACATCACTCATTAATGCTAAAATTTGATTTAGAGTTATATCATCATAGTTAACAGATTTATTTGTACCTCTTTGAGTAGCGACAGAATCCATTTCATCTATAAAAATAATGCAAGGTTGATTTTTTCTAGCCTTTTCAAATAAATCTCTCCAATTTTTTTCAGTTGCACCATGCAAGCTTGCGGTCATATCAGAAGCGTTTACTTTGATAAAATTTGCCCCTGATTCATTTGCTAAGGCTAATGCTAATAAAGACTTTCCTGTTCCGGGACGACCATACATAATAGCCCCTACGTTCAATTTTTGTCCTTTGAATGCTTCCGGATATCTTAAAGGAAACATTATTTTCTTCTTTAATTCTCTAATTGCGTCATCTTGACCGCCGACATCATTAAATGTAATATCACTGACGGTATCATTGATTTTTACATTATCACCTGCGCTAATATTATCTTTATCAGATTTTACGGTTTTATTCGTTTTGCTTGTTTTATTTGTTGTAGCATTAGAATTTACTCCTTCGGCAGGATTTTTACTTTTTCTGTCAGCTGTTGCCAGATTGTCCTTTGTATAAGTGCAATATCTTAAATTTGAACTTAAGTTATTAAAACTAGTTTTAATAGTTTTGCTACAGTAAATGTCTTGCAAATTAAGATGTTCATCATTTATTAAACTGTTCAATATAAGCATTGCATTTGCAAATTCAGAAGTATTACCTGTACTAATACCACAAAGTTGTTCTTTTATTTTTTTACATTCATTTTGAAAAGTTACGGTTTGTCCGTTTTCTAAGGCTTTTTGAGCAGTTTTATAGTTTTTTGACAATTGTTCTACTAATTTTTGGTAATGTTCAGTAGGTATTTTTTCTTCATAATGAGGGTAGCATAATTTTTTTGTTTCCCATTCTTCATTAGTTGACGCCATTTTGTCCAACAAATAATTTAATTTTGGCACTTCCATTAAAAATTCTTTATATTCACTATGATATAAATTGGTAAGTCCTTTAAGAATTGCAAGAGCCTCTTTTTTCGCATCTTCATTATTAGTTTTTGAAGAACTTATAGCTGAATAATAACGACGCATAAGATTATCATCAAACTTATATTCATCACAATTGTTTAAACCTTTTTTTACATTAGCAATATTGATTTTAGATTTTTCATCTAATTGTCCGCTATTAATGTCTTTATCAGAAGCAGTATTTTTAACCTTTTCATTTTTACCATCCAATCTTTTAGCGCCTAAATAACTTAAACCACCAAGTCCAATTGCGGTTAAAGCTATTGCTGCATCATGCGACATTAGAGGATCTGAATTTTGTTCTGTAGCATGAATAGTTGTCTCTTGTTGAGTTTCAGTTTTTGACGGTTGTGTCATCAAAGAACCTGCACCTGCAGCTGTTAATGCTATTGCAGTTGGTAAAATCATTTTTTTTAAATTCATACTACATTCCTTTTTCTATAAATCACACTAATATAAATAAAATCTACACTTTTTTATTTTTAAACAGTTAAATTTTTCTCTAATTTTGCAAGTTCTGCTTTACTAATTCGAGGATTAGCTTTCTTGACGTTATTTACAAGATCATTAACATGTTTTTTTTGAAAATTACCGGCAAAATCCCATAAACTTCCTTTTAACATTGCAAATGTCCCTGCAATTTTTCCCAAAATACTTATGCCAATGCCAGCGAATATTGGGTCTTTTTGAGCTATTCCGGCTGCAATAAAACCTAATCCACCGGCTGCTTCTACAGTAGATGCGCAAGCAACAGCAATTGCTTTATTGCAATGTTTTTCAGGTGTTTCAATTGCTCTTTTGATGAATGGTAGTTTATAGCCTTTTGTAAATGGACTGCATTTCATAGTTTTCTCCTTTTGTTATTTCTTTAAATCAAGTGCGGTATTAATCATTTTGAATATTGTTTCACGTACTTGATCATTTGGATCATTGCCAGATCTATTCGTATGATATTTTGATAATATTTTGCGCTTGAATAGACGACGAGACTCATCATTGGTTATAGCTTCAATGATTGTATCAGCAGGGATTCCAAATAGTTTAGCAATTCTTGGAATTTCAGGTTTAAATTTTGCAAAAGTTGCATTGCGTTTATAAAAACCTTTTTCATATAAGCCATTTTCCAAATCTTCTAAATCTTTTAAGAATGCATCAGTATATGTTTTAGAACCTGTATTCCATTTTTTAGTACTTCCGTTTGTTGCGCTTGAGGTATTGCCTGTTCCTGTGCCGTTTTTTGTGCCTGAACCTGCGCCTGATGTGTTACCTGTTCCTGCGCCAGTTTTTGTGCCTGAACCGGTGCTTGATGTATTGCCAGTTCCTGTGCCAGTTTTTGTGCCTGAGCCTGTGCTTGATGTATTACCTGTGCCTGTACCGGTTTTTGTGCCTGAGCCTGTGCTTGATGTATTACCTGTGCCTGTACCGGTTTTTGTGCCTGAGCCTGTGCTTGATGTATTGCCTGTTCCAGTACCTGTTTTTGTGCCTGAACCTGTGCTTGATGTATTACCTGTTCCTGCGCCAGTTTTTGTGCCTGAGCCGGTGCTTGATGTACTTCCTGAATTTTTTGTTTTAGACTTGTTTCCGCGCTTAAACCAACTTTTTACTTTATCAAAGAAAGAGTTTTTCTTTGTTTTATTTTTACCTCCAGCGTTAGTTGTTCCGGTGGTATTAGAAGTAGTGTTATTTGATTTAGTCTTTTTAGTTTTACTTCCAAAATCCTTAAACCAACTTTTTACGTTATCAAAGAAGGAATTTTTCTTTGTGCTCTTATTTCTTTTCGTTCCACCAGCACTAGAAGTTGTGTTATTTGATTTTGTACCTTTTGTTTGACCGCCAAAACCTTTAAACCAACTTTTTACGTTATCAAAGAAGGAATTTTTCTTTGTGCTCTTATTTCTTTTCGTTCCACCAGCACTGGAAGTTGTGTTATTTGATTTTGTACCTTTTGTTTTACCGCCAAAATCTTTAAACCAACTTTTTACGTTTTCAAAGAAGGAATTTTTTCTTCTGTTCTTCTTTCTTTTCGTTCCACCACTAGTACTTGTTGTACTTCCTGTGTTTCCAGTACCTGAACTTGTACCTGTAGAACTTGTAGCACCACTTACATTATTAGCACCACTATCTGTATGGTAATGGTGGTGATGGTAAGTTTTTGTTTTTCCTGCTTTTTGTTCTACATTCTTTAATTTTTCATTTGTAGTTTTTAATTCTTCTTTTAAACCATCTAGCGTTTTATTTAAATCTTCACGAGCGGTTTTTGAATTACTAAGTTCATCTGTTAGTTTTGTAATTTCTTTACTAAATTTTCGGTTTTTAACAAGGGCATAGGAAGCAATAGCAGTAGCTGCGACAGTACCAATGCCATATAAAATTTTACCAGCTGAAAGTCCGTTAGTATTATGTGGTTTTGCTCCATTTAATGATATATTATCAGAAGCATTTAGATTGTTCTGTTCAGAATCAATTTGATTTAAAGAAGTTAATTCTTCTTGAAATTCACGTGGTTCTGAATCATTAGCCTTAAAACGAGGTTCTAACTTATTGGTCCAATTTTGTCCAATTTCTAATCCCATACCAACTCCTTTTTTTATTTAATAATATCGACTTTAACAGTCTATTCATATAAAAATTGAAAAATTTTAAAAATTGCTTGTAAAAATTTGTCATAGCCCACTACTACTACTACTACTACTACTACGTTTGAGCCAATTGTAACAATTTTCAAAATCACTTAACAATTGTAATATTTCGTTACAAATAATATTAAATTCTATTAAAAATTTTTCAATAAAACTTTAAACTTTTAATTATTTTAATAATCTGAAACTTTTCTTGTCCACACCTTTATTTCGTGCTATATTAAAGTTAGGATTATTGTCTTTTATAGAAAAGGAGTACTATGGAAACTAATTTTATATTTGCCGGTTTTGGCGGTCAAGGTGTTCTTTTAGCTGGAACAGTTCTTGCAAATGCGTTTATGTTAGAAGGTAAAAATGTTACTTGGTACCCTTGCTATGGTGCTGAAATGAGAGGTGGAACCGTAAACTGTGAAATTGTTGTATCAGACACAGAAGTTAGCTCCGTTCACAAACAAGATACCGACTATGCAATAGTTTTAAATCAACAATCTTTCGACAAGTTTGTTAAAAGAGTTAAAAAAGGCGGTACAATTGTTGCAAATTCTACGCTCGTAGCAGAAGCTCATCCGCGTGATGATATCAAATATGTATTTGCACCTATGACAAAATTAGCAAATGATATAGGCACAAGTAAAGTTACGAACGTTGTTTCTTTAGGGGTTCTAGCTTCTGTTTGCGATATTGTGACAAAAGAATACTTAGCTAAAGGGGTTGAAAAAGTTTTAGGAGAAAAGAAAAAAGACTTATTGCCATTAAATTTAAAGGCGCTTGATTGTGCTTGTTTAAAATAAGTAATTTGTTACAATAATTTTACAAATATTTACTTGTAAAATAAATATATTTAGGGTATGCTAGACTTACACTGGTAGAAAGAAGGAAAATAGAACTATGTCAAAACAATGTGAAGTATGCGGTAAAAAACCTATTAAGGCAGCAAAATTAACATTCTCTCATAAACAAATTAAAAAAGTTCAAACTCCTAATTTACAAGAAATTAGAGTTAATGTAAACGGTCAAACAAAGAGAATGACAGTTTGTACTTCTTGCTTAAAAGCAGGCAAAGTTCAAAAAGCTGTTTAGAGTTTTTTAACATGTTTAAGAAAAGGTCGGTCAAGAAAAATTGACCGACCTTTTTTAATTGTTTAATTGTTACCAAACAAAAACGCACCAACTTTATTAAAGTTGGTGCGTTTTTAAATTAAATAATTGGTTATTTCAAGTTAACTGTATTATTATCAGCCAAGAATTGAGTTACTTTTTCATTCAATGCTTGTTGAGATAATGCATTAAATACACCAGGAGTTTGAGATAATTGTTTAATCATTGTAGGTGTATCAATTTGGTACATTTGGCTCAATTCTGATAATTTAGCACCAAAATCAGCTTGAGAAACAGTAATATTTTCTTCTTTAGCAATTTTATCAATTACTAAAGAGTTTTTAACTCTAACAGCTGCATCTTCTTTTAAGCTGTTCATTATTTCATCATAACCTTGAGCTTCTACTGCTTGTTCCCAAGTAAAACCTTGCATTTCTAATTTTTGTTTGTATTCAGCAACTAATTGGTCAGCTTCTCTATCAATCATAGATTGTTGAATATCAACTTTAGCTTCTGAAGTTACTTTTTCAAAAATAGCTTTTTCAGAGTTAGTTCTATCGATATCAGCTTTTTGAGTATCTAAGTATTTTTGAATATCAGCTTTAAGTTCATCAACTGACTTGAATGGGCCAACTTTTTGAGCGAATTCATCAGTTAATTCAGGAAGAACTTTAGCCTTAATTTCATTAATTTTGCATTTGAAAGTAGCTGGTTGACCTGCTAATTTCTTTTCGTGGTATTCTTCAGGGAATGTTACATTAATTTCGAATTCTTCGCCTAAAGTTCTGTCAACTAATTGTTCTGCAAAACCTGGGATAAAACTAGAATGAGCCAAATCTAAAGTATAGTTTTTAGCATCACCGTGTTCGATTTTTTCGCCATTTGAATAACCGTCAAAATCAAATACGATTGTATCAGTATCTTTTGTTTTTCTGTCAGTTACAACAAGAGTTGTAGCATGTTGTTGCAAAAGTCCGTCGATTGATTTTTGCAAAGCATCTTCTTCTGTTTTATAAGCGTCAACATCAACAGTTAAACCTTTATATTGACCTAAAGTTACTTCTGGTCTTAATTCTAATTTAGCAACAATTTTTAAATCTTCGCCAATTTTATAGTCGTAAGATTCAACGTATGGTTGAGCAACAACATCAAAATCGTTTTCTTTAATAACTTGTGAGAAAATTCTTGGAAGCGCATTTTCTAAAGCTTCGTGTTTAATTCTTTCTTCACCAATATTTTGTTCAACAATGTTTCTTGGCGCTTTTCCTTTGCGGAAGCCAGGAATGTTAACATATTGAGCCAATCTCTTAGCTGCATCATTGTAGTAGTTTACTGCATCTTTAGCAGGAATTTCAATATCAACCTTAACTACATTTTCAGGTTGTTTTTCAATAGTTGTGTTCATTAATATATCCTCTTTCCTATACCTACCTGATTGTAGAGTACTATAAACAGAGGATATATGCAAGTTAACGTAGTTTTTATAAAAGTTGAGCGCGTTTAAAACGCGCTCAAAATTTAACTTATGCAATAACTTTTATCCAACCTTCGGGTGCTTCGATTTTACCCATCTGTATACCGGTTAAAGTATCATACAATTTTTGTGTAATTGGTCCTATTTTTTCCATGCCGGAAGCAAATACAATTTCTTTACCATGATCAACAACTTTTCCAACCGGAGAAAGCACTGCTGCTGTACCACATAGAGCACATTCAGCAAAGTCTTTAATTTCTGCAAATGGGATTTCTCTTTCTTCTGCTTTCAAGCCTAAATAATGTTCTGCAACATACATAAGAGAACGACGAGTAATAGATGGTAAAATTGTACTTGATTTCGGAGTAACTACTTTATTATCTTTTGTTACAAATATAATATTAGCACCACCTGTTTCTTCAACCTTAGTTCTGGTTGCAGAATCTAAATACATATTTTCATTATAACCTTGCTTATGCGCATCAACAATAGGATGTAAACTCATGGCATAGTTTAAACCGGCTTTTACGTGACCTGTTCCATGTGGAGCAGCTCTATCAAAATCAGGAACTCTTAATGTAATAGGTTTAGCACCTCTTTTAAAATACGGTCCAACCGGAGAAACAAAAATTCTAAATTGGTATTCGTTAGCCGGTTTAACACCCATAATAGGGTCAATACCAAACATATATGGTCTTATGTATAAAGCTGCACCAGAACCAAATGGAGGAACGTAATCAAGATTCTTTTTTACAACCTCTACTACAGCTTCAACAAATCTATCTTCAGGAAAAACTGGCATTTCTAATCTTCTGCAAGTGTCTGCCATTCTTTTCGCATTCAAGTCCGGTCTAAAACATACAACCTTGCCATCTTCTGTTCTATAAGCTTTCATCCCTTCAAAACAAGTTTGTGCATATTGTAAAACACAAGCACACTCATTCATCACAATATTTTCATCAGTAATAATGGCACCATCGTCCCATTTGCCGTCTTTATAGTTCGCAACAAAACGATAATCAGTTTTAATATAACCAAAACCTAAGTTTGCCCAATCAATATCTTTTGTCATACACTCCTCCTTAACTCTATATAATTATACAACAAAGATAAATTAACAAACTCTATTTGTATTTATTCCTTTAATATAATCTTTTATATTGTTAAAAGTTGTATCTAGCAAGTAATTAACAGTTTCATGCGTATTGTAAGCTATATGCGGAGTTATAATCACATTATTCATATTAAATAGTTTTTGTGTTACAAGCGCGGTTTCGACGCAATGCGATTCTGAGCCTTTAATAACATCAGTAAGTGCACCTGGGTGCGTACTTAGAAATTCGCACTCTAAAACATCTAAAGCAGCCGCCTTAACTTTTCCACTAACCAAATTATCATAAAGCGCTTTTATATCAAGCAATTCGCCACGCGCAGTGTTTACAAAAAATACTCCATCTTTCATTTTGTCAAATTCTTTAGCGCCTATTAAATGGTAATTATCTCCTGTATACACTAAATGTAAAGAGATAATGTCGGAAGTTTCTAAAAGTTCATCAAATGTAACGAATTTGCAAAAGCTTTCCAATTCCGGATTTTGCATATATGAATTTATAATTACATTCATTCCTAAAAAATGTGCAATTTTTGCAACGGCAACACCAATTTTTCCGCATCCGACGATGCCTAAAGTCAGATTATTTAATTTTTTCCCTTCATAATTTCTATAATTAATCTTGTGTTCTTTCATGTCAATAATCGCTGGAAGCATGTTTCTAATTAAAACGATAATAAGTGCAATCGCATACTGAGCGACAGCATCTTCACCATACTGTTCTACATTCAAAACTGCGATATTATGTTCAATACAATAATCTAAATCAATATGTCCGTAACCATAAGAACGAGTCGCAATGATACGTAAATTCTTAAACTTCTCTAAAACTTTTGCAGTAAGATTAGAACTTCTAAAAACGCTAATGATGTCTGTTTCATTAATTTGCTCGTTATTCAGCCTATAATCTTCATTTAAAGGCTCATTTATGAAGCTTATATCAAAATCAACAAGTTCATTATTTTCAAAAAACTCTTTTTCTGTATCACGAAAGTCAAACATCAACATTTTCATAATTAATAATCTCCTTAATAAAGATTATTCTTAATTATAAAAAATTAACCATTATACAAATAGGCAATAAATTAAGAGATTTTTTGCAAATATAATCTCAAATCTGTAATTCTTCCATCAATTGTTAATATAACATCTTTCATTTGAGCTTCAAGGCGTTTTGCACCCTTAAAACAAGTATGGAAAAACAAAATAGTTGAAGTTGCTTTCACTAAATCATCTTTAATTTGTTTAATCTTAGCGTAAATCGTTGGATCAACAATTTCTTTGTTTTCACATAGAACTGTAAATATATCGCCAAACCACCATTGGACTTCTTCAACATTGTTAGCTTTCAAACCCTTTTGCGCCTTTTTTAGATATGTCGAAATAAGACTGTAAACCTCGATTAATTTTTGTTTTTTGTTAGGCAAAAATTCTTTAAAATACCTCATGGTCTGCTCATAACCAATATTTATAAGGTTGCGTCTAGCCTCTTTGTTTAAATTGAAGTCTGCAAAAAATACATCGCCAGTATCAATTCTTACGCAATCATAACGGTCATTTGAGCCAAACATTTCCGTTACAAAATCAGTCGCTACATCCGTTACACAACTATAAATAGTATTAATAAACGAAATAGGATTTGCTTCATCCTTACTATAATCACCTTCTAAACGAAATTCCAAAATTCGGCTTTCAGAATTGTTTAAATTTTCTGATAATTTCCACATCGGTGACGCCTTCTGCAAATCTCCATCAACTAAAAAAGAATCGTCATATTTATATGGCGCCATAAGTCCCGGCATGCTTGAAGAAATTTTAAT
>CAKVLL010000044.1 GCA_934757255.1 uncultured Candidatus Melainabacteria bacterium | reverse complement strand
TTGTGTGTTGGGTGAATAAAATTTTGTTGTGAAATTAAAATTTTTCATAACAATATTGATAAAATGTATAGAAAACGGTTGAAAATCAACCACAGTCTAATATTACCATAAAAAAGATATTGTACATAGTATTGTTAATAAATATAACGAATTAGTTGTTTATGACTTTTTTTTACCCCTTAAACCCTTTATTTATCGTTTTCTATACATTTTATCAAAAATGTATAGAAAAAAGAGCGTAATAGTGATTTAAATAGGAAGCCAAAAAGCAGTCGTGACAGTGAGTTCGCCAATAAAAGATGTTGAGATGATAGATTTAATTAAAGGGTTGTACGAGAAAAAAGGTATGATTCGTGATTTGTTGTTGTTTACGCTTGGTATAAATACTGGCATGAATCTTTTGGATTTGTTACAGCTCAATGTTAGTGATGTTCGTGGTAAATATTATTTGAATTTTGAAGGAAGTAAATCGATTCCGATTAAAGCCGAACTCAAAACCTTGATTGACGAAGTTATTGCAGATAGAAGCGACGATTCGCCGCTATTTGAAAGCGTTCGCGGCCATCGATTAGAACGCTCGTATGTTTTCAATTCGTTTAAGGAAATTTGTAAAGAATTGGGTGTCGCAGACAAATACTCTGTCGCCTCTTGGCGCAAAACTTTTGCGTATCATTATTATCAGAAATACCGTGATTTATCCTATCTCCAGTGGCTTTTCAACCAGAGCACAGTTAAGCTTACGCTAAAATTTATTGACGAATACGAAAACATGAATTTGCGCTTTAGAGAAGGAGTTTGTTTGTGATTAAGAAAGTAGGAATTTTTCAGGATTTGAAAAGCGCTTTTGCTTGTCTTTTTTCTTGGCAAGATATTGACGAACACTACGTTATCAAACTTTTTGGTGCAAAGATTTGCAAAAAACACAAGTATAATGTGGATTTGAAGCCGCTCACTGAATTAGGAGTTACACAAGAAAAACGCTCTCCGCACCTAATCGTGTCGCTTACAACTTTTCCTGCGAGGATAAATCTTGTTCACAAAACAATTACGACGCTTTTGCAACAGACTTTGAAACCTGATATGGTGATTTTGTGGCTCGCGGAAGAACAGTTCCCAAACCGTGAATTGCCGGCGAGTTTGACCGATTTACAGCAGTTTGGATTGAGTATTAAATGGTGCGAGGATATTAAATCTTATAAAAAACTTATTCCGACTTTGCGCGAATTTCCGGATGATATCATCGTGACGACCGATGATGATACGTATTATGACAGCCGACTTTTGGAACGCTTGTATAATTCATATTTAGAACGCCCTGACTGTATTCAGGCACGACAGGCATTTATGGTTAAACGCGATTTTAATGGCGAATTTTTCATGAAGGCGCGCAGCTATGTTTACAATTCAAGTTATTTGCCAAGCTATAAAAACGAACCTGTTGGCTGTGGCGGAGTTCTGTACCCACCGCATTCATTGGATTTGAACGTTTTGAATGCAAAGCAATTTATGCAAGAGCTGCCAACGCACGATGACTTGTGGTTTTGGGGACATGCGCTTCAGAAGGGCACGAAAATCAATGTTGTTGCTGGAAATTATGCGCTGAAGAATTTGACGATTGAGAATTCGCAATCTGATTCTTTGTGGCTAAAGAACAAAATCAATCCGATCGGAAATGAAGGTATGACAGGTCGTGAAGCCATAAATAAGGTCTGCAAATTGTTTCCAAAGGTAAGAGTAAGACTGGAGGAGAAGGAGTAGGAGATGCCGAGAGTTTCTGTAATTATGCCTGTATATAATACTGAGGAAGAATATTTGCGCTCTGCGATTGATAGTATTCTTTGCCAGACTTTTGCGGATTTTGAATTGATTATTGTTAATGATGGTTCGACGAATAATGCAGAAGATGTGGTTTTGTCGTATTCGGACGAGAGAATTAAGTATATTAAGCAAGAAAACAAACGCGCTGCTGCGGCTCGAAATGCGGCGTGGAATATTTCAAGTGGTGAATACTTGGCGATTTTTGACTCAGATGATTTTTCTTATCCGACGAGATTGGAAAAACAAGTTAAGTTTTTGGATGAAAACAAAGATATTTCGCTTGTTGGTTCTTGGGTTCGAATAATTCCACACGATAGAGTTGTTGAAACTCCTGCAGATGTTAGGATTATGGATTTGCTTGCTGATTGTTGCTTTTTTCATCCGAGCATAATGTTGAGAAAGTCTGATTTTGATAGGTTTGGACTTAGATATGATGAGAAATCGATTTGCACTGAGGATTATGAATTGTATTCAGAGGCTGTTCATTATTTGAAACTTGCGAATATTCAGGAAGTTTTGGTTGATTATCGAGTTTATTCGAATAATTCAAGCACAAAAAATCGTGATGCGCGCGTGACTAGTAGTTTTGAGATACAAGATACGTTGTTGGATTATTTGAGCGCGGATGAAAATATTAGAGCAAAAATTTTGGACATTGCGTATTTAAACAAAAAGAAAACATCTACATTAAAAGAGAAAGTTTTTTCAATCAAAAATCTTTACAAAAATTGGGCGAAATATAAACTTGTGACAATTTTTGGTTTTGAAATTGCAGTGTTAGTTAGGAGATATAAGTAAGATGAGAAATTTAGTAGTAGGTGCTGGTTTAACCGGTGCGACAATTGCACGAAAACTTGCGGACGAACTTGGAGAACAAGTTGTTGTGATTGATAGACGGAATGTCGAAGCCGGTAATATTTATGATTATAAGGATAAAATAACAGGAATAACTGTTCACAAATACGGTCCTCATATTTTTCATACAAACAATAAAGAAGTTTGGGATTTTCTTTCAAAATTCACAAAATGGCATTATTTTTTCTTGAAACCGAATGCTGTTATGGAAGGAAATTTTGTTACTATTCCTTTTAATTTGACAACGCTCTATGAAGTATTTTCTAATTCAATGGCTCAAAGATTAGAAGAAAAACTTATAAAAACTTATGGTTATGGAATTAAGGTTCCAATTCTTAAACTAAAAGAAAATAATGATGAGGATTTGAAATTCTTGTCCGATTATGTTTACGAAAACATGTTTAAGAATTATACAACCAAACAATGGGGATTGAAGCCGGAAGATATTGATCCGACTGTAACGGCGCGTGTTCCGATTTATATAAGCCATGATAACAGATATTTTCAGGATAAATACCAAGCTATTCCGCAAATCGGATATACCGCAATGGTTAAAAACATGCTTGACCATCCTTGTATTGAAGTCCGCTTGAATACTGATTTTAAGTCTGTTGGCGAAAAATTTGACAGAGTTTTCTATACCGGCGCTATTGATGAATACTTTGATTACAAATTCGGTCAATTACCATATAGAAGCTTGGAGTTTGATATCCAGACTTTGGATAAAGAATATTACCAAAAAACGGTGATGACTAATTATCCAAACAATTATGATTTTACTCGAATAACCGAACATAAATATTTCTTGGATGAAAAATCCGATAAAACGATTATTTCTATAGAATACCCACAACAGTTTGAATTGGGTAAAAATGAACGTTACTATCCGATTGCGAATTCTGAAAACTTGGCATTGTATTCTAAATATCAAGAAGAAGCTAAAAAGATTGATGGATTGTATTTTGTAGGCAGATTAGGCGGATACAAATACTATAATATGGATTTGGCAGTTGAAAAAGCCTTGGAATTTTTTGATAAGGAGATTAAATAATGATTTTGGTAACAGGTGGTGCCGGATATATTGGTAGCCATACGGTGATCAACCTTCTGAATGCCGGATTTGAGATTGTTATTTTTGATAATCTTGAGAATGGTCATATAGAAACAGTTCAGACTCTGCAGAAATTGGGGGATGTAAAGTTTGAAAAAGGTGACTTGCGCAATATTGAAGATATTGAGAAAGTTTTTGCAAAATACCAAATAGACGCGGTAGTGCATTTTGCGGCTTTTGCACTAGTAGGAGAGTCTGTTGAAAATCCGGCAAAATATTATAGAAATAATACTGTTGGTACACTTAATCTTTTGGATACAATGCTTAAATTTGGCTGCAAAAAGATTGTGTTTTCATCTACTTGTGCAACTTATGGCAACCCAACTTATGTTCCTGTGGACGAAAAACATCCGCAAATTCCGGTAAGTCCTTATGGCGCGTCAAAGTTGATGGTTGAACAGATAATGAAGGATTATGATACAGCCTATGGCTTAAAATCTATTAGGTTGAGATACTTTAACGTTGCCGGATGTGATGCAAAAACTCGCGTTGGAGAATGGCATGAGCCTGAAACACACTTGATACCTAATATCCTTAAATCGACTTTTGGTGAGGGCAAAACATTTAAGATATTTGGAGATGATTATAATACACCGGATGGAACTTGTGTAAGAGATTATGTGAATGTTGAAGATTTAGCCGAAGCGCATAGATTGGCGTTGGAATTTTTGACAAAAGAAAATCGTTCCGAAGCATTTAATCTTGGCACAGAAAAAGGAGATAGTGTAAAAAATATTTTTGATGTTTGCGAAAAAGTGCTGAATAAAAAGATTGCGGTGGAAACAGTTGCAAGACGCGCCGGTGATGCAGAAGCACTGTATGCTAACGCAACTAAGGCAAAAACTTTGCTAGGCTGGCAGCCAAAAAGAACAATCGAAGATAGCGTAAAAAGCGCGTATGAGTGGGAAAAGGTTATGAATAGGAGTGCTAATTAATGCCAAAAGTTTCTGTAATAGTGCCTATTTATAATGTGGAAAAATATCTACGAGAATGTCTGGACAGTATTGTTAATCAAACATTAAAAGATATTGAAATAATTCTTGTAGATGATGGATCAACCGATTTTTGTCCATCTATATGTGATGAATATGCCCAACGCGATAAACGCCTAAAAGTTATACATAAAACCAATGAAGGACTTGGAAAAGCATATAATGTTGGTATAGATAATGCTACAGGTGAATATATTGGTTTTGTAGAATCAGATGATTTTGCAGAATTAAATATGTTCGAGGATTTATATAATATAGCAAAAAATAATGATGCTGATGTTGTAAAGTCAGATTGGTTTAAATATTTTACTAAATCTGCTAAAAATGAGCGTTTTTATAGTAATTCAAAGTTTATTCATAACAAAGTTATAAATATTGAAAATTCTGGTGATATTTTAACAATTCCAGCCAGTGTCTGGTCTGCTATATATAAAAATACATTTTTAAAAGAAAACGAAATTAGGTATTTAGAAACTGCTGGTGCTAGTTATCAGGATATATCATTTGCATTTAAGACAACCGCATTAGCAAATCGTTTTGTATTAACTCCCAATTCTTATATACATTACAGACAAGATAATGAGTTTTCTTCTGTAAAGTCAAAAGGCAAAGTGTTTGCAATTTGTAGAGAATTCGAAGAAATTGATAGTTTTTTGCAAGACAATCCCAAAATACAAAAATATGTAGAAGAGTATAAATGGATAAATCAGTATAACGTTTATATGTGGAATTTGGAAAGAATTTCTGAAGAGTATCATCGAGAATTTATAGACAAGTATTCAAATGAATTTCTTAATGCTTATGAAAAAGGGATTTTGGACAAGATATTTTTTCAAAAAGTTTCTAAAAAGATTTTTAATCTTTTAATTAAAGACAAAGAAAAATTCTATGAATATTTTATAAAAAAACAAAAAAATAAAGCTTTTAAAGATAAAAGAAGTAAAATTATTGCTTTGAAAATTAGTAATAAACAAATTTATTTAAGATTATTTGGAAAAGACTACATAAGATGGGAGAAAAAATAATGACAACTGAAAAACCTTTAATTTCATTTATATTGCCAAATTACAATAATCAACATGTTTTGGATTTATTCTTTGAAAAATTTGTAATAAATAATACCTATGAAAATTATGAATTCATAGTATGTGATGATGGTTCTGAAGATGATGGTCTTGAGTTGTTATATAAATGGCAAAATTCAGGAAAAATTAATAATATGCAAATAATTGCAGAACCACATAAAGGCATAATTAATGCATTGAATAAATGTTTATATGCAGCAAAAGGTAATTTTATAATTAGATGTGATGGTGATGCTACTATTGAAACAAAAAGCTTTGTAGAGAAATTTTTAGATTTTTATTATATAAATCCTGAAAAAATTGGTGTAATTACAAGTAAAGTTTTAATTGATGATGGCAATTTGCATGCAATAGGTCGCTCTGTAATTTCTCCAACGGGGTTGGTAGATAGAGGAAAAGAACCAACAGAACAAATTGGAAAAAGAAAATGGGACGATAAAACAAAGCCAATAAAAGATCTTGCTAAAATTATTGATGAAGTAGCTGAATGTGATATGGCTCTCGGTGTTTTAACATTTTGTGATAGAGAAACAGCCCTTAAAATTGGTGGTTTTGATGAAAATTATCCGTTATGGATAGAGGATGATGATTTTTATTTGTCATTTAGGTTATATGGTAAAAAATGTTTTTATTTACCTGATATAGAGGTTTGTCATCGTTTTTCAATGAGAGGAGATAGAAATCCGGCAAACTGGTCTAGAAATAAGAATAAATTCAGTTGGTTATTTAATAAGAAAACTAAAAGTGGAAAAACTAAATATCATTTATTAGGAGTTCAAGTTTTTAAAAAGAAAGAAACAAATGTAAGAAAAAAATATTATGTTTTTGGGATTCAAGTATTTACAAGAAAATATCAGTCTTGGCGTTCAAAAATTTTACAACACGATTATAGTTATTGGAAACAAAAATGGGGATTTGATATTTTAAATCCGAATATGAATGATATTAAAGAAAAATATAAAGGAACTGAAATCCTTTGGAATTATGATGAAGATTCTAGAAAACTTGGACAAAACATAATACAACAATACAAAAATTTAAAACAAGAATTTGTACAAACAAATTTAACAAATGATAGAAAAATAATTCTTATAGGTGAAGGCTGCTGGTTTATTGACAGCTTTAAATATTTTATAGAACGAGGGTTTTCTTTAAAAGTTATATTAACAAAAGAGATATTATGGACTGCAAATCTAGGCATTCTTAAGAGCATTGGTGCAGAATTAATTTATTGGAATGATTCAGAAAATTTTATAAAATCTTTAGGATTAAATAAAAATACAATTGTTTTAGGCGGAGGCAATTTTGGAGGAGATGTAAATTCTTTTAAAAATAATGAAAAATTAAAAGAGAAAGGCTTAATTGAATTAGATGTACTGTACAAAATATCAAGAGCTAATATAGAAAATCAATTTGGAGCGAAAGTTATTAGGTATTTTAATGGTGACACTGGATTTGCCTCTTCAAAAATGATTGAAATTTTTGATGAAAAAATAAAATATTGTGATATTTTAATGTTTGATAACAGTGCAGTAAAAGATTTTGTTTTATCTAATATTCCTAATGCTTTAAATAAAAAACATCTTTTTGGCTGGATAGAAACTCCACTTGAAAAGTTTGTTCATAACAATAAATCATTAAAATTTGAAAAAAGTTATATTTCAATGGGGCGAATTATTTGTTCAACTCCCCTTGATTATAAAAAAATGAACACATTGTTTTATCCATTTGTAAGTAATGTAAAAATACAAAGATTTTTTCATAAAAGAATAAAAGGAAGAAAAAATGTATATTATTTAGCTGGTAGTAATTCTTTAAGTAATATATTAAATGATAGGCATGAATTCTATCTTAAACACAATGCTGTTTGTTTTGGGTTATCACATTTTTATGACATTTTTGACAATAGTGTTGAAAAATTTGAAAAAAATAAGCAATATTATTTTTCTTTAGAGGGACAACAAGCATATTGTAACAAAAATTCTAGTAAAGAATTGTATTATGCATTTATAAATAATCCTAATAAAGACGTATGTTATTTGATGAATGGAATTATTCCATTAATTTCTCATACTGAACATAATTTGTATAAAGAATTAATAAATAAAAAAATGGCAATTTTAATTAAGGATAAAGATGATTTATTAAAAATAAAAAAAATGTCTAAGGAAGAAATTCAAAATTATAGAAATAATATATTTAACAATAGACATCTTTTTACATTTGACCATGTTGGTCAAATTTTAATTGATTTGGTTAATAAAAATAAGGGAGATGATATATGTACACGATCTTAATCACCGGTGGGACCGGATTTATTGGTTCGAATCTTTGCAAAAGATTAATACAAGATGAGAACAACAAAATTATTTGTGTAGACAACAACTACACAGGCTCTTTGAATAACGTTAAAGAACTTCTAGACAATCCACGTTTTCGCTTCATCGAGCATGACATTATAGAACCGCTCGAAATTGACGAAAAAATCGACGAAATTTATAACCTTGCTTGTCCGGCTTCACCTCCGGCTTACCAAGGCGAAAGATCAATATTCACAACCAAAACTTGCGTATTCGGCGCAATAAACATGTTAGAACTTGCAAGAAAAAACAATGCAAAAATTCTACAAAGTTCTACGAGTGAAGTCTACGGCGAACCACTTGTTCACCCACAAGTCGAGTCATATAGAGGAAACGTTAATCCAAACGGCATTCGCGCTTGTTACGACGAAGGCAAACGCTGTGCCGAAAGTCTTTACTTCGATTACCACAGAATTTACGGAGTACGAATCAAGGTTATCAGAATTTTCAACACCTACGGACCATTTATGGATCCAAACGATGGTAGAGTTGTTTCAAACTTTATTTGTCAGGCGCTACGTGGTGAAGATTTGACAATCTACGGCGACGGTTCTCAAACTCGCTCATTCTGCTACGTTGATGACTTGATTAACGTAATTGTAAAAATGATGGCATCCGAAGATGAGTTCTTAGGACCTGTTAACACCGGCAACCCAGGAGAATTCACAATAAAAGAATTAGCGGAACTTGTTAGAGAAAAAATTAACAAGGATTTGAAAATTATCTACAAACCGCTTCCATCAGACGATCCGACTCAAAGACGCCCGGATATTACGCTTGCAAAAAGCAAATTAAACTGGGAACCTCAAATTAAATTGAGCGAAGGTTTGGACAAGACTATAAAATATTTTGATAAAAAATTAAAAGGAGAGATATAAATGAAAATATGTGTAATTGGCACCGGTTATGTTGGGCTTGTTGTTGGGACTTGTCTTGCAGAGATGGGGAATAACGTAATTTGTGTTGATAACAACGAAGAAAAACTTACACAGTTAAAAAACGGCATTATTCCAATTTATGAACCTGGGCTTGAAGATTTGATTAAGGTGAATGTTGGCGAAGAAAGATTGCATTTTACTTCTGATATTAAATCAGCTGTAGCGGAATCTTTAGTTTGTTTTATTGCTGTTGGAACACCACAAGGCGAAGACGGCTCTGCTGATTTGAAATACGTTGAACAAGTCGCTAAATCGATTGGTCAATCAATTGAAAAATATACTGTTATTGTTGATAAATCAACCGTGCCGGTTGGTACTGCGGATAGAGTAACTGAAATTATCAAAACTCAAACAAATGTTGAATTTGATGTAGTTTCTAATCCGGAATTCTTAAAACAAGGTGCTGCAGTAGATGATTTCTTAAAACCGGATAGAGTTGTAATTGGTTCTAATTCCAAAAGAGCATCTGAAATTATGCAAGAACTTTATGCTCCATTCTTAAGAACCGGTAACCCTGTGATTATGATGGATGTTAAATCTGCAGAAATGACAAAGTACGCGGCAAATTCTTTTTTAGCCGTAAAAATATCTTACGCTAATGAAATTGCAAATATCTGTGAAAAAGTAGGTGCAAACGCTGAAATGGTAAGAATTGGCATGTGTTCTGATTCAAGAATCGGCTCAAAATTCTTATTCCCAGGGCTTGGCTACGGTGGAAGTTGCTTCCCAAAAGACGTAAAAGCTTTAACTAAAACTGCGATGGATAATGGCTGCGACTATTCAATGTTAAAAACAGCTGATGATATCAACAAGAAACAACGTCAAATATTTATTCAAAAAATCTTAAATAGATTTGGCGATGATTTGAGCGGAAAAATATTCGCGGTTTGGGGTTTAGCATTCAAACCAAAAACAAACGATATGCGTGAAGCACCGGCAATTACTATCATCAATGCTTTATTAGAACGTGGCGCGAAGGTTCAAGCATACGACCCAAAAGCTTACGACTGCGCAGAATTCTATTTTAAAGATACAATTAAATACTGTAAATCTTCTTATGATGCTTTAGAACAGGCGGATGCAATGTTACTTTTGACTGAGTGGAACGAATTCAGAAGACCTGATTTTGACAGAATAAAATCTTTGATGAAAACACCTGTGATTTTCGACGGTAGAAACCAATACGATGGCAATAGACTTATTGAGAGAGGTTTTGAATATTCTTGTATTGGAAAAGTGTTTAAAGAGGATTTGGCGTCGGTTTAAGGTGCTTGTATAATTGGAAAAGGGGAAATTGGTTTAAACCAATTTCCCCTTTTTTATTAACAGTTATTGGTGCAAAAATTTGCACCCTACTTTTCTCTATCACCCTCATCAGGCTTCGCCAGCTTCTCCCCTCAAGGGAGAAGCCATAACTTGCGTCAGATTAACGTATTTCACGGCTTCTCCCTTGGAGGGGAGAGCGGATTTTCGGTAGAGCGTAAGCTCTTAAGAGCAGATGACATAGAAATAACAATTTGAGAAACAAAATGTCTATGCTAGAATTATATTATCGACCATAAAGGCTAGCGAAATATGATAAATGATTTAACAAAGGGAGCACCGTTAAGGTTAATGCTGCTGTTTTCGATTCCTTTGCTTATCGGAAACATTTTTCAGCAGTTCTATAATGTTGCGGATATTATAATTGTCGGAAGAACTCTTGGAATGAATGCTTTGGCTGCTGTTGGAGCCGTTTCTCCTCTGTTTTTCTTGATAATGTTTATAATTGTTGGTTTGACTAACGGATTTTCAGTTATTACAGGACAAAAATTTGGTGCAAAAAATGAGGAAGAGGTTCGTCGTTCTGTTACGATGTCGACAATTTTAAGTTTTGCGTTTACTTTAATCTTTACAGCTGTTTGTGCAATTTTTATGCATCAAATTCTGTATTTAATGAATGTACCACAAGAAATTTATAAAGACGCGTATTATTATATTCAAATTGTTGTTTTAGGGCTTTTTGTTGCAAATTTTTACAATCTGTTGGCAAGTATAATTCGCGCGCTTGGCGATAGCATGACACCACTTTATTGTTTGATTATTGCGTCAATTTTGAATATATTTTTAGCGTTACTTTTTATTTTGAAATTCAATTTAGGTGTTCCGGGTTCAGCGCTTGCGCTAATTCTTTCTCAAGGATTTTCAGGTTTGCTTTGTGTTTGGTATGTAAAAAAGCAATTCCCAATTTTACATCTTAAGAAAAATGATTGGATTTTTGATTGGAATTATGGCTATCAATTTGCAATGGAGCATTTGAGAGTTGGAATTCCTATGGCAGTGCAATTTGCAATTTTGGGATTAAGTATTTTAATTATTCAAAGTGTATGTAATACTTTTGGCGCAAACGTTATTGCTGCATTTACTGCAGCTCTTCGAATAGAACAAATCGCAACATTGCCAATGATTTCTTTTGGTGTCGCTTTAGCTTCTTTTGTTGCTCAAAACTATGGTGCAAAAAAGTTTTCAAGAATAAGGTTTGGTGTAAAACGAGCATCTTTAATTAATTTAGGTTTAAGTATTTTTATGGCTTTTATAATGCACTTCTGGGGCGGAGATTTGGTAAGAATTTTTGTTGGTTATAAAAATGAAGATGTTGTAAAAATTGCACATGATTATTTGTTTATTAGTTCTTTGTTTTACTTCTTTTTAGCGCAAATATTTATTTATAGAAATGCACTACAAGGTTTGGGACGTGCTACAATACCTCTATTGGCTTCTGTGGGTGAACTTTTGATGCGTTCTTTTGCTGCTGTATTTTTAGCTGTAAAAATAAGTTATTATGGAGTATTTTATGCAGGACCAATTGCTTGGGTGGCGGCTTCTTTAGTGCTGGCAACCGGATATTTTTCTACAATAAAAAGTTTTATATTTAGAACTCAACAAAAATTGAGGACAAAAAATTAAATATTTATAAAATCTTTATAAATGTTGTTTAAACAACTGTGTCATGATTTTTTTATGAGGTATAATATAAATTAACAAGTAGTAATAGAAAAAGTCCGAACGGACTGGAAAAGACAAGGAGATTAAAATGTCAGAATTAACATTAGAAAAACA
>CAKVLL010000043.1 GCA_934757255.1 uncultured Candidatus Melainabacteria bacterium | reverse complement strand
TGAATTCTTAAATATCTATCAAACAAATAATCTACATTTTGAAGTTGTTTTTTCTGCCAATCAAGTCTTTGTAAATACAATTTTTTAAGTTTCGGATAAGCTAATGCTAATCCCATCGTATCAGCCATAGCCCTATGATGATTGTTTAATTCTACATTAAATCTTTTCGTTAAAGCTTCCAGTCCGTGAGATTCTAAATCCGGCGCAATTTCTTTGAACATAACTTGTGAATCAATTCTTGGATTTTCTAATTTTTCGCCAAAAACCCTTAGTTTTGCTTCATTCAAGAATGAATAATCAAAAATCACATTATGAGCAACAATCGGATAATCACCGATAAATTCTAAAATCTTAGGTAAAACTTCTTCTTCGCTTGGTGCATCTTCTACCATATCTTGGGTTATTCCATGAACTGCAATACTTGATTTTCTGATATGTTGATGCGGATTAATTAAAGTTTGAAATTCGTCTTTAATTTTTCCATTTTCTAATCTTACCGCAGCAAATTCAATAATTCTTTCTCTAGTGTAATCAAGACCTGTTGTTTCAGTATCTAAAACTATTTCTATTTCTTTTTTTCTCGGCATTTTTAAACCCTTTTATTTCTCCCTAACAGTATGATAGCATGAATATATTATATGTGGTAATATGGAGTTACAAAAGGATGGAGAATTTTAATAACACATACTCCAAGAAAGAACACTACAATTCGATAAAATAAGTAGGTTGGGCTTTCAGCCCAACGACAGTATTTGTGTTTGTTGGGCTGAAAGCCCAACCTACTTAAAACGTTCTATAAATACAGGTGACTTCCCTCACTTGGAGGGAGGATGCCGAAGGCAATTGAGGGTATTATTAACCATTAAAGAGAGGTAATTATGGTTCAAGAAATTAATACTGATATGTTTGACATGGAAGTTCTAAATCACGAAGGCGTAACTGTTGTGGACTTTTTTGCAAATTGGTGTGGTCCTTGCAGAAAATTAGGTCCAATTTTAGAAGAAGTTGAACGCGATATTGATGGCAGCGTAAGATTCACAAAAATCGATACCGACGAAAATATCGAAGCTGCTAAGAAATACCAAGTGAGCGGACTTCCAACTCTTTTAGTATTTAAAGATGGCGAAGTTGTTGAACGCTTAGTTGGTTTGATGCCAAAAAGTACTATAATTACAAATATTGAAAAACATTTGTAGTTATTCTTCAATATACAGTGCGTCAAACTTGTACGCTTCTATAGTTCTAGAGAAATAGTTCGGCTCTAAGCCGGCTTTTTCTTTTAGAGAGTTTAAAAAAATCTCTCTATCTGGTAATTGTTCCCAAACAATAGGAAGATAAACAGCTCGTTTATCTCGCTCTACAAGAATAATTCCATATGGATATATTTTGGATAACAAATCTCTTTCGTCTTTAAATTCTATTTTTTCTATTGCAGACAAAATTGAAACCGAAATTTCGAGTTTGTCAAATTCATCCATTGCAAGTGGTTCAAAACGAGGATCTTGAAATGCAGCATTTTTAGCATTGTCAATAATATCTAAAATTAAAGGTTTGGTTGGATAAATTGAACCGATACATCCTCTAAGTTCACCATTCAATTTTAAGGTCACAAAAGACGCACCAAATTGAGTCAAAACCGTTGGAATTTTATGCGGAACAAACTCTTCTTCATTTATTGATGCCAAAATACTTGCTCTAGCTGCCGCTAGCACATATTTTATGTAATATTTTTCAATAAAATCGTTTCTTGAATCTGTATACATAAACCAAGAACCGTAACCTACAACTTTATCTTTTTCTGCACTTATATCTCCTGAACAATACATTTCAGCTCTAATCATTGTACAATCATTATTGTTTGCAAAGTCTACAAGTCCTTTTATGCCAATCATCCCACAAGCTTGAATTGGCTCTAAGAACTTAATTTTTCCTGTTTCAATAATTGTTGCAGTGTAAGTGTCAATTTGCCTGCAATCTTGTAAAGAATAATAGTGGCTTAAATCAGAAGATATTACGAAAGAAGAATTTTCCCAATAAGTTGAAATTAAATCTGAAATTAGCCTGTAATCACAGTTTCCAACTAAAATAGGCACAATTCTTATTTTATGACCGATTTTCTTTAAATTTTTTACAAAATCTACTGCACTCTGTTTTTGCGGTAAAAATATATTTTGTATAAAAGGCAGCTGAACTTCAATTGAGTGTTCGTTTTCAAAAATTTCATCTGCAATAATACTTGGGAATTTTTCTGCAATTTCTGCTATCAATTTATTATTGACTTCCAAATTTCCAAGCGGAGTTTCAAAGAATGAATACTCCGGTAAAGCTATATTGTTAAAACTTTCCTTGTGGCTCGGTGCTATTATGAAAATATTTTCACTTGGCTCTAAATGTTGAAAAGCTGCCATTGCAGCATGACCGGAATATGCATAGCCGGCATGTGGAACTATGATTGCTTTTGATTTATAATCAAAAGTTTGTTTTTCTTTAAACGAATTTAATAAATTATTTAATTCTTCCGGTTTTTCCGGATAAAAGCTACCTGCAAACGAAGATTTTTTATTCATAAAAATATTATAAAATAATTTATTTTTAATAGCAAAAAATTTTTTTAGGTGTTTTAATAGAGTATGAACATAAATAATAATTTACAAAAATTTAATTTTAAAGGGTATAAAAATTTAATTACATACGACAATTCTCTTGAAAATAATCGTTTTACCTTTGTAGCAATGCAATTAAATAATCAAGGTCAGAATGATTTGGATAGCTTAAAGGAGTTGAAACAATATTCCTTATTATTTCCAAAAGCTGACGTACAAGGTGATACAGTAATGTTTTTACATACGAGTTCTCCTTTAAGTAGTTGTACGTTTCTTAATGGCAATACGCTTTATTCAGAAGATGAACTTGCAATTTTGTCTAAGAAGTTGCCGTTTGGAGTATTTAAAGAAATAGAAACACCTACGCTTAAGGCTTATGATTTTTGTGCAAAAATGACAAAAAGTATTTTAGATGCAAAAAATTATTGCTCTGTTGATAATGATATGGCAAAAGTTTTTAAACATTCTATTAATGTGCTTACAGAAATATCAGAGGGAAGTTCGCAAGCTGCAATGTCACTAGTAGAAGACGCTCTTAGACGACTTGCCCCTCCTCAAAAAGCCGCTTCTGTTATAAATTATAGAATTCATGAGGCAATGAAAAAATATTTTCATATTTAGGAGTTATTATAATCTAAGGTATGCTTCTCTAATTAAGTAATCTTCCAGCATTTTCATATCAGGTATGGTGGAGGTTGTATCGTTTATGATTATTGCAAACGCGTATTTGTTACCGTGTTTTGTTGTTAAAAATCCTGCAATCGAACTTGTATCAGATAAAGTTCCTGTTTTTGCTCTCAAGTTTTCTTTTATAGGTAACATTCTGTGTGTCAAAGTCCCTTGACCAGGAGTTGGCAAGTGCTCTAAAACTTTGCTGTCTTTATTTTTTACTAGATATTCTGAAATAAAATCTGTTGTAACTAAATTGTTTTTAGAAACACCGCTAGCGTCAGTCAAGCGAATTTTAGAAGTATCCAAACTTTGTTTTTCACAGTATTTGTTAAAGACTTTGATGCCGTAAATATCTGTTCCTCTGTCATTGTAAACTTTCCCGCCTGCAAGTTTTGCAACAGTTTCAGAAACCATATTGTTGCTGTTTTTTAAAACATCATCAATTGCAATGGAAATAGTATGGGTTATTTTGTCTAATTCTTTATCGTTTGCAGAAACTTTATCAACTATAAAATTTTCTTTCAAATAAACTTTTTTATCGCCTAAAGCGTTGGTTAATTTGATATTAAAATATCTTTTTAAATTATTTGTCGGAACATACAAAGTTACAGGCTTATTTACAGTCCCTTCAAGAAGTAAAGTATTCGCTGAAACTGAATTATCTCTGGAAATTTTTACATTGTTTTCTTTACCTGTTACAACATGGTTAAAGAAAACAATCGGATATTTGCTCGGATTAATAATTGTTGCGCTTTGGCTTTCTACTGTCGGCATAACCGTTATTTTGATTAAGTTTCTATCCAAATTATAGGAATTAAATCTTGGCATAAGAACGTTCATGTCATCATCCCATTGCCAGCCTTCGCCCCAGTCTTTTTTCTCTAAAATACTGTCATCAATATAAATTCTCTTAGTTTCAAGATTAACATTATTTACAAGTTTCTTCAAATCATCACTTGTTAAATACGGGTCAGCACCAAGCTTTACGACAAAAGAGTCCGAATTTCTTTTATAAATTTTTGTTGTAAATTCATAATCTTCACCTAAAGCGTCCACTGCAGCAGGCAATGTTAAAAGCTTTTGAACTGACGCAGGATGCATAAGCATTTTTTCATTCAATTCATAAACAGGCTTTCCGCTGTTCAAATCTTTTATAGAAATTGATATTGCATTTTTTTCAATCCCTGATTCATTAATTACGCTTGAGAAATCTCTTTTTACTGCTGTTTTAGCGTTCGCTCCGAGAGTAAGCGCAAACATCATTAATATTGCTAATATTTTTTTCATTTTTTTATAACCTCATACGAGTCTTTAATATCGTTTATACTTGGACAGTTTGCTCTAAAATCGTACATTGCTTTTAAATCTATTTCAGCGTAAATTCCGCCTTCAATTTCTTCAATTTCATCCAAAATCTTACCTTCAAAGTCGTAAATCAAAGAGTGCCCAAGATTTTCCACTCCGTCAGCTAATAACCCTGTTTGAGTAAGCGCAACCATAAAAGTTTGATTTTCAATCGCCCTTGCTCGCGTTAATGTATCCCAATGAGTTTTTCTTGATTTTGGCCAAGCTGCCATATTTACCAATAAATCAGCACCTGATATTCTATATGCTCGATAAATTTCAGGAAAACGAATGTCATAACAAATTGTTAACCCGATTTTTACGCCGTCAAGCTCAACCATAACAGGATTTGAACCAACTGTTATATATTGATTTTCAGTATCGCCGTTATAAGAATAAAGATGATTTTTATTATATGTACAAACTAATTCTCCATTTCGATTTATTACAGGACAAGTGTTATAAAGCTTGTCAGCTTGTTTTTCTACAAAACTTCCTCCGACGATGTTAACGTTATAAGTTTTAGCAATTTCTTGCAACATTTTAACAGCTTTAGACTCGTCTAAAGTTTCAGCGCTAGCGGGAAAAGACGGACAATCCCAGCCAACAGTCCACAACTCAGGCAAAAATACTAAATCAACATTGCCGTATTTGTCCAAATTTGCTCTTAGTAAATTTCTAACTGTTTCAATATTTAAAGCCACATCCCCGATTGCAGATTCCATTTGAATTGCAAGAAGTTTTATTTTTTCCATAATCCGAATTGATATACCTCATCAAACGCTTTTGGCGCGTCTTTTTCTAATTGTTCCAAACTTTGTTGCAACTTTTGTCTTGCTTCCTCTTCTGCCTTATCATCTCCATCTTGCGGAACATAAATTGGCTCACCATAAAGATTTATAAGATTAGTTGCAAAAATTGGAGAACGCATTTCATCCCAAGAAGGGAACTTTGCGAAAGTAAAATTCTTTGAATACCAATAAACAGGCACAATTGGAACGCCTGCCATTTTGGCAATCTTTATTACGCCGTCTTTAACGACTTTTGCAGGACCTTTTGGACCATCAACCATCATTGCACAATTTTCACCTGATTTTAGTATAGAAATCATCTGCATAGTGGCTTCAACAGCGCCTTTTTTGCCTTTAGATCCTCGGACGGTTTTGAAACCCCAACGTTCAACAACATCTGCAATAATTTCACCATCGCGAGAACGACTTACCAAAACATGCAATTTTGAGCGGTGTCTAATACCGTGAACACAAAACTGATGCGCATGCCACATTGCATATATGCAAGGCATTTTGTCCGGATTATTAACTTCAATAATCCTTGTAAAAAGCTCCTGAATCTTTAAAATCTTAAATATTAGATGTGATACCTTTGTTACACTTTTACCATCGAATAATCTAACCATAAAGTTATTATATAATAAATATAATAAACATGTTTAAAGTATTAGATAATTGATAAACTTGAATTTAAGTGTTTTAACTGTTTACGCATTTCGTTTACTTTATCATTTAGATTATCTTTACGATAAATTTCCATTGCTGTTTTGTAATTTTTTTCTGCTTCATTTTTGTATTCAGGATTATCATAACCAGACATTAATTGAAGAGTTTGAGCAAGCAAAACATAAGCTTCCGGTTTATTAGGATTTATTTTTGTTGCTTTTTCAAAGCTTTCTTTAGCATCAATAATATGTCCTTCTAAATAATTTTTATATCCTTCTAAAATAGACATTGGGTATGCAAATAAATTTTGTTTGTCAAAAATTTTGAGTTCCAAAAGAAAATAAATTTCCATTAAGTCTTTTTCTTTGTACATGTCAGAAAATCTAAAATGAGATATGAAATACTTTGGGAATACTGAATCGATTTTTTTTAAGATATCTTTTTGTTTTTCAATTTCATTTGCCATCCCATAAATAGTCGCTTCTTTTAAAAGTTTTATTGGATTATTTGGATCTATCAGTTCTATTAATTCCAGTAATTTTAGAGCTTTAGAAAGTTCGTCATTTGCAAGGGTTTGTGCGACTTCTTTAAACAAAAATTGAATTGATTTATATTTGTTGCTCTCAAAAATATTAGTTATGTATGATTTTGCGATATCTGTTTCATTCAAATATGCAAGAGATAAAAGTTTTATTCGTTTTACATTAAAATTGTTTTCATCCCAAGTTAGTATTTTATCAGCATCCATTACTGCTTCATAAAAATTAGCAATTTCAAAATTTAGATTTAAACGTTCATAGTATGCATATTCTTTTTTTGCACAATGAGTTATTATGTAAGTAAAATCAGAATATGCATCTTCTAACATTAATAACTTGTGGCAAAGTTTTCCTCGTCTAAGAAATGTTTCAGATAGTTTATATTCTTGTGTTATTAGGTAATTTAGCTTTTCAAGGGCTAAATCATAATTTTTTTCTGCAATGCATTTATCTATAGATTTTGAATAAATTAATAATTTTATATTATCAAACATAATCGAATCCCTAATCTTATTATGTTTTATTTTTACCATAAAGTCCAAAATATAACGAGTGCCTGATGGATTAAACCACTTTTAATGCTTGCTTTATCTCCCTTATGGCAGTTGCAATTTCTGGTTTAGACTTTTCTTTTCTAATTTTTTCGTAAGCATACATTATTGTTGTATGTTTTTTATTATAATATTCAGCGATATTTTCAAAACTTTGATTAGTTATATCGCGACACAAAAATATAGACACATGTCTTGCAATAGAAACATTTTGTCCTCTTGCAGTTCCTTTGATATCTTTTAATTCAACGTTGTAATAACTGGCTGTAATATTTGCGATTTTATTAAAATCAATACTTTCGTCGTTATCTTTACATTTTAAAACATTTTTTGCTAAGTCTAATGTAAGTGGTTCTCCTGAAATTTCAGAATAAGCACAAACCTTTGTAAATGCACCTTCTAATTCTCTTACATTATTTGAAAAATGACGAGCAACATAAAATAAGGCTTTTTCATCACATTGAACATCATTATCACGCGCAATTTTTCTAATAATTTCAATTCTAGTTTCTAATTCTGGCGGAGTTAGTTCAATCATTAATCCCATTTCAAATCTTGAACATAATGCTGCCGTAAGCTTTGGGATTTCTTTGGGAACTCTGTCTGATGTAATTACAATTTGTTTACCTTTGTTATATAAGCTATCAAAAGTGTATTGTAAATTTTCCATTGATTTCATTTTTGATTCAATAAATTGAATATCATCAATCAAGATTATGTCAATATTCGTATATTTTTTGTTAAATTTAGACATGTTCTCTATATTACCGTTCGTTTTGCGGCTGTTAGATATGTAGTCATTGACATAGTCTTCTGTTTTAGTATATTTAACTCTTAATTTAGGATTGTTAAATATTGTATAATGCCCAATAGCCTGCATCAAGTGAGTTTTGCCTAATCCAGAGTTTCCATATATAAAAAGTGGATTATATTTTGTAGCAGGATTCTCCGCTACGGCTTTAGCTGCGGCATAAGCAAATTTACTATTTTCGCCAAGAACAAAATTTTCAAATTTGTACTTTAAATTTAAATTTGATGAAGATTGCATGTTGCTTAAGTTTTCCATTGCAACTTCTTTTAAATTTTTTTCGCTAATCTTTTTTTGAATTTTTTCTGTTTCTCTTTTTAAAGTTTTTGCAGCGTTTTCATCATAAATGATAACAAATCTTGCGTTTTTTTCTCCAGAAATTTTTTTTAATGCAGAGTTCATTTGTTCATAATGATTGCGTCTTAATAAATCACGTCCCATCATTTGACCGGTTACGACTGTTAAAACCCCTTTATCATATCCAGAAACTTCTAGGGGATAAATCCAAGGATGAGCATTTTCGGGCAATGTACTGATTAATTCTTCTTTGACTTGCTCCCAAAAATGTTTTAATTCTATATTTTCCATACAACTCTATATTGATTTGTTAAATAAAAAAGGCGACACCCAGATTCGAACTGGGGATAAAAGCTTTGCAGGCTTCTGCCTTACCACTTGGCCATGTCGCCGTAAATTCATAATATTATAAACAAACAATATTTGCAAGCTTTGATTGTTGATTTTGTTTATAATATTAATATGTTGTTCTCTTTAAAATAATATTAGAATTTTTATTGTATAAATTGTGTTTATACCAAACACCTTTAAATTCACCTTTTGGCGTAAATAAATATTGGCAATCTTTTGATACAAAAAATATTGCACTAACCGGAGTTCCACTTATTCTGTATTGAATTGAATAATATGGGTAATCCGGATATTCGCCATTAATAAAATCAACATATTTTAAATGTCCTAAAGCATCATAGTAATAAGCTTTTGACACATCTTTTTTATCTTGGAGTGCATACATATAAAGACTTTTCATCTTTTTAAAATAAAAAGCGGAAATATTATTACCCTTATATTCTTTATAGCCTGCAGCTGCTGCCATATAATTTTCCAGATAATTTTTATCTTTCAATCTATCTTTGAATTGAGAACGAAAATCTTTTTGTTTTTCAACAGATTGTTCAAAAATAATATCCTTAACTTCTTGAATAATTGCTTCTTTTTCAACTTCAGTCTTGTTTATCCAATCGTAAGTAATATCCGCTATAAATATATCATTGTAACCTGCAAAAACAGTTGTTTGAAAAATAAATAAAAATAATACTGTAAGAAATTTTTTCATAATAAATATCTCCATAGCAAGTATACTAAAAAACAACTAAATCGTCTAGGAATAAAAAATAACCTGATCTCATTTGAAATCAGGTTATTTAAAATATTATAGATAATTAAAATTATTCAATAATTTTATCTACAACACCGGCACCAACTGTTCTACCACCTTCACGGATAGCGAATCTCATACCTTCTTCGATAGCTACTGGGTTGATTAATTCAACTTCCATAACTACGTTATCACCAGGCATTACCATTTCGCCGTCGAATTTGATTGAACCAGTAACGTCAGTTGTTCTGATGTAGAATTGTGGTCTGTAACCAGGGAAGAATGGAGTGTGACGTCCGCCTTCATCCTTAGTTAGAACGTAAACGTTAGCAGTAAATTTAGTGTGTGGGTGGATTGAACCAGGTTTACATAAAACTTGACCACGTTGGATTTCAGTCTTATCAATACCTCTTAACAAAGCACCAATGTTGTCACCAGCTTGACCTTGGTCAAGTTGTTTTCTGAACATTTCAACACCAGTAACTGTAGTTTTCTTAGTTTCGCCTAAACCAACTAATTCAACTTCGTCACCAACTTTAACGATACCACGTTCTACTCTACCAGTAGCAACTGTACCACGACCAGTGATTGAGAATACGTCTTCAACTGGCATCAAGAATGGTTTGTCCAAATCACGTTCTGGAGTTGGGAAGTAGCTATCAACTGCATCCATCAATTCCCAAATTTTGTCAACCCATTTATCTTCACCACGTTGAATGTTTGGATTAGCTTGAACAGCTTCTAAAGCTTTCAATGCAGAACCGTGGATGAATGGAATGTTGTCACCATCGAATTCGTATGAAGAAAGAAGTTCTCTAACTTCCATTTCAACTAATTCTAATAATTCTGGATCGTCAACCATATCGCATTTGTTTAAGAATACAACTAGGTTAGGAACACCAACTTGTCTTGCTAACAAGATGTGTTCACGAGTTTGAGGCATAGCACCATCAGTAGCAGCAACTACAAGAATTGCACCGTCCATTTGAGCAGCACCAGTGATCATGTTTTTAACATAGTCAGCGTGGCCTGGGCAGTCAACGTGTGCGTAGTGTCTAGCATCAGTTTCATATTCTACGTGAGCAGTAGAGATGGTTATACCTCTTGCTTTTTCTTCTGGAGCAGCATCGATTTCATCGAATTTTCTAGCTTGTGCTTTACCAGCTGCAGCCATAACACCTGTAATAGCTGCTGTCAATGTTGTTTTACCGTGGTCAACGTGGCCGATTGTACCAATGTTAACGTGCGGTTTTGTACGTTCATACTTTTCACGTGCCATGAGATTAATCTCCTTCTTTGATTAAATATACTACGTTAACTTACTATACTAAGTTATATTATAATTCTAGTCTATAAATAATTTATGTCAATCGTTGTAGCTTTTTTAATTTTTAATTTTATATTTATTTTGCAAATGAATTTATTCCCATAAATTTGGCGTTAGCATCTAATTCCTCTTCAATTCTTAATAATTGATTATATTTCGCTAATCTATCGCTACGGGATATTGAACCGGTTTTTATCAATCCACAATTTGTTGCCACAGCTAAATCTGCTATAAAGTTATCTTCTGTTTCGCCAGAACGATGTGATATTATTGTTTTATACCCATTTTCTTGAGCTAAAAGAATCGTATCTAGAGTTTCAGTTAGCGTTCCGATTTGATTTGGTTTTATTAAGATTGCGTTTGCAATTTGTTTTTCAATACCTTCTTTAAGTCGTGATGCATTAGTTACAAATAAATCGTCACCAACTAATTGGCACTTGTTGCCTAATGTTTCTGTTAAATTTTGCCATCCCAGCCAATCATCTTGAGCTACACCATCTTCTATGGATATAATTGGGTAATCACGAACTAAATCTGAAAGGTACTTAACCATCTCTTCAGAAGTCAATTTTATATTTTCTCCTTTTAAGTCGTATCTGCTAAGCGAACAAATTCCGCTCGAACATTCTCCTTCTTGATATAGTTCCGATGCTGCTATATCTAAACAAATTTTTATATTTTTGGTGTTATAACCGGCTTTTTCAATTGCAAATATGATTGTTTCGATAGCTTCTCTTGTAGAATTGAGGTTTGGTGCAAAACCTCCTTCATCTCCAACGGTGGTGGAAAATTTTTTATTTGCAAGAATTTTTTTTAATGTCTGAAAAATTTCAGAACCGGCTTTTAGTGCGTCTGTAAAACTTGACATTCCAATCGGCGCAATCATAAATTCTTGAAAATCAAGATTGTTATTCGCATGTGCTCCGCCATTAATAATGTTTATCATTGGTGTAGGCAGAACTCTTGCTGAAATTCCACCTAAATATTTGTAAAGCGGAATTTCATAAAAATCAGCAGCAGCTTTTGCGCAAGCAAGTGATACTCCTAAAATTGCATTAGCACCTAGAGTTGATTTATTGAAGCTGCCATCTAATTCAAGCATTAGGTTGTCAATTTGCTGCTGGTTTGTTGCATCTTCTCCCAAAAGGTTTGGTGTAATTATAGAATTTACATTATCAACTGCTTTTTTTACACCTTTTCCTAAGTATTCCGTCTTAATATTATCTCTTAGTTCTTTTGCTTCATGAATTCCGGTTGATGCGCCGGATGGAACAGAAGCACGTCCAAATGAACCATCAATAAGTTTTACATCAACTTCTAATGTTGGATTTCCTCTTGAATCTAAAATTTGTCTTGCTTTAATGTCATCAATTTCGCACATAAAAACTCCTTTCGTTATGAATAGAGTATTTAATAACGAAGCAAATATCTATTATACAACTATATAATTATGAAAGACTATCCTTGTAGTATACCAACTTAGAGAATGTATAAATAGAAAAAATCTTTTTAAATGATGCTGGAGGATTTTACAATGTGTCGTTTAATTTATTTGATTTTGTTTGTTTCTTTTTTATATCCATCAATGGCTCTGGCTGCAACCAGAACGGTTGTTACTAGAAGTCCTTACTATTATAATCCAAATCAATCGTATCATTTGCAACGATTCAATAATCAGTTACCAAGCAAATATTGTCATCGTTGTTCAAATTTTTCAGATATAAATGCTTTAGAACGTTATACAATGCATAGAAACTATGCTAGAGAAAATGATTTGGCAAGATTAGAAAGATTAGAAATGCAAGCATTTGGTGCTTTGCAACAAGGTGATATGAATATACGATACGAGAATGTACGAAAGGCAATTCTTTCGCGACCAAAACAGAATTATAAAACTTCACTACTTAGAAATATCGGAGATTATTTTGCCGGACAAATGACTGGATATACACCGTCACTAGGAACTTCAAATCCATTTTATTCTAGTTCGCAATTTCCAACAACCTATGGAAATTCCTCTTTTGAGCAATTTTCTGGCCCATTTGGTAGTAGTGGGTATAGAATAAATAATTACAGTACCGGATCAAATGCTGGTATAAGGCTTTTAGACTAAAATAAAAGAGAGTATTTTATACTCCCTTGTGTTATTCCCTTTTTCGCTTTCCATCATGAATTTTCGTCATCTAAATATTTATAATCAAGCATGCTTCCTTCATATTCTGTTAAATCATCTCCGTAATACAAAGACATGTTGTTTACAATTCTGTTTGTATCAGCAATTTTTTGTTTTTCTATTTGCGAATTAACTCCATAAGCGCTGATTTCTTGATTTGTAACTTTTCCATCATGGTTTGCATCAATATCGTCAAAGTGATTTAGCACAGTTTCTTGTAGTGATGAACTTAAACCAGAAGAAGCGCCTAATGACATAATTTGCTCTCTTGTAAGTCCTTGAGTTGCCATGTTATTCATTAATTTTTGGACTTCGTCCGCAGAAATTGTTCCATCGTGATTAGAATCGATGTTGTTGAAATTATTTGACATGTATGAAGCAAAAGTTGCTCCGTAGCCTGTGTTTGTAATATTTGTATTTGTTAATGCATTATTTAAGTTTTCTAATGTTAATCCGTCTGAATATTGACTTGATAGCAAAGAAAAGGAGTTTGTAAGTCCGGCATTAATACCTGAAAATAATGAAGAACCATCTAGTCGTTTGCTCATAATATATCTCCTTGTGCTTAGTTGTTCAATATTAGTTTAATGTTTTTTTCTAAAAAGTCAATCATTTAAAAATATGAATTTGATTTGTTAGAAAACGCAAAAAAAAGAGAATAACAAATTTGTCATTCTCTTTTTTTAATGAAAGTATTTTTAACTATGCTTTCATAGCGTTTTCAACTGCAACAGCAACTGCAACAGTAGCACCTACCATTGGGTTGTTGCCCATACCGATTACACCCATCATTTCTACGTGAGCAGGAACTGAAGATGAACCAGCGAATTGAGCGTCACCGTGCATTCTACCCATAGTATCTGTCATACCATAAGAAGCAGGACCGGCTGCAACGTTATCAGGGTGAAGAGTTCTACCAGTACCACCACCAGATGCTACTGAGAAGTATTTTCTACCATTTTCCCAGCACCATTTTTTGTAAGTACCAGCTACAGGGTGTTGGAATCTTGTTGGGTTAGTTGAGTTACCAGTGATAGAAACATCAACACCTTCTTTTATCATGATTGCAACACCTTCGTTAACGTCATCAGCACCATAGCATCTAACTTTTGCTCTTTCGCCATCTGAATATGGAGTTTCTTTAACGATTTTTAATTCGCC
>CAKVLL010000042.1 GCA_934757255.1 uncultured Candidatus Melainabacteria bacterium | reverse complement strand
TCAGAATTGTCAACAAGTGATTTTGCGACAGCCTCATACTCAGCAGGATTTTTTCCTGTGAGTTTCTTAATTAAATCCATAATTCACTAATCCAAATAGAATACTGTAACTACTTTATGATTTTCTTCAGCATAATCAACTGCTTTATGAAGAGTTTTACTTGTATGTGACAAGAAACAGATTAATTGATTACAATCATCAATAATTTCTCGGTTGCAAACTCTTGAAGCGTCAGCCAAAGTCATCATTGCTCTATCAGAATGCTCAACTATATTTGGAACACCTATTAATTGGTCTTGAACGTCAGAAGGTTGTTGACCAATAGTTTGAGGTAAAATAACTTTCAATTTATCCGGATTAGACTTCATTGCGCCTCTAATCGCAGCTGCGTTTGTACCACAAGAACCACCTGATGTGATAATAGTGTTACCTTGGCGAACTAAAGCTGTTGCTAAAGTTTCAATCATTTGTTGGTGAGTAATAGCAAGGTTTCTTGAACCAATAATTGCAATTCTCTTGGCGGGTTGCTTTATAGTAGCCAATTCCATCGCAAGCTCATCAACTGTATCAGGAGCATGCTCTGCTGTGTCTAAATCATCCATAGGAACCATAATAGAAGGCTGCTTTTGTTCATCGTCAATTGAATTAAAAATTTCGCTCATTGTACCACCTTTTCAAATTGAAAAATAATTATTTTTTATGTATGCTTATAAATAATATCACAAAACAGGCAATTTGGGAATAGGGGAATGGAAAATATTTTAGAAGGGCTAAATAAAGAGCAGTTAGAAGCAGCGAAAACAACGCAAGGAGCATTGCTTATTTTAGCAGGTGCAGGTAGCGGTAAAACAAAAGTTTTAACATCAAGAATCGCTTATATGATTCAAAACGGTGCAATTGCTGGCAAAATTCTTGCTGTAACATTTACAAACAAAGCTGCAAAAGAAATGAAAGAACGTCTTTCTAAAATGTTAGGTGAAAATATCGTTAAATATATGTGGGTTGGTACATTCCACAGTATTTGCGGACGTATATTAAGACAAGATATTGAAAATTATTCGTTTCAATCGGGTAAAAAGCTTGATAAAAATTTTACAATTTATGATGAAACAGATTCAGTTGCAGTAATAAAACAAGCCATTAAGAAATTAAACTTAGATGATAAAATTTATCAACCGAAACTAATTAAGGCAGTTATCTCAAACGCTAAGAACAAAATGCAAGACGCTTATACATTTGCAACTTTTGCGCGCGATTTTAAATCACAAAAAATTGCCCAAGTTTTCGAATTCTATGAAAATGCGCTTAATAACAATAATGCAATCGACTTTGACGATATGTTAATGCTTTGCGTAAAACTTCTTGAACAAAATCCTGAAGTCAGAAAAAAATATTATGATAAGTTCCAACATATCATGGTTGATGAATATCAAGATACAAACCAAGCGCAATATCAACTTGTAAAAGCGCTTTACACAAACTTACAAGCCGATATTCCTGATTCTCGTTCGCTTTGCGTTGTAGGTGATGTCGACCAATCAATTTATAGCTGGCGTGGTGCTGATTTTAGAATTATTATGAATTTTCAGAACGATTTTCCTAAAGCTAAATTAGTAAAATTGGAACAAAATTACCGTTCAACTGCAAATATTTTGAACGCAGCAAACGCTATTATTGAAAACAATGAAGAACGTGTAGATAAAGTTCTTTATTCTCAAAAAGGCGACGGCGAAAAAATTTCGCTTTATGAAGCGCAAGATGAGGCTGATGAAGCAAACTATATTGTTAAATCAATCCGAGATACATCAGACAATTATAATCAATTTTCGATTTTATATAGAACAAACGCTCAATCACGTGCTTTAGAAGAAGCTTTGATAGCAGCAGGAATTCCATACAGAATATACGGCGGTCTTAAGTTCTATGACCGTAAGGAAATTAAAGATGCGATTGCTTATTTAAAATTAATCTACAACCCTGATGATTCGCAGTCTTTAAGACGAATTATCAATGTGCCGAAGCGTGCAATAGGCGAAACAACGCTTAAACATTTACAAGATTATGCGGATGAAAAAGATATCAGCTTGTATTCAGCTATTATGGATGTTGATAATATCTCTACAATCAAATCCGGAACGGCTACAAAATTAAAAGATTTTGCTACACTTGTAGAAAAACTTAAAGAAGCGCAATCAAGATACAGCTTGCCGGAATTTTTAAGTTTGATTTTAGAAAAGAGTGGTTACTTAAGAGAGCTTCAAGCAACGGGTGCAGATGAAGATCAAACAAGAATTGAAAACTTGCAAGAATTAGTAAACGTAGCAAACGAATTTGAGCCGGAAGAAGTTGGGAATGAATTGGGCGAATTCCTTTCTCAAGTGTCCTTGGTTTCTGATATTGACGGAATGGAAGAAATCGCGAACAATGTTACGCTTATGACACTTCACGCATCAAAAGGTTTGGAATTCCCTATTGTATTCTTAGCAGGTTGTGATGAAGGGATTTTCCCTTCTGCGAGATGCTCAAACAGCTTATCTGAATTGGAAGAAGAACGCCGCTTAATGTACGTAGGTGTTACAAGAGCAGAAAATAAGTTATACTTAACTACTGCTAAACGTCGTCAAATGTGGGGTGAATACAAATACTACACACCAAGCAGATTTTTAGAAGAAATTCCGTCAACTCTATTGGAGAGAGAAGAATCAGCTTTCTCAGAATTTTCTGACCATAGAAGCACGTTTAATAGCGCGGTTAAAAAAGTTCAAGGTGGCTATAATAAAGGTAAATTTAGTGACAGAAATAGTAGCGGTTCTTCTTTTGGCGCTGCTAAAAAATCTTCAAGCACTTCGTTTAGCTCTGATGGTTTTGTAAAACCGTCAACAGGTTTTGGTGCAAACTTTGTTGCTCCATCTTCAAAAAATAACAACAATTCTTCGGGTTTCGGTAAGAACTTTGTAGCACCAACGACTAAGAAAACTACAAATGTAGTACAAAGAACACCAAGTAGAATGATTTTGAAAAAGAACCCTATAAATAAAGAAAAAGAAGAGGCTAAAATCAAGGCTTTCTTTGAAGATAACGTTATGAAGCGTAAATTGGAAGAAGAAAGACGACAAGAAGCAATTCGTTTAGAAGAAAAACAAAAAGAAGAAGCTTTAAAGAACACAGCAACTCAGTATTTCTTTAATGTTGGAGAAAGAGTTTTCCACGAAAAATTAGGAGTTGGTGAAATTGCAGACGTTATCCAAATCGGCGAAAGCACAATGTACACTATAGATTTTGGCAAGATGGGTAAAAAAGCGATGGATGCAACTTATGCAAGACTTAAGAAATTGTAGCAAAATATTCTCAACTATTTGTATGATTTTATTTTAAATAAGTAAATTAATTTAAAATAATGCCGATAGTTATATTGTTAAGGAAAATATACATGCTACAACTATTACCCCAAAATAATGTTCTTAAATTGAACACTATTACCGCAAACGATACGATAGATTTTATTAACTCTTATATCGAAAATTTCCACTGTGATAACATTTGCATTGACATATCATTTTTGAATGTATTAGACGCTTGTTTTGTTTCTACCATTTGTGCAACAAAACATTACATAAAATACCCAAATGGAAAAATCAATTGGAAAACATCTTCGAATTTAGTAAAAGAACTAAATGAAAACTTACAATTGGGAAATTGCGAATATAGCGTTTGTTACTAGACTTTATATCAATTTCATTTTAACCTTTATATTTCGGAACTTCTGCAAATAAACAATGTAAACCACCATAATTTTGTTTTAAGATATTTGAAATTGTATTATCACCTAGAAAATGAATGTCTTCAGATGCAATTTTACCCTCTAAACTTTTCTTAAATATTTTTTCAAAACTAAAATCTATTCGATTTGCTATCTCCGAAGTTAATCCCAATTGCTCGTCGATAACAGATTTTCCTACAATATAAACAAGTGATTTATTTGAACGTTCATGAACTATCGCATTCATAAAATTCATTCGATATATTACATCTTTTAAAAATACCGACTTATCGTCTTTCGATATTTTTGCATTTGCAGTTTTCACTATTAAACCAGGAACATTTATTACATCAAAATTATTTTGTCTTAACTCTTGCTGTAGCTTTTCATATTTTTCAGATATCCCATATTGTTTCTCATTTTCCAATATTTCTTCTTTTAAATGACATAATCTTTTAATCACGCACCCTAATTTAATATCTTTATCTTGTAAAAAAATTTCCTTGGCGTTTTTTATACCTCTATCCAATTCACTTAAAAGCATCTTGGAATCATGCACCAAAATTCTTTTACTATTCAATGGTCTTATAGATAAATCCAAATGGAAATCCGGCTGAGAAACAGTTAACACCTCATGTTTATCAAAAATCTTTCTTATTGTTTTTAAACTTATTGTTTTTAATTCATCTTTTCCCAAAAGCACTATTTCTTTCTCTCCATCTTTTATAAAAAAATAATTTCCCCCCTGTATATGATTTCTTCTCTCTTTAATAGGACATTTAAAAACTGCTTTTACATCATTCAAATTAACATCTTCATTAACAACTTTCTTAGACTCGATAATTTTTTCAGGTAAAAATACTAACCTATCCTGAACCCATGGCCAAAAATTTGCAAAATTTGGCTTTTTATCAGAAAATTCGTTTTTTAAAATTTTTTTTGGTGTTTGAACAAAAACATCAACACCTTCTTTGTTCAATATTTCTGCTGCTTGTGTTACTAATCCATAAAAAGATTTTCCAAAACCACCGTCTCTTGTAAAAATCCCTTTTAAAGGTCTTGCATCATATCCCTTAAAAGATATATTATTCTGCATTTTTAACTCCTTATAAAAGAATTAAAACCCATAAAAAATAAATTTGCTAACCTGAAGTTCTATTCATATTTCTTGCAATTCACAATAAAATAAAAAAATACTGCGATTTTCTTGTGAAAATCGCAGTATCAAATTTAATTCAAATTACAATCTAAAAATTATAATTTAGAAGCAACCATCTTAGTAGTTTCAGCTAAACGAGTTGAGTAACCCATTTCATTATCATACCAAGAAATAATCTTAACTTGGTTGCCACCCATAACTCTTGTTAATAGAGCGTCAACTGTTGAAGATTGTGAAGTACCAACGTAGTCAGAAGATACCAATGGTTCTTCAGTGTAGCAAAGAACGTGTCCGTCAGCACCTTCTTTAAGAGCTGCGTTAACTTCTTCTACAGTTACGTCTTTTTTAAGTTCAAATACAACGTCAACTAAAGAAACGTCTGGAGTAGGAACTCTCATAGCGAAACCGTCCAATTTACCTTTTAATTGAGGTAATACTAGAGCAACAGCTTTAGCTGCACCAGTTTTTGTAGGAACGATGTTTAGAGCACCAGCTCTAGCTCTACGAGGGTCTTTGTGACCAGCATCTAAGATTCTTTGGTCGCCAGTGTATGAGTGAACTGTTGTCATCAAACCTTTAACGATACCGAATTTTTCATCGATAACTTTAGCTACTGGAGCTAAGCAGTTAGTTGTGCAAGATGCCATTGAAATAACATTGTGTTTAGCAGGATCATATTCATGATCGTTAACACCTAAAACGATAGTTTTGTCTTCGTTAGTTGCAGGAGCAGAAATAATAACTTTCTTAGCACCAGCTGCGATGTGAGCTTTAGCTTTTTCTGCATCTGTGAAGAAACCAGTTGATTCAACAACAACTTCTACACCAAGATCTTTCCAAGGTAATTGTGCAGGATCTTTTTCTGCGAAGAATTTAATTTTCTTACCATTTACGATGATACCTTCTTCGTAAGCTTCTACTGTACCATCAAATTTACCCATTACAGAGTCATATTTAAAAATACGTGCAGCATCTTCAGGTTTAAGACCTGGGTCATTGATTGCAACGTAATCGATTTCATTGAAGATACCTTCTCTGATAGCTGCTCTTAATGTGTTACGTCCGATTCTACCGAATCCGTTAATTGCTACTTTTACCATAAGTTTTACTCCTTCTTACTTTGTAGTAACTTTCTCTTAACATGATTATGTTAATTCAAACAAAAATCTTAATCAATATTTGAATTATTAATTTTTCCTTAAGAATTATATACAACAAAAAAAAAGAGTCCTCTCTTAGAAGAACTCTTTTTCAGTATACTTGTACAAAATTACATTTCTAAATTCATTTGAGAGAATTGAATAATTTTGTTTTTGCCTCTGTGTTTAGCGTTATAAAGAGCATGTTCAGCGTATCTGATAACAGTATTTGCATCTTCTTCAACATCCGGCATGCAAGGATAAGTCGAAATTCCACCGGAAATAGTAACTTTATGAGGTTCCTCTTCGCCAGCCGGAATGAATTCCATTTTTTCAACTTCTCTTCTAAATCTTTCCCCAAACAAGAACGCATTTTCTTCTGAAGTATTTGGAAGAACAAGTAAAAATTCTTCATCGCCATAACGAGTCAAAATATCTTCTTTTCTTATCATTGCATTCAACTTATTTGCAATGTTTCTAAGAAGAATATCACCCCATTCGTAGCCATACATGTCATTTACAACTTTAAAGAAGTCTATATCAAACAATATACAAGAAAGCTTTGTTCCATAACGTCTTGAACGAGAAATTTCTTCTTCCAAACGTTCTTGTAAATATTTTCTATTATGCAAGCCTGTTAAATCATCTGTTGTAGAAACTCTTTCCAACTTATCCTTGATTGCTTTAATTTTCAATAAAGCGTTAACACGAACAATTAATTCATCCTTGTTATTAGGATTACTAATAAAGTCAAAACCTTCCGCACGAACCGTAACATCACGTCTAGTTGGACCGAAAAACAGAATTGGGCAAGGGAATTTGTTTGTCATTAATGCATCTTTTGCCAAATCAATATTTTCAACAATCATTAGTGATGGATTGATTACTGCATAGTTTTTCATTTGATCAATTGAAACAACTCTAACTTCTGCTTCATCTATATCCATCAAAGTAGCCTGTAATTCCGGCTCAGGCTTCGTAGAATAAATAACAATATTGCTCATAAATCTTCCTCTTCTATGTTAAAACTTAACTTATACTAAATATACACTATTTGTAACATTTTGTAAATGTTTATAGTAATTAAATGGAAAGGAAAGAGAACAATACAAAAAACAATTCTTAATATTTAAGATAAATTTACTCTTCTTTATGCTAATATTTTTCTATGAGTATTTTAGAAAAATTAAAAGGGAAAGTAATAGTTTCATCACAAGCCATGCCAGATGAACCTCTTTATAAAGAAGAATGTATGCTTGCAATGATGGCTTCTTGCGTAAATGGTGGTGCTGGTGGACTTAGAGTAGCAGGCACAAGAGATGTAAAAAACGCAAAAGCATTTGGGCTTCCCGTTATAGGCTTGACCAAACCTGATAAATTACCTACTAATTGGAAAGAAATTGTTTATATAACACCTGGATTAAAAGAAGTTAATGCATTAATAGAGGCAGATGCTGATATTATTGCCTTCGACGGAACGTCACGCCCTCATGATAATTGTACATTAGAAGATATTATTTCTACCATTCATAAAATGAATCGACTTGCAATGGCAGATATTTCTACATTAGAAGAAGGTATTAATTGTGCGAATTTAGGTGCCGACATTATATCTACAACTCTAGCCGGCTATACAATGGAATCCGGAGAACCAACAATTGGACCAGATTATAAACTTTTACAAAACCTTGTTAAAACCGTAGACAAACCGGTTATTCTTGAAGGAAGAATTTGGACGCCGGAAGAAGTAAAAAAAGCCTTTGAATATGGCGCACACTGCGTTGTTATTGGTTCTGCAATCACAAGACCACAACTCATTACAAAAAGATTTATTGAAGGAATATAAGATGAAAAAAGCTCTGGCATTTGATATTGGCGGTACAAAAATTTATAGTAGTATTATTGATGAAACAGGTAAAATTATTTCTGAAATAGATAAATTTCAAACTCCAAAATCTATTAATGGAATTTTAGATGTTTTAAAAAGTCAAATTTCTAAATATGAAAACGATGTTGATGTTATAGCTATTTCAACTGCCGGTGCTGTAAACAATGAAAACACTGCTGTTAATGGTTCTACAGGAAATCTTGTTAAAGGATATTCAACAATAGATTTTCAGTCTTTAAGTCAAAAAAAAGTTTTTTTAGAAAATGATGCAAATTCAGCAGCTTGGGCTGAATACAAAATCGGAGCGTCTCAAAATACAAGCGTTTCAGTAATGATTACGCTTGGAACTGGAGTTGGCGGCGGAATTATAATTAACAATAAATTATTAAAAGGGAAATCAGGCGCAGCCGGTGAGATGCATTTTAAGATGTATCCGGACAAGCGTAGAAAATGCACTTGCGGAAGCTGGGATTGCTTCGAAGCTTACGCTTCAGGAACAGCTTTAAAAGTTGACGCTGAAGAAATGCTAAATAATACTGACGTTACGACTTATGATGTAATGGATGGAGTAAAAAAAGGCGACAAAAAAATGCAAAAAATCTTTGATAGATGGATTAATGATATTACAATCGGCGTAAACGGTTTAGTAAACCTTTTTGATCCAGACTGCATTGTTCTATCAGGTTCTATGGCTCAGTTTGTTGATGTAAAAAAGATGGAAGAAATTGTTAATAATGACATTGTAACTTCTCCTACATCAATAAGACTCGCTAATGCCGGAAATTATTCCGGCATGATTGGTGCAGCTCTTTTAGCTTTCGAAAGTGAGGCCAACTAAAATGGGTAAAGCCAAGCAAAGAAGTTTAAAAAAAGGGATTAATGACAGATTTAAGTATATGACACGAGAGTCTGCGCTCGAAGCTGTTGTACAGAATATAACAAATAAAGCCGAAGTAATTGATACAATTACGCTATTTGGTTTTACAGCAGAAGAAATGTTGGAAGCCGGAGCTGAATACGAAGATGTTATGGCTTTTGGCGGATTAATAATTTGAAACATAGATTGTTTATGTTAAACTTGCGTTAGGGGAGTATTAAGAAAATATTAGGAGTAGGGAGTTAATAGATGTTGAAATTAAAAGATACACAGAGCAAGGCGGCTTTTCAATATGGCTATTTGCTTAGTAAAATGTATCCGTATATAAAGATTGTGCTTTGGCGCTCAATTTTATTGTTTGCGTTAGCAATTCCTTTAGGTTTATTAGATGGTGTTGTTGCTTTTTCACTGCGACCTTACATGGATTTTGTTGTAAATGGTAATGAACTTCAAACTTTTGAACTAATGGGACATACATTCAAATTGCAGGCATTTTTTATCAAGCTAATTCCAATTGCAATCGTTGTGTTTGCGCTTGTACAAGGCGTTTTGAAATATGTTTGTAACTACCTTTCTGATTGGACTGGAAACAAAATGTCCAATACATTGAAAGTTGATTTATTCAAAAAATTAACCTCAATGGACACAAAATTTTTTGATATAAACTCTTCCGGGATTGTATTAAGTAGATTTTTTTCCGATCCGGATACTGCATCTAAAAATTTAATTAACACATTAAAAAGCTTCATTTTATCAATATTTGAATTTGTAGCTTTAGTTTTTGTGCTTTTATTTAACTCTTGGAAGTTAGCACTGATTGGAATTGGAGTAATGGGAATTGCAATCACTCCTGTACTTTTTATAAAAAAGAAAATTAAAAAAGTTTCTAACGCAACAATGGTTGTAAGTGGCGACATGACAACAAATTTTAATGAAACTTTTGCCGGAAATAAAATTATTACAGCTTATAATCTTCAAGAAAATCAAAACCACAAATTTGAAGAACAAATTCATGAACAATTTGATTTAGCAATGTCTTTAACTAAACGTGTAGGTTGGATGTCACCAATAATGTATTTTGTGTGCTCAATCGGTATTGCAATTGTAATGAGTTACGGAAACAGCTTAATTTTATCCGGTGAAATGTCAGCCGGTAGTTTCGCCTCATTTGTAACTTCGTTATTACTGTTATATAAACCGACAAAATCATTAGGATTAACTTTAACAAACCTTCAAAACACATTTGTATCAATTGCTCGTGTATTTGAACTGTTTGATTTAATGCCGGAAATTAAAAATGACAAGAACGCTCAAAAGTTTAATGGCGTTGAAAACGGCATCGAATTTAGTCATGTATATTTTGAATATGAAGAAAATCAGCCGGTACTAAAAGATTTTAATCTTAATGTTAAATCTAATGAAACAATTGCTCTTGTCGGTAATTCCGGTGGTGGAAAATCTACTGTAGTAAATTTATTACCAAGATTTTATGATATAAAATCCGGTTCAATAAAAATAAATGGTGTAGATATAAGACATTTAGATATAAGAGATTTGAGAAACCATATTTCTTTTGTTTTTCAAGATAACTATTTATTTACAGGAACATTAAAAGAAAATATTTTAATGGGTAAACCAGACGCGACAGATGCTGAAATAGCTGAAGCAATCAAGCTTTCTCACTTGGATGAATTCATTGACACTTTACCGAATGGTATAAATACAATTGTTGGAGAACGTGGCTCATCTTTATCTGGCGGACAAAGACAAAGAGTTGCAATTGCACGAGCTTTAATAAAAGATGCTCCTATCGTAATTTTAGATGAGGCAACTTCTGCTTTAGATAACGAGTCTGAAGCAATTGTACAAAAAGCTTTAGATAATTTAATGAAAAATAAAACTGTATTTGTAATTGCCCATAGATTATCAACTATTCATAACGCAAATAGAATTGCTGTACTTAATGAAGGCGAGTTGGTAGAATTTGGCACTCATGACGAGTTGATTAACAAACCGGAAGGCAGATACAGATATTTATATGAAATGCAATTTGCAACTGGAAAATAAACAGAGAAAGGATAATAAATGTACGGATTAATATTAGCAGGTGGTTCAGGAAGCAGATTATGGCCTTTATCTAGAGAACTGTATCCAAAACAATTACTAAATATTCAAAATACAGAAAGTCTTTTGCAAGCAACATTCGAAAGACTAGAAGATTGTATGCCGGCTTCTAATATCATAAGCATGACCGGCGTTAAGCATTTTTCTAATGTTAAGTATCAACTTTCTTCTCTTTATGAAAAAGCGATAGTTTTGTCAGAACCTATATCTAAAAACACGGCACCAGCTATAGCTTTAGCATCAAAATACATTATTGAAAAATTTAATATTGATCCTGTAATTTTAGTTGTTCCATCAGACCATCTAATTAGTGATACAGATAAATTTGTATCAACAGTTAAAGATGGCGAAAAAATAGCAGAAATGGGCTACATTGTAACATTTGGGATTAAACCTTCCTATCCTGAAACAGGTTACGGTTACATCAACATAACTAATACCCATATTGAAAGAGGTTTTAAGGTTAATAAATTTGTTGAAAAACCAAATTCAGAATTGGCTCAAAAATATATTGAAGATGGAAATTATTTTTGGAATAGCGGCATATTCATGTTCAAAGCTTCTGTTTTATTAGAAGAATTGGCAAAATGTTCGCCAGATATTTATTCGAAGCTAAACAACATTAATTTTTCAGAGTCTGACGAAATTCCATTTACCGAGTATGACAAAATGCCATCAATTTCTATAGATTACGCGGTTATGGAAAAATCAGATAAAATCGCGTTGCTTAAACTAGAAAGCGATTGGAACGATTTAGGGAGTTGGAAGTCAATTTATGACGTTAGTAAAAAAGATAATGACGGTAATGTAAAAATTGGACATGTTTTGGATGAAGGTTCTAAAAATTCTTTAATGTATTCTTCATCAAAACTTGTTGCAACAATCGGTTTAGAAGATACTGTTATCGTTGAAACAGAAGACGCAATTTTAGCTTGCAAAGCAGATAAAACGCAAGATGTTAAAAAGATTTTTGAAACTTTGAAACGTCAAAATGATGATACACACAAAGTGCATAAAACTGTTTACAGGCCGTGGGGATATTATACTGTTTTCGCAGAAGGCAAAGGCTTTTTAACTAAAATGATTCATGTAAATCCCGGACAAAAACTTTCTGTTCAATCACACAATCATAGAAGTGAACACTGGGTTGTTTTAGAAGGTATGGCAAAAGTTGTTTTGGAAGGCAAAGAACATATCTTGAGTCCGGGACACAGTATTGATATTGATGTTAAAGAAATCCATTCATTACAAAATCCATATCAAGATAATTTGAAAATCATCGAAGTACAAAAAGGTGATTTGCTTATAGAAGAAGACATAATAAGATATGAAGACATGTACGGTCGAGTATAATAAGATTAAAAAATCTTTACAATTGTTTGCAATTTATTTATGTTTATTTTATTATAAACTCATACGCCGATTTAAAAAAAGAATGTGTTCAACACATTCTTTTTAAAAAGGTCAAAATTATTTATAAAATAGCAATAAAAGGTAAATATAAAGGAACTTAAAAATGGGTATCAAAGGTAAAAACGATAGAATGGTAGTTCTAGCTTGTGAAGATTGCAAGGAAAGAAATTACACAACTGTTAAGAACAAAAAGAATGTTAAAGACAGATTGGAATTGAGCAAATACTGCCCAACTTGCAAAAAACACACAACTCACAAGGAAACTAAGTAATAAGGAAATAAGCACTGGTAATAAGGGCAAAAGATATCTAAAACCTCTTATTCCCTTATTACCGAAAGTCTTATTCCCTTTTATATGCGTCCTTAGTTCAGTTGGTAGAACGTCGGTCTCCAAAACCGGATGTCGAGGGTTCGAGTCCTTCAGGGCGCGATTTTTATAGAAATAAGGTTATTAAAATGAATGATACTTTTGAAACAATAAAGAAAAATGTTTTTACTTATTTTAAAGGCGTAAAGACTGAATGGGGCAAGATAACTTGGCCTGAAAAACATCAGGTTGTTGTAGAAACATTCTTTGTTGTTGCGATTGTTTTTATATTCACTATTTTTATTTATTTCGTGGATGTAATTTTCAACATGTTGTTATCTAAGTTTTAATCAAATTTATAAAGGGTAAATGTAATGAGTGAAAAAGACGAAAATATGATGAATGAAGAAGTGATGGAAGAAACTCAAGAAATTGAAAACCGTGCATCTTCTGAAAAAAAGAATCAAAAACGTTGGTACATTGTTCACACTTATTCAGGATACGAAAACAAAGTTAAAAGTAACTTGGAAAAACGTATTGAATATATGAACATGGCTGATAAAATCTTTAGAGTAGAAGTTCCTCAAAAGACTGTTACCCAAATTAAAGGCGGAAGAAAACAAGAAAGAGAAGAAAAAATCTTTCCTGGCTACGTTTTAGTAGAAATGATTATGGACGAAGACAGCTGGTATGTAGTAAGACATACAGCAGGCGTTACTAAGTTCGTTGGTTCTGCTAAAAAACCTATTCCTGCAAAAGACAGTGAAATTAAAAAGATTATTCACAGATCAACAGCTCAAACTCAAAAAATTGAAATGGACGTTAAAGTTGGTGAAAAAGTTAGAATTACTTCAGGTCCATTCGCTGAGTTTGTTGGTGATATTACGGAAGTTTATCCTGATAAGGCTAAACTTAGAGCAATGGTTTCTATATTCGGTCGTGAAACTCCGGTTGAATTAGAATACAAACAAATTCAAAAGTTATAGAATCTTCTCCTCTCTAAGGGAGAGATTGCGACCATTCTTGAGCATAGCGAAAATTATGGACGCAGATGAAGGTTTCACTTTGAAAACACAACACAAATAACGTGGAAGGGGGTGCCCCCCGCTAGTACCACGAAAGGAGAACAAAATGGCAAAAAAAGTAGTAGGAAAAATTAAACTACAAATTCAAGCAGGTAAAGCTAATCCATCACCTCCAGTTGGTCCGGCTTTAGGTCAACACGGTGTTAATATCATGGATTTCTGCAAACAGTTTAATGCAAAAACTGAATCTCAAGCAGGCTATATTATCCCTGTTATTATTGATGTATACGAAGACAGAAGTTTCACTTTTGTTATCAAATCACCTCCAGCTCCTGTTTTAATTAAGAAAGCTTTGAACATTCCAAAAGGTTCAGCTGTTCCTAACAAAACAAAAGTTGGTGAAATTACAAGAGCACAATTAGAAGAAATCGCAAAAATCAAGATGAACGATTTGAATGCAACTTCTATGGATGCTGCTGTAAACATGATTAAAGGCTCTTGCAGAGCTATGGGCGTTACTGTTAAAGAAGATTAGTAAATTCCCATATAGGTGATACGAGAACTTCACCACACCCTCTCTAAATGAGAGTGAGTCAGAGATAATATGGAAGGATTGAAAAATCCGTTAACACCATGAAAGGATTTAAAGAAATGTCAAAAATAACTAAAAAACAAAAGAAGCTTCAAGAATTGTTAGCTGATTTCCAACAACCAGCTAGTGGTCGTGACGCTCTTACTAAATTACAAGAAGTATCTAAAGAAGTTGCAAAATTCAATGAAACAGTTGAATGTCACATGAGATTAGGTATTGAAGTTAAGCACGCTGAACAACAAATCAGATCAACAGTTGTTCTTCCGGCTGGTTTAGGTAAAGAAGTTCGTGTTTGCGTTATCGCAAAAGGACCAAAAGTTACTGAAGCTAAAGATGCAGGTGCTGATTTCTACGGTACAGAAGAAATTATCGACAAAATCGCCGGCGGTTGGTTTGAATTCGATACATTAATCGCAACTCCTGACTGTATGGGTATGTTAGGTAAGTTAGGTAGAGTTTTAGGTCCTAAAGGCTTGATGCCAAACCCTAAAACTGGTACTGTAACTCTAGATATCGCAAAAGCAGTTAAAGATGCTAAAGCAGGTAAAGTTGAATTCAGAGCTGATAAACAGGGTATGATTCACTGTCCAATCGGTAAGGTTCAATTCGCTAA
>CAKVLL010000041.1 GCA_934757255.1 uncultured Candidatus Melainabacteria bacterium | reverse complement strand
CAACTGAGCTACTTCCGCATGCCATATTAAACTTTCAATTTCATTCAGTTGGTAGAGTATCCGATATCTTAGAATCGTTCGGCACTCTCTCCGACCAAACTTTTTTGCGTTCTGTAGTCACAGCCCCACTAGGCAACTGAGCTACTTCCGCATGCCATATTAAACTTTCAATTTACCACTACAGCAACACCTTTAATCCTACAATAAACAAAAATATTTTTCAAGGCTTTTTCCCTAAAAAAATATTTTGCTTTTTCATTATTGTGGCAATTGAGTTTCTGCACCTGGCAATGTCACACCTTCTATTACCTGATTATCCTCTGGTGCAGTATGAGCGTACAATCTCAAGCTTAGAGTTGTAATCAAAATCTTCTTATCTTTTTCGTAAGGTTTTACTTCCATTTCATTAATCTTTATGTAATATGGATATTGATAAATATCTTGAATCAATTTTCCTAAATTTACATAATTTGAAACCAACTCCATATTAACATCACAAACAAAATATACATCCTTACCAAATTTTACAAATGAATCTGTTTCTGGATTATAGGTATAATCAATAGATTTAATTTTCACAGAGTTTGCGTGAATCATCTCAATAACGTCATTATATAAAGTAAAGAATAATGTTTCATTTCCCAAATCAGATTCAACTGGCGAATAGATTTTCTTTTGAGAAGATATAATAGAATTCTTGATTTTCTTAATTTTTTGCTGAACAATTTCAAGTTTTCTTTGTAAACCATCAGCTTCTTGTTGCTTATTTTCTATTTGCGATTGTATATCATTCAACTCAGTTACTTTTGGAGAAATCAATTTAAAAGCAACTACAAAAAGCATCACTGTAGCAAATGCAAATGCAAAAACGCCATAATATTTTTTATATTTATCCATGTTTGTAAACCCTTTTTATTCTTTTACCGGTTCCAAGTCTGGCAATGAGTTTGCCGAATCATCACCATTTAAACCATCCTTCTTAAGGTCTTCTTTCTTTACCTCTGGCTCATCTGAAATTCTAAACTCATAAAAATCAGCATTCAAAGACGTTAATATAGAATCTGTATCGAATTCTACTGTTCCATCATTACTTAATGGAGTAGTTGCCTTAGACGCTAATCCTAGTTTTTGTAATTTAATCTCAGACTCCGGCTCATAATCTTTTATACTTCTAAAGAAAGCATAAACACTCTCCAAATTATCAGCCTGACCTTCTATAGTAGTTTTATCACCAAATTTTAAATGTGTTAACCACAACTTCTTAGGAATTTCCGTTCCTACAATTGTAAAATATGAATAAATATTCTTGTTATGAATCAAACCAACTCTAATTTCATCGCCTTCATCAAACAAATCCGCAGAAACATCCTCATTATCTTTCAAAAACTTAGTTGTATCTGCTATTTTTCTATTAATTTCATCAAGCTGATTTTGTTGTTCTGATATTGCCTTTGAATAGTATGCCAAAGCTATGATGCAAGGTATAACAACTAATATACACATAATAACAAACAACTTTATTAAATTTTCTACAGAAAAAACAAAAGTCCTACCAGCAATTGTAAATTCAGGAGGCTGTTCATCCAAATAAATTGCTCCTAAAGACTTGTTGAACAAATTAAAATGAGCCGTCGAATATGGTACAAAATCATCATAAATTGCGGCACCGATGACATCTAAAGACACAATCTGCGCCAAAGACTCATCAACTTCCGGAGATATTTCCATAAAAACTTCTCTTGAGAATGTATTAGCTTCTTGATGAATAATAGGAGCTGAATATGTTAATTTACTTGCCAAAACTTCCGCGCTCACAACATTTGTCTTTGAAACAACGCAAAGATACTTAGAAGGTAAATTCTTTAAAAGAGGTGATACAGCATTTATAACAGTAGAATAATTTTCCGCATCGCCCAAAACTTCTCCAATATTAATCCTTTCTTCAAAAGCATCAACATAAGTATTTCCACTCATAGAAAGAAGTCTGCAACAGTAAGATTCAACGATAAGCAACGCCCAATTAACATCTGGCTCTACATTAACACGTTCTTTCAAAATCAAAGAATTCAATGTTGAGTTTACAGAAGTATCAATCGCGTGTAACTTGTAACCAATTTCTTTTATTATCATCGCAATTTCAACTACCGTAGATCTATGAGCTGCTACATAAGCTATCTTATTAAATTGAATAGTCGAGTTAGGTAACTTCACAGCATCCATTACTGCTTCAGAATTTTGGAATAAAAAATTTGATGTTAATTCTTCTTCTATAGCATTTGTTAATTGAACTTCATCATCCAAAGCTGCCGGATAATCATTAACTTTAAAAACTGGAGTTGGAATATTTAATACAATTGACGCACCTTTTGGGATTGCCAATTCATCCAATAAGTCTTTTAATGTTTCTTTAAATATATCAATATCAGCAATATCTCTTCTATTCGTATCAAAATCTAATGGACGAACACCATACTTCAAAACAGTTCTAGTTGAAAAATCAATTTGTGCAACTTCCAAACCTACTTCTGGAGTTACTGAAACACCTATCACTATACTCTTCTTAAATAATTCCATACCTATTTCATCCTATTTTTTTTTATTGTACAATAAAATTTGTATTTTGTATACTACAATGAATGGATGAAATATAAAAACAATGGAAAACACTGTTATATATGGTAAAAATGCTGTTATAGAGGCGTTGGTTTCAGGGGAAAGAGAATTTAACAAAATTCTTATTTCAAATTGCGCAAGAAATGATGCAAAAATTGAGCGTATAAAAGAACTTGCACAAAAAAACGGCATCGTTTTCCAATTCGTAGCACCGCAAAAGCTTAATCAGCTTGAGCCTGAAGGTAAACACCAAGGGGTGATAGCACAAATCTCACCGGTAAAATATACTGATTTAGACGATTTCATTAAAAAAATTGGCGGAAATGTCGTAATATTAGATGGTGTAGAAGATTCGCACAATGTTGGAGCAATAATTCGTTCTTGTGTATGTGCAGGTGTTAAAGGTATTATTTTACCGTCACGCCGAGGAATTTTAATAAACTCTACAGTTGAAAAAACAAGCGCGGGCGCAGTTAATCACATATCAATAATGAAAGTCAACAGTCTGGTTGGTGCAGTTCAAAAACTAAAAGAAAACAACTACTGGGTAATTGCATCAGACCACCATGCAGAAGATAATTACTTTGATGTGGATTACAAGAACATGAATTTTGCTTTAATAATGGGGGCAGAACATGCCGGAATTTCACGTTCTTTACTAAAACTTTCTGATTTTAAAATTAGAATTCCAATGTTAACAAATTTTAATTCTTTAAATGTTTCAAACGCAGCTGCAATAATATTATTTGAAGCGGTTAAACAACAAATAAAAAATAAATAAATACGCAATGCATAATACTGCTAAATCCTTAATAGGGCACAAAACAGTTAATCAAGCGTAAGCAAATTACAAATACGAGTGATAAATCACCCAAAAAAAACAACAAAAAGGACAATGAGATGAGCAAAAAGAGTGAAAAATTAAATATCATGGTAGACGATATTTCTGACGAAGGTGTAGACTTTCATAGTATTGAACCAGCCGAAGACGATGAAGAATCAATTGCCATAGAAGAACCAAAAACTCAAGAGAATTTGAATACAGTAAATTCTGATGATTCTGTTAGAATTTACCTTCAACAAATCGGAAAAATCCCACTTCTTTCTGCTCAAGAAGAACTTGAAGTTGCTAAAAAAATATATGAAACACAAAGCGAAATTGCACGCAAAGTTCTTATAAACGCAAATTTAAGACTTGTTGTAAGTATCGCTAAAAAATACATTGGGCGCGGACTATCTTTTTTGGATTTAATTCAAGAAGGTAATATGGGATTGATTAAAGCAACTGAAAAGTTTGATTACACAAAAGGTTATAAGTTTTCAACTTACGCAACTTGGTGGATTCAGCAGTCAATCACAAGAGCAATTGCTGATAAAGCTCGTATTATCAGACTTCCAATCCACTTGATAGAATCTATTAATAAGATTAAAAAAGCTACTATGGATTTGACAACAGAACTTGGCAGAATTCCTAACAAACAAGAAATTGCTGATAAAATGGGAATTACAGTTGCCAAATTGACTTCTATAATCAAATCAACTCAATCTACTATTAGTATTGATACGCCAACAGGTCAAAAAGATGATTCTAATAAAATTATTGATTATATTGTAGATGAATCAACAATTACGCCGGATTCTCTTGTTTCACAAGAAAGTATGCTTGATGATATCAAAAACATGCTTGATCAATTAAGTCAAAAAGAACGCGACGTTCTAATTTTAAGATTTGGCTTGAATAACAATGGAAACAAAAAAACATTAGATGAAATTGGCTCAATTTACGGAGTTTCCAGAGAACGAATTCGTCAAATTGAAAATCGCGCAATTTCTAAACTGAAAAAATTATGTAAAAACAAAAACTTAACATCAGGATTAAGAAATTATATTGGGGAATAGATTACGACCATAGAATGATCGAATAGAAAATTAAAAGTGGTAGGTTGGGTTTTCAGCCCAACATTTATAACATAAAGGTATATTATGCTAGAAGAAATAAATGATTTAATATCTAAAAAAGAATTTGATAAAGCAAAAGAATTGCTAGAACCAGCTTTAAAACAAGAACCTGCAAATATTGATTTACTTAAATCGGCAGGACTTATCGCTGTCAACGATGAAGATTGGGCAAAAGCAAAAAACTATTTTGAAACTGTAATTAAGTTCAAATCCGACGATGCAACTTCTTGGTTTTACTTAGCAAATGCCTATGACAGATTGGGTGATTTTATTTCTGCTAAAAATGCATATATAAAAGTTATTGCTTTACGTTCTGAATACATAGAAGCATATAAAAACATATGCGTAGTACTAATAAAATTAAATGAGCTGGAAGAAGCCATCAAATATGCACTTATTGCAAATTCGCTTGCTCCTGAAGATTACATTTTTGATTTTATAATTGGCACAGCCTATATGAAAATCAAAGCATTTGAAAAAAGCATTGAACCATTTAAACGCGCATTGGAAAAAGCTCCAAATAATATTGGAAATTATAATAGTCTTGGAACCGCGTATATGGCTACAGGTAATAGTGAAGCTGCAATTAAATGTTATAAGTGCGCTCTTGAACTTAAACCTGATAATCCTATGACTTATTATAATATTGGTTCTGCTTATCAAATCCAACAGAATCATAAAGAAGCTTGTATCTATCTTGAAAAAGCATGCGAACTTGATGATGATGATGAAAGTTTTAAAATTACACTTGCAATGTCAAAAATGAAGATTGGAGATTTTGAGGCAGCCTCAAAAATTTATAAAACTTTATTGCTCCAACACCCAGAAAAAGAAAACTATAAATATAATCTAGCAAGTTGTTATGAAGCAATGGGAGATTTACAAACCGCTATAAAAATGCTAGAAAGCATTGTCTATCTAAATCAAAAATTCATTCTTCCTGCACAAAAACTTGCAGGTCTTTATATCAAAACAAACCAACTTAATAAAGCAAAAGAAATTTATGATAACATCCTGTTAAAAGGTAATGTTACAGCAGAAATTTTTCATCAATACGCTATTTTATCATCTAGCCTTTGCGATACAGATACGGCGGAAAAAATGCTTAAAAAAGTAATCAAGATGAACCCTGATATCGCAAAAGCACACAAAGATTTAGGAATTATTTATTTAAACAAACGCTTATTTGATTATGCAGAAGATGAATTTAAAACTGCAATGAAATTACAACCTAACGATTTTGAAATTATTTTTGAATATGCAAATTTTTTATATTCAATTTCAAAAAATACAGAAGCTGAAAGATTTTATAGAGAAGCTTTGGATATCGAACCTGATAATATCTTGGCACTTACCTTTATGGCTCTGAATAAATTAGTATTAAATCAGCTTGATGAAGCTAAAGATTATATTATGAAAGCACTTAAAATAAATCCACACCATGAATATATTCAATTCTGTGCTGGAAGAATTTTATATGCAAGAAAGGAATTTGAAGACGCTAAACACTATTTAATCCATGCAGTCGAACAAAATCCTGACATTGAAACACAAAATACTTTAGCTCTTACCTATTATGAACTTGGCGAATTTGATTCTGCTATCAATGTATTCAACAATTTATTAGCAAAAAAGCCTGATAATATATCTGTTTTAATGAGTTTAGCAAAGTGCTATGAAGGACTTAAGAATAACGACAAAGCGTTAGAATACTTAGATAGAGTCGTATCAATATTTCCCGAAGACGAAGAAGCACATGAAATGATTAGAAAATTATCCTAAAGATAAAATAACATAAAAAAAATGTGCATTTTACATTATGCACATTTTTTTATTATTACATATCGTATTTTTATCTTTTTAATGTTCTTCTATACCAGTAATAAACAGCTCTCGCTACTCTATGCGAACTGTGTCTTACAAGTCCTTGTTTATTTTCTTGAAGCAATTTTTGTGAAACAACTTCAACACCGATTGGTGCAATATTTTCCATATCCAATCTAACAGGAATTGAACCGCTCTTTGCGTAACCTTCCGAAATATTGTCAGGCAAACTATCATTTACAAGCACCGCATCAATAATCTTTTTGCCGTTAGCGTGACTGATTAAGGCATTTACGTGGCTAGCAACCGAATAGTTATCAGTTTCTCCCGGTTGAGTCATAATGTTACAAACATAAATCTTTTTAGCAGTTGATTTAGTAATTGCTTCAACAATTCCGTCTACTAAAAGGTTTGGAATAACGCTTGTATACAAACTTCCAGGACCTAAGATAATTAAATCAGCTTCTTTTATTGCAGCAATTGCTTCAGGTAAAGCTTTACAATGTTCAGGCTCCGTAAACAAACGTTTGATTTTTCCGTGAGCCTCAGGAATATTTGATTCGCCATGAACAATTTTTCCATCTTCAAAAACAGCTGCCAGCTTCATATCATCTAAAGTTGCAGGTAAAACAACACCTCTAATATTTAATACATTTGAAGATTCTTTTACCGCTCTAACCATATCGCCCGTAATCGCGCAAAGTGCTGTTAAGAACAAGTTCCCGAAACTGTGACCTTCCAAACCTTCGCCATTTTTGAAACGATATTGGAAAAGTTCCGTAATCATATCTTCATCATCAGCTAAAGCTGCTATACAGTTTCTAATATCCCCAGGTGGCAAAATACCCATTTCTTCTCTTAATCTGCCGGAGCTTCCGCCGTCATCACCAACAGTAACAATTGCAGTTACGTTGTTTGTATATTTTTTTATTCCGCGAAGGAGCATTGAAAGCCCTGTACCACCGCCAATTGCAACGATTTTTGCGCCTTTATTTAATTTTCTTCTTCTATATAATTTTTCTAAAATAGAACTGTTACCTTTAGAGGAATCCATATCCATAATAGAAAGCGTTGTTTTTTGCCATCCCTTAAAGAATATTGCACCACCAATTAAGATAAAAATTGCTGCCAATACGTTTGAAGGCAATACTAATGCTGCTTTTCTGATTAATTCCAAGGTTAAGTAAATTGGTCTAACATTCGCTAAAACCATAAAACCAAGCACAATCATAATTGAGCCTAAGAAAATTAAAAGAAACCATCTTTTAACTTCCAGCCCCGGTAAAAGCCAGCCTGCGTCTTTTTTTAAATCAACATTTTCTTTAAAATTAAAAGCCATAATTAATCCACCCATCCTGAAGCTTTAGCGTTAATATAGTTAACAGGAGCAGGAGTGATAAGATTTCTTGCCTGTTGGATTAACTCTAAAGAATTTTTATATTTATTTGAAAAATGTATTGTATCTACTTCTGCAAAACTCAATCCGCCTAAATTATTACGAATTTGAGAAGTGTGAAGAAGATGTTGGAAACGTTTAATTAGTTCATAGTTATTTGTATTATCAGGAACTGAATAATCAATTATCAAATCTGCGTTATAAGTTTTTTCAAGACTTAATTCTTGAGCAACTTGAATATTTACATAATCACCGACTTTTGTCGTAATATCACCAACCGGTGCTATATAAACAAGCCAATCAGAGCATTTCTTGATAGCTTTAGCAATATTAGCAGAAAAAGTAAAATCTTCGCCAGCCATTTTGTACATTGCACCATGTGGGCGAACATGCTCAATGCTTAATCCATAAGCTTTTGCAAAAGACATAATCGCACCGACTTGGTATACAACAATAGCTTCAAGTTCATCTTCTTTAAGTTCTACAGGTCTGTAACCAAAACCTTGAATATCGTTAAAACCGATATGTGCGCCAATTGCAACATTTTTTTCTTTAGCTTTGAGCATAGCTTCTTTGATAGTTACAGGGTCACCGGCATGGAAACCACAAGAAATATTTACTGAGCTTACATAATCCAAAAGCTCGTATTCTTGAATGTTTTTATAAATCCCGTAAGCCTGCGCCAAATCACAGTTAAAATCAATATTCTTGATTGGTTTTCTTTCTATTACTTCTTGCATTCATATCTCCCCTAATTTATAAACTAATTATACTACTAAAATAATGAATAATAAATAATTGATTTTAAGACATGCTTAAAATATAATTTTCATTAAAGAGAGATAAAAAATGAAAATAGCAAATAATAATCAACAAGAAGAATATAAGGCGTTTTTAAAAAATATAAGAGAAGAAAAAGAAGAAACTTCCAACTTCGCAAAATTGCTTTTTACAATAGTTTTAGCAATTTTATGTGCAGTTATAGTTTGTGTAACCGTAGTTGAAAATAATTTCTTCTTAAACAAAATTGATTCAGAACAAGCTGATGATGCAAGCGGATTTTTTAAGTTTGCACGTAAACAAAGAAACAAATTTGAAGTACCGTTTTCACCTCACAAACAAAATATATTATTGCTTGGTGTAGACTCAAATGGTGATGGAGCTGATATATGGGAAGGCACGCGTTCCGATACAATAATGATTGTAAATATCGATCCAAAAACCCATTCAATTAACGCAATTTCAATTCCACGTGACAGCAAAGTTTATCTTCCCGATAATAAAGGAGTACAAAAGATTAACGCAGCACACGCTTTAGGTGGAATTAATCTTGTTAAAAAAACTTTGAAAGAAACTTTTGGAATAAAAATTGATAGATATATTATTGTACATGATGAAGCTGTAGAAAAAGTTATAGACGCATTAGGCGGTATTCCTATTTATGTTGAAAAACCAATGCATTATCATGATTATGCAGGACATTTGCACATTGACTTAAATAAAGGTAATACCATTTTGAACGGCAATCAAGCTGTCGGATATTTAAGATACAGAAAAGACGGACTTGGTGATATTGGCAGAACTCAACGACAACAATGGTTTATGAGAAGCTTATTTGAAAAACTGCATTCACCTCAAGTTATCACAAAAATTCCGGAAGTATTAAACATTTGTAATACTTATATTAAAACTGATATGAGTTTTTATGAACTTTCTCAATATGCAGCGTTTGCAAGAAGCGTAGATGAAAATAAAATTGAAATTGCAACACTTCCGGGCGCACCAAACCAAAAAGGTTATATCAGCTATTGGATACTTGACCCTATAAAAACTCAAGAAGTAATAAATAGAATGATTTACAGAGATAAACCGGCATTAGACGGCACAAAATTCAAAGCCGGAATTATGTACTCTCCTCGTAAAGAAGAAGAAGCACAAGCTTTGAAAGAAAAATTTAATGAGCTTGGATATGAAGTAAATATGCTAAAAATTACTCATCTTTCTCATACAAGATTTGTAGCAAATAAAAGTGCTGTGACAATAGAATTCTTAAATTGGTTACAAAAGAAGATGCCGGAATTAAACAATATGCAATTTGTTTATGATCCAACCGAAACATTCTCTGTAGGAAGTGATTTTACGGTAATTTTGGCAGAAGGGTAGATAAAAGGTAATAAGGTAATAAGATTTTAAATAGAATATTTATACGCCAAGCCATTACTAATAACAACTATTTTAGTGGCGAAATTATCTACAAAAGTTAATACCTCTTATTCCCTTATTACCCTATTCCCTTATTACCCTATTACCTTATTACCCTATTACCTTATTACCCTCAAAAGAAAGGACACAAAATGAACGATTTACTAAATTTAATTCAATCTCGCAAAAGTGTAAGAACATATTCTGATAAACATATTTCTGATGAAGATTTGAGGAAAATTTTAGAGGCTGGAAGGCTTGCGCCGTCTTGGATGAATGTTCAGTCTTGGAAGTTTATTCTGGTTAAATCTCAAGAAAACAAAGATTTACTATCAGAACTTTCTTTAGGTCAAATGCATGTTAAAAACGCAGATGCTTTAATAGTTTGTATTGCTGATGAAAACGCTTGGGAAGAAGCAAAAATAACACATATTAAGAACCCTGCTTTAAACCCTGCTTTACAAGCTGAAGGTGCATTACGTGTAAGAACTATGGAACAATTGATTTATCCGATTTCTTACATGATGCTTGAAGCTGAAAATCTTAATATTAAATCTTGTATTATAGGTGCGATGGGTAACGAAGTTACGGGTGTTTTACCTGATGTTTATAAAAAAGTAAAAGAAAAATTAGGTTTGAACGAACATCAAATCTTATCAACTATAATAACTTTAGGTTACGAAATTGAGCATAAAGAAACAATAAAAACAAGAAAAGGATTTGACGAAGTTATTTCTTTGGAAAAAATCGGAAATAAATTCTAAATTACATCAATAAATTTATGCACTTGAGGAATTAGCCTTGTTTTTTTATGAAAGCTTAAACATTCGTTTAAAACTTTTTCCATAAAATCAGATTTTATTGATGGAGTTTTTCCAAGCATCATCGGCTGTAAGACCAATTCTATATCATGCCTGTTTGCAAGTGCACAAATTGAACGAATTTCTTCAAATGTTATATTTGAATCAAAAACAACTTTTGCATAAAGTTGTTTTTGATTTGCTATTTTAAAAAATCTATCATGAATCTCCCAATGTGGTTTTAAACCAGTCGCACTTGGTAATTTTATATCAGCAGATACATAATCAATATAATTAATAACTTTATCTAATTTTTCAGGCAAAGTTGCATTTGTTTCCAAATAAATAGGTAATAATGATTTTTCTGCAAATTTAGCAATAAATTCTGTATGCAAAAGTGGCTCACCACCAGTCAAAGAAACTGAATGACATTCTCTATTTTTTTCTACAAAATTGATTAAATCATCAATCGAAAATTCTTTGGCCTGCTGTATTTCAAAATCTGTATCACAATATTTACACCTAAGATTACAGCCACAAAGTCTTATGAACACTTGTTTATATCCAACAAATGGTCCCTCACCTTGTATAGATGCAAATAATTCTTTTACTTTTATCAAACTCATATAATATCTATTAACATAAACAAACTATAAAAGCTAAAAATAAATTATCAAACATATCATTCATTTATAATACCATTTTTAGAATGTTCCCTTTTCGGAGAGTTGTTTCTTAAATATTTTAGTGATAAATTCAAGTCAAAGAGGAGTTTAAGATGAAAAAAATACTTTTTATAATAGATAAAATCGAACTTAAATACTTTGAATTCAATAATCTAGTAACAAACTTCTGGATTATAAAAGAATTTCTAGAACGTGAATGCGAAGTTTTTATTACGACAATTCCAAACCTTTCATTAAAACAAGACAAAGCCTATACAAAATGTTTCAAAACATTCATTTCTAATAATAATATTTTCTACAAAGATATTAAACTCGAAACAGAAATTAATGAATTTGATTTAGTAATGTTTAGACCTGACCCTCCAGTAGACATTGATTATATTAATGCTACATATATTTTTGATTTTGTAACAAAACCAAAAGTTATAAATAGCCCAAAAGCAATTAGAGATTTCAATGAAAAACTACACAGTGTGTATTTCAAAAAATTTATGACTGATAATATTGTAACCGCATCATTAGAAGAAATAGAAATATTTCTGGCTAAGTACAAACAAATCGTTCTTAAACCACTTAATCGTTGTTTTGGCTCGGGTGTAATGTACCTACATGAAGGAGATCCTAATACAAGAACAATTATAAATACAATGACAAATAACGAAACAACACTTGTAATGGTACAGGAATTCATTCCTGAAGTCAAAAATGGTGACATACGCGTTTTGACATTAGGAGATAAAGTCTTAAAATATTGCATAAAAAAATTACCAACAAAAGACGATTTTAAATTTAATACACATAACGACAATTTTATTACTTCCGCAAAACTTACAGATGAAGAAATGATTAATTTCACAAAAGTTGCAGAGAAATTAAACTCTTTAGAAATTTATACAGCAGGCTTAGACGTAATTAATGGTAAGATTATTGAAGTAAACGTAACAAGCCCTTGTTATTTTATAAAAGAGATAAATAAACTTTATAGTATACAACTTGAAAAAGATATTTGCAATTATTTATTGAAATTATGCGATGAACATAAAACACTGACTCTATGTAATAGTTCAACCTAACAAAAAAATCACCCAATTTAGCAATTGACAAACCGATACTCATGATTTAACATGCTGATATAGTGTTTATTTGAAAGAGGTTATTATGAGAGTTAGTCCGATTGGATGTCAAACTCCTGTTTTGTGTAAACAAAACAGGACTAAAGTTATTGCATCACCTGCAGAAAAAAATACGCAAAACATTACCTTTAAAGGTGGAAACTTAAAGTTTGGCGATTACCTTGTTGGTGCAATTTGTGGAGGTGCAATGGCTGTCGTAGGATTTGCAGTTGCAGGTCCTGTTGGCGCTATTGCACTAGGAGCTTTAGGTGCAAAATCTACAGCTGAAGCTAACAACGAAACTAGAAAAAATGATTAATTTTGTTGTTGTAATTTTTTAGCATTCGCTTTTCTTGTATTATGATAAGTAAGCATAGGAATTAATGCACCAAGCAATATTGGAGATATGATAATAGTAGAAATTGCCCCCGGCAATGAATTAAGTCCCCTTGCCATTTTTGCAATTTTATTACTCTTTATGTCCCCAGTGCCTTTCATTACGCTCTTAATCACATCGTCAGAAAATTCAGAATTAAATAATGTTTTAATTTTAGAATTCTTTTCCTTACGAGATAGATTTTTAATAGACTCTAAAGTAAATGTTTTGTCATTGAACATCAAATTTGCATTGTCTGATTTAGACAAGATTTTTTCTAAATCACCACCCTTGGAATCAACAAAATCTGCAAAATTCAATAATTTTTTCTTTGAATCTATATTTCCATATATTGAATCTAAATCTGCAACAGAAAGAACCTCTAAATCGCTATATGGATTTATTACATCTAAGAATTTCTTAAATGGAGTTTTTCCCTCTGATGCCTTATTTGTCAAAACAAAACCAACCTTGTTTTCATAAGATTTAACAATCATTTTTGTCAACAATGGAACAGCAAAAACAACTGACAACGACGAAACCGTATCTCTTAAAAGAATTTCATTAATTTCTGTCATATCACGTTTTCCATTTTCATCAATTTGTGCCCTGTCCCAAGCACGTTTTCCTCTCGGAAGTAATAAACCTAATGTTGATAAAAGTGCAAATGTCGTTTTGGTAAAATTATAACCATTATATTCTAATAACTCTTGCGCTTTTTCTGGAACTTTTTTTGTTAAAAATTTACCAATTTTAGACAAAATTCCATCATTATTTATACCTTTTCCCTTAAAAGCAACCTCTCCACTTTGCTCCAACTGTTGTTTCTGTTTTGCATGTTCTAATGCAGCAGCCCCAGGTGAAACATCACTTTTAGCATATATTTTAGGTAAATAAGAAAGTCCTCCAAGTGTTATAGCTATATTAGCAACATTCACTCCAAGCCTCTTCGCTGCAAAATTATTTTTTATATTTTCTGCCGCTACTTCATCCAACGTTTCACTATTTTTATTATTCTTTATAGCATCAGTTCCATAATCTTTAAGAGCAGTAAATGCATCTTTTATACTAAATAATTGCTTTGTATTGTCATCTCCGACATATACTTTATTTATTTTATATAAATCTGAAGATGTTTCTGTAATTTTAGAATTAATATATTCTGTAATGTTTGCTAAAGCTTGTTCTTTATCTTTTTTACTACCATTTTCAAAAACTTTAAATTCTTTAACTATCTTTTTAATAGATTCATCTGCATTTTTATCGTTCGGAACAGAATTTTTATAAATGTTTTCTATATTTTTTTCAAAAAAAGCATTCATAAACTTTTCTTTATCTTTTTTTACACTATTTTCAAATTCCGGACTTTTTACCATATTTTTAAGACTATCACCAAATCTTTTTATTAATCTGGTATTAGTATTTGTAGATTTACAAAAACGTCCGGATAAAGCCAAAACAGCAGGAGCTACACCAACAATATAAGGACCTGTCATACCTTCTCTACCGAGAACTTCTAAACCTTCCTGCTTGTTATAATGTCCAGTGATTTCCTTATCTCTTTTAAAACCTGTCCAGACCCTAGGAGCAGTCATGCCCAATCCGTCTTGAATAAGAAAAGAAATGAAATAACCTTTACTTTCTATCCATTGCATCATAGCACCAGCTGCACCAAGAATAGGCATAGCTGAGCCAAATGTAGGATTCTGCTTCTTTTTGTTATTCGTATTTTTTTGCGCTAAAGTATTACTTCGGATAGTGCTAACCTTCAATAGATACCCTCCTAATCATCAGATTTAAGTGTAACCGTTACACCATTATACCGATTTGTTTTATTCTTAACAAGCAAAGTATATACGATTTTAAGAAAAGTTTACAAACAATAATTTTATTTATTTATTTTAAACAATTTTCAACTAAATTTGTTTAAAAGTTAAAAAGTTTCATTTTCTTATAATAAAATATAAAGATTTTATAAAGCTTTTTTAGCGAGTGTAAGTTTTACACTCGCTAAATGCTTTTTCTTGTGCGGATTTTAGCTTAATTTATATACTCTATATCCCCTAAATCCTCATGTTGACTTGCGTTGACAATAATTTTAATTTGTGTTGCAATATTGTTATAGCCGTACTAAAAAAAGGAGATTCAA
>CAKVLL010000040.1 GCA_934757255.1 uncultured Candidatus Melainabacteria bacterium | reverse complement strand
CCTAATCCAATGGACAGACTTGTTTGCGGAGATGTTGGTTTTGGTAAAACAGAAGTTGCTATGCGCGCGATGTTCAAAGCTGTTACCTCCTTGAAACAAGTTGCGGTAATTGTTCCGACAACTGTTCTTGCTCTGCAACATTTTCAAACTATTTCAGAACGCTTTAAGCCTTTTGGAATTGATGTAGAACTCCTTTGTCGTTTCAGAAGCCCAAAAGAGCGCCACGAAACGCTCAAAAATCTGGCGACAGGAAAATGTGATGTGGTTATTGCAACTCACAGTTTATTACAAGATAAGGTTATATTTAAAGATTTGGGCTTGCTTGTAATTGATGAAGAACATCGTTTTGGTGTAAGGCACAAAGAAAAATTAAAAGAATTCAGGGAAAATATTGATATTATTTCAATGTCAGCAACTCCAATTCCGAGGACGCTTTATATGTCGTTATCAGGCATTAAAGATATTTCCGTAATTAATACTCCGCCTCAAAACCGTTTGCCAATCAAAACTTTTGTGGGCGAATATAACGAACAAACGGTTAAAAATGCGATTGTAAATGAACTTGATAGAGATGGACAAGTATTTTATCTTTATAACAGAGTTGAAACAATTGAAGAATTTAAACTTGAACTTCAAAAACTTGTGCCAAATGCTCGTATAGCTATCGGACATGGACAATTGAGCGAAAAACAACTTGAAGATGTGATTATCGGTTTTGATAATCACGATTACGACATTTTGCTCTGTACAACAATTATTGAAAACGGTATTGATATTCCGAACGCTAATACAATGATTATTCATGAAGCCGATAAACTTGGATTAGCACAGCTTTATCAACTTAGAGGGCGTGTCGGAAGAAGTGATAAGCAAGCATATTGTTATTGTTTCTACAAGAAAAGCAAAGAACTTTCGCACGAAGCTTCAGAACGATTAAAAGCAATAAAAGAATTCACAACGCTCGGCAGCGGTTATAGAATCGCAATGCGTGACGTTGAAATTCGCGGTGTCGGTAATATTTTGGGTACAAAACAGCACGGACACATGGTTAATGTCGGCTTTGACACGTATTGCCAATTGTTGGAAGAAACCGTGAACGAACTCAAAGGCGAAGCAATTAAAGCTAACAAACCAACTATTGTTGATATTAATATAACAGCTTATATTCCTGATGAATGGGTAGGTTCGGGCGAACAAAAAATGATTGAATACAAGCGACTTTCTGATGTTAAAAATGAAGTAGAGCTTGATTATATCGTAACAGAATGGAAAGACCGTTTCTCAAGAATTCCTGATGAAGTAGAAAATTTGATTAAATTAATCAAATTGAGATTGATAGCGACAGAATGCGGAATAACAATTATTAGAGAAGCAGGCGATGATATTCGTGTATATTCACCGTTTACGCCTTATGAGTGGAATATAATTAAACAAGGTTTAGATAAAGACATTGCAAGAAAAATCAAATTTACAGTTGCACCAAAAACTTGCGAAGACGGTAAATCCATCTTGCTTATTAGCAATCGCAACATGACTTTTAATGAAATGTTTGATACTTTGATGAATTTATTCTACTTTATAAAAGAAACAGCGGATAAATACAAAAACCAATCTTAGAATATCAATTAATCCAATTTTGCATCGCCAAGCATTTTCTGTTTCAATCAGTATTTTTTACATTGATGAAAGTTTTTATATTAAAAAAAAGTGGCGCGAACATCGTTCGCGCCACTTTTTTAATTTTTGTAAATCGTGTCCGCTTTTTTCTAGTGGCAAAGTGCTAATAGAACACCTGCTGCTACGGCAGAACCGATTACACCAGAAACGTTTGGCCCCATTGCGTGCATTAACAAGAAGTTTTGAGGGTTAGCTTCAAGACCAACTTTATTAGATACACGAGCTGCCATTGGAACTGCTGAAACGCCTGCAGAACCAATAAGTGGGTTGATTTTTTCTTTTGAACATAAGTTCATTAATTTAGCCATCAAAACACCGGCTGCAGTTGCAAGTGAGAATGCAATTACACCAAGTAATAAGATGAATAAAGTTTGAACTGTTAAGAATTGGTTTGCTGATAATTTTGAACCAACTGACAAGCCTAAGAATATTGTAACAATATTGATTAAGGCATTTTGCATAGTGTCAGACAATCTTTCAACAACACCGCATTCTTTACATAAGTTACCGAAGCATAATGCACCTAAAAGAGGGCAAGCACTTGGAAGTAAGATTACGCAAAGAAGAAGAATCATTAGAGGGAATACAATTTTTTCTCTCTTTGAAACATCTCTTAACTGAGTCATTTGAATTTTACGTTCAGCTTCTGTTGTAAACAACTTCATGATAGGAGGTTGGATAACAGGAACTAAAGCCATATAAGAGTATGCTGCAACTGCGATAGGTCCAAGCAAGTTTTCAGCTAATTTAGTTGTTACATAAATTGAAGTAGGACCGTCAGCGCCACCGATAATACCGATAGATGCAGCTTCCGGCATTGAGAAACCAAATAAGCAGTATGCCATCAACAAAGCACCGAAGATACCGAATTGAGCAGCACCACCTAAAAGAGCTGTTTTAGGGTTAGCAATCAAAGGACCAAAGTCTGTCATTGCACCTACACCCATGAAAATAATCAATGGGAACAAGCCTTTGTGAATACCGGCTTCAAAAATTATACCTAAGAAACCGTTTGGACCTGCAATTTCTTCACCTAATGGCATTGGAATGTTTGATAATAAACCGCCGAATGCAATAGGAACAAGAAGCAATGGTTCAAATTGTTTCTTGATACCAAGCCATAATAAGAACAAACAGATTAAAATCATAATCCATTGTCCGTGCATGTGCAAGATTTGTTCGAAACCTTGCAAGTTTGGATCAGCAACGGCGTTTTGTGCAGAATGCACAAAACCCATTATACCTGTTGAGTCCCAAAGAGTATGTAAACCGTCAGCAATATTCATAACTATTTACCTCCCCTTATTAACCCAAAGTTACCAATGTTTGACCGGTAACAATTTTATCACCTTGAGCAACTTCGATAGATTGAATAGTACCAGCTTTTGGAGATTTAACTTCTGTTTCCATCTTCATAGCTTCTACTACAAGCAATACATCGCCTTCAGCAACTTCATCACCTTCAGCAACTTCAATTCTTAATACGTTACCAGGTAATGCAGCTTTAACTTCTTCACCACCAGCTGAACCTGAAGCAGCTTTTTGTTCAATACCTGCTTTAACATTGATATCATAAGCTTTACCGTTAACAGTAGCTTTGTTTTCGCCTTCAAGTTTAACTGCATAATTTTTGCCGTTAACTTTGATTGTATATTCGCCTGAAGCAGATGCTTGAGCTGCTGGAGCGGCTTCTTTATTAGCAGATTTATTAACAGAAACCTGACCTTTGCCAAGCAAGAATTCAATACCTTTATCTACGTTACCATCTTTGCAAGCTGCAGAAATAAAGATGTTTTCATCAGTTGTAGGAAGTCCGGCTTCTTCAAGTCTTTTCTTAGCTGCTTCGATACCTTTTTCAGGATCTTTTTCATTAATATCAACAACTTTTTCAGTTGTAGGTTCCATACCAACTTTTTCTTGAGCCCATTTAACCAATTCAGGATCAGGTTCGCAAGGTGTTTTACCGAAGTAACCAAGAAGCATTTTAGCGTAACCAGGGTTAGCTTGTTGCCATGGTTCCGGAGTAATTGCATTCAAGAATGATTGTTGTGCATAGAATTGTGAAACAGGAGTTACAGATGTAGCAAAACCGCCTCTTTCAACAACTTCTTTCATGTTAGCAATTAGTTTAGGGAACTTGTCTAACATACCCATATCTTTTAATTGGTTAACAGTTGTAGCTGTTGCGCCGCCAGGAAGTGGAGCTTGAATTAGAATTGGGTTAACAGCCAAAGAAATTGGAGAGATTGGATAATCTTTCATGCATTCTTTGAAGATTTCTTCTGTTTCCATAATTTTCTTAATATCTAAGCCTAAATCGTATTCAGTACCACGAAGAGCGTGCCACATTGAAATAATATCAGGTTGACCAGTACCGCCGGAAACAGGTTTCATAGCTAAGTCAATACCGTCAGCACCACCATCAAGAGCAGCTAAGTATGCAGCTAAACCTGTACCTGCTGTTTCGTGAGAGTGGAATCTGATGTGTGCATCTTGACCTAACAATTCACGAGCCATTTTAACTGTTTCGTAAACTTTTCTAGGGTGAGAAGTACCAGAAGCATCTTTGAATGCCAAGCTGTCAAATGGCAAGCCTGAATCTAAGATATTTCTTAAAACTCTTTCATAGAACGCAACATCATGTGCGCCTTCGCAACCATAAGGAAGTTCCATCATTGTAATTGTAACTTCGTGTTGCATACCATATTTCTTAATAGAGTTTGCAGAATCAACCAAGTTGTTAACATCGTTCAAAGCATCAAAGTTTCTAACTACGTTAACACCGTGTTTTGCAAACATTTTTGCGTGCAAGTCGATAATATCACGAGGTTGAGAGTTTAGACCTACAACGTTAACGCCTCTTGCTAAAGATTGTAATTTAACGTCCGGACCAACTGCTGCTCTGATTTTATCCATTGTTTCAAAAGCATTTTCATTACAGAAAAATATTGGAGCTTGGAATCTTGCGCCGCCAGCTGTTTCAAAGTGTTTTAAACCAGCGCCAACTGCTGCTTGCAAAGCTGGAATAAAATCATCTACAAGAACTTTTGCTCCGTAAATTGATTGGAAACCGTCACGAAATGACGTATCCATAACTTTAATTAGTTTTTTTGACATAATTTTACCTTTCCTTTTATATTGCTTTAAAATTTAGTTAGTTTATTTTTTGAACATTGCAGACAAAATAGCAACTGCGATTTCTGCATCATCTGCAACTGATTTCTTAACTCTTCCGCCAGCCGGTTGTGGAATAGCTTCCGGAAAAATTTCGTTCAATTTTCTAACAATCTTAGACATAACAAACATTGAAAGGATTGTTGTGCATAAAAATGCTAAAACAGTTCCCATACCAATGCACATTACGGCTAAACCCTGTGCTAACAATTCATTCATAAAATATCTCCTATTAAAAGTGTATGTAAATTATTATCGCTATCTCTTAAATTTAACGCGCCTGTATCAGTTATACTTTCAGCAATTCCACTGATTTGTTTATCAAAAACTTTTACAGTAATTTCCTTATTGAGAAACCCGGCTCTTTTTACGTAATCGTTTTTAATTAATAAAAAACCATTCTCAATAAATCTATCATATAACAAACAAAATTTTTCTAACAGTTTTTTTAAGAAAATTTTCTTATCTATAAAATGCCCTGTTTCAATATTTAAAGAAGTTGCAGGCTGATTAATTTTAGATAAAAAATCTATCTTTGTATTCAAATTTACGCCAAAACCTAAGATTAAACCTTCAAGTTTTCCATTTTCTATAACCCCTTCGGCTAAAATTCCGGATATTTTTTTTCCATTAATTTGAATATCATTTGGCCATTTTATTGTTGGCACAACTCCGTATTCTTCAAATGTTTGAGCGAGCATTAAACACAAAAATTGTGTTAAATTTGAATAGATATCTTTCATATCTTCTGATGGCTTTAAAATTATGCTTGCATAAATATTATCTTTGCCGGCATAAGACCATTTTCTATCTAATCTTCCGCGCCCATTTGTCTGATTATCAGTGTAAATCAGGGTCATGTCGCTATAATCTTTTATATGCTCTTTAGCATATTTATTTGTCGACTCAACCTCTTCTAAAAAAATACATTCCATAGATTTAATTATATAATAAACACAGTACCAGTATTAAAAATTTTATGCTATAGTAAAGTAAAAATTTAATTAACTTATACTATGGTTAGGGATTATCGCATTTCATATAAATATAATAAGAATTTTAAAAGCATGTATAAGCTGCATAATGCATACAATTTACGTGCAAAATGTGGCGTTTATCCGAGTGAGGATTTAAAATATTACGATAATGTGAAATTGCACTTATTCAGCAATTATTCTAATTCTTATTCATATAATTTTTTATCATTATTAGAAAAAATAAATACAATTGTTTCTCAAGCATTAATCAATACAGTTCAACGCGGAATCTTCTTATATTATAAAAATAATACTAAAATCACATCTAGATTATTAAAAAAAATAAAATTTGAAAATTTGAAATTTAATATTATTGATAATATAAATAATTCTAATAAAATTCTTTATTTGCCAAATATTAATTTTTGCATAAAGAATAAAACTCCTAAACTCTTACAATATGGTAAAAATGATTCATATTTTATTCACCCAAGAGAAAAACTCAATTATATAATCAAAGGTTATAACAACGAAAATAATTTTTCTCAAAAGTATGCAAGAATGCTTGACAATATATCATTACAAGAATTAATAAAAAAGAAAAATAACGTAATAAAAAAAATAATTTCATACTTGGATAAATCTGATGACACGTACGATTTTATTTTTTCAAAAGATGAACTAAACAAAATACAATTACTGGCAAAAAAATATGATACTATTGAGCACTTACTAATTAGTAATGGTATTAATACCTCATCGATTGAAGCTCTTATATTTAACAAAATACCTTTAAATAATCTTGTCCCTGGAAATAAATTGCCAAATGGAGATATTATAATCAAAAGAACTCAAATATACGATAAGCAAAAAAAAGCAAATACAGACGCAATACTTACTTTTGCAAATACCGATAGAGGATATAGATTTAAAGCTTATAAATATAACAAGAATGTATACAAACTAATTTCGACAATAGAAAAAAAATACAACTATTATATCCAAACAAATAACTTAAAAGATATTAATAATCTAAATGCAAAATTATCACAGCTAATAAAAGATAATGAAATTGCAGAAGTTTACCTAGAAGAATATAATCAAAAAGAAATGAAAAAGTTAATTAGCGAAGATAATTCAGTACCTGTAAATGTTCTTGAAAAAGTTTTACAAAACAACGAAAAGTATTATTATGTCAAAAATCTTAAAAATTTTAATTTACAAAGATTTCAGAACGTATCAGTACCTTTAATTAACTGTTTAAAAGAATTTGGGGAATTAAATAATATAAAAAAAGTTTTTATAGAAGCTTTAGCATTTAATAATGTCAAACACTCTCCTGTATTTTTGTATTTACGTTTGGGTTGCGTCCCAATATCTTGTCAAAAAAAAGATTTAGAAAAATTTTTACATAGCGGTTATGATTACAAAAAAAATGTATGGTTAATGTATGAATTATAAAATATAATTGACATCGTATACTAATTATTGTATAATTCTACTGTATTTTTAAAGAGGTAATAAAAATGGTTAGAGGTGTATCAGGTTTTAATTCGTCAAATGCTAATGGATTAATGTTGAGTAGTAAAAACAAAGTAAAGAATGTTGCAAAGCATATTGATTTACCGAAGAAGATTGCAATGAGTAGTCTTGGTATTTTAGGAATCAAAAATAGTATAAAAGAACCTAATTCCGTAGACTCATTTGTTATGAAATGTAGCGATTACGAAGGACCAGCAGATCCTGCTGAATGCTATTTAAGAGAATATTGTGTATAAAGCTAATTGACTATGGTAGCAAATGAAATTTTAGATTATTGTTTTGAAAAATTTATAGAAAGAAATAAACAAGAAAGCAAGTCCAAGGTAAATTTGGATTTGCTTTCTTGTATGCAAAAATATAAATATTCTCTTCCAAAAGGATTTGTTTATGAATACCCTATTAATGTTTTTCTTAAAATAACATCTGCTTGCAACTTACGTTGTAAACACTGTTTTTTCTCTGATATACCAGAAAAATATAATCCAAGCGATGATTTTAATTTTTCTGAAATAATGCAAATTCTTGACTTTTTAATAAATGATTTAAATATAATGTCAATACTATTAACTGGAGGTGAACCTTTATTAAATAAAGACTTTTTGAAAATAGTTAAATATATAAAAACATATTACATACCATTAATAATACAAACCAACGGCACTTTACTGAATCGCAGTATTGCAAAAAAGCTAGCACAATTTATTTATCCAAAAACAGACTTAATCCAAGTTAGTTTAGATGGTGTTGATAAAAATACGCATGATTTGATAAGAGGTGATGGTACTTTTAAAAAGGCTATTGAATCTATTAAATTGCTACGAGCTTACAATATCCCTGTTCAAATAAATTTTACACTTACATCAACTAATGTTGATAATGCTATAAACCTACTTAATATATGCAGAGAATTAGATGTATATAAACTTTCTATTAATAGGTTTAATGTTTGTAATGAAAAACACAAATATTTGAAACCATCCGAAGAACAAATATTTAAAATAAATTATATGTTTTACAAAGAAATGCAAAATTATCCTGATATTTTTATTAAGTTAAAAACTCTAGATTTTTTTGATTTTGTTAACAATTGTTACGGTAGAAAACTTCTTGATAATTATTTAACAATAGCAAACAATAGTAACACCGCCATTAACAAATGTTTTTCCTGTCATAATCATAATAAATTTACAATCGCTGCAAATGGAGATATCTTTTTTTGTTCTGCTGATGAGAGTGAAGAAGCTTTATTGGGGAATCTAAGAAATAGTAATTTTTATGATATTTGGGCTAATCGATTTAATACTCCTTACTTTCAAGTTCGAGATTTAAAAACAACTAAATGTAAAAATTGCAAGTATATCTCAATTTGTAATACGGGCTGTATGGCAAGCGCCTTTAAAAAATATCATGATATAAATTGTGCAGCTGCTGAATGTAAATATTTTAATGAATATATAGAGTGTACAAATGAATAAAAAAACAATTTTACAATTAGCACCTTATGTTTTAAAACGTATGGAATATAATATTGAAGCATTCTATTTACTAAACTTAAACAATGATGAAATTTGGGTTGGGAATTATGCTACTTATTTAATAATTTCAAGAATAGATGGAAAAAAGTCTATAAATGAAATTATAAATGAAGTTAAAGATATTATGAATGATTTCTCTTATAACGAAATTTTTAATGCGATAGAAAATATTCTCAATGAATTAATTGAGAATGGATTTTTAATAAAAAAATAACTGCACTTGAATAAGTGCAGTTATTTTTGTACACATTAGGTTTGCATTATACTGCTTTTTGCAACTCTTTTGGTTCGGGCATTTTTATTTCTTGCGCCTTCTGATTTTGTTGTTCTTGCGCTAATCTTCTCTTTTCAGCCTTTCTTGCATTAATTTTATCACCAATCTTATTTGCTATTGGTGTAATAAGAACTGGAACTACATATCTATAAATTAAAGTAAATGTCATAAGGTCAGCTAATATTCTTACACCATTTTTCTTTGTGCCCAAGGCTTTTTCAATCTCTTTTGCTTTTTCTAAATTTCCTTCAAGCTTTGCAATATCAATATTATGTTGTTGTCTGCCTGTAAATCTATATTCTTTTTTCTTTATCCAATCATTCATTTTGGAATTAACTCCATAAGCTGCTATTGTTGGAATAATAAAGCCTAAGGTTTGGTTTACGGCTAATGTTCTACGTTTGTCTGGATCTAATTCTTTCTTTGTTAATGTTTGTTGAACATACATACCACTAGTAATAAGAGAGCCTAATACAGACATGTGTTGGCTTGTTCTGCCGGGAAGTTTTGTTAGATAATTGGTCAATTTAGATAACCATTCTTGTTCCATCAGAGGTTTTCCATAATATTCACCCAATTTTTTAATAAACCAATTCGGCTCTTTTTTACCACCTTTAAATGAAACATTTCCAACTTCTTTATTGCCATTATTTTCTTTATTCTTACTATTTTCATTCAAAGTCTTTTGAACTTCAGGTTTTTGTTCTACTACCTTTTTCTTTTCAATGCCTAGGCAGTTTTTCAATATCCATGGGATTAATGCAACGGTTGTCATTGCAATAGGAACTCTAAATGCTAAATCAGGGAAATAAGTCAAGAATTTAAACAATACTTCATTGTTAGCATCTTGTTCATGCATTTTATCAGTAATTTCAGTACCTAATTTATCATTTACACCATTATTTTGATATGTTCTGAATTTATAAATTTTTTCTTTCGGATCAAATCTTTTAGCACCTGAAATACGAGGTCTATAATCTGCAAATGTTTCATAAGGCGACGCTACAAATGTTTCATCTAAGTCTAATTTCCATTCTTTTCCATCAATATCTTTCCATTGTCTAAAATCTATAACTTCACCTTTGTCATTATAAACAGATTTAATATCTAACTTACCCCAGTTAGAATCCTTAGAATCCTTGATTAAATTTTCAAGATAAGATTTGTCTATATCTTTCAAAAGAATCTGAGCATCATTGAATTCACCTTCTTTTACAACAACACCTAATCTTGACATATCAATTTTGTCATATAGTTTTGAACCATCCTTTAATACAACATCATTAAATGATTTACCTTTTTGAGAAGCCCAGTCTGCATCTACTTTTAAAATATTTTTAAATGTTTGTTCTGAAGCTTCACCTATTTGTTTGAATTCAGGCAAATATGAGCAATTTTTGATTTCTTGGCTAAATTCTTTACCATCAATATTTTTCCATTTTTTAACATCTAATCTCTTACCATTGACACTTATGGATTTAAGGTCTAATTGAGGATGGAAACGCTTTAAAGTTCTTTCACTCATATTTTTCCATAAACGCTTTCTTACATAGTCAGCCCCACCTTTAAAAGGTGCTGTCAAAATAAAAGCTGTAAAAAATCCAACTGTACCCGATGCTAATGTGTGTCCAATAGCATATTTGTTATTTATTTTTGTGTTTTCATCTTTTGCTGGCAAAGCACCAATCGTCATTGCACGTAAAGTACACGCAATAGCTGCAATAGACGCTGTTGCCAATATTTCGTTATTCGCAAAGTTTAATATTTTACTAAAAAGAGGACTGTCATTCAAACCGTCCCCTTTTATCCTCTTGGGTTGGCTTTCTTTTGCTACATCGCCAACCATTTTTTTTGTTGTGTTTAAAATTTTCTTTGCATCTTTTACAGTAGGTCCTTTTTTACCCTTAAATGACACTTCGCCCTTAAACGAGTCAGGCTGGTCTAAAAGATTTTGCTTTCGCATTTGTTCTGAATAATTTAATCTAATCTCAGGGATAGTAACATTGTCGGTTGATTGTTTTCTCGCTTTGGAGATTAGATTTTGCGTTGTATGAATGTTCATCATAGTTTCCAATCTAAATTTACTGTCTACACATTTATCTTAAAACAAAGCAAAAAAAATTTTGCTAGTGCATGAAAAATTTGTTACAATTGTTTATAAATATTTTGTGATTTTTACATAAAAGATTTTTTATGCTAATATTACCTAGTGTTATGGCTTTGTTAACGTCGGAAAAAATTTTAAAAATAATACCATCATTATTTGCTATTGATTTAAATGATTCAAATGCTTTGTTTAGAAATTTAGAAAAAATTCTAGTTTTTGATGAAGCGTATATTTACTATGCGAATCCTGAAAGTTTACAACTAAAGCAGGCTTATAAAAAACACTCAAATTATAACGTTGATTCCATATTTAAAATGGCTCCTGATTTACGTAATTTTATATTTCAAAAACAAGGTATAATTTTAGATGAAACTAGTGATTTGGTAGAAACTATAGAATTATCAGGTGTTTCTCAAAAATCATATTTAGTGTCTAAAATTTTTATTAAATCTACTGTATTTGGGATAATTGTTCTTTCTAAGCGAGAACGAGCGTTTTATAAACAAGAGGATCTAGATGCTTTAGATGCGATTGCTTCTATTTTATCTTATTTATTAAAAGATGTTGAACTTTCAAACGTGTTCAGAATTCAATTAAAAGCTTTAAAGGATGGGATTGTAGAAAAGAATAATGCATATAAAACCATAAAAGAACAGAATGAAAAAATTCTTGAAGCTGATAAAGTTAAAAACGAGTTTTTAGCAAATATTTCACATGAGTTGAGAACACCACTGAATTCGATTTTAGGATTTTCAGATATTCTTGGAACTCAATTGTACGGAAATTTAAACTCGAAGCAAGAAGAATACGTCAATGATATCAAAGTTTCTGCGACACATCTTTTAGGCATGATTAATGAAGTTTTGGATATGTCAAAGATTGAAGCTAATGCAATGAAAATTGTAAAAAGTGCTTTTTGGATATCACGAGCGGTTGATGAAGTTGCTAATATTCTTTCTCCGCTTGCTCAAAAAAAGAACATTAAACTCGTAAAAAACATGGATGTAGATTTTGAAGTTTTTGCGGATTATCAAAAAATTCAGCAGATTTTATACAACCTTGTAAGTAATGCAATAAAATATTCTCCAGAAGATGACGTGGTTGAAATTTCAGTAAATTGTGATGATGAGAATTTTAGAATTTTAGTACATGATAACGGAATTGGAATTGACAAAAAATACCATGGCAAAATTTTTGCAAAATTTGTTCAATTGGATAGTGCATATACTAAAAAAGAAAGTTCAACAGGTTTAGGGTTAACAATAACAAAAGAGTTAGTAGAACTTCATGGTGGTAAAATTTCATTAATAAGTGAAGTTAACAATGGGTCTACTTTTATAGTGGAAATTCCGTTTTAAATTTTTTATCGTAATAAAAGACGCATTAAAATTTAATTAACACGTCTTTTAATTAATAAAATATAATTCTATTCTGCTGAAATATAACCTCTTAAAGCAGTATATGCTGCTACATAAGGTGATGCCAAATAGATAAATCCTTTTGTATTACCCATTCTGCCTTGGAAATTTCTGTTTTGAGTTGCCAAACAAACTTCACCGTCGCCTAAAATTCCGGCATGAACACCGACACAAGGTCCGCACCCAGGAGCTAAAATAGCTGCGTTTGCTTCTACAAAAATATCAATTAAACCTTCTTTTAAAGCTTGTTTAAACACATCTTTTGAAGCCGGAGAAATTAACATTCTAACATCAGGATAAACGGTTTTGCCTTTCAAAATATTGGCAACAATTCTCAAATCCTCAATTCTGCCGTTAGTACAAGTTCCTACATAAACTTGATTAACTTTAACGTCTTTTAATTCTTCTACGCGTTTTGTGTTGTCAACTGTGTGAGGACAAGAAACCGTATGCGGTACATCTTCAGCGTTAATATTAATAACTCTTTCATAAACGGCGTCTGAATCAGGTAATATTTGTCTAAATTTATCTTCACGTCCGCGTTCCTTCAAAAATGCTTTTGTTTTATCGTCTGCGATAAACAAACCACATTTTGCTCCTGCTTCTACTGCCATATTCGCAAGCGTAAATCTTTCTGACATTGTCATATTGTCAATCGTGTCACCTGTAAATTCCAATGCTTTATAAGTTGCCCCGTCTGCGCCAATCATGCCGATGAGATGAAGCATCAAGTCTTTTGAACAGATACCTTCTTTGAATTTTCCTGTTACAACGATTTTAAATGTTGCAGGAACTTTTAACCAAGTTTTGCCAAGAGCCATCGCGACTGCAATATCAGTAGAACCCATGCCAGTTGCAAACGCACCCAACGCACCTGATGTACAAGTGTGAGAATCCGCACCAACTAAAACTTCACCGGGGTTTACGAAGGTTTCAATTAATCTTTGGTGGCAAACGCCTGCCCCAACGTCTGAAAGTACAGCACCATATTCTTTATGGAATTCTCTAAGCACCATGTGTGTGTTAGAAAGCTCTTTTCTCGGACTTGGTGAAGCGTGGTCTATGAATAATATAGTTCTCTCGGGATTATTTAGTTTAGATTTACCAAGCTTTTTAAATTCTTGAACCGTTAAAGGTCCAGTTCCGTCTTGAACGGCAGAAACATCTACCTTAGAAATAACAAGCTCACCTGCATGCACTTGCTTACCTGCGTGTTCTGAAATAATCTTTTCTACTAATGTTAATCCCATACTCTAATCTCCTAAACTCGTTAATTATTTTAGCATAAAAAGAGAATTTAGAGTAATGTAAACAAATGAGGATATCAAAAATATATTTAGGAAAAATTATATTGGGTTGTTATCTCGCCATTAGGTAATTCAAAGACTATTTTGCCATTAATACAATAGACATTAGGAATTCCCTTTTCTCTATTGTTTTTTTGAGCTTTTTTTATTGCTCGATTCCCAAGTTTTAATATTTTTGCTGAAATATCACTCATTATTCTATACCTACAAATTCATTATACAAGAAAGGTAGGTTGTGTTGGACTATTCTCATCCAACACGACAAATGAAGGATTTTTGTCGTGTTCAATGAAAATGTTGAACACGACCTACTACTGAAATAATCTTTTCTACTAATGTTAATCCCATACTCTAATCTCCTAAACTCGTTAATTATTTTAGCATAAAAAGAGAATTCTAGTAAAATTTATATTGTACAGACTAAAAATAATAGTTAATAACAGACTGGATTCTTCGAAACATAGTTTCTCAGAATGACGTAGCGTGAAACGACCGACTTAGCGTCATTTTGAGGTGCGGTTAGCACCGAGAAATCAAGCTTATTAAAAATTTTTCTCAATTTTTATAATTGTAAATATTTTTTAATTGAATTATATTGAAACACCGATAAGCCAAATTTTAGTTTGCTTGTTTTGTAATATACCGTCATTACTGCTCCAAAAAAACCATATTCATCAATACTTATGGATTCTTTTTTATCAATTAAAATAGCACCATTAAATAAGCTTATAATAATAAAATTAGTATAAATATCTAAATTAGAAAACATTTTCATTCTTCTAAAATTTTTTCTTCCTATTGTATAAGTAACTGGATGAATTGTTTTTAGAGGTTTGCCATATTTTTGTTTTAGTTCTGAATAATTTTCTGGCAAGTTGAAGACTAGGTCTTCTGAAAAATCAAAAAACAAGTTTGATATTACAAATAAAAAACCTATTAGTGATATCAAAATTAGTAAATTTTTATCAGGTTCGCCATATGTCCAAATAGGAGAAACTACAAAAGAAATAAATAAAAATACAAAGATTATAGCAAATATGCTTTCTTTAAGATTTAATTTTCTATTAAAATTCAAATTAAGACTCCTTTGTTCAGTATATATACAGCTTATCATAAAACTTGTCTTTTTATATATTTCGTCTTCATGTTACAATATGCAAATAAACAATATTTCAAAACGTAGGTGGGGACTACCGTTAAAATTAGTAAACATCGTAAGCGCATCCCCTCGCCCCTTGTGGGAGAGGGAAAGGGTGAGGGGTAAAATGATTCAAAAAAAAACAATATTATTATTCACAACAA
>CAKVLL010000039.1 GCA_934757255.1 uncultured Candidatus Melainabacteria bacterium | reverse complement strand
GCAATAATCATATTTCTCAAGCTATCTCTTGTAATTATATCTAAAGGCTTGATATCTTTTCTAACCCAATCAACGATTTGCATTCCGCTTTCAAATGCAATTCTGCGTTTTTGAGAAGAAACTGCTGCTGCCGTCGCGCAATAAGGAAGACTCATTCCTAAAACTTCCGTTAAACAAGCCATTGTGTTTGCAGTATACAAACCTTGACAAGCGCCTGCAGAAGGGCAAGAAGCCTCTTCAAGCTCTAATAATCTTTGTTCGGTTATTTCTCCGTTTCTATATTTGCCGATAGCTTCAAACGCACCTTTAATCATTGTTAATTTTTCACAATGACTTTCACCATCAAGCATTGGGCCTGCTGTTACAATGATTGTAGGAATATTTATCCTTGCAGCTGCTATAAGCATCCCAGGAGTAATTTTATCACAATTTGAAAGCAATACTAAACCATCTAATTGATGTGCATTCGCAACCGTTTCCACACAATCAGCGATTAAATCTCTTGAAGGAAGTGAATATTGCATGCCTGAATGTCCCATTGCTATTCCGTCACAAACCGCAGGTACACCGAAGATAAACGCTTGACCACCGTTTGAGTGAATACCTTTTTCAATTTGGCGTTCTAAATCTCGCATTCCAATATGTCCCGGAACTAAGTCCGAAAATGAACTTGCAATTCCTATAAATGGAGATTCCATATTTTTCTTAGAAACTCCTGTAGCCATCAAAAGACTTCTGTGCGGAGTTCTTGCAATACCTTTTTTTATGTTATCACTTCTCATAATAAAAACCCTTTCGTATTGATTTTATCACGAAAGGGATAGGAAATTTAGAAAATTTATAAGGTTAGTTTATATATTCTTTTATGCTACAGCGCCATAAGCTGTTGCTACATTGTTAATCGCTTGTTTAACATTTGGATCTAATTTTTTATCATCCATTGCTTGTTGAGCAGTTAGTTGAAGTAATTGAACTTGACCTTGTTGAGTTTGTGCCATTTGTTGAACTTGAGCTTTTGCACCAACATCTTCGCCAACCAATTTCTTTGTAAGTTTACCCATTGCCCAAGTGCCGATTGAACCGCCAACCAAGCCAGCAACTGCACCGATTGCAGTACCTAAGCCCGGACAAATTGCAGTTCCGACTGCTGCACCGATTTTAGCACCTGCCCAAGTACCAATTGCTTCACCGGCTGTCCATCCAACTAAAGAACCAATACCTTTAATTGCGGTTTGGCCAAGTTGTTTTTTACCTGTTGCATTGTCTTTTTTGAACGCAGCAATGATATTGTCTTTTGCAAATAAGAATTCAGCACCTAACATAACTAAACCGCCTAATCCACCAGCGCCTTTGAAGCCATGTAACATTTGTTTAGAAAGAGAACCGGTGTATTTTTGTTCAAAATTCTTTAATGCTGCATCTTTTATTACACAATTTTTAGTCATATCTGCAAAGTTTGGTGCGGCTTTTCCTCTGATTTTTCTCCACAAGCTAGGAATTGAACCGGTTTTTGCATTAGTTATAACTCTGATTTTTTCTGTAGCTTTAGCGATCTGCATTTTATTACCTGATTTTAATGCGGTTTCCATTTCTTGTTTTAAAGCATCATAAGTAGCTTTATCCAATCTCTTTTTGAATAAACCTAAACGAGATTTTGCACCGCCTTCAAGCTTATGCATTCTAGCGTAAGCATCACGCATCAAAATGTTTGTGTCAGGATTGTTCCATAATTTGTTTAATGCTGTTCCATCTTTTTTTATATCGGCAAACATTTTTTCTACTTTGCCGATTGTAGAAATTGAATTCCAAGGGTGAGCAATTAATCTCATATTATTAACAATTGCAAATGCTGCGCCGCCACCTGCTGCACCGAATAATGATTCGCTTGGTTCCATACCTTTTAAGTAATATTTTCCAAGTGTATCAATATCTTTTGCAGAAGCGCCGAATGTAGTTTGAGAATTTTGTTCAGGAGTCATTGCAGAAGAAACACCACCCATGTTTCCTAAACCATAATTTTGACCATATTGGTTATTCCAAATTGATTGATTATTATAATCAAAAGGCATTTGATAATTCCAAGAGTTACGGTTTGCCATATAGCCGTTTGAAAAGCTTGGGCAATTAGAATTAACGCCGGAAGCTCCGCCGTATAGCATATATTCCATATTCGCAAGTGAATTGATTGGATATATCATAACCTTTTCTACCTTTATAAATCTAACCTTATATATATAAAGTTTTATTTATAGTAAAAATTGCTCTTTTGTAACAAAATGTAACAAAGTTTCGAGGCAAAATTATAAAACTCATCTTTACATTTCTTTACAAATGCGAATAAAAAAGGCAATTTTTTCTATCTCATATACTTTATATATATGTAAGCGATATTCAAAAGAGAGAGTGAAAATTATGACAGCAACTTATGACGCAATTGAAAGAAATAAAAAACCGATTGGAACATTAGAAATTCCTGCAGATTTTCACTGTTATTATTTGAATAAACAAGACAGACAAATGAGATTTAATAATGGTGGCGACCCAATTTATGCTATTTTCGACAAAATCGACAACAGACCTCTTTCTAAAATCGCTAAAGATTTTGTAAAAGAATTAGCAGATGATTCTATCAGATTTATCGCTACTTTAGTTAAATAAGATTTGATAAAATTAATTTGTTTAATAGAAGTACGCTTCAAAAAATTATCTGTTTTGTGCCGTTAGCATTTTATAACCAAGTGTTAAAGCTCCCATAACACCTGCAGTGACGCCTCCGTATTTTAATGCTTTTTTCCATTGTCCGGCTGATTTCGTTTTGTTAATGATGTCAAAAATCTTAGAATTAACGCCATCCGGTTTTACAAATTTCTTAGTTTCTTTGTTCCAACATTTTTCTGTTAAATTTTTAAAAGTTTGATAGTTTGTCATATTTTTTTGCTCTATTTGTGTTTTTAATACTTTTTTGCTTTCTTTAAAGTTATCAGAATTTAATGAACTAATATATGTATCAAGTGAGACTCCTGTTGCATCAAAAACTAATTTGTTATTTTGGAGTAATTTTTTTAGACCTTCTACATCTTTGATTTTGTCTATTTTTTTTAGGACATTGTTAATTTGTTTGAAAAATTTTTTTCCATCTTTTGATAAATTTGTGTTTACATGTTTTTCAAACGCTGCTTTTGCAAATGTATCCGACGCGTGACCGTTTTTGTCTACAGGATATTTGTTTTTAAAGTATCCAATAGTTCCACCGGTAACACCACCTAATGTGGACATTGCAATTACACTTCCAACTCCATTATTTCTTTTTTGAGGTTGCTCATAAGGTTGGTTATAATAATTTGCTTGAGGATAATTGCTCATATTATATGAATTAGTCATACAACACTCCAAAATTTACTACACACATTTATATAAAGTTTTATTTGAAGAAAAAATTGCTATTTTGTAACAAATTTGTAATATTTTATAGCTTTGTTCAAATTATAAACTATGAGTGGTGTGGTTTTAATTTATTAAATGAGCTTTTATACTCTGATAATTTGTAAGGAACTGTGACTTTTACTCCTGATTTTCGGTTCTTTTCAATTAAGTTCATTGTTTTGGCGTCTTTCGAGTAATATTTTTTTAAAATTGCAACAATTTCCGTATAACCCGTGCCTGTTCCGTTTATATTTCTATCATTGGTTCTGTGTCCTGTTCCATCAAGGATTTTGTCAATATCTTCATTGCTAATAGGTTTTGTGCCGTTATTTGTTACGGTCATAGTATAAATATTTTTGCCTAGGGCTTGGTGTTCTGGAGTTTTTGAAAATTCAACTTTAACAGGTTTTCCTTCTGAATATTTGAGTGCATTTAATATTATTTGAGAAAGTATATTGTATTGCTCAAATGCGTTTTTAGTTATTAAATTTTTTGAATTTATTTTTGAATGAAATTGGATATCTGCATTATATATATTCCCAAATTTAGCGGCTTTTTTAAGCGTTTTTTCAATTTCAGAAAAATGAACGGGTTTAGTTGGGTGTTTCTTCCAATTTTCAATTTTTTTCCACATCAAAACCATGTCTTTTATTGTGATTATGATTTCTTTGAATTTTTTTTGTTGGTGTATTAAGTATGAAAATTTTTTGTTTCCATTATCTATTTCTGGTAATGTATCTTTAAATAATGGATTGATGTTCAATTCAAATTTAGCAGTAATGTTGTTTATAAGTTCGTGGCGAAATAAATGTAATAAATCACCAGTATCATTTTTGTCTTCAGCCGTTCCGGCAATTAAACTGAGTAAATGTTTTTTGAAATATTCTTCTGCCATTTGAAAAAAAGAAGTTTCATTGTGGTCATTGTTTGCCAGCTTTAGGTATTTGGCGCTAAGTTTTTTTATTTGCTTATGCGGAATATCACTCTGAAAATTAGTGATGTTAGAGTGTTGTTTTGTGTTATTATTTTTATTTAATTGTATTGTAGCTAGTGTGTTATAATTGTAAATGTTCATATATAAATGTCATTGATACCAATTAGTATATCAAGTTATATTAGTTTATAAATAAAGTTTGTAAAAATCAAGTAAACAAAAAAGAGTATAATTTAATCTTTAATAAATTGTAACATTTTATTTTTTTAAATTTTGATATTTGTGATATTATATTATTATATTGCTGTGGAGTGGATAGTTGACTAAGTTGTCCGTTTTATATAAGAAAATTTTAATAACAATATTTGTTTTAGGCGTAATTATGTCGCCGAATTTGGCTTATGCTAAAGGTGTGGATAAAGCTACTGCTGACGCTTATAAACAAGAGAATTCCGCTGAACAGCAAGAACTGGATTATATTGAAGAATCAACCTACGACAGCAATACAGCATATATCAATGACATTGAAATTTTGGGTTCTAATATTATTAAACCTGAATATATTTTATCCAAGATGTCGTTGCAAAGAGGTGATTTGTATGACAAAGACCTTATGCAACAGGATTTAAAAACAATCTACAAATTGGGTTATTTTACGGAAAAAATGAAAGCAATTCCTGTAAAAAATCCTAACGGCACAATTTCTTTAAAAATCATTTTAGAAGAAAATATCCCTGTAACAGACTTTACGATTGAAGGTAATACGGTTGTTTCCGGTGACGAAATAATGCAGTATTTACTTCCATTGAAGGGTAAACCCCAAAACATCACAGCAATTAACCAAGCAATGGAACAAATCAATCAGTGCTACTATTCTAAAGGATATATTCTTTCAAAAATCGATTCTATCTATGATGATCCGGACGGAACACTCAATTTAAGCATTACGGAAGGTAAAATCAATAAAATTATGATTACCGGTAATGAAAAAACAAAAGAATATGTTATTGAACGTAACATCATGACCGAGCCGGGCACTGTTTATAACGAAAATCAAGTAAAACAGGATTTAGTTAGATTGTATTCAACCCAAGCTTTCAAAGATGTAAATCGTACAATTGAAGTTTCAGAGGACGATCCCGATAAATTTGATGTAACAATTGAATTGAAAGAACAAAGAACTGCTTCTGTTTCAATTGGTGGTGGCTTGGATTCTGCTACGGGTGCTTTCGGGTCTGTTGCCATTTCAGATAATAACTTTCGTGGTATGAACCAAAGAGTTTCATTATCAGGTATGGTTGGTTCAGGTATTTTAATGAGTGATTCTTCAATTAAGAGTCACATGAATTATCAAGCTGAATTGAGTTTTTTCGAACCACATTTTTTGAATGCTGATAATTCTTTGATGAGTAAGATTTATTTTAGGGATTTAGGTAGTTATCAAATACCGTTAGCTGTAGAACGCAGAATCGGAGTTGAGGGTACAATTGCGCACAGATTGCGTTATAACAGAAATTTGTCATCAACTTTTACAACTGGTGTTGAGTACATTCACTTAAATGAAGGTGATGCTAATAAAATTGAAAGTCTTTATAAATCTCATGGCTTAGATATTGCTGATCGTGCAAAACAATTAGAAGGTGGGTTCTTCCTACGATTGGCTCCAGGGCTAGCTTACGATTCGAGGGATTCTGCTATAAATCCTCGTCACGGTGCTTTGGCTTCTGTTAGATATGAAGAAGCATTTGGATTAGATGGTTTTGCCAAAACCAACGGACGTTTAACAGGTATGGCTAAAAAATTCATACCAATTGCGAAGAAATCTTCTTTAACGTTTACTGGACGTGGCGGTATCAAGATACATGGTTCGCAAATGCCTGAAGTTATGGCTTATCGTTTAGGTGGCCCATACACAATTAGAGGTTACAAAGTAAACGGTGTAGGTACAGGTACATCATTCATTATGGGTTCAGCTGAGTTGGCAACTCCAATACCATTTGTCGACAGATTGAAAGTTAATTTCTTGCAAAATTTGAGACTAACTTTCTGGGTTGACGCAGGTCGTGTATTTGATCCTACAATTTCAAGCACACTGTATGATAGACCGATACAAGCAATTACAGCTGGTTTTGGTTTGAAGATAAATATGCCGGGTATTGGCCCATTGTCAATAGATTATGGCTTCCCAGTTACAAATCCTGGGCCAAACGGATCTCCTCACGGTTACTTCACGTTTGGTGTAGGCGATATGATGTACTAAACTTAAATAAAATAACAAAAATAGTGTATAATATAGATACAAGGAGGTTTTGTATGAAGAATTTAAAATTAGGTCTTGTAGCATTAGCTATCATGGCATTTACAGGATTGGCTAACGCTGGCGGGGTTGGATATATTGATTACGCGAAAGTAATTGATAATTACGATTATGCAAAACAAGTTACTAAAGAAGTTGATGCAAAAGGTTTAGAAATGCAACAATTCTTAGTTGATAAAGAAAAAGAATACAAAGCATTAGATACACCATTAAAAAAACAAACTTTTGAAGAAAAAACAGCTGCTGAATTTAAGGCAAAAGAAACAGCTTATGTGACTCTTAAAAACAAAAGAGAACAAGAAGTTTTTACAAAAATAAAAGAAGCAGCAAAAGCTGTAATGGTTGAACAAAAACTTGATGCCGTAATGGACGTTAGAGGAGTTTTTGTTGGTGGTGTTGATATTTCTGATAGCGTAATTGCAAAATTAAAAGGTGCTAAAAAATAATGAATTTAATCGACCTAATCGAGAAAAAGAAGCATGGAAAAGTTCATACTAAAGATGAAATTCGTTTTATTGTAAAATCTTTAGATGGTGAAATTACACACGAAGCTCAAATCGCATCTTGGTTGATGGCAGTATATTTTAAAGGCTTAAACGAAGCCGAAACTGCATATTTAACAGAAGCTTTAGCAGAGTCTGGAAATCGTGTGGATTTTGGTGAACTTTCAAACTTGATTGTTGATAAGCATTCGACCGGCGGTGTTGGTGATAAAGTTACAATAACGCTGATTCCATTGCTTGCAGCTGCAGGTGTTCCGATTGCAAAACTTGCTGATAGAGGATTGGGTTATGCAGCGGGTACTGTTGATAAATTGGAATCTATTCCATACTTAAAAACAGACTTAAACGCAGAAAATTTAGTAAAACAAATTAAAGAAATAAACTGCGTTATAGCATCTCAGGCAGAAGATTTAGCACCTGCAGATAAAAAATTACAAGCTCTAAGAAACCTAACAGGCACTGCGGATAGCGATGTTTTAATTGCATCTTCTATTATTTCTAAAAAGATAGCTTCAGGCGCTAGTAATTTGATTTTGGATGTAAAATATGGTGCCGGAGCATTTATGAAAACGCCCGAAGAAGCTGTTCATTTATCAAAATTAATGGTGAAAATCGGTAAAAACTTAAATAAATCAATTATTGCAGTTGTAACTTCAATGGAAGAACCTTTAGGGCGTGCTATTGGCAATTCTTTGGAGGTGATTGAAGCTATTGAATTCTTGAAAGGGAATATTGAATCAGGAGATTTAGCAGAACTCACTTATTATTTTGCATCTTCTGCACTTGTATTTTTAGACATGTACGAAACAAGGCAAGAGGCTGAAAAATATTTGCGTGAGTTAGTACGTTCAGGAAAAGCACTTGAAAAATTTAGAGAGGTTATTGTTGCACAAGGCGGTGATACTTCTGTTTTAGAAGATTATGACAAATTTGATTTACCTGCTTTTAAAATAGAATGTGAATCGAAAAAAAGCGGTTATGTTCAATATATAAATGCATTCAATATTGCGCAAGCCTCTAAAGCGCTTGGTGCAAATAGAGAAAATAGTTTAAGACCGATTGATTTGAGCGTTGGTATTTATCTGAACAAAAAAAGCGGTGAATTTGTTAAAAAAGGTGAAAACCTTTATACAATATATTCAAATGATGAAGAAAAAACTAAAATTGCACAAAAATTCTGTGATGAAGCGTTTTCAATCAACGAGAGTAAACCTTCTCACGTGAATCTGATTTATAGTGTAATTGGAACAAATGACGAGGATGATGATGTTTAACAAAAAAATGCAATATGTTATTAAATCTGTACCGACTGATGATAAACAAGCTTTAGAAGATTTGTTAAATGAAATGTCCGACGCGGGTTGGGATTTATACACAATGCACGAAGTTGAAACAGAAACTTCGTACGATTTTAATTGCATTTTTATGCGCGAAAAACAAGAAGAAGATACGACAGATTTAGATGATATTGTAAATATTACAAGTTTTAAATATCGTATGGAAAAAATGCTTGCGGCGCCTTCAAGTCCTTATGCATCTTGCAAAGAGATTCAGTTAAAAATATCTAATCAAAAAGAACGTATCAAGAAAATTAAATCACAATTAGAAAGTGATAATCTTTCTCCGGATGAAAAAAATCAGTTAAACAATCAAATGTCAGACGAACTTAAACAACTTGAAGCTTTGAAACAAGCGCTTGTTAATGAAATTTCACCAGAAACTATGTATGCTGAAATTAAGGAAGAAAAATTTGTTATCAATCTTTCTGAAGAAATTTTAGATGTAATTTCGATGGAAGAAAACGATAATTTGCTTGCAGAAACTGTTAAAGTTCGTCAAGAATTGACTGAAAACTTAGGTTATGTAATTCCACATATTCATTTTCATAATAGTGATGAACTTATGCAAAATGAATTCAATATCAAAATCCACGATATTGAAGTTTTCCGCTCTGTAGTTTTCCCTGAGTTTTTAGCCTTTTATAAAGACGATTTGAAGGGTTATAAACTTACAAATGATGATTATCAACTTATTGATGAAATTACAGGCAAAAAACTTGTTTGGATTCAAAAAGACAAGGTTAAAGATTTTTGGATTAAAGGAATGAGCCCTGCCGAATACATAGGTGAAGCAATTAAATATATTGCTGTACGCGAAGTTTCGGACATTATGGACTATAATGATATAAACAAATATGTTGAAAAAGTTATAGAAACAAATTCTTTCCTTGTTGATAATATTATTCCTGATTTTATTACTGCATCTGATTTGAAGTATTTATTGACTTGCTTAATCAGAGAGCGTGTTTCAGTTAAAAATATTGTTTATATTTTTGAAAAAATCAATGATTATGCTAATGAACCAACAAAAGAAGATTTGTTAGATAAAGTCAGATTAGCTTTGTCTAAACATATCGTAAAAGATTTAGCAGAAAATAACGAGCTGAAAGTTATTGAATTTTCTGATGAAACTTTAGACAAGATTTATTCTTTCTTTAAAGAAGATGAAGACGAAGCGATTGTTCGCATTGAAGCGGATCAAGTTCAAGAAATTGTTGATAAAATAGCAAAATTTGCTAAAGCTAAAAAGATTGCAAATCCAACTTTGGTTGTTCCAATGGATATCAGACACATGGTATTTGTAATTTTAGCTGAATTTGTTAGAAATATAACCGTTTTGGCGCACGAAGAACTTGTAAGTGATTATAATATTAAGTTTATTGGTAAAGTTTAGTTAATCGTGTAAATAATTTTTATAATTTATGAATGAGAATAATTATTAAGAATTATTTAAAAGATTTTGCTTTAATATTTGTTATACTGTAAAACATAAGATAACATGCAAAAAAAACATGTTTATGCTATAAAAAGTGTATGAATAAACAAAGAAAATGCGTCGGCTGTGGGGAATTTAAATTAAGAGAAAATCTTATTAGGGTTATGAAAACGGATAAAGACGGATTTGTTATAAACCCAAATTCTAAAACATTTGGCAGATCTGCATATCTTTGTTATAATCAAAGTTGTATAGAATTAGCATTAAAAAAATCAAAAATAAATAAAGCGTTGAAAACTAACGCTACTCTTGATAGAGCAACTCTTTTAGATTTGCTGAAAAAAGAGAAATAAGCTTGAAAGGAAATTTATGGATAATATTAGAGTTAGTGAATTAGCAAAAGAACTTGGAATGACCAGTAAAGAGGTTATTGAAAAGTTTAATGAAGTAGAAATTATGGTAAAATCGCACTCTAATACTGTGACTCCAACTCAAATTCGTAAATTAAAAGAACATCTAGGTTTATTACCTAAAAAATCTGGTTCTAAGCCTAAAGCATTTGTTGTAAAAAAATCGAAAGCGCCGGCAACAGAAGTTAAAGTTGAGGATAATGCAGAAGTTAAAAAAACAGAAGTTGTTAAGATTGAGCGAGTGGAAAAAATAAAACCATCAAATAGAATTGAGGTTGTAAGAAAAGCTCCTAAACCTGTTGAAAAAAATGAAAAAATAGAAGAAGTTTCAGTAGAAACACCTGAAATTAAAAAAGCTGAAAAACCTGTTGTAAGGATTGAAAGAACAAAAATTGAATATCCGAAAAATCAATCTAGAATTGAGATTGTAAGACGTGCGCCTCAAAAACCTATTAAAAAGGAAGGTGAAAAAACTGACAGACCTGAAAGAGGCGAAAGAAAACCATTCAACAAAGGTGGACAAGAAAAGAAACTTGTTGAAAGAAGAATTATTCCTCAAGAAATTTATGAAGGAAAAAATAATTCTGCGGGTGGTAAGAAAAAAGTTGATGGTAAAAAGAAAGATAAAGATTTCAATTCTAAAAAAGAAGATCAAGAAATGATTTCTTTGGAAAAAGCTGCTGCTCAAAAACATAAGAAAAAATCTCATAAAGAAGAGGCTGTTGCAGAAGTTAAGCAAATTGTTGTAAATCAACCGATGACAATTAGTGAATTGGCTGATAAAATTCATAAATCACCAGCAGAAATAGTTAAGTTTTTGATGTTCCAAGGTGTTATGGCAACAGTAAATCAACTTATTGATGTTGAAACAATTAAAAAAGTTTGCGCAGAATATGAACTTGAAGTTCTTGAAGAAGACATTGAAGCTTTCATGGAAGAAGAACTTGAAAAAGAACAAAAACAAAAAGCGCTTACAGAAGTAGATAAGAAATTGTTAAAGAAACGTGCACCGGTTGTAAGTATTATGGGGCACGTTGACCACGGTAAAACTACATTACTTGATAGTATTCGTGCTTCTAAACACAAAATCGTTGCAACTGAAGTTGGTGGTATTACCCAATCTATCGGTGCTTACACAGTTTATCTTGATAATAAGCACGAAAAGAAAATCGTGTTCGTTGATACTCCTGGTCACGAAGCATTTACAGAAATGCGTGCCAGAGGTGCTAAAGCTACTGATATTGCAATTTTGGTTGTTGCAGCAGATGATGGTATAATGCCTCAAACGATTGAAGCGATTAACCACGCAAAAGCAGCGGAAGTTCCAATAATCGTTGCTGTTAACAAGTGTGATAAACCTGGCGCAAATCCAGATAGAGTATTACAACAATTGACTGAACACGGACTTGTTCCGGAAGCTTGGGGGGGCGAAACAATTACAGTTAATGTTTCGGCTTTGCAAGGTACAGGTATTGACGAATTATTGGAATACATCTTGCTTGTAGCGGATTTACAAGACCTTAAAGCTAATCCTAAAGCAGAGGCTTCCGGTGTGGTTATCGAAGCTAACTTGGATAAAGGTAAAGGCCCTGTTGCAACACTTCTTGTACAAAACGGTACTTTAAGAACAGGTAACTGTATTGTAGTTGGAACAGCTTGTGGTAGAGTTAGAGCATTATTGTCTGACTCCGGAGAAAGAATTGTTAAGGCTGAACCTTCAACTCCGGTTGAAATTTTAGGTTTAACAGAAGTTCCAAATGCCGGTGATTTCTTTGAAGTAGTTAAAAATGAAAAAGAAATGAAAGCAATTGTTGATAAACGTAAAGAAAAAGAACGCAACAAACGTCTTGATGCGATGTTACCTGCTCACATGAGAAGAGAATCAGGTGATGCAGAAGGTGATATCCCACAATTGAACTTGATTATTAAAGCTAATACTCACGGTTCAGCGGAAGCTGTTGCTCAAGCAATTGCTCAGTTTGAATCAAAAGAAATTGTTACTAAGATTATTCACGTTGGTGTTGGTGATATTTCAGAAGCCGATGTTATGTTAGCGTCTGCTTCAAATGCATTGATTTTAGGATTTACTGTAAAAGAAGATGCGAACGCTTTAGCAGCAGCGGAAAAAGAAGGTGTAACAATTAAGAAATATGATATTATTTATCAAATCTTAGAAGATATTGAAAAAACAATGATTTCTTTGCTTTCACCTGAAGTTAAAGAGGTTGTTACTGGTCAAGTTGAAATTAGACAAATCTTCACAATTGGTAAAATTCAAAAAATCGCCGGTTGTTATGTTACAGAAGGTAAAATTAATAGAAACGATACGGCAACTATCTATCGTGATGGTAAAGAAATTTTCAAGGGTGCTGTTGACCAGCTTAAGAGATTTAAAGACGACGTTAAAGAAGTTGCTCAAGGTTTCGAATGCGGCTTGTCATTTGTTAAGTTTAACGATATTCAAGAAGGCGATATTGTTAAATTTACAACTGAACAACAAATCGAACGTTCTGAATTAGAATAATCAATTTTCTGATTATGAATTATGAGAATTTTTTAGAAACTCTTGATAAAAAATTGGCAGAATATTTTGCTGCGCATAAAAAATATATCCACTGCAAAATTGGATGCTCTTCTTGTTGCGAAAAAGGTGATTATCCTCTTTCTGCAATAGAATTGGAGTATTTGATGCGTGGCTATATTGTGCTTGATAATGATACTAAACAAATAGTTCAGAATAATATTAAAGCTATGGAACGTAATGGAGCATGTCCTTTTTTAACAAATAAAAAATGTGCTGTTTATGATTATCGTCCAATTATTTGTCGTGTGCATGGATTAGCATATTTGTTCAACGATAAAATGGTTAAACTTCCATATTGTGTAAATTTCGGTAAAAATTATTCAGAAGTTTACAAAGACGGCGAAATTATAATTAATCCGGTTTTAGAAAATCTCGATACACAAAAAATTTTAAACGAAGTAGACTGTGGTGAAATTCGCAATCTTTACGACTGGATTAAACATTGATTACGGAATTTTGTTGCTATATAATGTAGCCGAAATGGTAGCAAATATGTACGATAAATTATTTGAAGCTTTAGCCAAATCCACCTTTAGAAGTCGATTTAAGCTAAAAGATAAAGAAAAAAATTATATTTCAGAGAAAGGAATTGATACAATAAAATCTCATGCCAGAGATTTTATTTCAAAGCGTATCGCGCCGGCAGAAATTTTAAATGATGGAAAGCAAACACCAATGCGAGGACATCCCGTTTTTATTGCTCAACATGCGACAGCTACGTGTTGTAGGGGGTGTATTGAAAAGTGGCACAAATTTCCAAAAGGTGTTGAATTAACAGAAGAGCAACAGGAATATTTAGTTAATGTAATAATGGAGTGGATAAAGCGAAATGTCTGAATATAAAACAAATGTTATGCGTATGCTAGATAAGTCAAAAGTAAATTATAAACATTATACTTACACAGAAACTGATGCAATTAGCGGAATAGAAGTTGCTACGGTTTTAAAGCAAAATCCAAAGCAAGTTTTTAAAACGCTTGTAACAGTAGCAAAATCAGGCCAGCATTACGTTTTTCTTATTCCTGTCGAAAATGAACTTGATTTAAAAAAAGCAGCGCACGCGGTTGGTGAAAAATCAGTTGAAATGCTTAAATCGAAAGAGCTTTTACCACTCACCGGATATATTCATGGCGGATGTTCTCCAATTGGAATGAAAAAGTTTTTTAAAACTACAATTGATAAAACGGCTCAAAATTTTGATACAATAATTTTCTCAGCTGGAAAAATCGGATATCAAGTTGAGATGAGTCTTGATGAATTACATAAAATAATAAGATTTGAACTTGCTGAAATTAGCTTTTAAAATAGTCGCAAATAAGTTTTTCTTTACGCGTGAATACTTTTTTCACCTTTTCTATTATTGGATTTTTCTCTAGATTTTCCAACTCTTTTTTTAGAATGGCTTTTTCTAATATCAAAGTATTATAAAGCTGATTGCAAACATCTGATGATGATTGGTGTAAATGCAATTTTTTGATTTGTAATTCTTTTAAATGTATTTGTTTTTTTAATTGATTTTTATTCACAAAAGACCTCTTATGATAAGAATAAATCGTATAGAAAGTTTTTACAATCAATCTTTTAGATGATTTCAGAATGTTATCTATACACAAAGTAGGTTATTTGGTATAATTTATAATTATGAAAAGATATAAGCGTAAAAAAGAATCATTTTTTTCAAAGTTTATAAATTGTATTTTAACACTTCTTATTGCCTGTGCAATCGGTTCACAAGTCTGTACTGCGGCAAATAATAATCTGAGAGTTGCACAAGTTAGTGACGCGCATTTTTCTTCTTTTGAAGAAAATACGTCTTACAAATTTTTGCAAAAATCACCAGAACTTTTGGATGATGTAATTTTTCAAATAAACACTTCCGGTCCTTACGATTTTGTAATGTTTACCGGTGATTTGGTTAATAAACCAAAGGTGAGTGAATTAGAAAAATTCATTTCTCACGCGAATAATCTTGCTTATAATTGGTACGCGATTGACGGAAACCACGATATTAGCATTGATGGTCCACTTACTAAACAAAAATTCTTATCAACACTAGCTGCTTCTAATGATAATATGCAGCAAGAAAATATTTATTACGCATTTACTCCTAAAAAAGGATTTAGAGTCATTTGTTTAGATTCTATTATTGATTATAAATTAACTTCAAACGGTGAAATTTCAAATGAAGAATTTATTTGGCTTACTCAAGAATTAGAAAAACATGCTAAGGACACAATAATTGTATGTTCTCATGTTCCTATTATTGAACCGTTTTCCAGTCCAAATCATAAAATGCTTAATGAATATGAAGTAAGAAAATTACTCAAGTCGCATAAAAATCCTGTAATTGTTTTACAAGGTCATTATCACACAACAAAAATCATACAAGACGATAATATGTTAGTTGTAGCATGCCCGTCTTTGGTTACTTATCCGAATGCATTCAGAGTTATTAATATAAATTCTAATAAACAAAGAACTCTTGTCGATGTTTATTTAAAAGAAACTAATTTAAAGGACATACAATCACGTTCAAAACTCAGACTTATGGGCACTGAAAGATTGTATGGAGAAGAGAGCGACAGAAACGCAAGTTTTGAATTAAAAAATTATGGAGATTAAGAATGGACGAATTTAAAATAAA
>CAKVLL010000038.1 GCA_934757255.1 uncultured Candidatus Melainabacteria bacterium | reverse complement strand
AGCTTGTGACGCTGCCATTCCCATAATGTTGCCGTACCCTTTTGTTTAAGTCCCTTTTACATGGTTTACGGCACATTTAACCCAAAACTTTAATAGATGTGATGGTTTTTTATAAAATTGTTACATTTCTTAATGTTTTAAGGTTAATATTTATTAGAAAGCTTCATAGCTTTATATAATTCAAATACACTAAGCATAAAAAACAAGCCGAATACGGCTAAGTATGATTTGTTTGAATAGACTAGAATTTTTCCCACTTGTTGTGGTTCAAATAAATTCAACAAGAAGCCCATTGCTGTTCCTAAAAAACCTACCATCATAAAGAAACAAAAATTCATAATACTAACAGCAGTTCCGGACACCATTTTTCTATTTGTAAGGTGTAAAACCGGTACAAGAAGTGATGTTAAGCTGGCATTTGCGGCTAATATAAAGAATATAACTGCTATAAAATCCGTTTTAATGTTAAATAGTAGGCAAATGCAAATGATTAGCAAGCTTAAGAACGTTATAACAGATGCGTTTTTTAGAAAAATAACTCTATGATTATGACAAAGTTTGCAGACTGATGCATTTATTATGTTAAATATTGCTGCAATTACAGCCATTGCCGACAAAACCAGTGCTGATTTCGAAGTTGACATGCAACAAAAATCTTCTAGAAACTTTTTACCGATAATCGCTTGGATTGAATAAGAAATTCCAAAATTGCAGCACGCAAAACTAAAAAGGTTACGGTTATGTTTTTTATGCAAAACTAAACGAAATGGCAATGTACGTAATTTTACATTTCTATTAATTTCCGGATATTTTATTTTGAAAGATAACATAATAAATATAAATACGCCTAACAAAATAACAATAGCTAAAACTACAAGAATTTCATGCCAATTCATATACTTCATCATAAAAACAAATGGCGCATTCGCTGCAATTCCGCCGCAGTATCCTATACATAGCATTACAGAAATTGCGATTCCAAAATTTTTATCAGAAAAACACTCCCGAAGTTCTCTAATCAAGCTTAAATAAAATGTACTTCCGCCAACTCCTACCAATACTCTTGAAAAATACATCAGCGGCAAACTTGAAGAAATTGGGAATAATAGAGCGCCCAACCCTAAAATTATACCGCCAGTAAGCATTACTCTAAGTCCACCAAATCTATCAACAAGAACGCCGATTATAAGTTGGTTGAATGCGTATAAATACATGAATATTGCGCCAAAAGCTGTTATATATGGTGCACTAACCGACAGTTCTTCTTGTAACAAATCAAAAATAGCACCAGGAATCGCTATTCTTTGAAAATTTGCAAAGAAATAAAACATTGCGCCCAGTGATATTAATATGAAAAGAATTAATTTATTTTTTATCCCAGCTCTCGACTCCATTAACACAATTTAGCGCTAACAGAAAATATTGTCAATCAAATTTTTATAATATAATAATTTTATGAATACAATTGGAATTATAGCCTTATCTGGCTTTTGTGATGAAAGTAAAATTTATAATGCAAGACATTTTTTTGAAAAAAATGGATATAAAGTAAAGTTGTCAAATAATATTTTTGATAAGAAACGCTATTTAGCCGGCGATGACGAAGCAAAACTCACAGAATTAAAGCGTTTTTATGAGGATACTGAGATAGATGTTATAATGTGTGCTCGCGGCGGTTATGGTGCTATTAGATTAATCAATAATATAGATTATGAAGCAATAAAAAACAATCCTAAAGTAATTTGCGGTTTTTCTGATGTTACGGCGCTTCTTCTTATGATTTATAAAAAAACAGGTCAAATTGTTTATCATGGACCTATGGCAACTAGTGATTTCGGAGAAACCATATCGCAAGAAAATAAAGCAACTTTTAGATATTTTCAAAATGCGATTAATAGTAAAAAACTGAATTTTAATGGCAGTAAAATTTATAAATCCGGTTCTGCGCAAGGTATTATTTGGGGTGGAAATTTAGCGACTGTTGTTTCTCTTTGTGGATTAGATTTTATACCGAATAAAGATTTTATATTTTTTGCAGAGGATTTAAACGAACCTGTTTATAAGATAGATAAAATGTTTCAGCAACTTATTAATATTGAAGCTTTCTCAAAACATTGCAAAGGTATTGTCTTAGGAGATTTTCTTGATTGTGGAAATCAAGAATGGTTGGATGAATATTTTTATGAGCTTGGAGAGCGCTTAGAAGTTCCAATTGTTGGCGGATTTAAAATAACGCATAATAAAGAAAAAATAACAATTCCTATTGGAAAGCCATCTACATTACATGATACAAATCTTGTAATTGGATAGTTTCTGTGTTAGAATTATTGAGCCGTACTCCATGGGGACGTAGCGTTCTCTCGACTCGAAGCGATTGCGAGGTGCAGAGCCTACTGTGAGGGGTGCAGTGGAATTGCCTATGTTTATAAGGTTGTTGATAATTTAGATTATAATGGCACAAGCTATCGAACCGTGTCAGGATGGAGACATAGCAGCACTAAGATAATCCTTGTGGGTGTTATATTTCTAAAAAGTAGATTTTATAAGCAAAATCAGTTTTGTTGTATTTCGATAGGTAGTGGTACGGCTTTTTTATTATTAAAAATCAGTCTTATTTAAGCCTATCAATAATAGATTTTGTAAATTCACTACAACTTACATTTCCACCCAAATCTACCGTCTTAATATCTGCTTCTAGTGTTTTAAATAGGGCCATTTTTATATTCGCAGCAGCCTGCTTTTCACCAATATAATTCAGCATTTCAATTGCTGACATAAGCATGGCTGTTGGATTAGCCTTATCTTGTCCGGCAATATCAGGGGCTGAACCGTGAACAGGTTCAAACACAGCATAATCTTTGCCAATATTAGCGCCTTGTGCTATCCCTAAGCCTCCAATTAGACCGGCACAAAGGTCCGAAACAATATCACCATAAAGATTTGGCAGTAATAATACATCAAATTGATTTGGATTTTGTACAAGCTGCATACAGCAATTATCAACAAGAATTTCCCTTAATTTTATTTGAGGATATTGTTGGGCGATTTTTCTCGCAGAGTCTAAAAACAAACCATCTGAAAGTTTACAAATATTCGCTTTTGTAACAACACAAACCTCTTCGCGTTTATTATTAACTGCATAATCAAATGCGAATTTTGCAATTCTTTCTGAAGCACTTCTTGTGATAATTTTTATACTTTCAGCTGTATCATTATCAACTTGACGCTCAATTCCGGCATATAAATCTTCTGTATTTTCTCTAACTACAACAATATCAACATTATCATAACGAGTTTTTATATTGGGCAAATTATAGCAAGGACGCAAATTCGCATACAAATCTAATTCTTTTCTCAGTTGCACATTTACAGAACGAAACCCCTTACCAATCGGTGTTGTAACAGGAGATTTTAGAGCAATTTTATTTTTCTTTACAGACTCTAATACCCTTTCAGGAAGTGGAGTTCCTTCTATTTCAATCAAATCGGAACCTGCAGTTTGAATATCCCAATCAATCTTAACTCCAGCTGCTTCTATAATTTTTACAACAGAAGCTGTTATTTCTGGTCCAATTCCATCACCTTTAATTAATGTAACTTGTTTCATCTTATTCCTTCTTTTCACTCCTAAACATAACCGATATAAGGCAAATTGCGATAATATCCATCATAATCTAATCCATAGCCTACAAGAAATTTATCATCAATTTCAAAACAATAGTAGTCTGCATCAATTTCTACTTCGCGTTTAACTTTTTTATCCAATAACGAACAAAAATTCAAACTCTTAACTTTGAAATTGTGATTAATAAAATCAACCAAGAATTTTGCGGTGTGACCTGTATCAATAATATCTTCCACGATTAAAACATTTTTACCGTTCAAATCAGGTAAAGAAATGTCTACTGCATTCACTCTGCCTGTTGACGCAAAACCTGAACCGTAGCTTGAAAGTCTTATAAATTCCATTCTAAGAGGCATTTTTAAATGTTTTGATAAATCCACCATAAACATCACAGAGCCCTTTAAAACACAAATCAAATAAAGTTCTTCTTGTCCGTAAACTTCATTCAATTTTGCACCTAAATTCTTTATTCCGTTCTGAATTTCTTCTTCACTGAACAAAACTTTTAAATCATTCTCTGTTATCATTTTCATCTTAATTTACCTCTAAAACGTGTGTCGGATTAATTTTAACACCAATTTTATTGCTTATACCTACGCCAAAAACCCATAAAACTTCTTCTTCATTACATAAAAGCATGATTTTATCGCGATTATGTCTTGGAACGCCTTTAGAGTTCAAGTATTTTTTGAGTTTCATTGTACCTGACATCCCAAACGGGCATATAATATCACCATCTTTTCTATAACGCAGTGTGAGCGGGAATTTTACCTTTGATAAATCTACATAGGCAAAATTTGATGTTGATTCTGGAAATACAAAAAATTCCTTCTCTGCAAAACTCTTTATTGTTAAAGTTTTATCTCCAAATTGATATTCACCTTCACCATCAACTGAAATTGTCACATTTTTGTTTTCTTCATCTACTTGTTTTCTGCGAGGTATCGGTTCAACAATTTTATCATCCGCATAAAGCCAAAGAGCCGTTGCAAGCGATTTAGTCGTGCCATTTTTTTGCGTAACATTAGTTTCTATAAACTCATAAAGCTCATTTATTTTTTTAAAATCATAATCTAAATCAAGCATTTGTACATATTCATGTAAAAATCTTAATTTTGCAGGCTTAATAAGTTTTCTATATTCGGAAGAAATAATTTTATCACCGTCAAAAACTTTACTTCTTAATGGCTTTAAATATTCTTCAATAATTTCATTGTCATTATTTGCATTTACAGCTAAGATATTCAGCGCATCTTTTACATTTTCATTAATTTTTTCTAATGTCGGAATAACATTCAGTCTTAAATAATTACGTTTATAAGCTGTATTTGAGTTTGAAGAATCATTATTTGGAGAAAGATTGTGTTCATTACAATAATCAACAATCTCAACCCTTTTTGTTTTTAATAGCGGTCGATAAAAATATTTTCTTCTTTCTGAAATTCCTTTAAGACCGACAATGCCCGTACCTTTAATAATGCGATATAAAACAGTTTCTGCGTTATCATCTTTGTTGTGCGCTGTAAACACAGCATCTGCGTCAAATTCATCAAATGCTTCTTCAAAAAATTCATAACGTGCAATTCTTGCATCATTTTCTGTTTTTTTCAAACTTTTTGGAGCTTCTTTTAGGTAAAACTCAAACCCTTTACAGCTTGCAAAGATTCTGCAAATTTCTTGTTCTCTTAAAGATTCTTCACCGCGCCAATTATGATTAAAATGCGCTGCAACAACTGTCATTTCTAAAAAATCAGACTGTTGTTTCAGTTCAGATAAAATATTTAAAAGACACATGGAGTCATAACCTCCCGAGAAACCAACAATAATTGTTTTATCTTGAAGATTATATTTTGTAATAAAATCCGCAACCCTTTGGGTTACCGCGTCCATATTTCCTCCACTTAAGACATTCTTCTAACTTTTGCTTGGATACCATGTCTAATTTCAACCGCATCCACACCTAATTGGTCAAGCACCTTCATAGCCAAAGAATCAGGTTCTTCGGTTATTGCAATCAATAAATCAACTGCTTCAATTTTTTGTTTGTTAGATTTTTTAGCTAAAAGCCAAGCACGTTCTAACACTTTTTTTGCACGATTTGTAAAAACAATTTCTTTATCAAAATATTCGTTACCGTACCCTACAAGTCCTTCAACAACAAGCCTTGCGTCTTTCATATTAATTTCTAAATCATTAAGAACTTCAAACGCTACGCTTGTACCTTCTGCTATAAGCCCAAGCAAAAACATTTCAGTCCCTACAACATTTCTGCCGATTCTTCGAGCTTCTTCTTTTGCAAGCTTCATAATTGTAAGAACTTCCGGCATTTGCTTTTCAATCGGCTTCAATATATCTTCTGAAAGCTTTTCTGAATTTATACCGAGCGATTTAATAACATCATAAGCTAAACCTTTTTTGTTCTTTAAAACGCTTAGAACTATATGCTCAGGTGTGATAACCGAAGAGCCTAATTCTTTTGCGGTTTGTAATGCTGAATTCATCATAAAAAATGCATTCGGAGTAAATATGATTTTCTTATCTTCATATTCAGCTTGCCTTGATTGTTGTTCTGAAAGCTTCTCTTCAAAATTATGGGCGTTTAAGCCAAATTTGTTAATCGTTTGAATTAATTCAGGACTTGCGTTTTCTAAAATGGATGCCATTATTTGCTCAGTACCTAATATTTCGTAACCGGCTGCAGATAATTTTGAAACTGCACCTTCTAAAACTCCTGACAAAGCTTCGCCTTCATAAACAGATTCAAAACTACTCTTATTGTCATCTTCATCAACCGCTTCCGGATGTTCTAAGCGTTTAATTTTCTTTTCAACAAGTTTTGTCAAAATATCTTTTGAGTTGTAAATATTAAAATTAAAACTTGATAAAATAGTTTGAATATTTGAGTTTTTATCATTCAAAACAGACAAAAACAGATGTTCAAAAAGAATATTATTGTTTCCTGATTTGTTAGCCAAATCAAGAGTATGCTTCAAGATTTCTTTGAAAGAGTGGCTAAATGGAATATTTTCAACGTTTTTTGAAGTTTTGATAACATACTTATCAACTTCCTTTGACATTGCTTCAGGCGTCACTCCATACATTCTAAAAAGCTTTAAAGATACGCCTTTTGCTTCATTCACAAGCGCAAGCAACAAGTGTTCGGGATTAACTTCTGAACAACCCATTTCTTTTGCAAGTCTTTGCGCTTCGCTTACTACATTAACCGCTCTTTCAGTGAATCTTTCAAACAAAACTATTCTTCCTCGTCTTCTTCATCTTCTAATGATTCAATGTAGTTGCAAACTTTGTTGAATTCATCTTCATCTTCTATGCTTTGGAAGTAACCTTCTTCGCCTTCTTCAACATATTCCATGATGATAACTTCAGCATCTTCATTATCTGCTTCGTCAAGAGGCAGCAATAAAGCATAAGTTTTGTCTTCAAAATCAATTACATCATAAATTTCGCATTTTGTTGAAATACCGTCTTCATCAGTAATTTCTACGTAGTTTTCTAATTCTTCGCTCATAATCATTTCCCTAAATATTGTTCTAGTATCACACAGGCACTTTCCATATCGACAAGTCCCTTATTTTTTCTGAAATCTATTTTCCTACTACGAAGCCTTTCTTCTGCTTCTTCGGAAGTTAGTCTTTCATCTTCTAATATTATATCAAAACCAATTAATTTTTGTGAAAAATCTTGACAATCTTTTGCCTGTCCGCCAAAAGTCCCGTCCATATTGATAGGAACACCTACAACAATTTTTTCAACTCGATTTTCTTTAGCAATTTTTACAATTTCTTCTATCGCTTTTTCTTCCGGAACTCTTGAAATAAAAGAATGCGGAGTAGCTATAACTTGCAAATAATCACTCAACGCAATTCCAATTCTTTTTGTTCCGACATCAAGCGCCATTACTTTATGCATTATTCAACCCACCTTGCTTCAATACTTGATATTATCATATCGAGTTGCAAAAGTTGAAAATCATCAGTTCTCGGTTGCATTCTCTTTTCAAACACGTTAGCGGTTTTTCTTTGATTTTTCAAAATATAACGTTTTCCAACATAATATTCATAAATGCTTTTTCTTATAATATTTGTCAAGAATGCATAATTAGAGCCTAAAGAATAGAAAACTTCAGCTAACTCTTTATCGCCTTTTAGCATTCTTAAATATGCTGCAATATTAAATGTTATTAATTTGTAAGCAAGTTCTTTTGCCGTATAAATACTATCAAAATTATCTGCAATATATTTATCCAAATCTACATCAAAATTATTTGATTTATATTCATCTGACAATTTATCAATAAACGCTTTAAAATCTTCTGATGTAATTTCGTCAAAGAACCAATTTTGCACATAATCACTTAAGCATAACTTGTCGACATCTTTTTGATTTAGTTCACGTTTTTCCAAATACAAATTAGGTTTTTCCGCTTCAACATCCAATAAAATACTTTGCCAACAAACAAATTCATAAGGGATTGGCTCATTATTTGCGTGAGAGCCCTCTTCTGCCTGCTCAATTAAATATTTTGCCACTCCGGCATTAATTTCGTATTTTTCTTGATAATTATAAAACTTATCAACAATTTTATAAAAATCACGCTCTGACATTGAATTAAATCCAAACGAATCCAAAATTCCGTAACGAGGGTTTGTAACAATTGCTAAAAATTGCAATGTACGATTTGCCCTAATTCTTGAAAATACAATCCCCATATTGCCATGCCCGTCAGGAAAAGAAACATAAACCTTATAAGGCTTAGATTCCTTTAAGATACCTTTGTAGAATTCTTCTGTATTATCAACGCGAATTCCTGACATTTTCAATTCTGAAACAGCTTTATTTATTCTGCCCTGCAAATCTTCAGATGCAAACTTCTTGGCACGTTCCAAAGCGTGGTATGCAAGCTGCGATTTTGAACGACCCAAAATGTCGAGCGCAACGTTACCGACCTCAGTTCCTATATAGTACAAAAATACAGGTATTAAAATATTTGCTAAAGCGTCATTTGCATAATCTTCTTCTAAAGATTTTATTAAAATAATCTTGTCTTCATCACCAATTGCACTCATAAAATCCATAAAATCAATTTGTGCTTCAGGATTCATAATTGCAGAGTCTAAAAGTTGTTTTGTTTCTTTGTTTATTAATTCATTGAACTGTTCAAAATAACCGCTTATTACATCATAGTCAATTTTATTACCCAAATCTTTTAACATATTAAAAGCAATCATTTTGATATGATCACCATATTCAGGGGCTTTTATAACATTCCACAATTCATTGTTTAGGGTTTCTTTTTCAATTAATTCAGTTAATAACCAACAAATAATTAATGCCTTTTGTTCTGACGCATTAATAAGTTCTTTTATTAAAATATCAAGAACAGTTTTCTTATCTTCAATCATCTTCAAATCGGTAATCAATGATGAATTTGGTTGAGATGATGTAGAAAGTGCTGAAATAGTAGCAAGTATTTCCGCCTTAATCTGAATTTTATTCATAAAAACCCTCTTTTATCTTATTTAAAAACTCGCCAACAAGCCAAAACCAACTCTTGTTATAAAGAATTGTACATTAAAAATTTGCTTTGTGCAATTGAATAAGGTATGTAAAAAAATAAGTTGCACATACAAAAATTTAAACTTTATTTATTATCTTTTTTTGTAATTGATTTTCTGATTTCATTTCCTTTGCCAGAAAGTTCAGTTGCTCTAGATGCATCTTTGCTTTTAGCATGCATATCAGTAGGATTTTCTAAATATGCAATTCCTAAATCATCTGTAGCATATACACCACCATCATTATCTATAAGAAATGTAAATAGGTTTGGAGTAACATTAGCTGCACATTCACCTTGCTTACAAGAGTTTGCTCTTTGAGGATCAACATTGATTGTTACATCTGTCATATATCCCAATCCGCCACCACCGGTAATACTATAGTCAGAAGTTTCAAATGTCCAATCAATACCATCAATTGTAACCATATGTACCGTATTATCATTGAATTCTGCATCTTGTGCCAAGCTCAATCTATGTGAAAGAATTGCGGGAAATTTATTTGTTCCTTGACAATTTATATCGTTATTGTAAGGAGTTATTAATGGCTGGTCATCTGCATACATTCCAAATTCTTCTGGTAAACCGTCACTATCATATGCTTTTGGCCAATATAAACTCGAATCACCTAAAATTTCATCAGTCAAAGTCGTCAAAGTATTATATGCTTTCATATACATAGTTTTATTCTTATCCGGCATCATACTAATTACACCTGGAATAGTTAATGCAGCTACAATTCCTATAATGCCCATTGTTATCAACAATTCTTGTAAAGTAAAACCTTTTTTTATCATTAAAACCTCGCTTCTTATACAATAAATTATAACATATTTTTCAATAATTTGAAGTGGAATAAGTACATGTGTTATAATAAGCTTTAAAGAGGATTAATTTATGTTTATATTAGAAAAACCCTATGTTTCAGAATTAATGTTAGAAGCTATTGTTAAAAATGATTTTCCTGTTTTAAAAAATCAATCAGTTGAAGATACAGAAATTGAAGAAGGCGCTTTAAATTTAATTGACGATAATAATGCAAAAAATTATTATTTACAGCAAGAACATCCAACTATAATTGGAAACTCAGAAAATTCTGCACTCTGGGTCTTAAGCAAACTTTTCGACACAAACATAAGTAATTCAGTAAAATTATTAAAAGATAAAAATGAATTCAGGTGCACATTAAAAGAAATGTATCCCGAATTTAATTATCAATTGATAGAATACTCTGAAATAAAGAATTTAAAGCCAACAGAGCTTAAATTTCCTCTTGTTATAAAACCAAATAAAGGGGTTTGGGGCTTTGGCGTACATATAATAAAAGATACAAAAGAATGGAAAGATGTTTTACAAGAAATTGAGAAAGAGTTAAAACAAACTCCTACAATCTATCCAAAACAAATTTTTGACGCTTCAAAATTCATTATAGAAGATTATATAGAAGGTGAAGAATTTGCAATTGATGCATACTTTGATAGAAATGGAGAACCCATTATTCTAAATATATTTCAACACCCATTTTTAAATTCTAAGGATATTAGAAACAGAATTTATTTGGCTTCAACCGGAATCATGATTAAGTATATGGCAAAATTCGGATTGTTGCTTCGTGAAATTGGAACATTAATGAATTTGAAAAATTTTCCTATTCACGCAGAATTTAGAATAACAAAAGACGACAAAATTATCCCTATTGAAATTAATCCTATGAGATTTTCATCTTGGTGCGCAGCTGATATTGCTAAATATGCTTGGGGGGTTAATGTTTATGAAATGTTCTACAAACAAGAGCATCCGGATTGGAATACAATTTTAACAGAAGCTGGTAGAGGGGTCTTTTATTTCGCAATAGCTGAAGTCCCAAATGATATTAACAAGAAAAAAATTACAGGATTCGAATACAAACGTTTTTTAGAAAATTTCTCTAATGTTTTAGAAGTAAGACGAATAGATCCTGCACAAAACCCTGTCGCTATTATTGTGTTTGGCTCTACGTTTAATAAAAATGAAGTATTAAAAGTTCTTTCTCTAAAAACAAATGACTATTTGATAACAAATTAAAATTTTTTATTGTGCACGCAGATGAATAATAATTTATGCTAAAATATCATTATGAAACGCTTAGCTGAATTTAAAGAAGATATTCATTCGTGTTCTAAATGTGGGCTTTGTCAAAGTGTTTGCCCAATATACAAAATCACAGGCAACGATTGTACGGTTTCTCGTGGTCTTTTTATTATGCTCAGAGGATTTATAAAAGGCGAATTAAAAATGACACGCAAACTCAATCGTTATTTAGATTTGTGTCTAAAATGCGGCGCATGCTCGAAATTTTGCCCAAGTGGAATTAAAATTGTCGATATAATAACAGCTGCAAAAGCCGAATATTTTAAGACACATCCATTTGAAAAACTAATTTCTTTTTTTCAAAAAAACTTAATTTTTGGATTAGGAATTAAGCTTTTAAGTGTTTTGGCAAAAAATAAAAAAAGCAAAAAGTTTGATAAAAAAGTCGTATATTTTGGCGGTTGTTCCGGTAAAATAAAGGGTAACAACTCTGTCGTTAAACTTTTAAACGCTTGTAATGTAGAGGTTATAACTCCTGATTTTGATTGCTGCGGTATTCCATTCTCTGTTCGAGGAGATTTAGAAACTTTAGAAAAATCGAAACAAAAATATTTAGGAATTATGAATAAACTTGGAATAAAAGATGTTGTAACAACTTGTGCCAGTTGCGAAAAAACAATTAAAAGTTTTTCTGATGAATTAAATGTAAAAAATATTTTTGAATATATCCATGAAAATAATTTGAAATTGTCTTTAAAGAAAAAACAAAAAGTAACTTTTCATAAGCCTTGTAATTTAGATAATTATTCAGATATCAAATGGATTTTAGAAAACACAAATAACCTTGAATACGTTGAACTGGAAGATTTTGACAAATGCTGCGGTCTTAATGGAATTTCTAAAATTAATGAATATAAAATTATATCGAAATTGGTAAAATCAAAGCACGATTCAATTATTGCTTGTAGAGTAAAAACTGTTCTAACGTCATGTCTAGGATGCGAAGCGGCTCTAAAAGTTGGTAGTTTTGCAAAATATAAAGTCGAAGATTTGACAGAATTTCTCGTAAAGAATTCTTAAACCTACCCAAATTTCGCATTTAAAAACATATTTTTTAGCTATAATAAGAGCACAAATAAAGAGGAGTTTTTATGGATACAAAAGTAATGTTCAACATTGGCTATGGTCTTTATGTTCTAACTGCAAAAGATGAGAAAGATAATGGATGCATAATAAATACGGTTATGCAAGTTACTTCTAATCCATTACAAATCGTAATTGCACTAAATAAAAACTGCTACACAAATCAGATAATTCGAAAAACTAGAAAATTTAATATTTCAATTATTTCTGAAAAAGCGGATTTCGAAATTTTTAAGCACTTTGGCTTCCAATCCGGAAAAGATGTTGATAAATTTGCAAACTATAATGACGTAAAAAGAAGTCCTAATGGGGTTTTGTATATTACAGAGAAAACGAATTCGTATATTTCAGCTTACGTAAAACAAGAAATTGACTTAGGTACACATACTTTGTTTATCGCTCAAGTTGTAGCTGCAGAGCGTTTATCTGATGATAAAACTGCAACGTACGAGTTTTATCAAAAATGCATCAAGCCACAACCAGAAAATGCTACTAATAAAAAAGGTTGGGTTTGCAAAATTTGTGGCTACATTTACGAAGAAGCAAATTTACCAGCAGATTTTATCTGTCCAATCTGCAAGCATGGTGCTTCTGATTTTGAAAGAATCGCTTAAAATATTTTTTACATTTTCTTTCGTTTAGATTTTATTATTTCTTGACGCTCCAATTTAGAAAACAATTGAGAATTAATTTCTCCACCTATTAAAATCAAAATAGAAGTATAATATAGCCAAACCATTAATACGGCAAAACCACCAATTGTTCCATAAACAAAGTTATATGTATGTAAATTATTAATATAGATTGAAAATCCCCAAGAGCCTAATAACCACGACACACTAAAGAACAATGTACCGGGAAGTGCACTTTTACGTCTTAATTTCTCTTGTCCACCTAAATCAGGTAAAATATAATAATGCAAATATGCCATTATATAAAGAGCTATAAATGCAATTGGCCAACGTAATAACAACATCAAGTTCCCTAAATGAACAGTAACACCAAGATACGCAATTAAAAATTTAATAATAACTTTACCAAATACAATCAAGTTAATACTTAAAAACAATACAAGCGCATTTACAAACACCATAATCAATGCGAGCAATCTTGTATAAATAAAAGAACGCGTTTCTTCCACTTTATAAGCTCTATTCAACCCTTTTAACACAATAGCTAAAGCGTTTGTAGAGAGAATTACCGTTACACAAAAACCAAAAGTTGCAACAAGTCCGCCTTTTGAAAAGAACCAAACTTCATTTAAAACTGTTTCAATCAGATAAATTACATCGTCCGGCATAACCTGTTGTAAAAATAAAATAAGCGGATTCATGAACGAATGTTTACCAAGCCAGCCAAAAAGCGCTGTTAAAAATAACATAAATGGGAAAATACCAATAACAAGCATAAAGCCCATTTCGGCTGCCATTCCGAAAAAGTCATTTTCAATTACAGATTTAATTATATTTCGTAGTGTTTTAAATTGAAATTTCACAGTTTAATTTCTTTCAACAATTGTGTAATACTATCTTTGATATTGGCTTTTATTGTGCATCCTGCTGCAAAAGTATGACCTCCGCCTCCGAATTTCGTACAAACTGCTGCAACATCAACTTTTTTGCTACGCATAGAAACCTTTGTCAACTTTATATCTACTTCTTTTACGACAAAAGAAACTTCGGTTGTATCAATAGCACGAAGTGTTTCAGCAATTCCATCCGTAAAATCATCTCCTGCTGAAAATTTCTCCAAATCTTTTTTATAAACGGTTGTGTAAGCAATTTTATTATCTTCCAGAAATACAGCTTTATTTACGCAATAATTTTGAAACATTACAAAATTCTTTGTTTTTGTTTCATAGCATTTTTTATAAATATAATTAGGATTTGCGCCACAATCTACCAAATCCGCAGCCGCTCTAAACGTATTAGAAGATGTGTTTTCAAACCTAAAGTTACCTGTATCAGTCATAATCGCAGTATACAAGCAAACTGCAGCATCCTCTGTAAGTTCCCAATTATTGGCTTTAAAATAGTTAAACAAAACTTCGCCGCAAGAACTCGCATCGGCTTCAATAATTTGATAATCACCGAATTTAGGATTTGTTTTATGATGATCAATGTTAACAGTGCATTTCGCTTTATCAAAAAGAATTTTAGAGTCCATAACTCTATCTATAGCTGCAACATCAAGAGTTATAACCAAATCGTATACAAGTGACTTATCAAAATAACGTTCCGCTAAATTAACATTAGGCAAAAACTTATAATTATAAGGAATATTTGAAACAACATTCATATCAGCTTTTATTTTAAAGCGTTTATAAATCATGCTGTATAAAGCACACATAGAACCTAAAGTATCACCATCAGGGTTCATGTGAGATAACAGTAATATCTTTTTAGAAGATTTTATAATTTCATCTAAATTACAACTCATAAATTAATCATACCATAAAGAAAGGACTTTATTATAAAACATCTATAATTTGCTTAATTTCTTCACAAGTAATATTATTTAGCGCTAAATTTTTGTGTTCATTTTTCAAGGCTTGTTTTTCTTTTAATAAAGTCAACACTTTTAAAAGTAATGTTTGATTCTTGCTATCCAAAAGAGTTTCCAACTCTTCAACATCATCAACAAAATCAACTGCAAAAAATACAAAATCGCTTTCGTCGTACAATTCTTCATAAAGTAAACTGTTTAATTTTTGTTCATTTATTTTGCTCAAAAGTTTACCGATAGCTTGAACTTCATCTTTGGTGTTTTTATCACAATCAAACAAATATTCTTCATTAGAAAGTAATTCCGTAAATTTGTCTTTTGCAAGTCTTAGCAATATTGCAGAGGTACTTGTCAAATTTTCATGATACAAGTTTTCAAAAATATTATATAAATTATAATCCAAAACTGCTGATGGCGGAATAATTTCAGGAATAGCATTTACAATATGACTCAAAACCAAAACGCCATCATCAAGATTATCATTCAAAAGTTCTTCCAATGATATTAAATATGGAATTTCTGACGCTATATTTTCAGAAAGCGTTGACTTTTTCATAACGTCTAAAATAGGTTTCAATGCATCTTTAGCCTGATAAGAAACTAAAAATTTGATTGCATTATATTTTTCAAACTCATCATCAGAATTCAATTGGTTTAACGCTTCAGATTTAGAAACTTCATCCTTCATTTTGGCTAAAACTTCAATAGAATTAATACTCAAAGGTTCAAATGAAGATTTAGCAGAAGTTCTCAAAAGCGGTAACAATTCTTCTAAATACTCATTTGGAACAAGTGAAAAGAATTTTGTTGCATAAGCTTTTTTATTATCATCACCATTTATGTAAATTTCTTTTATAACAGGCAAAAGCTCAATGCCGCCAAACTTGTACAAAACTTCTGCAAATACTGTATCATAAGATGGCGAATAGTATTCAAAAAAGTTTAACAAATTCAAGTAATTATCTTTTGTGCAAGCCAATTGAATACGTTTTGCTACATTATTTTTTACAAAGTCGAACAAAAAATCATCTTGTTTTACTAATTTTGCGAAAAGTGCTACATCAGAATTGTCAACAAGTGATTTTGCGACAGCCTCATACTCAGCAGGATTTTTTCCTGTGAGTTTCTTAATTAAATC
>CAKVLL010000037.1 GCA_934757255.1 uncultured Candidatus Melainabacteria bacterium | reverse complement strand
GTATTGATGCCAAATGAAGCAGGGATTAACGTAAGTAAAAAAATTACTTCTGCTAAAGAAAGAGCAAGATTAAAATCAATTGTAAACTTACTAAAACCGGTTGGAGTTGGTGTTATTGTAAGAACAGAGGCTGAAGGTCAAACCGAAGCTGATATTCAAGAAGATTTAGAAATTCTTTTGGAAAAATGGAATAATATTATTACGTCAGCTGAAAGTATGACACCTCCAAGCTTGTTGTATCGTGACCAAGATTTGCTTTACAGGGTAATTAGAGAAGCTTGTAACGAAGAAACTCAAGAAATTGTTGTTGATACAGCGTTTGCGTTGAACAGAGTTCAAAACATTCTTCAAAATTGGCACATGAACAAAAACATCAATGTTACTTTATACAAAGGCTCTGAGCCTTTGCTTGTTGCAATGGATATTCATAAAGAAATCAAAGCTGCTTTACAAATGAAAGTTAATTTGCCATCAGGCGGTTATTTGTTTATCCAAACTACAGAAGCACTTACTGTAATTGACGTTAACAGTGGTAAATTTACAAATTCCGCAACTCAAGATGAAACAATTCTTAAAACAAATATTGAAGCAGTTCACGAAATTGCGCGTCAATTAAGACTTAGAAACATCGGCGGTATGATTATCATTGACTTTATTGATATGACAAACAGAGTTGATAAACTTGCTATGATGGAAGAGTTAGAATTGGCTGTAGAAGCTGATAAAGCTAAGCCTCAAGTCGGTCAACTTTCTGATTTAGGACTTGTTGAAATGACAAGACACAGACAAGGTCAAGCAATTAGCGAAATTTTTGCAAAGCGTTGTCCGCACTGCCAAGGTAACGGCTACATTATGGAAGATATCAAATTCGCATCAGCTACTTCAGAAGGCGAATACAGAGCTAAGGCAGCTAAATTAAAACTTCCAATGGGCGGTAAAAAGAAATTTAATAACAATAATAAATTTAATAATAAACCGCAAGAAGAAATTAAGGAAACAGTGGTTCAAGAAGAAAAACTTGAACCAATTACCGAAAATCCTTCCGTTGAGGCTCAAGTTGAAGTTCAAGAAATTAAACAAGAAAAAGAAGTTAAAAAATCTCGCGGTAGAGGTAGACGCAAGGTTAAAGAAACAGAAGTTAAAGCTGAAAATATTGCTCAAACAGTAATCAATGAAGCTTCTGAAATTGCACCGGTTATTGCAGAAGATGCTGCTAAAAAGACCGAAGAACCGGCTGCAGAAGAAAAAACTCCAATAGTTGAAGAAAAAGTTGCAGAAGTTCCGGCTGAAAAAGCAGAAGACGCTAAAGCTGAAGAAACTGCGGAAGAAAAACCAAAAAGAACAAGAAGACCTAACAGGAATTCTCAAAAAAGAACAAGAAAGACAACGAAGAAAAATGTTGAAGAATAAAATTCTTACAATTTTTATAGCTTTGGTGCTTGTTGCACCGATAGTATCTGTAGAAAATTCGATAGATAAGGTGGGAACGCATTCGCTTTTCCCACCCTACTCTGTTGCGTTAGCAGAAAGTGCAGAACAAATAGAGACGAATACTCTTGTTGAAAATACAGAAAATGTAGAGTGGGAAGAGCGTGAGCGTTCCCACCAAATACAGCAGGAAAAACAAGAAGCTTCAACAATTCCGTACAAACAACCTGTCAGCAAACGAAAAATGGCTAAAAAATTCTTAATAGGAATGGGAAGCGTTGCAGTTTCTTCAATATTGCTATTTCTGATTTTAACTGTTTATAACAAAATCCGTGAAAGCATTCTTGCGCCGAAACAAGACCAACAAACCGGTGAAACTTCGCTAGTAACACCAGAAAGTTTGACAGATGCTGTTAAAACTTTTTTGAATAAAACAAAGTATTAAAATTTCAGTTTTGGATTACATATAAAAATTTTATAAAGTTTCGCATTTTCCTCTTTACGTTTTTTCTTAAAGAAGTATTATATTGTTGAAAAGTAAAAGGAGATTTAAAATGAGCGTATTTGAAGCCGGAATGATGGTATGTTTTGGAATAAGTTGGCCGGTTGCAGCACTAAAAACATATAAATGCAAATGTGTACACGGTAAAAGCATACATTTTTCAATGTTAATATTGCTAGGTTATATTTGTGGCATTACACATAAAGTTTTGGATGATATGGATTGGGTATTTTGGCTTTATATCCTGAATACGGTATTTTTATTAATAGACATGTTCTTATACTGGAAATACAAAGATAATAAGGCGCCGTATGAAGAAGATATAGAACTAAATGAAGTTGTAAAAGAATAAAAACAACATATTATTTTTCAAAAAATTATACAGGCATGTGATCTGAATAAATTACACTGGACCAATCACCTTCAAAATAACTAATTTGAGTCAATGTACCAGTCTTGATTAAGTTCTTAAACTGATTAACAGGTGAAAGTTCTAAAGTTTTTGCAATCGCAGACTGTATAACATCCGGTGATGTAACAACAATAATTCTATTGCCACGATTTTCTTCAACAAGTTTATCTAAAACATCTGAAACTCGTGCATTAAAAACTTCCAATGATTCGCCATTATTAGGTTCTTGCAGAATTACTTCCGGACCATACTGATCAAACAAATCTTCATAAGAACGTCCGCTCCAATCACCATGATTTCGTGCAGGTAAATCAATTATTGTTATTTTTTTCTTAAATAATTTAGCTATAATCTCTGCTGATTGAGTGCATCTAGCGGAAGAGCTTGTGTAAATTTTATCGTACGCAACGGCTCTATTTTCAAGATAGCCACAAACTTTTTCAATCTCTTCTTCGCCAAATTCGTTTAATTTTGGATATTTTTCGGTATCACAAATGATGCCGTCCATCGAATGAACAGTGGCTCCATGTGATATAAAAGTTATTTTACATTTACGTTTAAACATATTTGGCTTCCTCTAATTATTGATATTATAGCACGCTTTTTTCTGTTTTCACAATTACCTAATTTTGTCCTGTATAAACACTCATAGAAGGGAATGCGAATTCAATACCTTCCTCACGGTAGCGGTGAATTATTTGTCTGATTACATCACTCTTTGTATGTACATATTCTACCCAAGAGGTTTTATTTGTATAAGCTACAAGCCTTACTTGAATTGAACTTGGTGCCATATTATCAAAAAAAGTTTCTGCACCTTCAAGAATTCGTGTGTCTTTTTCAGCAATTTCTTTTAAGATTCTGCAAGCCGCATCAAGTTTTTCGTTGGAAGTACCGTATTCAACGTCAACAGAAATATCAATTCTTCTTTTATGCGCTTGAGATACATTTGTAATTTCTTCGTTAGAAAGCACGTTATTTGGCACGTTTACGACATAACCATCTATAGTTCTCACTGTCGTTGAGCGCAAATTAATGTTTTCAACAGTTCCTTCATAACCATTGAATTTAATATAATCGCCAATTTTATAAACTCTGTCAGCCAAAAGTCCAAATGAACCGAAAATATTTCCGATAGCTTCTTTTGCTGCAAAACCTACTGCTAAACCAGTAATACCAAAACCTGCAACTAATGAAGTTACATTATAACCAAAGCTTTGTAAAAATCCCGCCAACAACATAAATACAATTACTGCTTTTATAGTTTTATTTAAAACCGGCATTAAATTTAAAAGCGGAGAATCTGTATTTTTGCTTTTTAATTTAAATTCTATTCTATGCGTAAAAGCGTCTGTCAATTTACATACAGCCCAAATTAAAACAATGTTTACTAAAACACCGATTATAAACTTAGCGTGTACTCCTAAAAAAGAAAATATAGGTTTCACAATGAAATCTACCATTTTACATACCCTTTCTGCTTCTTAATGCTGCTAATTCGTCTTGGAATGGCGAAATTGAAGTTAATTTATCCATAATTGCCGGCATGTGTTCAATTACATAATCAACTTCTTTTTCAGTAGTAAATCTTGACAAACTAAATCTGATGGAACCGTGAAGTGCAGTGAATGGGATTCCCATTGCACGCAACACGTGGCTAGGTTCTAGTGAACCTGAAGTACAAGCACTCCCTGAACTTGCACAAACTCCTATATCGCTTAAATGTAGAAGAATTAATTCACCTTCAACATATTCAAAACCGATGTTACAAGTGTTTGGAACTCTACCGTTCACGCCTGTATTTAATCTTGCGTTAAATACATTTTTAAGAATTCCTGTTTCCAACTTATCGCGCAACCTTTTAACTTCTTTTAGTTCGTAATCCATTGCATCCATTGCTAATTCTGCAGCTTTTCCCAAGCCTACAATATAAGGAACATTTTCAGTTCCTGCTCTCATTCCGCGTTCTTGGTGACCGCCATTAATCAATGGTGTAATTCTAACGTCAGGTTTTACATACAGTGCACCAACACCTTTTGGTGCGTGAAATTTGTGACCTGAAACGCCCAGTAAATCAATTTTTGTATCTTTAACGTTTATCGGAATTTTTCCTCCGGCTTGAACAGCGTCAACATAAAATCTTGTTTCAGGTGATTTAGATTTAATAATTTCAGCAATTTCTTCTACAGGATAAATTACGCCTGTTTCATTGTTGGCATACATTACAGAAACTAAAGCCGTATCTTTTCTGATTTTTGATTTGAGTTCTTCTATATCAAGCTCGCCTTGAGAATTCACTCCGATATAATCAACCTCATAACCTTGTTTTTCCAACGCTTTATAAGTATTCAAAACACAAGGGTGCTCAACTTTTGTTGTTATAAGGTGTTTTTTTTCTTTATTACAACTTACAACGCCTTTAATTGCTGTATTTGCAGATTCTGAACCGCAAGAAGTGAACACAATTTCTTTTTCATTATTTGCACCAAGAAAATCTCTGATTTTTGCTCTCGCCTCTTTTATTGCAGCAGCCGGTTTTTTAGCAAAATCATACATGCTGGAAGGGTTAGCGTACTCATTTTGCAAATAAGGAAGCATTTCTTCTAAAACTTTTTCATCTACTTTAGTTGTTGCGTTGTTATCTAAATATATCATGGTGTGTTCCTTTTTTTAAGTCGTTAGGTCTTTTAGGTGTTAAGTTCGTTATAAAATTGAGTTTTTGTTGAGCAAGTATGCCCAACCTACGGCTCGCTTAAACATACTTAACTATGAGTATTTTAAGGCTGATTATTCTTGGAAATTACTCCCTATATTACTCCACGAAGTTACAACAATATTTTACTACAAAAAATGTTTTTCAATAAAGATTTTTCTTAAATGTCCTTTTTCTTTCTCTTTTGTTGCGAGGTAAAGAGAAAGAAAAGGACCAAAAGAAAGAGAAAATACGCTACTGCTTCCTACGCTCTTACGAGCGTTTAATAAAATGGATGTAGCAGGCAGAGCTTGCACTCTTTCGCTCGCTATCGCAGCTAATCGCTGCACGCTCGCAGCGCGAATGACGTTCAATATATTTAATTGCGTATGTCGTGTTGGATAATTTTTATCCTACACGACATACAACCACTACATTGATTTTAGAATCTTGCGTTAACATTTACTTTAGATTTATTATCTGCATTAACAGCAGTTTTGCTATCATAAACATTTACACGAGTTTTTGTATCTAAAAATTTCACCATTAGAATTATTAATTGAGCAAAACAATTCCAATGAAGAAATTATTAATAATATTGTTGTTTTGCTTTCAGCTTGCTCGCAGAGAAAATTGAAGAAGATTTATGAGATTATATATATAATGTTAAAAAAATAATCGCAACTCTAAATTTAACAAGTTCTTACAAGTTTATCTGTCGTATCCATTCTATTTTTATACTCTTTAAAGCGTATAAAATTTGTATTTTTTGTTCATTTAACACATTTCATCCTCTTTTACTAGTAATAAAAGAGGATGAAATGAATTTTTCAAAAAATCTTTCTACACCTGTTCAACTACAATAGCTGAATCAACCTTATCTCTCAAAACTGATTCAACAAACCCTTTGATTGTCATGCTTGCGTTTTTACAACCGCTACACATGCCTGACAATTTAACCTTAACAGTATTTCCGTCGATATCAATAAGTTCAATATCTCCGCCATCCTTCTGAAGTTCAGGTGAAATTTGTTGTTCAATGACTTTGCTAATCTTCAAAATCTTTTGCGTTGCAGTCAATGCCGGTGCTTTGCCTTCTTTTTTAAGATAAGTATCAATCATATCCTTAATAACGCCGCGGCAACGTCCGCAAGCACCACCTGCTTTTGTATAATTTGTAACTTCTTCTACAGTTTTCAAGCCGTTAACTTTGATTGCTTCCCAAATTTGACTTTCAGTGACATTAAAACAAGTACAAACAACTTTATCGCCGGTATGAGTATTGCCTGCTAAATCTTCCCACTCCTCATCATCTTTTCCGTAATATTTTTTCAAAGCATCTTCTAATGCTTCGTGTCCCATCACAGAACAGTGCATTTTTTCTTGAGGAAGTCCGTCTAATTCGTCTGCAATATCTTTATTTGTGATTTTAGCCGCTTCATCAATAGTTTTACCGATAATCATTTCTGTCAAAACACTTGAAGATGCTACAGCTGAACCACATCCAAAAGTTTGGAATTTAGCATCTTTTATAACATTGCCGTCAAGTTTTATATATAATTTCAAAGAATCACCACAAGCTAATGAGCCGGCTTCGCCGATTAAATCAGCGTCATCAATTTTTCCGACATTTCTTGGGTGTCTGTAATGGTCAAGAACTTTCTCTGAATATTCCCACATGATAGTTTTCCTTTCTAAAACAATGGTTGATTGTTTTGGGGGAGTTGCTCCCAAACTACTCCACGATTTTACAACAATATTTTACTACAAAAAAGGTTTTTAAATAAAATTTTTCTTTTATAAAAGCAATGCAAAGATTAAAAATATAAAAAAATTTTTTAAACTAAAATTCTACAAAATTTTATCATATTAACAATTTATATATCTTTTTTAAAACGTAACCCTTCCAGCAACACCTAAAACCGGATTTTTATAATTTTTCCCAGCTGAAGCAAAAGCATTCATTTCTATATTACAATCTGAATAACCTTTACGATATCCACAATTTATTGCCATACTTTTTTCATCTAATGAAAAAGCAGAATTAAAACCATTTTTATCTCCATATCTCACGGATAAACCGTTATTGCCTCTTTGATTGAAAACTGATATGCCATAACTTTCCTTAGAATTTTTATATGAATAATTTAAACTCAACTTATCATTTACGATATTATACTTAGCATTTACTTCTTCTTTTGAAATATTATCTTGTTGTTTAACCCTTAAACCAACTTGTTCCCCAACAAAAGCACCTAAAGATTTCCCATCTTTCTTATAATCCGCTAAAACTTCAAACCCTTTAACACTATAACTCAAATGTTTAAAAATATTTGAATTTTTTTTGCTTACAGGAACATCTGCACTCTTATTAGTAACATTATATAAAGTTGTTTCCTTTTTAGGCTTTATAAATGCTGACTCAGCATAAGTCGGAACAACTCCTTGCGGTTTTGGAGGCGGATTTTTCACCATTTTTTCTACAGCTTCGCCTAAATCGACACCAATTCTTTCTAAAGAATCTAAAGTTGATTGAACAATAGGAGTATCCATCAATGCGTCATCAACATCATTTGCATGCACTACTTTAAAAAATTGTTTTAAAGGCTCTGTCATATTCTCTCCTTATATATATAAAGTATATATAACATAAATAATTGCATTTTTGTTACAAAATTTAATACTTTTAGTTGATGTTTTTTATTTTATACTTAAGTTTTGAAATAATATGCCGATAAAATAATTGACAAATGAAAATAAATTATTAAACACCATATAGAAAGGTGAAGCAATATGGCTGAAATTGTAAATTTATTATCAAGAGTATTAACCTCAAACCCACTAGTACAAACTAATGCGGTAACACAAGCACGTCAAAGTTCTAATCCGTTTTCTCAATCAAGTGGGAATCCGTTTGTTTCAAGCAATCCATTTGCAAACTATGGACAAAACAGACCTGTTGCCGGCGGATATTTTGCCGGATATTACAATAATCAGCCAAATATTGTTGGACGCAGACTCTTTATAGAGGTATAGACTCAAAAATATACCAAATTTTTCACTACCCCAATTTAAAAGCCATGCTAATAGCATGGCTTCTTGATTTAGAAAAGTTTTTGGTGCAAAATTTCACCGACTTTTTCATTTAATTTGGCTAAATTTCACCGACTAAATCATATTCTGTTGCGTCAATAATCTTAACCATCTCAATATCCCCAGGGACAACGTGTTTGTCGGTTTTAATATTTACAACACCATCAATTTCCGGTGCATCATATTGAGAACGTGCTACGATTTCTCCGTTATCTGCATAACATTCGATTATGCAAGGAATAGTTTTACCAATAAAACTTCTATTACGCTCAATAGAGATTCCCTGTTGAATTTCCATAAGTTTTTTGTAACGTTGTTTTGCAACTCTTGCACCGACTCTATTTGGCATACTATAAGATGGCGTTCCTTTTTCTCTTGAATAAGTAAACACACCCATTCTATCAAACTTCATGTCACGAACGAATTCGCACAAGTGCTCAAAATGTTCTTCTGTTTCACCAGGATAACCTACTATAAATGCAGTTCTGATTGAAACATTAGGTATACGTTTTCTGATATTTTCAATCATCGGACGATAATCGAAAGACGGACGATTCATCATTTTTAACATTTCCGGATGTGAATGTTGCAACGGTATATCAACGTATTTAACCACTTTATCCAATTTTGCAATTGTATCCAAAAGCTCGTCTGTCATTTGAGTAGGATACGCATACATAATTCTAAGCCAGCCCAAGCCTTCAATTTTATTTAATTCTTCAAGAAGTTTTGCAAGCATAGGTTTTTTGTATAAATCAACGCCATAACCTGTTGTATCTTGTGCTATTAAAATAATCTCAGTAACACCTTTTTTAACAAGTTTTTTAGCTTCTTCTATAATGTCTTCCATTTTCCTTGAATGATAATCACCGCGCAAATATGGAATAATACAATAACCGCAACGATAGTTACAACCATCAGCAATTTTTATATATGAACTGGCACCCATTGTAATTTGTTGACGTTCAATATTTTCAGGATAAATATAATCAGGCTTTTCACTAACTTCGCAAACATATTCGCCATCAATCTTTTTAAGAACTTCAATAATTTTAGTAAAGTCTGTTGCACCAACAATTCCGGCTAATTCAGGAATTTCTTTCTTTAGTTCTTCCGGATGCTTTTGAGCCAAACAACCTGTAACAATAACTTTTTTACCGGCATCAACAAGTTCTAGTATCGTTCGGATTGATTCTCGTTCCGCATCACAAATAAAAGAGCAAGTATTAACAATTACTGTATCTGTATCTTCTTCATTGAGCGTAATTTCGTAACCGTTTTGAGCCAAAAGCCCTAAAATCAATTCTGAATCTACTAAATTTTTTGCGCATCCATGACTAACTAAAGCTATTTTTTTCATAATTCCGTTATCTACCTATTTTTATACTGTATGCATTTTTTCAAAAATGCCTTTTTTCTGAATCCAAGTTTCGACTTCTAATTTATTGCCTTCTTCTACCAAAACGTTTTTGAGTTCTTTGAAAGTTAAATCAGCATTCTCAATATCACAAAGCATAAACATCACAAAATGGCCTTGCATAAGAGTTTGCTTAATATCTTCAATATTCACTTTGTACTTAGCAAGAACAGTTGCAATACTGGCCACAATACCAACCTTGTCAGAACCTGAAACTGTGATAATAATTTTGTAATCGTCCATTAGATTCTCCTTTTAACTAATTACATTATATCGTAAAATCAAATATTTGCGTTAAAAGTTGCACAGTTAGTTTTTAGTTTTATAATTAGGAAAGAAGGAGAAAGTTATGAAAAAAGAATTGATATTTCTAGGACCACCTGCTTGCGGTAAAGGTACTCAAACAAATCGTTTATCAGAATTTTTAGGTTTTCCACACGTTGATACAGGCTCTCTTTTAAGAGCTGAAATTTCTAAGGAAACGGATGAAGGTAAGATTGCCAAGTCTTTTATTGATAAAGGTCAACTTGTTCCTGCTGATTTAGTAGGCAGAATTATTGCTAAAAGATTGGCAGAAAAAGATTGTGAAAACGGATATGTTTTAGATGGTTATCCAAGAAGTCTAGAACAAGCTCAGACATTAGAAGAAATCAATTCCAAAATTAATGAAGGCGAAGAAGTATCATTCAAAACTATTTATTTTGATATTGATACTCAAATCCTTATTGAAAGAATTATATATAGAGAATCTTGCCCGGTTTGCGGTGAAATTTATAATAAAAAATTCAAACCATCAAAAGTGGCAGGTAAATGCGATAAGTGTAATGTTGATTTGAAAACAAGAGCTGATGACAATGAAGAAACTGCAAAATTGCGTTTTGAAACTTATTTCAAAGAAACAGCACCACTTGTTAAATTCTATGAAGATAAAGGTGTTCTTTATAAAATTGATGCGAACGGTTCAATTGATGAAGTTTGGGAAAGACTTTTAAAAATTGTAAATGCATAAGTTCTTAAGTTCAAAAAAAATATGATGTTTATAAATATAAACATCATATTTTTTTGAGAGTACAAATTTTCATCCAAATTATCAGATAAAAATAAAGCATATACAGTATGCAGAAATTACTAAAAGTGCTATAATTCTTATTATGCGAATTGTAACAAACAAAGAACTTAGTAATTATAAAGTTTTACCTTTTGACTTGTACACAGAAAATAAAGGCAAAATTTTAGAAGCAGGAGAAGTTTTAACTCCAGGTAAACTGATTATGCTCAAAAACTACATTAAAGTTTACACAGAAGAATACGCCACTGAAAAAGAAAACTACAATTCTGAATATGAAAATGAATCACTAAAAGCCTCTAATTTTATAAATTTTTCATACGAAAGTTTAGATGCAACTGACTTTGAAACAGTTATCAACAAAGATGGCTATGTAAAAATGGAAACACAAGTTAAAATCAAATATTTTTATAAACGTATACTTGATTTACTGTTACAAGGATATTACGAAGAAGGACTTTTAAAACTAAATTCTTTAGTAGGTATTATTAAAACCGAAATTTACAAACCACTTCTAAAATCCAGCAGAGGTTCACAACTGCGTTTTTTAGGAGAATATGAACTTTGTCACCCACTCAATGTCGCAATCACATCCGGTTTAATTGCTCAAAAATTAGAATTCTCAACAATGGCTGTTGACCAAGTAATTTTATCCGCATTATTGCACGATATAGGCAAGCTTAAACTTGATTTAGACCATTCATTTGCACTGTTAACGATGAATGAAAATGAAGTTAAGAATCACACAATTTTAGGCTATAAACTTATTAAAGACGAATTTGACTTACCTGAAGAAATTGCAAAAGTCGCGCTTGAACACCACGAAAATAATGATGGCTCCGGTTATCCACAAGGACTTTCAAATGACTTTATTTCGGAATACAGTCAAATAATTAATGTTGCAAATTATTATGACAATTTAGCGTTTAACAGAACACATGTTGCAGTTAGTAATAACAAAGAAGCTTTGCGCTCAATGCTTGAAGTTGGTACAAAACGTTTTTCTGCAAAAATGCTTTATACATTTATTCACATGTTCAACTATGATGATTCTAAAGATTTTAATGATATGGTAATTTAACATCAACTAAAAATACAATTCTCAAGAGAAGTTAAAGTCTATACGGACAAATTTTTCCTCTTCACAAACACAGCCATATATGTTATTATAAAAGTACATAATGCGCCATACGACGCGCTAAGAGCAAATAATAAGAAAGTGAGCGATATTTGTGAAAAAGAGTAATACCAAATTAAAATGTGCGGCTTTCGCCGGCGCTTTTTCATTAATGGAAATGATGGTCGTGTTGCTAATTGTTGCAATAATAGCAGCTGCAACAGCGCCAATGGTAACCAAAAAACTTAGTAGAAACGCCGGAAGCGGTGACAGTCCTTGGGTGTTTACAGGCTTGAACAATAATATAGCATATAACCTGAATGGTTCGGATTCGTATGCCATTATTGGTGCTACGAATTATAGTAGAGGTGATAATGGACCAACCAATCCTCGTTTAGTATTAGCAAGTGGTAACGATGAGCAACATCCGGCTTTAGTTTTTGCAAATGCAAATGGAACATATAGTGGTAAGATTAATATGAATGTTACAACCGGTGTTGTAACATTGAATGGAGGAAGCGGAACTATTGGACAACGCTCTGTTGCAATCGGTTTGGCACAAACATTAAATAATACTCCGGAAAATATTGTAGCAATTGGTAATGGAGCTACTTCTAATGATGGTCATAACGTGGTTATTGGTTATAGAGGTGCTGTAGAAGCAGGCGGCATTGCAATCGGAGGTGCGTTTGATGATGATAACGGTAGCAATACTCAAGCAAATACAAATGCTATTGCTATAGGTCGCAATGCATTGGCTACTGGCGATCAATCTGTAGCAATAGGGTCAAGATTTAATAATAATAATACTACTACTGCTAGTGGAACACATTCGGTTGCAATTGGAACCAGAGCAAATAGCGGTAGTGCTGATGGTGCTGCTCAGGGGATTGCAATAGGTTACAGAGCAAGCGCAACGGGAGCTCATTCTATTGCCATAGGTGCAGAAGATAACACAAGCACTGGAACAATAGCATCAGGTCGTTATAGTACGGCAATTGGAGCAGGTGCTCAAGCAACACAAGATAACCAGATTGTTTTAGGAACGAATAGGGATACTGTTTGTATTCCGGGGAATTTGGTTGTTGGTAGAGTTGTTGTTTTGAATAGAGAGAATGGTCTATATCATACATCGATGAGTCTTTCGGGTAAGAATGGAAATTGGATTATAAGTTCGCAAACTAGCACAAACAATTTAAGGGGGAGTGAAAACGCAACGAGTGATAGTTACGTTAATGCAATTTATCAAAAATACTCTGACCGTCGATTAAAAAATGTTGGTGAAAAATATACTGCCGGCTTGGAAGAATTGAAAAAACTCGATTTTTATCATTACACATTCAAAAAAGACGAAAAGAAAACGCCAATGGTTGGTGTCATGGCGCAAGATTTACAAAAAGTTTTTCCTGATGCTGTAACAAAAGGTGATGACGGATTTTTAAGAATTCGTTTGGAAGATATGTTCTACGCAGTAATTAATGCTGTAAAAGAATTAGATAATAAAATTACAGAGATTGTAGAAAACGTTAAAAAAATAAACTCTACAATTGAAGAACAACAAAAAACAATTGAGGCTCAACAAAAAGTGATTGAAGAATTACAAACTCAAAACGCCGAATTTGAAAAAAGATTAAACAAATTAGAAAAAAAGAAAATTTTAATTAAAGACTAATCTTAGACAAAATAATAACAAAAAAAAGACCGAAAATCGGTCTTTTTTGTTATTTAACTTTTTAATTTATTATTTTACATCTTCTGTTTCAGCTTTTTCAGGAGTCTCTTCAACTTCCTCTCCTCTAAAAGCTAAGCCTTTATCATCTACAGTTTCTGTTTCTTCACCTTTAAAAGCTGGTGTATTGTTTTCTTGTTCAACATCCTCGCCCTTAAAAGCAGGTGCTTGGCTTTCTGTTTGTGGTTCAACTTCTTCACCTTTAAAAGCAGGTGCTTTTGCGTCTTCATTATTTTCAGTATCTACTGCTAAAAACGCTTTATTATATACCGCCAAAGCATCAGCACCTTTGAAAGATGCTTCATTTGTAATTGGATTTGTTACATTTTCTGTTTTTGGAGTTTCTGCGTCTACTGGTTGTGTTAAAGCTACGTTGCTAACACTTGCTCTAAAATTAACTGGATTGATCATAAATATATACCTTCTTCATACTGATACACATATTTGTTAAAACAAATAAAATAAAAAAAATTGCTTATTTTTTTATAATTTTTTACAAAACTTAATCATTAAAAAAGCCCTCTTTTTAGAGAGCTTTTTTGATAATTTTATCTTAAGCTTCCGGTTGAGCTTCTTCTGCTTGAGCAGCAGCTTCTTCTGCTTTTCTAGCTTCTTCTTCAGCTTTCTTTGCTTGAGCCTTTTTAGATAATTTAACAACTTCTGATTTTTTGTAGTTCAAAGAACCATCTTCGTTACAATTAGCCATCAAATATTTAACTGTATCTGTTGGTTGAGCACCTTTTTTTACCCAAGCTTCTGCTGAAGCTTTATTTAATTTCATTTCTTTTGTTTTTGGATTGTAATAACCTAATTCTTCAACAGGTTTACCTTCACGTTTTGTAGTAGAGTTAATAACAATAACTCTGTATGTAGGAGCTTTTTTTGCGCCTAATCTTTTTAATCTGATTTTTAACATTTCTTTTTTCCTTCTAGTTTTTAATATAAGTGGAGTTTCTTAACTTGAAAGATTGACTCCTAGCCGCTTATACAAAACAGGCATTTAGAGGATTTGCCCGTATAATTATACATAATCACAAATATACTCAATAATCAATAGATTGTTAAGTAAAATTTAACTATTTATTTACCAAAAACCGGTGGTGGCTGAATATAAAGCGGTTTAAGTTTTCGCCAATCTACTTCGCCACCATTAACAGCCTTTTCATAAGCTAAATTTGCCAAAATTTCTCCGATTGGATAATCTGAAACCTGATAAGAAACAGCCTTATCAGTGTATTGGCTAAATCTTTCAAGCAAGCTATTATCAGTAATTAAAGTGCGTCCCTTAACAAGTTCATCTACTTGTTCCAATTCAATTGCACCTTTAATATCACCGTCATAAATATAAGCTTTATTTTTTCTTGCATCAAGTGCAACTAAATCATTACCACCCAAAATTTTAGAAAGAATTTCCAGCGAAGAAACTCCAACCGCCTTGATATCAAGTTGTTGCGCAAGTACTCTTGCAACTGTTGTACAGGCTCTGATTCCAGTAAAACTTCCAGGCCCGATATCAGTTGCTATCATATCAATATCTTTTGGCGTCAAATTCAATTCTTTCAACACTTTAACAATAGTTGAAATCAAATATGCAGAATGATAATTTTGTCCATCAGAAACAATTGTTTCACTTTTCAAAACCTTATCATCTTCCGCTAAAGTTATATATGTCTTATCTAAGCAAGTGTCAAACGCTAATATTTTCAATCTTTTAGTCCTTCCAAAATTTTATCTTTTCCGATAGATTTAAACTCATAAATTCTACTATCGTCAGAATCATCATAAGTTACGTTTATTTCAAGTCTTTCAAACGGCAATTCGCCCTGAGAAAATTCTGCCCACTCTACAAAAGTAATTTTTTTACCGGTAGAATATTCTCTGAGTTCATCCGTAATTGTTTTAATGCCGGCGTGTTCTAGTCTGTATAAATCGAAATGATAAACAGGAATTGACGCGCTATAATATTCATTCAGAATTACAAAACTTGGGCTTGTAACTTTTTCTTTGATGCCCAATGCTTCTGCAACAAGTTTTACAAATGCAGTTTTTCCGGCACCAATTTCACCAAAAAGGTTTACAAAACAACCGTCATTTTCAACAAGCTTTGCAAATTTATAAGCCAATTTTTTTGTATCGTCTAGTGATTTACACTTAAATCTACACATACTCTGTTCCTTCCGCTTTCTTTTGCCTCGTATAACGCACTATCAGCACGTTTGAACAAATCTTCACCAGTTTCTTGAGGACTAAATTCAGCTAAACCCATACTTATTGTCACATTTATATTTTTTTTGTCAATAGGAATTGGTGTCGTTTCAACAGCCTTTCTCAAGCGTTCTCCGACGATTTTAGCCTCCTCAATATGTGTATAAGGAAGAAGAACTGCAAATTCTTCTCCACCATATCTTGATGGAATATCAGATTCTCTTAAATGCTCTTTTATAATTGATGCAACAGTTCTTAAAACAGCATCACCGCTTGCATGCCCGTACGTATCGTTTACTTTTTTGAAGAAATCTATGTCAACCATCATTGCACAAAGAGGATTTTTTTGACGTTTTGTTATTGCAATTTCTTGTTTTAAACGCACTTCAAACTGGCGTCTGTTATTCAAGTTTGTTAAAGCGTCCAATGTCGCATACTGCAAAACTTTTGAATAAGTGTTTGCACGATTTATTGTAATTGCTGATTGTCTTGTAAGCTGTTCTAAATAACTTATATCACGTTTAGAAAGCTTGTCCAAAGTGCTTCTTGCAACAATACAGCCTATAATTTCACCATCAGATGTCAGAGGAAAAGCGCCGATTTTATCATCAGAAGTTAAAATATAATTTGTTTCAGGAGTCAGCTGTTTAAGCGTTTCATAAATTCTCTCATCCTTACAAGCTTTTGGCCAAACAAGCTTATATTCATTATCCTGTTTTAAAAATACATAAATCAAATGGTCTGAAATAAATCTATCAAGCATTTCACCTATCAAAGGCACAATGTAGTTTAATTCATATTGGGTTTCAATGATTTTTGCAATATTTTTCATTGAATCATGGAATTCTACATTAATCTTTGATTGCTCATTTAAAATTATATTTTGAAGTTTTAATGAAGCTTGCGCTGCAAAAATCCTCATCAAGAATAGAAATTCCATATCAATAGAAGTATCATTGTCAAATTCCAATTCAATAAGCCCAAACACATTACCTTCTTTAAGCATTGGCATAACTAACGAACTTACTTTAAGCGTAACTTCTCCGATTGAAGGAGGGAGTTTGTATGCTTTAGAATTTATAACAAAATCGTGTTCTTTTATATTTTCAAACGCAGAATAAATCTCTGAATCATCCTCAATAACATTCCAACTATCGGCGCAATTACGCATTGTTGAAGTTACGTTATCAAAAACAAAAACCTTAAGATTATTAATTTTTACATAAGTTTCTAAAACAGTTTTTAACTCTAATGCTAATTCTGTAGTATCAACTTCTTTTACTAAAATATCCGAAATTTTTGTTAAAAAATGAAGTTCTTTATTTTCCATTAGAAATCGTTGTCCTCATCAATTTCTTCTTCTTTAAAATACTCAAAACCGCCACAAGTCTTGAAGTTTTTGATAATTGCTTTGTCAAACTCTTCATCCGGAACGATTTTTCCGTTTATGTATGTGTAGCTAATTCCGGCTGTTGGCTCATCCGTAACCTTTTGAGTATAATAATCGTCACTTGTAATCAATTTTCTTGAAACTTCGTTTAGCAAATTAAAAATATAAGTAGATTGTAAAGTTGAAGAATCCGGCTCTTCCACAATAAGCATTGCAGCTTTTTGAAGTTCGCTCAAAGAATCATTATAACGGTTCAATTGTCTTAAAAGCACTGCCAAATTATAGTGAGAGTCAAATCTCATCGGCTCAACATCAATTGCTCTACAATAATCTAATCCTGCTTCTTTATATTCACCACGCAAATGGTGAGCAACAGCTCTATTGTAATAGATATCATAATTCTTTTTAAGGAATTTCAAAGATTTTGTGTAAGCTTCAATTGCATCGCCTAAAAACTGATATGCCAAATATTTTTTTTCAAGAGGCAGATACATTGCTTTTTGCTTATAAGCCACACCTTTGTTGTAATAAGCAATTCCACGGTTTGCTCTAACACTTTTTACATTAGAATAAACAAAAGGAATCCAGAGTTTCCATATTTTTAATTGAGTAATTGTGTCGAATTGGTCGATTGCTTCATCAAAAAATCCTAAGTCTTCCGAATAAACTATACCCAAATTCATTCTTGCCATTACAAATTTTGGATTATACTTAATCGCGTGTTCATAAGAATCTACAGCAGAAAAATAATCCTCATACACAGCATAAATATTTCCTAAGTTAAACCAAGCTTCGTAGTGTTCGGGATAAAGCTTCAAGCCTTCTTGGTAAAACTCAAGAGTTTTTGCCATATTATCTTGACTATAAGCCTGATCTCCTTTATAAATCAGGTATGTACCTTTAACTTTAAGCGCTTGTTTTTCTATCCAACCCCAAAAGAAAAAAGTCAGAATTGCCAAAATGCAAATCAGAATTACGAGTGTAACTTTTGAAAATAATTTTC
>CAKVLL010000036.1 GCA_934757255.1 uncultured Candidatus Melainabacteria bacterium | reverse complement strand
CGGAAAACGTGACATTTAGTCACCTTTTCCTGCTCGCAAACAGACACAGTGAGCCTCGTCTCCCGCTCCATTTTAATAAAAGAAATTGGAAGTCCTATTAAAGGGGCTTTTTTTATTGCTAATTTATTAACGACGAGGCAGAACTCGCGACAAAGAAAAGTTTACACTTTTCGTCGCTCCCTCTATTTGCTCTTGAAAAATTTGATGAATGATTTTTTACTCTACGGAAAACGTGACATTTAGTCACCTTTTCCTGCTCGCAAACAGACACAGTGAGCCTCGTCTCCCGCTCCATTTAAATAAAAGAAGTTGGAAGTCCTATTAAAGGGGCTTTTTTTATTGCCAATTTACGAACGACGAGGTAGAACTCGCGACAAAGAAAAGTTTACGCTTTTCGTCGCTTGAAAGCAGTCTGTTGTATCTACCGATAGTATCGTAATTTCTAGGATTTTGTCTTAGTACATAATTCATTACACAATTTGTATTGAGATATAATTAATTTTATATTTTTATGCTAAAATGAGCACATGAAAAAGCTGTTAATTAAGATAATTTTTCTTTCTTTATTATTGAATGGTTTTTGTTATGCAAATGCAGATGTTATTGATTTTAATAAACAAACAGCAACAAATTCATTAAAATTAAAAACAGAATACGTAATTGATAATAAAATTTCTAAAGAATTAAAAGATGCAATTATAGATGTTTATGGCAAAGAAAATGCTGATAAAATTTATCAAACAATAGTTGAAAAAGTAATAGCATCTATCAAGTCAAGACCGGCAGAATTAAAACAGCAAGATTTAATTAGAAGCTCAGATTGGTATAAAAATGAGATTATTTATATGTTTTATGTTGACCAATTTGGTGTAATACAACAAAATAAAACCAACACTTTTAAAGATACAACTCAAATGTTAAATTATTTAAAGGATTTGGGTGTTACAACTTTATACATGCTGCCGTTTGCAGATAGTCCGATGAAAGATGCTGGATTTGATGTTAAAAATCCTAAAAACGTAAGACAGGATTTGGGAGGAATGCAAGAGTTTACTTCTTTTATCCAACAAGCTAAAGAATGCGGATTTAAAATAAAAGCAGATTTAGTACTAAATCATTTTTCTTCCGAACATGAATGGTTTAAAAGGTTAGAACAAGGTGATGAGAGTGCTTTACAATATTTTATTTATACTGATAAAGAGCCAAAATACAAAAAATATCAAGATGAAAAACTTGGTACGATAGTAGAGTATACCGAAGATGATGGAAAAATCTCCAAGCGTAGATTAATTTTCCCTGAAAATGTAGAAAATAATTATAGAAAAGTTACAGTTAATGGTAAGGATTATTATCTGTATCATACTTTTTATCCGTTTCAACTTGATATAAATTGGGAAAATCCTGAGGTTTTATATTATGCGTTAGATACAATTACGAATTGGACAAATCTTGGTATTGATATTTTTAGAATGGACGCTATTCCATATTTAATTAAAGAAAAAGGTACTAATGCAGAAAATTTACCTCGTACGCATTCTGTTATTAAAATATTAAGTGATTATATTCAATTAACCGCACCTTCAAGTGTTATGCAAGTAGAAGCTTGTCAACAACCAAAAGATATTTTGCCATATTATGGAAAAGAAAGAGATGTTAATATACAAATTAATGAAGAAGTTAAGACCATAAGAAGAACTAACGAAGCTCAAATAGCGTATCATTTTCCATACATGCCGGCAATATGGGCAACTTTAATTACGGAAGATAAAAAGTATTTTATTGACGCATATAAAAATACTCCGCAAACACCTAAAAGTACTGCGTGGGGAGTATTTCTTCGTGTACATGATGAATTAACTTTAGAGATGGTGAGTCCTGAGGTAAGAAAAATTGTCTATGATGATTTAATTAAAAAAGGAGTTGAATTTAGAAAAGGGTTTGGAATAAGCGGAAGGCTTGCAAATTTTTTAGATAAAAATCCTAATCGTATTGAAGTCGCTTATTCTATTTTATTTTCACTTCCGGGGATTCCTATTATTTATTATGGCGATGAAATTGGTGTAACAAATAATTATGAAAACGCAAAAGAGTCTGCATTGATACGTTCAAGAAATAAAATTGCTAATTTGTTGTCTGTGTTTGATTCAAGAGATATTAACAGAGGCAAAGTATCAGCAAAACTGTTCTATGGTTCGACACAAGGGTATTATAGATTTAATTCTCAGGTTTATAACAAAGTTAGTAATTTAATTAAAGTAAGAAAATCTTTGCCGGTTATGGTGGATGGAAATTTTGAATTATTATCAACTAAATCAAAAAGTAACTTTGCGTATTTGAGAAAAAATAAAAATCAACAAATTTTAGTAATTAATAATTTGTCAAAAGAAAAATTGTACGCAGATATTACTCTGCCAATAGATATTATTTTAAAAAATGATGGAAATATTACAAAATTGAAAAATTTGATTAACGATGATGATATAAAGGTTAATATTTCGTTAAAAAATAAAACAATGCATTTGAGATTATCTCCTTATCAAGCATTGTGGTTGGATGTAACTCCTAATTAAAAAAGGCAGGCTATTTAATGGATAAAATCTTTTCTGATAAAATAAATTTGCTGAAAGCATTGGCAATTATTCTGGTTGTATCAGGACATTTAGAGTTTTCCTTGTTTGGAATGTTTCCTCCTTATTCTTTTCAATTAGCCTTGTTTTTCTTTATATCAGGCATGTTGTTTAAAGAAAAATACATAAATGATATAAAAACTTATTTTTCCAGGAGAGTAAAATCGTTGTTAATTCCTTATTTTTGTTATGAGTTAGCGTATCTTGTGATAACTTATATATTATATAAACATAGTGGCGTATTTTTGGGAGATAAGATTTCTCTTAAAAGCTTTTTTATAACTCCTTTTATCAATGGTCATCAGCTTTTATTATGTGCGCCTCTTTGGTTTGTTCCACAGTTGTTTTTAACACTTTGTACTTTTGTTTTGTTAATGAAAATTTTAAATAGAACTTCTGATAGATGGTTTAAATTAAGCTTATTTTCTGTTTTAGGATTTGGGGCAATTCCATTATTTAAATTTATAGGAAATTCGACAGCAAGCTTAATCGCAATGAAACTGATGTTTTCACTATTTTTTGTTTATATTGGATATTTTTACACTAAATATATTAGAGATAATGTTAACATCTTTCAACCTAAATATTTAGGTTTTATTTTGGTTTTTCAATCTATTTTATGGTTATTTAACAGGGATTTTAGTCCGGAGCATGGGATAGGTTTAAGTTATGTGCTTGTTTGGGGAAGGTTTGATGAGCAATTAATTGTTCCAATTTTAACCGCATTAACCGGAATTTGGTTTTCATTATTTTTTATAGAAATTACGTATGATTATTGTAAAAATATAAAATTATTGCAGTATATCGGTAATAACACGTATCATATAATGGCAAATCACGTATTTGTGATGTTTTTAATTACTAACTTGTTATGTTATTTTTACCATGTGCAAATTGATTTTAGTGATGATAAAATTTATACAATTTTTAATCCAATACAAACTACGTATCTGTATTTTATAGTTGTTACTTTAATAACAACTTATGTTGGGCAGATACAAAAAAATATATATCTTAAATTGTTTAAAAAAAGAAAAGAATGTATAAGAAAAATTTGAGTTGTTGAGTAAAATAAATTAATTACTTTTACCGGCACGATAACCACATGCAGCGTAGATTATTGGTAAAAAGCCACTAATATTGAGTTTGTCTGCGATAGGAATTTTAGCTAGAGCCAGAGCACCTATGCCGTCATCAATATTTGCTAAGGCATCTTTTGGCGTCAATTTCCTATCTGGATATTTGTTTTTTGGGTCTGTTAAAATGTTAGATATGGCTGCAGAACCATACATGCCTACTAAAAGTCCACCAATTACAGATAAAATTTTAAGAGTTTTGGTATTGTATTTTTTACTATTTTCGCAAAGGCTTATTGCACCACCAACAACCCAAGTAGGAATTGCAGCATTTAAGAACTGAAAAATTCCTTCTTTTAATCTATTTTTTTGAACTTCTTTTTCTTCTCCGATTAGTCCTAAGCTGACACCGCCAACGATAGAACCAGCTGAAACTCCTACCATATTCCACATGCTGTAATTTAATTTTAATGGATTTTTTATTTTTTGTTTTTTCATCATTAATAAAACTGGAATTATTGTACCTATGGTTGAACCAGTAAAGGCTTTTATCTTATCGGAGTTAGAAATATCTCGATTATATGTTCTTATCCTGTGATTTGAATTGATATTTTTTTTGTTTTCAGCTTCAATAGCAGTAAAACTTATAGATGATGGAATTTTAATTCTTTGTTTATTAATATTATTAATTGATATAGTGTTCATTTTTATTTATGAGATTAATATTAAGATAAGATGTTCATTAATATAAAAAACATAAAATAATTATTTTTGCTAGTTGATTGTGATTAAAATAGATAAAATTTGTAAAAAAGTTTTACAAACTCAAATAATATTCTTTTAAAAGTTTAGCATCGTCTTCAATGTTAGGACTTTCGCAAACAACAGCACCTTTTATGTCAAACGCTTTAAACGCTTTTAATAAATCTTTATAGTTAAAATCTGATTCTTCCAAGTTCAAATGTTTCTTTTCGCCTTTTGCGCCGTATTCGATTCCGGCAACGTGCGCATGAAAATTATCCAGCGCAACTTGTCCCAACTCATCTCCAATTGTTTCAAAAATTTTTGAAAATTCATCATAAGTATTTACTATGCCGTTATATCTGGCATGAAGATGTGAAAAATCTACGCAAGGCAAAACTTGTTCAAACTCTTTGGAGAGTCTTACAATTTCTTCTAAGTCGCCCCATTGAGTAGCTTTGCCGGTTGTTTCGGGTCTAATCCAAATTTTGTTATTTGTTTTTGCGAGTGTGTCGACAATAATTTGAGTCTGTTTTACAACCTGTTTGTACACAAGTTCCGCATCCATTCCTAAATAATACGCGGCATGATAAGTTATACTATATCCGCCAAGTTCGTTTGCCACATCTGCAGTTTCGATAATTCTTTGCGTGCTTGCTTCAACTTTTTCTTCCTCTCTTGCGTTTAAATTAACGTAAAATGGTGCGTGCGCTGTAATTACTTTTTTTGAATTTCCAACAGCTTCACGGCTTTTATCGCTTATTCTAACTCCGCGTACAAACTCTAATTCAAGTCCGTCTAAATTCATATCATCAAGAACTTTAAAACCGACTTCATATCCTTTGCCTTCTGCCCTAAGCGGTACACCGGCTGTTAAAAAATTTAATTTATCCATAATATTACCTTATTATTTAAACTCTTCTCCAATTTTAGGATTAACAATTCTAATAAAATCTTTGCTATCACCCATAAAGAAGCTTCCAAACTGCATTACGGTTGGTGCAATCAATCCTTTTGAAGTCGCAATGAAAAATCTATCGTCCTCAATTTTTGCAACTGTTCCGGCAGGATGTGGAACGCAAAACGCGTCAGACGCTACTTCAACTTTCATAATCTTCATCATATTTCCGCGAAATGTCGTACTTGCAAGTATAAATGGATTTAATGCTCTAACAAAACGTTCTATTTCTTCAGCAGTTTTATTATAATTTATGAACAATTCCTGTTCGCTCAAGCCTTTTCCTGAAATAAAATCACCATTCGGCTGTTTTATTCTCGGTAAAGGTTGGTTTTCATAAGCCATTAAAACCTGTAGCAACAACTCGATGCCAATAACGTTCAACTCGTTGAATATTGTTCCCATTGTCGCTTTAGAATGTATATGATAAGGCTTTTGAGCAATAATATCACCGGTATCAAACCTTTCATCCATAAAGTGAATAGTTACGCCTGTTTCGGTTTCGCCATTCATAATGACTCGTGAATAAGGGTTTCCGCCTCTGTATTTTGGAAGCATTGAAGGATGAACGTTAATAAATCCGTCTTTAGTTGATTCCAAAAGAATTCTGGGAATTTTGTAATTGAATGAACAAACTACTGCTGCATCAACATTCAATGCACGAATTTTTTCAATTAATTGAGGTTCATCCAATTCATCATAATCAACATAATTCAATCTTCTTGAATGCACGAAATTTTTGAAATCGTAATACATGTTGTGGTCTTTTTTAGGACCTAAAACTCCAACAATATTAACGCCCGCCATCAATAGACCGTCAAGCCCGATATAAGCCATATCAGGAATTCCGACAAAAAGTATTCGTTTTTTAAACATCGTTCTATTGAACATTAAGCATTAACCTTTGTTTTAATCATTTCTTCAAGAATTTTTGAACAATCATTAACCATATTTGAGCAATGAGCTTTTCTTTCAGGGGATGCCATTTCCATTCCTCTTGTCAAAACTCTGCAACAAGTAGCTTTGTGAGTTTTTGTAAATTCTGAAATAAATTCTCTAGCGGTTGCTCTTGCTTGAACATCGTTACCAGCTTGATTTTCTTTACCAAACAAATAGCCTAAAACAATTTGAGAGCCTGCTATTGCACCGCAAAGACAGCCTGAACCCATACCTCCTGAAAAAGAAGTTGCTACAGGCAAAAGTTCTTTTGGAACTAAGCCTTTTGCTATTGCTTCCATAACTATGCTTTCAGAACAAGAATAACCTTGATTAAAATATTCAACAGCTTTCATTTTTTATCCTCACTTTATTTTATATTACCATTAAATCTGATTTTTAACTAGAGGAAATATAAAATTGATATTTTATTATTGTATAATTAAACTAAAAAGGTGTTTTTGATGTCTAATATTCAACTTGGGAAAAACGGCGAGGATATAGCAGAAAAATTTTTAATAAAACAAGGTTACAAAATTCTTGAGCGCAACCGTCATTTTTCACGTTTTTGTGAAATTGATATTATTGCACAAGACAAAGACACACTTGTTTTTGTCGAAGTTAAGACCAGAAAAACTAACATTTGCGGACATCCTTTAGAAGCCATAACAAAAACTAAGTACAAAAATATTAGAACAGGTTTAAGCCTATATTTGCAAGAAAATCCTAATTACAAAAAATATCGAATAGATGTTGTTTCAATACTTTTAAAACCGAAGCTTGAAATTAAGCATTTGAAAAACATATATTTATGATAAAATTAAGAAGTGAGTGTGGGTTGACACCTCACCCAGAACACGCTACTTCCAAGCTTGTAGCATTACTTGCAACTTGGAAGTAAAATGTAAAACCTCTCCTCGAGGCGAGGGGGAAAAAGAAACAGTGAGGATTTAATATGACAGATTTAAGAGATAAATACGAAGTCGTGATTGGCTTGGAAGTTCACGCGCAGTTAAAAACAAAGTCAAAAATTTTCGCACCTGATTCTACCGAATTCGGTAACGAACAAAATACGCAAATCAGCCCTATTACATTGGGTATGCCTGGTGTTTTGCCTGTTCTTAACAAAGAATGTGTAAATATGGGTATTTTGCTAGGTTTGGCTTTACATTGCGAAATCCCAAACCGTTGTAAATTTGATAGAAAACAATATTTCTACCCAGACCTTCCAAAAGGTTATCAAATTTCGCAATACGACGAGCCAATTTGTGTAAACGGTTATATCGACGTTAAAGGTAAAAGAATCGGTATCACAAGAGCACACCTAGAAGAAGACGCGGGTAAATTAGTTCACGTAGGTGCAGCAGGCATTAATGGTGCAACTTATTCTCTAGTTGACTTAAACAGAGCAGGAACTCCGCTTTTGGAAATCGTTTCCGAACCTGATATGCGCTCAAGCGAGGAAGCTAGAAACTATATGGAAGAGCTTCGTGACATCGTTAGATACCTTGGCGTTTGCGACGGTAACTTAGAAGAAGGTTCTATGAGATGTGACGCGAACATTTCAATTATGCCAAAAGGTTCTAAAGAATTCGGTACAAGAGCTGAAATCAAGAACGTAAACAGCTTCTCTGCACTTCAAAGAGCAATTGAATATGAAATTGACAGACAAATTGAAATTGTTGAAGAAGGCGGTCAAGTTGTTCAAGAAACAAGACTTTGGGATGACAACTTGAAAGAAACTCGCTCTATGAGAGGAAAAGAAGACGCGCATGATTATAGATACTTCCCAGAACCAGATTTAATGCCTCTTGAAATTTCAAGAGAATGGGTTGAAGAAATTAGAGCAAAAATGCCTGAACTTCCTGAAGCAAAACGTCAAAGATATATGAGTATTGGCTTAAGCGAATATGACGCTTGCGTTATTGTTGAGCAAATGCCGCTTGCATTGTTCTTTGACAAAGTTCTTGAACTCGGTGCTAACGCAAAAATCGCCGTAAACTTCATGATGGGTGAAATTGCAGCATACTTAAAAGAAAACAAAGTTGAAATTACTGAAACTAAGTTGACTCCTGAAAACTTGGCAGAATTAATTTCATTAATCGAAAAAGGCACAATTTCTAACAACATTGGTAAACAAATCCTTGTTGAAGATATGATAACAAACGGTGATAAAGCGTCTGCTATCGTTGAGAAGAAAGGTTTGAGCCAAATTTCTGACGAAGGCGCAATCAAAGAAATCGTTAAAAAGATTGTTGATGCTAATCCAAACCAAGTTGAAGCTTACAAAAACGGTAAGACAAACTTGTTAGGTTTCTTTGTGGGTCAAGTTATGAAAGAAACTAAAGGCAGAGCAAACCCTAAAACTGTTAACGAACTTGTTAGACAAATGTTAGATGCTTAGTTTTGTAAAAATTTAAAAGGCGCGCTAAATCCATAATTTAGCGCGTCTTTTGTTTTCTAAATCTGTTTTAATCAAGCAGGGCTTCTAAAATAGCCGCATTTTTTCCAGCCATGGTGCTAGCTTTTACTTTGCTTTTATACATATAGCTTCTCAAAGCTTCTCTAATCAATTCAGAACGAGTTCTATTTTCTCCTTCAGCTACTTGATCGATTCTGTCTAAAAATTCTTCGGGCATTGAAATTAGTACTCTAGCCATATATTTCTCCTTTTCTGTTTTTCTGTGTAATGACTTTTGATATCCTGTATATATATAAAGTTTTGACAGAAGAAAAAATTGCCTTTTTTTATAGAATTGTAAAGTTTTATTAAGAAAGAAGGATTTTGCTTTTTTTGCTTGATATTTAATTCTGTTTTTGCTTTAATAATCTTAACTATTGAAGTTTTGATAATTTAGTATGCCGATGTGATGGAATTGGTAGACGTGCCAGACTCAAAATCTGGTGTAGGCAACTACGTGCCGGTTCGACCCCGGCCATCGGCATTTTTTACACTAGAGATAATTGGATAAAAATCCAATAATGAGCATAGAAACCCTATATTATGAGAGTACAGAAAGTAAACAACTTTTCACACAGAGTTAATTTTTGTGCGCAAAAACATAAGAAAAATCCACTACAGACGATGTCAGCACCAATGCAAGATGGTTTAAGTACCGCAGGTGCTTGGTTTGGCTTTGGTGTTGTTTTAGATTTTGTATCTAGAAAATGCCATTTCTTCAAATCCCCGGTTAAGAATTCTATTGCAATGAACGGTTTAATCGGACTTGGTGCCGGCGCTGTTACTTGCGTAAAAGATGAATTTTCTAAATCAGAAAAAGATAACAGTTCGGTTGAATAAGTTAATGGTGCAAAAAATTGCACCATTAACTTTTTTAATGGAAAATTGAAAGTGGAAAATGGAAAATTGTTTTAAATAATTTTCAATTGTCCATTATCCATTTTCAATTTATAAAAGTATGGTGCAATTTTTTACATCCATTAACTTTTCCTACCTTCAAGAATTTTTTCAATAATATCCTATCAAAAAAAATTTTTAGTAGTTTTCTTATATTTATAATAACTTGTGTCAAGCAAGTATTGATAATATAATTAGTCGAAAAGGGATAATTATGCGTGTAGAAAAAATAAATATAAATCAACCAAAATTTGAAGCTAGAAATGGTAAATCTATTTTTAAGCGTTTTACTAATTTATTTTCAAAATCAAAGAGTGAACAGGCTTTCACTACTACTGCAACTGCTACAGCTGCAACTGCAATTGCCGCAATAGAAATGAATAAGAAAAAATATGAAGTTCCAAATTTAACTTACAAATCAATTTCGGATGTTAAGCAGGATGCATTAAATGAAATTATTCCAAACTTACCTGAAATTTCAGATGAAGAATATAAAGAGTTAAAATCAAAAATTTGTGCTGACGAGAATATTCATTACATAATGCGTAGTATGAGATTAAATCCAAAAGATGATATTGGAAAAGCCGAAACGCAACTTGTCGCTAAAATTCTTGATAACAAAGATTTATTAGAAAGCAAGCCGGTTAGAAAATATGCGCAAAATATTATATTTTCACCTCCTATGAGATTAAAGCCAGAAAGAGCAAAAGTTATTAATTATGTTTTGGATAATGAAAGACTCTATAATGATGAAAAAATAATGGATGACGTGTTGCAAGCAATTCCATTTGTTGATAATTTAAACGTTAATTTTGTATTGAAACTGTTGAGTGATAAGCGTTTCAGCGATACTTATTTAAGAAGTGGCAGCGAAATCCTTTTTGCGAACAGGTTATCAGACAATCCACAAAAATCCGCTCAAATAAAAAATTCTGTAATAGATAAATTTTTGAGTGATGACAAATTGTATAACAATAAAAATGTATGTTCAGAAATCTCTCGTATTGTGTATTTTGCAAAAAATGATAAAGATTTAGAACATATCAACAAATTATTTGATAAATATTTAAATTCTCCGGAATTGATGAATCAAAAACACATAAGACACAATATTGGCAATATTGTGGGATGTATAAAAAGCGATATAGAATTTGATTTAGCCAATAGAATTTTAGAAACTCCGGAATTGTATAAAAATAAATACTTATTTAATAGCGAAGATGGGTTTGATAGTAACATTGGCAGAATTCTTGGTGGTGCAAAAAATCACGAAGAAGCAAAATATATCAATGAGTTTTTAGATGCGTATTTATCAGATGAAAAACTTTATACAAATGAAAATTTGAATAAGGGATTATCTTATGTTTTGTCTAGTTTGAATAAAGAAAATTTGGAATTCAGAAAATCATTGATGACGAAGTATGTTAATAATCCTGATTTACAACAACCTTTTGTAGTCAAAAGATTAGGTATATTGATAAATTGTAGTGATTCAAAAACTAAGTGTGAATTGATTAACAAAATTTTAAATGATAAAAGATTATACAATAATGACGCTGTTATGGATAAAGCCGGTGATATACTTATTGGATTAAAAAGGCCGGAGGATGCAGATTTTGTTTCTAAATTTCTTGATAAAGACGAGATTATTTCAGACAAAAAAATTATTGATAGTTTGCCGAATATTGAATGGCTCATGAATTTTGGAACGGATAAAACTTATAAACTCAAATCAAAAGTTCTTGAAAAAGTTTTAAATGATGAAAAATTATACACAAATAAAAATGTGATGTATGAATTACCAAATATAATAAAAAATATAAGATTTGATGAACAATTAGAAATTGCTAATATCGTTTTAAGTTCCGAAAAATTTTTCAATAATGGCGAAGCTTTGAAAAATCTTCCTAAATGGTTAGAAAGAATGGATGGTTATACTGAGCCTAACATGAAACGTTATAATGAAATAAAAGAAAAGCTTGAATATATTTAATACAATTATTTTAATGGAAAATTGAAAGTGGAAAATGGAAAATTGTTTTAAATAATTTTCAATTGTCCATTTTCCATTTTCAATTTATAAAAGTAAATGGTGCAATTTTTTGCACCATTTACTTTTAATCCGACTTTATCTTTTCAACTATTTTTAAGACTTCTGTTTTAAGCGTATCATAGTCGCCATTGTTTTCAATACGAAAATCCCAATTCGTAATATTGTCCAAGTCAACTTCCGTTATGTCATTTTCTCCGACAAGCTTTCCACCTCTTTTTTCTCTGATATCCCTGTCGGCATCTACTCTTATTGATATTGCTCCGGCTTTTTTGAAAACTTCGTATTCGTGTTTAATTCTAACATCTGTTACAACAATATCGCCTTTTTGTGCAACAATTTTATCCAACCAAAAATCAGGACTTTGACTTCTACCCCAATTACCTAAATCAATTAAGCCTTGACGATAATTAGCTTTGTTTGCTTCAATTTCTTCAAAGGTCAAGTTGTGCATTTGTGCGTATTCAATTTTAATGATATCCCCCATCGCACAACGTCTAAAGCTTGGCATGGCTTCCATTAAAATTTTTGCAGCAGTGTCTTTGCCTGAATATTGTTTGCCGGAAAAAATAATAATCATATCTATCCTAACATTGAAACACTGATTTGACCAAATTTTGCGGATAAATCATCAATGTGATGAATTAAATAGATTATTGGTTCTAAATCTTTTTCATTTAAATCTACAATTGCACCCCAATCTGCTCTGGCATGGTGCGCTGCAATCATTTTTGCAACACGTTTAAAGCCTGCTGTCATACAAATAGAAAAACCATATTGAGAGTGTGTCAGCCATTCTTTTCTAAAGTTTTCGTCGTAATCAATCAAACCAGACTCTGTATTTATTGTGTATTCAAATATTTTGCCTATATCGTGCAAAAGGCAAGCGGCATAAACTTCATCAGTATTTAATTTTTGAAAGAATGCTTGCATATTAACGTCTGCATATTTCAAACATTCCAAAGTATGAACCATTAAGCCACCAATGTAGTTGTGATGCATCATTTTTGCCGCCGGACAAACAAGAATTTTTTCTTTGTTGTCTGTATAAATTTTCATTACAAAATTGCGTAAATTTTCATTTTTAATTTTGTTTGTATAATTTATTAATTCCTGAAAAACTTTTTCTCTATCAGAAGGCTCAATTCCTGTTTTTGCTTCTTTAATTAATTCAAGTGCATTAACTAAACAGTTGTTGTATTTTTCATTAAACGAGCCTGAAACAATTCGGAGTTGATTGCCACATCTGAAAAGTTTTGAATCCATTCTGTTTAGCGCCTCTTCCCAAAGAATACAATTTAAAAATTCTCCGCTGTTAGGATCCTTTAATTGTAATTTTCCCATTTTTGTACCAGATTTGGTGTCGCCAATAGAAAATGTTACTACTTCGTAAATAATATCTGTGCTAAACATCAATGATTCTCCTAGTTTTTGTTAAATTATATCATAGAACATGTTTTTTAACAAAAAAAATGAATTGAATAAATCAATTCACCTTTTGTTATTCATTAATCTTTGTTATTGTCTTTATTTTCATCTTCTCCCAGTATACTTCCTATACTAGCACCGGCAGCCGCTCCACTTACTGTGTATGCGCCAACAATAAAAGGAATTGCTGCTCCGCCTGAGATAAACGTAATCGCTGCCGCACCCAAAATTCCGCCCAATGTTGCACCAATTGCGCTTGCGCCAGCTTTACTTTTAAATGTTGTTGCGCTTGATTCTGGGTTATCAATTCGCGGAGGTGTTTGCGTTTTTACATTTCGCCTATTTTGGGGGATGGAATTAACCCCATAAGATTGAACAGAACTAACTCTCATACTAAAATCCTCATAGATATAAACACGTATGCAATATACAGCAAATATGGCATTTTGTCAATCGTTCGGTAGTATTTTGTTACATTTAAAACTATTCTCGTGATATGATATATTAGAAGGAATTTTATATGAGAATCTTGAGTAATTATTATAATCAAATTAAGAGTTCACCGGTATTTTTTGGGATGAATGATGATGAACTAAAAGGGCTTTTAGAATGTTTTAATGCAAGAGTTCGCAAATACGAAAAAGAAGAAATGATAATCAGACAAGGCGATGTTATTTCTAACATTTACTTGATTTTGGACGGTAGTGTTAATATAGAAAAAGACTCATATTGGGGTCGAAGAATTATTATTTCGCGAATGGGAAAGAATGAGAATTTGGCACTGTCTTTTGTTGGTTCTAAAAATGTTGAATCTAGTATTGATGCAATTACTACAGAGGATACTATTGTTCTGATTTTGAGTTATGAAAAATGTACTTCAATGTGTCAAAATGCTTGCACAAGACATAAAGTCTTAATAAATAACCTTTTCCAAATTCTTTCTAAAGAAAATATTGAACTTATCCAAAAGATTGAAAATGTTTCACAGAAAACCATTCGCGACAAGGTTTTAACATATCTATCTAATGAAGCTCAAAGAAACCACTCAAATACTTTTGATATAAATTTCAACCGCCAAGATATGGCAGATTATTTGAACGTAGATAGAAGCGCAATGAGTTTTGAACTCTCAAAACTGCAAAAAGAAGGACTTATAAGATTTAATAAAAACCATTTTGAACTGTTAGATTAAAAGTTCTCTAAATCTACTTTAATAATGTCTTTTCTTGTTATTATTCCTAAAATTTTATCATTGTAATCAATAACAACAGCCCATTCTGTAGCATTTTCATGTAAACGATAATATGCGGTGTATAAGTTGTCATTGGGGTATACCGTAACAGGTGTGGTGTCTAGAATTCGATTGACGGCTACGTTTTTCATTTTAGAATCGACAAGAACGTCTTCAATATCGGATTTAGTGATAATTCCGCTCAGGCGTTCTTTTTTATCGCATATAGGGTACGCTGAATGATGTTCTTGATGCATAAAATTCAATATTTCTAAAATATTTGTATCATTTTTGAAAATTTTAACGTTTTTGGTCATAACATCTTTTACAAGAGTTGTTTTGGATAAATTTATATTTGAATTTTTGTATTGATTTACAACCAATTTTGCATAAATAGGTTTATGATTCAGTTTTTCGGCGGTTAAATCTGCGATTGCAGAAACAAGCATTAATGGCAAAATGCATTCATATCCGCCGGTCATCTCAAATACCATAACTACAGCAGTAAGTGGAGTTCTGGCTACAGAAGATAAAAATCCGGCCATTCCTAGTGCGGCAATTGCTGCGAGATTTACATCTGCTCCAAGCGAGTTTGCAAAAAAACCGGTAATATATCCTAAAAAAGAACCTAACATTAGCATTGGTAAAAATATTCCACCGGCAGCTCCGGATGAAAAACAAATTGGAGTTACAAAAAATTTTAGTGCAAAGATTAAACAAACAAGTGCTATTGGAAAATTATTGTTAAATAATATTTCAACTGTTTTATTGCCTGATGATAATATATAAGGTAACATTAGTCCAGCTAGACCTGTAATAAAGCCGGCTAGAGCCGGTTTGCAGCAGTTAGGAATTTTGATTTTTGAATAAATTTTGTTGAAAAAGAAAATAATTTTTGAAAAACAAACTCCTAAAACACCGGAAATTAATCCTAATATTATACAAATTAATGCAATTTTTGGGCTTATGCTTATAGATGGTATTGTAACATTGAACGCGGGATTTACACCTAAAAAATAGCGAGCAATGCTTGCTGATGTAACAGTTGCAACAAGTGTAGGAAAGAGCATTGAAGGAGAGAATTTATGAATCAATTCTTCTAGCACAAAGAGAGTTCCGGCGATTGGTGCGTTGAATGTTGCTCCAATTGCGGCACCGGCACCGGAAGCTATTAATTTATCCCGATTATTACCGTTTAGTTTGAATAGTTTTCCTACAAAAGAACCGGCTCCGGCACCTAGCTGAACGCTTGGACCTTCTCTGCCTAGTGAAAGTCCAGTTCCTATACCGATTATACCGGCAAAAAATTTCACAAAAATTGTGCGGATACGTATCAGTTTTCCGCTTCTTAAGAGTGTCAGTTTTACGTAAGGAATTCCACTTCCGGAAGTTTCAGGCGCTAATTTGTAAACTAAAAATCCTGATATTAATCCGCCAAGAGTAGTTATTAGGAGAAATAAAATTGGATTTGCGTAGAATTTTGACATTATGAAAGCGAAAACATTTTCTATGCCGAGCCTAAAAAGTACGACAATTATACCGGTCAAAACTCCGACTAAAAGCGCTTGAATAAATATTTTTGCAAATTTCTTGTCCATAACACTCTTGATTATATCTTTAATAAGTTGAGAAGGGAATAGGGGAGATTTTGAAAATGAATTTTAGTTGAAAGTGGACAGTTGAAAGTTATTAAATTCGCTTCGCTCATATAATATAGTTTCATGTTGAGCTGAAAATCCAACCTATTACTGTTGACTTTTTACATACTAATTCTACATGATATAATGTTAATTATGAATGAAGCTTTACTGGAACAAATTAAACTCGTGCCAACTCAACCCGGATGTTATCTTTATTATGATAAAGAAGGTACTATTATTTATGTTGGTAAAGCGAAAAACTTAAAACGAAGAGTTTACAGCTATTTTCATAAACAACACGAGAGTCCTAAAACAAATATTTTAGTTTCACAAATTGAAAAGTTGGAATACATTATTACGGATTCTGAAGTTGAAGCTTTAATCCTAGAATCTCATTTAATTAAACAACATAAACCAAAATACAATATTTTACTTAAGGATGACAAAAAATATCCTTATTTTTTAATTACGGAAGAAGATTTTCCGCGCATTCAAGTTGTGCGCAAAAAAAATTTAAATCCGGATAAAGGCAGATTTTACGGACCTTATACTGATGTCGGCGCTATGTATGCTACGCTTGATTTTTTGAAGAGGTTGTTTCCTTTAAAGCAATGTAAAACTCCGAAATTTACTAACCGTCCTTGTCTTTACTACCACATAGGCAAATGTCTTGCACCTTGCCAAGGTAAAGTTACTCCGGAAGAGTACCAAAAACTTATTCAACAGGTTGAGTTATTTTTGAGTGGTAAGCAGTCTGAACTTTTGAAACAAATTCAAACTCAAATGCAGAAATACGCAGAGTCTGAGCAGTTTGAAAAAGCTGCAAAAATGCGTGATAGCTATTTGGATTTGCAAAAAACTTTGGAAAGACAAAAAGTTGTTTATGAAAACACTAAGCTTAATGAGGATATTATTGCCGTAATTTATGAAGACGGAATTCTTGCAATCGTAATTATGATGGTTAGAGAAGGGCGATTGATTGATAAAAAAGATTTTACTTATTTTGTAGATAATGTTGATAAAACAGAATATTTTGAAACCTTCTTCAGAGATTATTATACAAATCTGAAATTAGAATTTCCTGATAGAATTATTTCAAAAGATTTGGAAGAAGTAGGCGAAAAAGAACTTTATCAGGATTGGTTAAAAATTCTTTCTGGTAAAAAAGTTACTATAAGTTATGGAAAGGGAAAGTTTAAAGAACTTTATGAACTTGCGCTTAAAAATGCAACAAATCTTTTAGAAAATGCAAAACTTAAAAAGATGGCGCAAATCAGAGATGATTTTAATGAAGTTGGTTCATATTTGGCTGAAAAATTGCAATTGACGAATTTCCCTAACCGTATTGAATGTTATGATATTTCGCATATTCAAGGAACAAATACCGTTGCTTCTATGGTTGTTTTTCAAAACGGATTGCCGAAAAAGACTGCTTATCGAAAATTCAAAATCAAATCAACAGAAGGAAAGCCAGATGACTTTTTGTCTATGAAAGAAGTTCTTTCGCGCAGACTTTCAAGATTAGGTGAACCTAAATGGGAAAAACCTGATTTAATTATTATTGATGGTGGGAAAGGTCAACTATCAAGTGTTATGCAAATCGTTGAAGAAATGGGAATAAAAGTTGGTAAAGGTGGCATTGACTTTGTTTCTCTTGCTAAGCGTGAAGAAGAAGTATTTTTGCCAAATCAATCCGACTCAATTTTACTTCCGAGAGATTCTAACGCGCTCTATTTAATCCAGCGAATAAGAGATGAAGCGCACAGATTTGCAATTACTTTCCATAGAGATTTAAGATCTAAAAAACTTAGAGGATGAAATTTATAATACTTTTTTCTATGAAATCTTGTTCTATACCAATGTATCGTAAAGTTACGGCAGGGTTAGAATGGTTAAAAATTTTTTGTAACATTGCAATGTCATGATACTTTTTATAATGATGATAACCAAATGTTTTTCGCATTGTATGCGTTCCGAAATTTTCTTCAAGATTAGCGGTTTTACAAGCTTCTTTTATAATGAAATATGCAGTTACTCTACTTAGTCGGTTATTAAATTTTGTGATAAATAGTGGTTCTTCGTCGGCTCTTCCTTTTACAAATTTTTTTAACATGGGTTTTAATTTTTTATTAATCGGTAATTTTTTAAATTTACCGGTTTTCTTTTCAATAAGTTGAAGGTAATGTTTTCCTTTAACATCTTTTACGTTTAAAGCTAAAATATCAGAAATTCTTAGTCCACAATTTATTCCAATATTAAAAAGAAGTAAATCTCTGGGGTTTTTTGATAAAAATTTTTCAATTTTTTTGATGTTTTTAGTGCTTCTAATTGGTTCTACTGTTGTCATAACTACTCCTTTTTAATTCTAAAAAACTTGTGATAATATTTGTTTCTAATTTTTTAATAATGTGAAATTGCTTTTATAAATTTCTATTTTTATTTCTCACTTCCCAAAAAAATATATTTGGTGTAAAATGTCTAAGTAAATCGTAATATTAGAAGGACAGTCGTTTTTTGACTGAAAGTGGATATGACAATACAAGAATGGTTCGATAAGCGAAAAGAAGCTCAAATCGAAAGACGAGCTAAAGACATGAAGGG
>CAKVLL010000035.1 GCA_934757255.1 uncultured Candidatus Melainabacteria bacterium | reverse complement strand
GATGCTAATGTTACTCAAGATATTCATTTTTCTGATGTTAAGCCTGATTTTTGGGCATATAATATCATTAAAAAAGCAGTATATTTTGATTTGATTCCGGATTCAAAAGATTCAGATTTTAGACCTTATGACTCTGTAACAAGAGCAGAAGCTATTACAATTGCGGTAAACGCTTTAACTACATCTCAAATAAGTGAACAAAGAGCGCAAGATATTATTGCTAAGAGTTATGAAGACTACACTCAAATGCCGGCTTGGTTTTTAATTTCTGCAGCAAAAGCTCAATTATTAGACTTAGTTGTTGTAATGCCGGGAAATGAAGGTAAATTGGAATCAGACAGACCTGCTAATAGAGCAGAAGTTGCAGCTTTGTTATACAAAATGATGCAAGAAGCTAAACTTAACCCAAACGCTAAACTTGCTGAATCAATGCAAAAGAGAACTGCTGACGGTTATATCGTTGACAATGTAAGAGTTCAAGGTTCAATAGGTATTATACCTGCCGGTGCAATTTTCCCTATTCAAATGGAAACAGTTGTTGGGTCACAAATTTCTAACGTAACTGACATTTATACAGCAAAAGTTCCTAAAAACATCGTAACAAAAGACAAATATTTGTTAATTGAACAAGGCAGTGATTTGAAAGGTCAAGTAAAACATATTCAAAGAGCTAAATTGTTTAAACAAAACGGCGAAGTAATTATTAAGAACGAGTTGTTAGTTACACCAAACGATCAGGCAGTAATGCTTTATGGTGTTGCAACTCTTGATCCTGCTAAAATCGGCTTCTGGAGAAGATTATTCAAGGGCGCTAAAGTATTGACAATGCCAAACCAAATGGTTAACATCAGACTTCTTGGACCATTGAAGATTGATTTAACTAACGGTTATATTTACGAATAATTATTAGATAAGATAAAAAACTAACGGTAGATTTAAAAATCTGCCGTTAGTTTTTTTATAAGAATTTAAAAATTTGTGTTAGAATTAGAAAAAAGTAGGTAAAAGTATGACAATTGCAATTTATCCAGGAAGTTTTGACCCAATAACAAATGGACATTTAGATATATTAAAAAGCGGTGCTGAGATTTTTGACAAAGTTATAATAGCGGTATCATATAATATTAATAAGCAAGGTTTTTTGCCTATAGGTGAACGTATTGAACTTATAAAAGCTTGTGTTAAAGATATTCCAAATGTAGAAGTTGATTCTTTTCAGGGCTTAACAGTTGAATATGCAAAAAAACGTGGTGCAGAAGTTTTATTAAGAGGATTAAGAACATCTTTTGATTTTGAGTACGAGATGCAATTATCTCAAACAAACAATGCTCTTTCTAGTAATATTAAAACTGTATTTTTAATAACAAAGCCAGAATATAATTTTATTTCATCTTCAAGTGTAAGGGAAATTTTATTTAATAAAGGTGATATCAGGGGCTTTGTACCAGATGAAGTTTATAAACATTTGATTGCAAAATAAAATTATATATTATGATATTTTGTAATGATTCTTTTCACTTGTTCTGCAAATTCTGTTTGATCAAAGTTTTCTTTTCTCATATAGTATTCAATGCGGAATTGTTCAAGGCGTTTAAGTGCAGTTTTTTCTGGTAGAGAACTCATAACTATTATTGGGATATCCATATACATTTCGTCATTTTTAAGGCGTTCTATAAATTGATATCCGTCAATCTTAGGCATTGTTAAATCTGTAATAATTAAATCATAATGTGTTAATTTTAGTTTAATCAATGCTTCTTCCGCGTCTTCTACAATATCTGTTGCATAACCAATATTTAGCAGAATGTTTTTTATCATTGTTCTGGTTGTAATTGAATCATCAACAATTAGTATACGTTTGAATGACAAAATATCATTAGATAGTAATTTAGGCTCTTGTGTTGAACTAATAGCTTTATTGAAATCATAATGGATTATGTCTTGCATGTTTAATATTAAGCATAATTCACCAGACGCAAGATTTGTGATTCCTGATATATTTTTAACCTTGTATAAAGGTGGTGACAATTTTTTTTGTAGTATATCTTGATCGCCAAGTAGTTTATCTACAACAAGTCCGATTGTTTTTTCGTCAGATTCTAAAATAAGAATTGTTTCTTTTTCACCCCGTGGTAAAGTTTTTAATTTTAAAATATTTGATAAATAATATAGTGGAATAATTTTTCCATTGTATGTAATAGAACGTATTCCATTATTAGTTTTAATTTCGTTTTGTTTTTTTAGTATGAATGTTGTAATGACTTGTATCGGAATTGCAAAAGTTTGTTCTGAAATTTTTACAAGAAAGACTCTTAAGGTGGTTAATGTGACAGGAATTTCAATGTGTACACAACTACCTTTCCCAAATTCTGAAATTACTTTTACTTTACCATTTAATTGTGAAATTTTTGTTTTTACAACATCCAAACCAATTCCACGTCCAGAAATGCTTGTAATAGAATCTCCGGTTGTAAAACCAGGCCAGAAGATAATATTCATAATAGATTCATCTGTCATAGAATCAATATCTTCTTGAGTTAAAAATCCTCGTGATACGGCTCTGCTCTTGATTTTTTCCAGATTAAACCCTTGTCCATCATCCATTACTTCGATGATAACTTTATTGTCATCTTGTTTTGCAGATAACAGAATTCTACCTACAGGGCTTTTACCATTAGCTATACGCTCTTCTTTTGTTTCAATACCGTGGTCGATGGCGTTTCTTAAAATATGTATAAGTGGTGTTTTTATCTCTTCAATAATTTTTTTATCTGCGCAGGTATCTTTTCCTTCTATTTCAAAATCAATATCTTTGCCTTTTTCGTTTGCGATATCTCTAACCATTCTTGAGAAAGAATTGAATACCGTTGAAATAGGCAAGACACGAATATTTTTTACCATGGATTCCATCTCATCAATAATAAGACGCATTTTCATGTCATCTTCTTTTGATGCTCTATATAGAGAATTTAGGTCATAGATGGTTCTTGATACGTTTTGTGTAATATCTGATAAAAGCGAAAATACTTGTTTTACAAATGCACTTGTGTATTGTTCTGTTGCACCTGCTTGTAAGTATTTACGGTTATAATATCTCAGATAGTTTGAAGTTTTTAATAAATCTTTTTGGCAACTTTCATTGACATTTTTTATATTATCAATTTTTTCAAGATTCTTTTCTGTTTTAATTTTAGTAATAATTAATTCACCAAGTTGGTTAACCAGTGTATCTAATTTTTGAGCATTAACATGTAACGTTTTAATTTCTGTGGAATTGTTTGATTTGTTTCCGCCAGAAGCTGTTTGTGTAGTTAAATTTTTGACTTCGCTAACGTCATTGTCTTTTTTGTAATTTAATTCTAACAATTGTTTCATTATTTCAAGTTGTTGAACAATTAAATCACTGTCAATGCTTTCATTCGGAGATGCGCAATATTCAACTGCACTTTTTAGTGTAAGCATCATTTGTTCTTCTAGTTGAACAGAATTATCTATGATGAAATCTAAAATTTCTATAATCATGTTGACAACTTCTGTTACGCTAGTGTCATCATTCTTTTCTTTTAGTTGTAGAATATCATTTTTTATTTCTTTGGCATAAACGCTACTTCCCTGTAGCATAGTAATTTTTTCAGCTATATCGAAAAATGAAAATTCGGAATCTTCCGTCTCAATGCAAGAAGTTGTAAATTTTGCTGCCGCAGAACTTAATTCATTACGAAGTTCTAGTATTTCGCTGATAGTAAGTGTGTTTGTTGCATTCATAACAAAATCTATTTTTGTTAATATGTTCTCAAGTGAATTTTTAACTTCATATAGATTTGATTCCTTAAAAAAGTTATAAATCTTTTGAACTTCTTCTTTTAATATTATGATATCTTGTGATTCTTCTTCTGGAACAATACTATCAATAATTTCAAAGCAGTTGTTAAAAGCGACATTTATTTCTTCTTGTTTTTTTTTAAGTTCTTCTTCTGTTTTATTTTTGTCTAATTCATTATTTGCAATATCAGAAATGGAGGCGTTTTTAGAAAGAGTTTTTTGTTCGTTAATTTCAATCTCTAAAATATATTCTAAATTTGAAATTGTACTAGTATACTCATCTCCAATAATCTCACGATTATTTTTTATTGATTCTTGTAAATACTTGGAAGCAATTTCTAATGAGTTTATCATTAATTTTAATATGTTTGCATCCAGATGTAACTTGTCATTGTTAACGGCATCAAAAATATCTTCCATTTTATGGAAAATCATTTGTAGGTTGTTGAAGCCAACCATTCTCACAGCACCTTTTAAACTGTGCAAATCTCTATAAACATTGCCTATTAGCTCTTTGTTAGCGGGAGTGTTTTCCAGTGCAAATAAGTTGTTGAATATTTTTTCCTGAATCTCTTCTGACTCAGTACGAAATATTTCCATTATTTCTTTATTATTCTGATTTTCGTTGTCTGCGAAATTCAATTTTGTCCTAACCTTCTATTGCTGAATTTTTGATATCATTTGATAAGTTTGTTAATTTAGAAATTTTCTCACTATTTGCACTTATTGTTTGAACAATTGTTTCTGCAATATTGGAATTTTCTTCATCTATGATGTTTAATCTTTCAATTATATCATTTTGTTTTTTTGCGTTTTGGTTTATCGTATCCAATGAATCAAGAATTTCTTTGATTAAATTAAGTAGGACCTCTGAATTCGCAGATACACTATTGATCTCCTTGACAACAGATTCAATCTCTTTTGAGCCTTCTTCTGTAGCCATAACGGTGGAATTAGTTGTGTACTGAATATTACTTGTAAGTGATGTGATTTTTGTGATTGCTTGTTTAGACTCATCTGCCAATTTTCTAATTTCACCGGCTACTACTGCAAAACCTTTTCCATGTTCTCCAGCTCTAGCAGCCTCTACAGCTGCATTTAAAGCAAGCATGTTTGTTTGTTCTGCAATATCGTCTACAACGCTGATTGTGTTACCAATTTGTTGAGAGTGTTCAGATAATTCTAAAATTAATTCCGCAATCATTTGGATTTTTTGTCTTAGAACAAGCATTTTTTCCGCATTAGATGAAATTGCATCATGTTCTTTTTGTGAAAAATTGATTGATTGATTAACTTGTTTTTCAGTGTTTTTAGAAGTATTTACTGAATCTTCTGATAAAATACGTAATTTTTCAAGCAAGCCGGAAATATTTTTAGTATTGGTAGTTAAAGCTTCAAATATGCGTTTTTGTTCGTTCATTGTATCCATTACATCAATAGTTGTTTGTGACAATGATTCAGATTGAACTGTAAGAGTTTGTTTTATTGCTTTTAAAATCCATTGCTTTGTTAATATATGCGCAGAAACATGTACTGCAATAATAATAGCTAAAAACACAAAAGTGTCATAGGGTGAGATAGTATTAATTTTAGCAAATACTAAAAATAAGATACATGTTGATACAAACACTACAATATCAACTACACATTTTATATTAAATTTTTGTTTTAATCCAATATTTTGTTCACTATGCACAACTTCTCTCCTATAGTTTTTTTTAAGTATTTATTATATAATCATTTTATACTAAAATCTTTAAAATTGGAATATACAAAACTATGGTAGCAAAAATTTTATTGGTAGAGGATAGCGAGACACAATTAAAGTTCTTAAAAGATGGACTTTTAAGTAGCGGTTTTGAAGTTGAAACCGCAACAAATGGCGCGGAAGCATATAAGAAATTATTTGAATGCATTCCTGATATTGTAGTTTCAGATATTATGATGCCTGTAATTGATGGTTATCAGTTGTGTAGAATGGTTAAAAATGTTGAAGAAACAAAAAAAATCCCTGTAATTTTATTAACTGTTTTGGATAAAAAAATTGATAATTTTTGGGGTAAAAAGGCCGGGGCGCAACTGTTTTTGTCAAAAAGTATTGACATGACTGAACTAGTTAAAAATATCAATGCAACATTAAGAAGATATCCGATAACAGAAGAATATAAAGCTAATATAGCAATAAAAGCAAAATCTGATAATACTGCGCAAACAAGATTAAACAGTATATTAAACGATTTGCTAATGAAATCTGTATTTTCAAATGAGTTTAGAAATTTAAGTGATTTCTTGAATTATGAAAGAATTTTAGTGGAAAAGTTGTTTTCTCTTATGAGTTCTTTTGTTGAATATAGTGTAGCAGGTATATTTTTTGCTTCACCTGATGATTATGCAGAAAATATTTTGTATTTGGATACACTTGGTAAAAATTTAAGTAAAAATGTTTTATCTGATATAGAGTATGATTTTTTCAGAAAGATAGAAGAGGTTAGAACTTTAAAAAATACAAAATTTGAAGTTGTTAGGATTTTGTTGGGTAAAGAACTCTCATATCAATTTACTGATTTAAAATCAAAGATTATAATTCCGTTAGTTTTTGATAAAAAATTAATTGGTGGAATTTGCTTCTATACTCGTCAAGATATGGATTACGCTTCTTTTAGATATTTTGATATTATGATTAGCGAATTGTTAGCTATTTTTAAGATGAAATATCAATATACAGAGAAGGAATTTATGTCTGTTCTTGATGGATTGACAGGACTTTATAATAGAAGACAGTTTGAAATTGGTTTGGAACAAGAATATAACCGTACTAAAAGACATCCTTCTGATTTTAGCTTAGCGATATTAGATATTGATTTTTTTAAAAAAGTCAATGACACTTACGGACATCAATATGGAGATTATGTTTTAAAAACAGTTGCGGACTTAATGAAACAATCTTTTAGAAAAACAGATTTGTTGTATCGTTATGGTGGAGAAGAACTCATTATGGTTATGCCTGAAACGAACATTGAAGGTGCTATAATACCTGTCCAACGTTTGAGAAGAATGGTCGAAGAATACGATTTTAATTATAATAATGTTAAGGCAAAAGTTACTGTAAGTATTGGGTTGACAATGAATTATCAAGAATTTAAAACCCCTGCAGATATTTTAAAATCCGCGGATGAAGCGTTGTATAAAGCGAAGGAAAGCGGAAGAAATAGAGTGATTTTGTATGAGCAGTAATAGTTTAATTGAACAAAAGAAAAACACACATCTTTATTTTAAAGTTGGTGAAAATACTTATGCCGTGAATTCTGAAAATATACTTGAAATAATGAAATTACCGGCATTGGATTATCCTCAAAAATTACCGAATAATGTTGTTGGACTTTTAAAGTACAATAATTTTGTTATAAATATTTTAGATATAAGATTTTATTTAGGCATAGAAGTTCCTCCTTATACGGTTCATAATGAATTATTGATTGTGAAAACAGATGAATTAATCTATGGTATTATAACTGATAAAGTTATTGGAATTTTGCCGTTTGACAGTGCTTTGATGGATGCTATTCCATTTGTAGATAATAATATGGTTGTGGATTCTTTATATAAATATAATCAGTCAACTATTTTTATTATAAATGTCTATGCATTAGAAAATTTGATGAAGAAGCATCAAGATTGGGCTAATGTTGATGTTCAAACGTTGATGCCACAAGACGAAGCTTCAAAGTTAATAATGAAGAAGCGTACGTTGGCAATAGCAGATAAATCTAATTTGAAGTTGGCATCAGGAGAATTACACGCGAAAAATAAATATATATCTTTTAACTTAAATAGCGATTTTTATTGTATTGCTTTGGATTATGTGAAAGAAGTGCTTAAGGATTCTTCTATAACAAAAGTTCCCGGAGTTCCGGATTTTATAGAAGGTATTATGAATTTAAGGGGAGATTATATTACTGTTATTAATCTTAAAAAATTTTTAGACTTGGATTCTTCGGTGGTATTAGAAAAAAAACCTGTTGTTATTGTCAAATGTAATGAATTAAAATTAGCTTTGTTGATAGATAAAATAAACGAATTGTTTGAGTTGCAAGAAGATGAAACTCCTGAAATAGGTGAAGGATATTTTTCTAAAGAATTTTTGTATAAAGATACTTTGTATACAATCTTAAATATAGAAAAAATTTCTTCTGATAAAAAGATTATAATAACGGATATGTAGTTTAAACGATGTATATAATGTTTTGGAGCATTGTGGTAAAATAGTTGTATGAAGCAGTTTAAAAGGCGAACAATCGCATTGGTTCTAGCTTCTGTGTTGACGGTAGCTGGAGCTTTTGGCGCAGAAAATTATAAAAATAGTTTAATGTCACTTAAATTTGAAGGGGTTTCTGCCGGCTCAGTTAGTATGACTTTAATGACGAAACGAGATTATGCTAATGTTATTTCGCCTATAAAAAAAGATGCAAGTACTTATGTGATAATGCTTCCAGATACTAACAGCAAAATGCCTGCATCTCCTGAATTATCCGGAGATGTTGAAAGTGTTGATGTTAGGACAATGCCTTATACTGCTAATAATAGAGGGTATACAAAGATAACAATTAAGACTGCGCCAAATACAACTTTAACTGCACAGAAGGCCTTGTATAAACCGGAGGATATTCCTAAAGATTATTCTGCACCAAAAGAGGAAGTTGTTCCTGTTTCTCGTCCGGAGCGACTTAATCCAGAATATAATTCAAATAGAGATTATACGACACCACCACCTCGTAGAGAAGCTATACGTTCTCAGACGGGAGTTGCGCAAGTTGGTGCTGTAGATATAAAAAAAAGCGTACAACAATTTGAAGCAAATACTCCTTCAAGGCAAATTCAAGAGGTTGAACCTAAAAACACTCCTGTTGTACAGACAAACAAACCGGTTAATAATGAAGATGCGTCCTATGAAACATTATTGTTGATTTTAGGATTTATATTTGTAGTAATAACTTCAGTTTTCTTTGTTATCAAAGCTAAAAATAAAATGCATGAAATTATCGGTGAACAACCGAATTTTTCGGATGAAGAAAAAGACAAAAAGAAAAAAGAGGATTTATCAAAGAGAAAGCAAATTAAAAATACAATTCACAAACTTGATAGGATGTATTCAAAACCTGTTAAGTTGAGTGCAAATACAATATTAAATGAAAGCACTGTTGCATCAATGCCGATATCGCAACCAGATGACAATGTAGTTGATAATATTGTTGATTTAGATGAATTATTTCAAGAGAAGGTGAACCCTGTAGAGAAATTAGATTTTGAAAATGTTGAGGGTAATGATGAAAATAAAGCATTGGAAGATTTTTTGAGTGGTTTTTCATTTACTGAAGAATTGTCAAATGAAGTTCCGACTGAGTCGGAAGCAATGTTTAATGAAGATGCGTATAATAAGTATATTAATGATGATAATTTGCGCTTTTCAAAAAATGATATAGAAAAAATTGAAAAACTTTTAAGTATAGAAATTGGCGATGATACGATGAAAAATATTAGTAAATTTGCTATAACAAATCCAATAGAAAAGAAACCTTCTAAACGTGAGGTATTGGAAGGGTTTGTTACTTCATATACAGTTAATCAGAATGTAAGTTTTTCAAAAGAAGATGTTGACGCTTTATATAAATTGATTAATGTTGAAGTAGATAAAGATTTTGTTACAGATTTGCATACAAATCCAAGTCGAATTTCTGAAATGCGAAAAGAGATAGAAGCGCAAGATGTCAAATCACATAAAACATCTGAATTGCTTACTTTAAATGTTAAAGATATGCTTCCAAATTTGTCAGATGCATTAAAAAAACAAGGCGGAAAACGAATAGAGTATGAAGTTAAGCCAGAAGTGGTTTATTATAATGAAGGTTATGATGTTACTAAGCTTTCATTAGATGAAGAATTTCCTGATTTATCAAAAGCTGTAAATGATTCTTCTGCTTATAAAGAAAGACCATCCGATTCAATCCAGTTGGTTGAATCTGGATATGATGTAGCAAAATTAGCAATATCTAGTGAACTACCTGATTTAAGTGAAGCTTTAAAAAATCCAAATAAATATACAGAAACAAAAGAAATTCATACAGAAGTAGATGAAAATGCATTGTTGAATAATATTTCAAATGTGAATTTCAAACCATTTTATGATGGAAGTGAAGAGTTTGAAGTTCTTAATGAATTTGATGAGAATAATGCACCGACTGTTTCAGACATGCAAGCTGAATTTAAGCAATTTAATGACGGATTTGAAATAATAAAAGAAGATGAAGAAGAGAATGTTACAGTAAAAGATGATAGCATAGATGATTTTGAATCTCTTTATGATAATACTTATGTAGATTTTGATGTTAGACCGGAAGAACTTGAATTTTCAGCGCCAAATTCAAAAAAAGAAACTAGTAATTTGCCAAAATTAGAACGAAAAGTTGCGAAGGTTTCAAAATATGAAAATACAGGTGCTGAAGATTTAATAAAAGAAATAGAAGCAAAAAAAGCAAAAAAACAAATAATAAAACAAACTGAAATGTCACAACGAGAAGCCAAGAAAGCTGTAGAAAATGATAAAAATACACAATTAGTTGATGATATTGACGTAAGTTCTATAGAAACATTTGTGGTTAATGATGAAATTTATAAAATTGTTTCAAAAACTAATTTTACAGATAAATTAGGTTGTTATCTGGCAAAAAATACTAGTGGATATTCAATTATTGGTTTTGTAGGTGATAAATTATTTAAAATAAAAAATTACGAGAAGTTAAAAACAGAGAGTATACAATCTAGGGTTAGTGAAAAATTAAATGACGGTACAACAAGATATTTGGTTAGAATTGGTATTCATAAATTTATTCTTAATGTAAAAGACGATAAAATGGAGTATGTAATGGATTTATGCTAAAACGCTTTATAATCCTACTTTGCTTACCATTAATTTTGTGCGCGTGTACAAAATCTTCAAAAGAAGAAATAACATTTTCTTCTTGGGGTTCTGTTACAGAAGTTTCAATTTTAAATAAGATTATTGCAGAATATGAAAAAGAGAATCCTGATGTAAAAATCAATTTTGTACATGTTCCTCAAAATTATTTTCAAAAATTACATCTTTTGTTTGCAGCAAATCAAGCGCCAGATGTTATTTTTATAAATAATCTTTATTTGCCGATTTACGCATCAAAACTGGAACCTCTTGAGAATGTAATTGATACAAATGAATTTGATACTAAAAGTATTAAAGCGATGAGCGTTGAAGGACATCTTTACGCCGTTCCTCGTGACATTTCGACTTTAGTTTTTTATAGAAATAAAGATTTAGTAAAGACAACTCCTCAAAAATTGGAAGAATTGATTCCGGCAATAGAGGGTGTGAAACCTTATGGAATAAGCTTAGAACATGATGTTTATTTTATGTTGCCTTATGTCTTAACTTTTGCAGAAGACATTTATAATCCTAAAAATTCAGCAGAATATTATAAAAACTTGGAAGGTAAATACGCTCCAACTGCTTCGCAAGTCGGAAGTTCTACTCTCGCACAAATGTTTTTGCAAGGCAAAATAGGTCTTTATCTTTCAGGACGCTGGATGTATCCGAAGATAAAAGAAAATGCTAATTTTGATTGGGATGTAATTCCATTTTGTGGAACAGTTCCTCTTGATGCTTCCGGTTGGGCGATATCTAAAAGCGCAAAAAATAAAAAACAAGCCGAAGAATTTCTTAAATACCTGTCTTCAAGAAAAAGTATTGAGTATTTTAATTCAACAGGTCTAATTGTGCCGGCAAGACGTGATGTTAAGATTGATAATTTAGCATTTACAAAAGCAATAAAACAATCAAGACCAATAGCTTATGGTAAGAATTATAAAAAAATGGCGGATAAGTTGAATAAAGAATTGTTTAAGTAAAAAGGTGGGAACCGCTTACGCTTTTCCCATCTGCTACGCTAATCTGGCACATTCCATCGCTTCTCCCTTTGAGGGGAGAAGCTGGCGAAGCCTGATGAGGGTGAGTATAAATAATTATGTTACATTCATTCCTTGCAATAACTGATTTTAAAAAAAAGGTGTGAACCGCTTACGCTTTTCACATCTGCTACGCTAATCTGGCACATTCCATCGCTTCTCCCTTTGAGGGGAGAAGCTGGCGAAGCCTGATGAGGGTGAGTATAAATTGCTATGTTACATTCATTCCTCGCAATAACTGATTTAAAAAAGGTGTGAACCGCTTATGCTTTTCCCACCCTACTGCCTGCTACCGCTATAACAGCAAAATTTGTTATTCCTCAAAGAAATTTGTATCTAAAGATGTTTTTGGGGTAGTTATATCAGGGGCTACGGGTATAATATCTCTATTATAATGTTTATATTGTGTAAAATCAGTCTTAGGAGGTTCGAAATAATATCCTTTTTCAATAGACATAAGAGTTTCTTTGTTTGTCGTTTTCCCATATTCATATACAGATACATCTACTCCATTTCTTAGTTCATTAAGCCTTGCATTGATTTCATACTTTTTGCCTTTTGGAATTTTTCTTGTTACGCATTGACCTTTGCTATTTACTAATTTAACAATAATTGAACCATCCTTATTTGGGATTTCTTCTATGCCAACTTTGTGTCCATTGATTAATTTTATTTGTTTTCTATGTGTACCATATTTTGTTTTTTCTGTTAAATCTCGAAGAACAAATTCTTCACTGCCTGTTCTTCTAAGATTTTTATAGTCATTTTTAATATCTTTTTTGATGATTAATCCGTCTTGATCATATTCGTATGAAACTGTTGTCTTTTTAGTATCATAATGTCTAAGGTCAATATAATCCTTGTGCATAAGTTCCACTGTTTCTTCTGTTAAAGATAAAATATTACCATTTTTGTCATAATTGATAGTTCCGTTAGACATTTTGCTTTCTACTGGAACTCCTGAATTAGGATTATATTGGGTGGTAGTAATCTTTGACTTAAATCCAATATCACTATCATCTAAACTTTCTATATACGTTCTAGTAGTTAAATTTCCATCTGCATTTTTTTGGTCTATTGTAATTCCATGTGTAACTGAATGTCCATCTCTATCAACGTAAGCATTTAGTCGTTCTACAGTTATACCTACATCATTGAGTTCTTTCAAGCCACTTTCTGTGCGTGCAATATCTAATATTGCTTTGGACGCATCTGCGCTTGGATCAATTTCCATCAATGCCTTTATAGACTTAGCATCTAGTCCTTTTGTGTTGTCTAGAACATATTGTGCTGTGTTGATATATGGTTGACCTTTTACATCCATTGCAATTACTTGATTATCACCAGTAATAGGTTGGAAACCTTCTTTGCCAACAACTCCCTTCATTCCTTTTGGAACTTTGGCAAATCTAACAGGCGCTGCTTTAGATGCAGTAGTCCAATTATAATCCATTTTGGCAGGATCTAACGGAATTTTTGTACCATTTGCGTTGTAAGCTTCAGGTTCTACATAAGATTTGATAGCTTCTGTTCCACCGAGTAATGCACCGTCCCAAGACTCTTCGCCGTAGTTTATCATAAAGTAACCATTTGGATCGTTTTCTTCAATATACATTGGTTGCTTTGTTTTGCCTTGATCCCAAGAAACTTCTCTAAAGAACTTACCTCTAGCTTTATCATATTGCAATGGTGGATTTTTAGCACAAACTTCTTCTGGAGTGCCACTAAAATCAATTTTCTTGACAGCTCTTGCGGGAGATTGGCTTTGTCCTTCATGAATTGTTCCTAGTTTATCAATGCTAGCTTTTGACACAACGAGCCCAGCATCTTCCATTTGTTTTACACCTTCCGGAGTTTTTGCAAGTTCAGCCATTTTGGTCGTAGGAATTGTTGGAGCAGTGCCTGTTTTTGGACTAGACATCGTTTTTACTGCAGGAGTATTTGGAGTGTTGTTAACTGTTTCAGCTGGTCTTCCTGTTGCAACTGCTGCCCTTGCAGAACCAGTATTTAATGATTTAAGTAGTAGATTAGCTGCATTATTTATTTCTTGCATTGTTTCTACAGAACCGCCTCTATCTGGATGGTTTTTCAAAGCTAAGCCCTTCTTAGCATTTTTAATTGCACTTTCTGTTAATTCTACACCGTCATCAAGTCCTAATGTTTTTCTAGCATTAGATAATTCTTGTTGTGCAGATTTTTCCATTTTGTAATTATTATATCCATCCATTGCAGACTTTATTGTACCACCAAGCATAATTGCACCTGTACCAAGTTCTTGACCGCCGGCTCTTGCTTCTTCTTTTGTTTGAGCGTTTGCAACATCAACAGCACCGTCTACGACCATAGTACCACCTTCAAATGCGAAGTATGCTTGAGTTACCAAGGCAAAGGCTTTACCTATGCCTGCTGCAGCTGCAGCTTCAGCCGCAACGGCAAGTGTACCCATAAACGCCACACCTTGTGTACCAATAAATCCATCTACAGCGTCACCTGCACCTTTAATAGTTTCCCAAGTCTTTTCACCAAAACTTAAGTTGGAAGCGTCACCGTCATCAACAAACTTATCAATAGTATCAACGAATGCATTTAGACCGTAAAATTCTTTAGCAGCTTCTTTGATATCTGTAATTCCAGCTTTATCGTCCATATATGCAAATGTTAGACCAATCCCTTGTTTTAGGTATTCTTTCATTGCTTCTTTATCGCCACGTTCTTTAGCTTCATAGAACTTTTGACCTGTTGTTTTAAGCAAAAATTCAGTTTTTTGTTTTTTATCCATCTCTTGAAACTTGATATCATTCATCAATTCTGTATAAGTTTCTTTAACTTCCGGCAAAGAACGTATTTCATCCATTAATTTTTGTTCTTTAATTGCTTCATTAGGATGTAACAGTTGCTTAGTTGCTTTTTGTTCATTAACATGTTTTGTATATTTAGCAGCTTCTTTCTTTCTATCTGTTACTGTATCAGTCAACTTTTGCTGACGTGGAGAATATACCTCAAAAAACTGCTCTACAGGATCCTTTTGAGATAAATCCATCATACTATCAAGGTAAGATTTTGTACCGCCACCTTGTGCAATAAAACCGGAAAATCCCCAAACATTACTGTTTTTTAAAGCTTGTGTTTGTTGTTTTGATAAATTTAGTGCATTTGAGCCTTCTGTTGTATTCATCCAGTTTGCATACTCGTTTTTGTTAAGTTTGCCGTGTTGAAGCATATACTGCGCAATGTCAAATTTTGTCATTTTGCGTCCTGTTTTTGCTTCTTCATTCTTCAATGCCTTCAAATTTGCTTGTGCATAAGCATCAATTTTTTGTGAGATTGTGTTGTTACCCATGAGGAAATCCTTTCTAACTTGTGAGTTATTTTGTACAATTTTTTATTTTTTACATCTTACTTACCTCATAGTTATCGACATTTTTCATTAAAACTTTAGGCATTTTAGAAAAAATTTGGCGCAAACTACTACTACTACTACTACTACTACTACTACTACTACTACGTTTGCGCCAATTGTAAAGATATTTCAAAAGTCTTAACAAAAGAAAATATATTAAAATAAAATTGCAATATTTCTTAACAATCCTGCTAAAATTGTTTTTTATAGAGTGAATAAGTTTGAATTTTATACCACCCTCATCAGGCTTCGCCAGCTTCTCCCCTCAAGGGCGAAGCAGTGAAATGCGCCAATTTTACGCAAATTTCGGCTTCTCCCTTTGAGGGGAGAAGCTGGGCGGAGCTCTGATGAGGGTGGTATAGATTGCCTCGTTACATTTCCTTGCAATGACTGATTAAATAAAAGGTGGGAATCGCTTATGTGTTCCGCATTATTTGTTAACATTTACGTCTCCAAGCAGAGAAGTCATTTGCACCTGTAATTTATTTATGGTATAAAAAAGGGGGATTTAGTTGGAAGGAGTTATAAATGGATAGAAACGTAATCTGCATTAAATGGGGAACAAAATTCGGACCTGAGTATGTAAATAAGCTTTATAAGATGGTTGAAAAGAATTTATCTTTGCCGCATAGATTTGTGTGTTTTACAGACAATGCAGAAGGTATTGTAGAAGGTGTAGAGATTCGTCCACTTCCCGAACTTAATGACGAAGGCATTCCAGATAGAATGTGGAAAAAGTTAGGCTTGTTTGCAAATCCGCTTTCTGACTTGAAAGGAACTGCTCTATTTTTAGATTTGGATATTATTATCAGAAGTTCTCTTGACCCATTTTTTGAAGTTGAAGGAAGTTTCTTAATCTCTAAAGATTACGATTTCCCACACGATATTATTGGAAACTCATCAGTTTTTCGTTTTGAAGTTGGTAAACATCCTGATATTATTGAACATTTTTATCAAGAAGGCAAAACAATAAGAAAAAGATATAAGAATGAACAAGCATTTTTGTCTTATGAAATGGATAGAAAAGGTTTGTTAAAATATTGGCCTAAAAATTGGGTTGTTAGCTTCAAGCGCCAATGTTTACATAAATTCCCAATGTGCTGGTTTAAAGTTCCGCGTGATCCGGAAGAAGCTAAGATTTTAATCTTCCATGGAAAGCCAAACCCAGAAGAAGCATATAAAGGTTATTTTGGAAAAATGGGATTCAGATATATTAAGCCAACGAAGTGGTTGGACAAATATTGGAACTAGAAGAAAATCCCTGTTGATTTTAAATTTATTTGTTTAATTTTTGCTATTATTTTTGTGCTAATATTTTTGTATGAAAATAATAGCAAAAGTTTTGTTAATTATATTCTTTTTTGTGTTCTCATTCTCCAATACTACCATTGGAATTGGATTTCAAGATACAAGTGATACAAATCCAATAAAACACCAATATGGAATAGAGATGGACGATGGAGAATGTTGCATTGCGCTACCTTCTTCTCATCCGGATAATGGTACTATATCTGGTGCTGGCGGAATACAAAACTCAAACGCTACAAATCCAACATTTAGAAATGAAAATAAACTTTTAATAAATAAATCTTACATAATATCACATCTTTATAAAACAGAAATTTTTCCAAATGCTCCATAAATTAATGACTTTTTGTTATTAGTATACAAATTAAAGGAGAAAATATGGAATTTATACAAAATTTTGTATCGGCACATAATGTGCTGATTTCAGCTGGAATATTAATTCTAGCATATATATTTATCGCAATGGAGAAAATACCAAAAGTTACAATTGCACTATTGGGTGCAGGAATAACGATAATTTTAGGTTTAGTAAGCCAAGCTAAAATGACTGGAGATGTTTTAAATCCGCATTATTTTATCAACTTTGTTGACTTCAATGTAATATTCTTACTAGTTTCAATGATGATTATTGTAAATATTACAACAAGAAGTGGCGTTTTTAGTTATTTAGCAAACGAATTGATGAAAGCTACTAAAGGACATCCTGTTTTGATATTAGCGGCATTGGGTGTTTTTACTGCCGTTGTAAGTGCGTTTTTAGATAATGTAACAACTGTAATTTTAATAATGCCAATTACATTTGCAATAGCTAGAAAATTGGAAATAGACCCAATTCCATTTTTGCTTACAGAAATTTTTGCATCTAATATTGGAGGAACGGCAACTTTAATTGGAGATCCTCCAAATATAATTATTGGTAGCGCTGCTGGTTTTTCATTTATGGATTTCTTGAATAATTTAACACCAGTAATACTTATTATCTTATTCACGGTTATTGCATTTTTATCAATAGTTTTCAAATCAAAACTTCATGCTGACGAAGATAAAATGAAAGAAGTTGCGGAAATTGACAATTCCAAAACAATTACTGACAAAAACTTAATGATTCGTTCAATGCTAGTTTTGACTCTTGTAATTTTAGGATTTGTAACGCATGACATTACTCATATTGAAACTTGTGTAGCTGCAATGCTTGGTGCAAGTGTGTTGTTATTATTTGAAAAACCTACAAATATATTAAAAGATGTTGAGTGGAATACAATATTCTTCTTCATCGGCTTGTTCATTATTATCGGTGGTGTAGAAGCTTCCGGTGGTATTAGGTTGATGGCAGAATGGATTCTTAAGGTAACTCAAGGTTCACAAGAAGCAACTTCTATGTTAATTCTATGGGGTTCAGGTTTAATTTCCGGTATTATTGATAATATTCCTTATACTGCTACAATGTCACCAATGTTAGTGGAAATTCAAAAAACAATGGGCGAAGCTTATACCACACCTATTTGGTGGTGCTTGTCTTTGGGTGCTTGTTTGGGTGGAAACCTTACTATAATTGGCGCAGCGGCAAACGTTATAGTTTCAGAAAATGCAGCGAAAGAAGAACATCCGATTGCGTTTATGAGATTTATGAAATATGGTGTTGCTGTTGTTGCAATGTCATTGTTGATAAGTACTATTTATATTAATTTGAAATTTATGTAATTTTAAACTAATATTCGCAAAAATAAAGGAGCGGTTTTGCCACTCCTTTATTTTTTTTACTCTTTCGCTACATTTTATTTCTTATTAGCTCTGTAAGCTTTCAAAATAATATTTCTAGCCTTTATTGCTTCGTCGTGTGTAAGTGGAGGAACTCCTTTTAAGGGGTATTCAATTCCAAGATTTTCATATTTTGGAATTGCCATATCATGATATGGTAGCACATCCAATGCAACGACATTTGTTAATGTTGCCAAAAATTCGCCTAATCGTGTTAGATACTCTTTTTTATAAGTAATTTCTGGAACAACTACGTGTCTTACCCACATAGGTTTCTTAATATCTGATAAGTATCTCGCAAAGTCTAAAATATTTTTGTTAGAATGTTTTGTAAGTTTTTTGTGTTCCTCGTCATCAATATGTTTTATATCAAGAAGTACAACACTGGTGTATTTCATCAATTCATCAACTTTTTCCGTATTATCTTTGTTGAATAGAACGCCAGAAGTATCAAGCGCAGTATTTACACCCTTTGCATTTAAGCGTTTAAATAATTCTGTTACAAAATCAATTTGACACATAGGTTCGCCACCGGTTACAGTTAAACCGCCAGAACAAAATTCTTTGACGCCTTCGTATTGGTTAATTATTTCGTCGACGCTCATTTTTTGATTGTCTTTAAATTCCCAAGTGTCCGGATTGTGACAATATTTGCACCTCATAGGACAACCTTGAGTGAATACTACAAAACGGATTCCCGGACCATCTACGGTTCCGCAACTTTCAATGGAATGTATGTTTCCAAATGTTTCTTTAGGCATAATTTTCCCCTTTAACTATAATTATATTTTATTACAAAAAAAGAAACTGACTCAATCTATGAGTCAGTATAAGTATTTTTCCATATTAATTTTGGGAGGAGATTTGGGGATAGTTGATACATGGCATGTTATTATAAATTTTTAATTCATGATACATGTTGTCAAGAAAAATTTACAAAAATTTACAC
>CAKVLL010000034.1 GCA_934757255.1 uncultured Candidatus Melainabacteria bacterium | reverse complement strand
ACATTCTATATCATCGCAATACATTGTGCAATAAGCTATACGACTTTATTTACAATTATTTACATTTTTAATTTAATAAAAAAAGGTGAATACTCATAAGAGTATTCACCTTTTTTATTTATTATTTTTATTTAATTAAGAAATTCTACCCGGAACAACAACTCCGCCTTTCAAATTCTTTTTGTAGAATTCTACGTGTGGTTGAAGTACGCTGTCTAGAACTTCCGGAAGTTGTTTATTTTGCATAACTGCCTCAACGATTTCTTGATAACAAGTTGCGAATGCTCTTAGTTGAGTTACTGCACCTGCTGCTTCAGGAGTTAAGCCAAGAGAATTTGTTTCAACATATTCTTTAAAGAATGCGCCTGTTGATTCATAAGACTTAGTCAAAGCACCGATATAAGCTTCTGCGTTTTCAGCGCAAACGCCGGTATCAACAGGAACTGTTAGCGCGAAAACTAACTTGTTAGCAGGATTGAAATGTGCTTCTGCTGAGTGGTGCATAGCATCAGGAACTTTAGCAATTTGTTTCAACGTATCTTTTACAGATTCATTTTGCATTTGAGCATGCCAGTAAACTGTATTTTCAAACATTGAACCCATGTATTGGTGAACAGATGCTGCAATGCCGTTAAGTTTAGCATCAGCCCAGAAGATACCTTCTTTTAAAGCATCATTGATTTCTAAATCAGCTGATAGTGATTGAGAAGAAATTTCTTGTGCAGAACGTAACATTGATGCCATGTCTTCTTTTTTCATGCCTGCAAAAGCAAGTGTGAATAAAGCGTGATCATCAAATGCTGAAAATCTTCCGCCAACATCATCATGAATGTATAAATCGCCTAACCAACCGCTTTCAATTGAACTTCTTCTAAGTTCGCTTTTTTCAGCGTTTTTGTCAGTTACAGCGATAAAGTGTTTAGCTGCTGATTTTTTAGCTTCTTCTTCTGATTGACCTTTAGCCATGTAAGCATCTTCTAACATTTTTTGAATTCTCAAGAAACCATCTTTTGTTTCAAATGTTGAACCTGATTTAGATGCAATTAAGTAGTTTGAAGATAAAACATCATTACCCAATTTGTGTAAAAATCTTGCAAAACTGATAGAATCAACATCTGAATAGAAGAAAATTGAATCAGAATTGATATTCAAGCCGTTAATACCAAGCATGTGTTCTACAGTGTGTTTTGAACCACCAATGCCCATAACACTAAGTTTATTAACACCTGTTTGAGCCTTCAATTTAGAAGCTAAAGAATAGATGTCATCTAATCTTTTTAATTGTTCTTGTGGTAAGTTTACCCAGTTTAAGAATTTACCTTCTTTGTTTGCGCGAGAAGAAAATTCACTTACAAATTCAGATGTCTTAGATGAATATTTTGAAAAATCTACACCTGAAAAAACTGTTCTTAATGATGAATTTTTAGTTAACATATTTAACTCTCCTTTTTGTAACCTTTAACTATATGATACCATGAAGAAATTTTTGTAATTATCAATACTTTAATTTTTGTTACTATTGTTTTATAAATATTTAAGAAGGAGAAACGTATGACAAAATTAAATGCACTTGATGCTGCTAAAAAAATAAAAATGTTGGTTTTTGATTGTGATGGAGTTATGACAGACGGTAGCGTTACCTATGACGAAAACGGAGTTGAATACAAAACATTTAATGTAAAAGACGGTCATGGGATTGTTAGAATGAATAAATCAGGCTTTATAACAGCAATTATTACAGCTAGAAACAATGGAACAGTTGCACATAGAGCAAAAAATCTTAATTTTACAGAAGTTTATCAAGGCAGACAATACAAATTACCTGCATTAGAAGAACTTATGGAAAAATACAATTTGAGTTATGAAAATGTTTCTTACATGGGCGATGACTTGCCTGATATTTGTATTTTAGAAAAAGTCGGTTTAGCATGTTGTCCGGCAGATGCTGTCAAGGAAGTTCTAGAAATTTGTAATTTTAAATCTTCTATAAACGGCGGACGTGGTGCTGTTAGAGAGCTTTGCGACTTTATTTTGGATGCTCAAGGCATAGAAAAAGAATACATTGTATCAGAAGGCGCTAACAGATAATATTATCCAAACAGGCTAATACAAATAATTAATGATAATAAAAAAAACGACTTTATAATATCTATAAATAGAGTTTCGTACTACAAGATGCGAAAACGAAATTTATAGGAGTAAATTTATGAAAAAGATTTTTATATTATCATCATTTCTAATCGTCAGTTCATTTTTGGCAGTTTCTGCAACTTGCCCAATAGAAGATGGTGCTACTGTTTGTTCTGTTCCAGGATTTAGAGAAAAGGTTCCTCCAATTTACAATCCAAATAGTAATATTAAAGAATTTTCCGGCACTCCGGAAGCTCGTTTAACACCACTTAATAGAAGTGATATCCGCAAAGAAGCAGACAGTTTCGCTCCAACAGAAAAAAACTTTAACTACAATTCCAGCTGCCAATTTGGAGTATGTTTACAAAACAGAGATACTCCATTATTCCAAAAAGCACAATAGTTTGTGGGGCGTGTTGGACGAAAATTAACAAGTAGAGAAAAGAACTCAAGACGGGAGAAGATATTATTAAAAACTCCCACTCTATAGATAAAAGATTAGGAAATAAAAGAAATGTTAGCACATATCGTCACTTTATTTAATGGATACGTAAAACTAAATTTAAATTTTTCTTATCAGTTCAGCAAAGCTTTGCCAACTCTACATAAAAGTATAGCCTACTAATTGCATTGTAAACAAATATTAAGGTTAAAACTGTTGTTATTCTTGAATCATACGAATTTAATTCTATTTTAACGCTTTTAAATAGCAATTTTTATCTTTTCTGAGACTTTATCATGATAGATAATATTTTGAAAAGGGATTATTATGACTGAAATTTCAACAGCTAATTTGCATGTACCAGCAAATGTTTCACAAAATAATAACAATCAAACATCTCAAAAACAAGTTGTACAATATCCGAGACGACAAATTTCACGTTATGATACTTTTTGGAGAAAAGAGAAGCGTAAAAATACAGGTTTAATTGAACGTTTATATAATAAAATTAAAAATGTAACTGGTTTAGGCATTGGTTCTAAGAAAGTTGAAGCAGCTCTAATAAAAGTTAATCGCGGAGAAATCTCGCAAAATGATTTTGTAAATACCGTTAAAAAATATAATTCCTCTCAAGAAACCTCTGCACAAACATTTGCAGATTTATTTTCAATTGGCGCTGCGGGTCTAACTTATTTTGGATTAAGAAATGAGGCAAAATTACACCATGCCGGCAAAAAGTTAAATGAAAAATTCGGTAGCAGCAATAAGCTTCTTGATGCAGCTGAGTCTGCCGGTGGTGGTCTAAACTTAAAAACATTTAAAAAAGCTTTTGGCAAATCACTTGCATATATGGCAAAATCTAAAACAAAATTGGCCATATTTACAGCAGGTATGGCGGCTTTTGTTGGTGGTGGCGTTAAAATGCATTTATTGCAATTAAACCGTATCGGCTCAGAAGAATTTAAAACTAACAAAAAAGATTTTAATGGTGCTAAAACGCCACACGATAAAATAATGTATAAGGCTTATAAAAAAGAACACCGACAAGACAAATTAGCATCAAATTTCAGAAACTTTGTTTCCGGTGCGATAAACGGCGCGATGATGCCATTATCAGTAATCGGTGGTGCAATTGTCGGCATTCCTGCATACTTCTTAGGTAATAGTTTAAATAGACATTTTGTCGGTTCAAGGCATACTGACAAGTCGTTAGAAGGTTATGCTAATAGTTTTATCGATGATGGAGTTACGCAAATTGGATTAGGCGCAGCAACTCTTATTCCTATGGCTAAAAAAGGTAGATTTTCGGCTGTATTTGATAAAAACTTGGAAAAAGCTTTCAATAAAATTAATGCTCATAAAGAATTAATAGAAAATCCTTATGGCGGAAAAACAACTTATCAACAATTGAACGATTTAATGTTTGAAAGTCCTAAAGTTAAGGCGATTCTTGAAAATAAAGGTGCGAATGCTGGCAAAAATCTTTCTATTAATGAAAAAATTCAAGCTTTGTCTGACGAAAACATTTTTGCAGTAAAATTAAAACAAATTCAAACAAATGATTCATTAGCACAAGCTATGCAAGATAATTGTCCTGCAACAAGAACACTGGAAGAAGCTACAAAAGAAATTCAATCAAAACTTGGCAAGGATTATAAAGTTAAAGTAAATATGGGTACAGGTACAATTGCTGAAACATATTTAGTAGAAGCTCCAGATGGAAAAGAAGTTTGTGTCAAAATGCTTAAAAAAGGCATCGACGCAAATAAAATTGATAGAGATAGACAAAAATTCATTGATATAATTAATTCTCAAACTGATAAAACAAATGCTGAAAAACAATATTTAATTAAAAACATTGAAGATTTGGCAAACGGTATTAAAAAAGAAATAGATTTTGAAAATGAAATGAATGCGGCTAAAAAACTTGTTAATTTTACGCAAACAGCTCGAGTTGTAAAACCTATTAAAGTAAAAGACGGGCTTTATGTAATGGAAAAAGCCGAAGGTATTAATTTGAAAAAATTAATGGAATTAAACAACATTGATTATAGCATTAAATTTAATGAAAAGAATTTGAGTAAACTTACAAATGAAAAGGATAAAGCAGAATGTCTTAAACAAATAGAATTCTTAAAATCAGAAAAAGAAAAACTAAGTACTAAATATAAAGATATTATGTTAACAGAAAAAGATACTGATTATATGATTGACGAATATATGAAAGTGCTTATTGAACAATTATACAAAACAGATGCAAAAGGAAGAACGCTTCACGCCGATATCCATCCGGGTAATATCTTTATTGACGTAAAAGCATTAAAAGAAAGAAAAGGTAAAGTCTTTACGCTTATTGATACCGGTAATACAATTGATTTAACAGCAGAACAAGCTGCACGTTCAATGAAATTAACACAATTCATAGAACATGGCAATTCTAAAGATTTAGCAAAATATTTTATAGAAGATGCTAATTTGGCAGAAAGTAAATTGACAAAAGAAGAAGCCGAAAAGAAATTACAAGAAGCCTTGGATAAAGTATTCTTTGATTCAAATATAAGATTAAATACAATGAATAATACTGAAATCATTAAATTAACTTCTAATATAATGAAAGATTTGAAAATCATGCCTGGTGATAGTCAATTAAATTTAGAAAAGGCAAGAACATCTGCTGAAAAATCTTTTGAATCATTATTAAATATTTGGCTAAATGAAGCAATCGGCAGTGCAATGAACCATGAAGGGAATACGGCTACAGGACTTGCATTCATTGGCAAAATGGGTAAAGCAATTAAAAAAATAAATGAATATAAAGAGCTTCAACAAGCCCAAGAAAGAAAGAACTTGATGCAAATGATTAAATCACCTAAAGAATTCTTTAGAAATCAAAAGAATGCTAATTACAAATCTACAAACAGTGAAGAGTACTTGATTTATCATTTGAAACAAGATATTAAACCAAAAGATGGTATTTTAGAATAAATTTGATAAAAAAGAGTGCCGAGCAAATGAACTTGCTTGGCACAAAAATTATTGTGTTTTTTGTTATTTCTTTTTTTAAGAGCAGTAGTAACTTTTTTTGATAAACTCTTTAGTTTGTATTCTGTTCTTTTTTAAGCATATATATGAGTTAAATAATATTAATTTTGCTATTTTGAATGCTTATAGAATAACTTGCAAAATTAGGAAAAGTTTGTAAAAATTTGTTAATAAATTGAGAGATTTAGGCAATTTTCATGTTTCACAAAACTTAAGTAATGTAAAGTTGTGTGATGAAATTAGAAGGAAAATTCGTAATGAATAACAGTATCAATTTGACAAATCCAAATTTTTGCGCAAAGCAACGTGCTTTGTACAAACTTGCCAATGGCGAAACCGTAAAATTGTTAGAATTAGAGAAAAAAGACTTGTCTTTTATTAAAAATTTCTCACAAAATATTGACAGTTACATGGATAAAAAAGAGATTGAAACTGTAACAGACAAGCGTTTGATTATTGATACTTCATTTAAAATTATAAAAGAAATGTTAGAAATGCCTGCAAAGTTAAGAGAAAAAACTCGTATGTTTTTAGCTGTTTCTAACAATGATATTTGCGGAGTTTTGGTTGGTGGAATGCCAAAGAAAACTGCGCAAAAATCCATCAAGCATTCAAGTAGAAAATTTGCGCGAGATAAAGAAACCGAATTAAACTGGTGTGCTGCTTGGGATTCTGATTCAAAACATCCGAGAAAAGGTGTTGGAAAAATTATGTTAAGTGAATATATAGACACCGTAAAAAAAGATGGTTTTAAAAAACTTTTTATACAGTCCGAAATTCCAGAACTTTCTTACGCAAAAAAATTCTATGAAAGCATGGGGTGCAAAGAAATGCCTTGCGGTCAAAGTCCTCATCGTTCAATTGAACAAAATAAGGATATCGTAAATTGTGTTGAAGATTTATACGATTACGACATCGTTCCTATGCTTGGAAATTTAAAAGATATCAGTAAAGCTAAAGAACAAGCATTTAGCAGATATCAAAGAGAAGTTTTACCTCAGGCATCTGTAGATTTGTATAAAGAAATAAAAACTGTGTAATTTAAAACTGTCGGTTAGGCGTACTTGCCCAATAAAAACTTTGAAACAATTTTCCACTTAAAGAATTATAGCTATAAGGATATAGAATGGGAAAAGCGTAAGTTGTTCTACCTATTATATTTCCACAAATGAATTGTTAATGGTGCAATTTTTTGCACCATCAACTTTTATACTTGGCATAATTTGTCAAACTCTTTTGACAAATCTTTCTGCGTAAGTTCAATTAGCGGTAAATTATATTCATCAGCTAGTTTTTTAACTTTTATATCATAATTTATAGCAAGTGCTTTAACACCGGATTTTATTGCAACAACGTTAGCATGAAAACGCATGCCAATTAAAAATTCTAAGTCTGAAATTTTGGCAAAAACTTCGTTTACGGAAAGTCCTTTTACAACTTCAACATTTTCTAAGCCTTTTTTGTACAAAATTCGTGCAAATTTTTCGCAAATCGCTAAATCAATGCTGTCTTGAAAAGACAGAACTTCAATTTTTTTGTCAGAAAATCTTTTTACGATTTCTTCAGCCAAAGCATTTAAAAAGCTTTCATTCAGCGTAGGATAACTTCTTAGCTGAATTCCAACTACGCCTTTTTTGTTTTTTTTAGGTAAATCCAAATCAAAAATCGGATCTGGCTTTAATTCGGCATCAATATTCCAACTTTTTAAAAGTTCTTGTGATTTTTTATCGCGCACCGATATTTTTGACGCATGTTTTAATGCAATTTTTGTCAAAAATTGTCCGAATTTAGAATGAATCGGACCAATTCCTTGTCTAAAAATTTCAACTTTTTTGCCAAAGAATAAAGCGCAATAAATTACTCCAAGATAATATAAAAGACTTTTAAAACTTGTTACATCCTGTAAAAGACTTCCGCCTCCTGATACTAAAACATCGGCGTCTTTTATTGCATTAACAAATTTTAACATCGGTACAGAATTTACGTTATATAATTGAGCGGTTTTATCAGGGTTAGAAGAAATCAAAGTAATTTTTTCAGCACCTTTTGATTTTAGTTTATCAACTAAAACATGCGCTATTGCTTCATCTCCGAAATTATCGAAGCCGATATATCCCGAAACAACGTATTTTGTCATTAAACATTCTCCAAAACATTTTTTAAGTATGGAATTGATTGAATCGCACCAAAATTTTGTGTTTGCAAACCTGAAACAACAGATGCAAATTTTGTAGCTTCAGAAGGCGCATAACCGTTTGTAATTGCGTATAAAAATCCACCGTTAAATACATCGCCTGACGCTGTCGTATCAATTGCCTTAGATGTGTTATAAAATTCCGTAAAACTAATATCACCCTTGTAGCCTGTATAATAGCCGTTATCGATATGAGATTTTACAACAACTATTTTAACGCCTTTATCCCAAAAATAATTCATAACTTTGTCAATTGATTCAACTTCATAAAGTCTTTCTGCGTCATTTTTAAGACTCAAAAATATGATATCAGTGTAATCCACAATTTCTTCAAAATACTCTTTTGTATCGGTAGAATTCATGAAACAAGATGTATAATTTGGATCATACGCGGTCATTACGTCGTTTTCTTTTGCGAGTTTAAATGCGCTGTGTACAAGTTCTCTTGAACTTGCAGAGAGCGATTGAACAACGCCTGTTGAATACACTAGTTTTAATTGCTTTATACAATCTTCATTCAAGTCATCAATTGATAATTTTGTTGCAGCAGTTTTTCTCTTGTAATATAAAAGTTCTTTTTTCTCAGGTGTACGAGAAACAATGTACATGCCGTTTTGCTCTTCGTTTGAAGTAATTAAAGAAGTGTCAATATTTTCTTTATTTAGGCTTGAAAGAATAAATTCGCTAAAGCCGTCGTTACCGACTTTGGTTACATATGTGACTTTACCGCCCAATCTTGCGATTGCAACCGCAGTAGTTACGGTATCACCGCCAAAATATTTGTTAAGCGTTGAAGTGTCAGCGAGCGTTCCGTTTGAAGAAAGCTCGATTAAGCATTCGCCTATGATTGCGATGTCTACTTTTGGCTCCATTTAGTATAATCCTTTATTTCGAGTAAAATTTCTCTTGTGCGATTTGTGATTTCTTTCGGAGTAAATCCATTGTAGAAATCTCGACCGATACCAACAGCTGTCGCGCCGGCTTTAATATAAGTTACAGCGTCGCCCAATTTGATATTTCCCATTGGCATTAAGTTCAAGAATGGCATTTGTCTTAAAATATCTTCTATATATTGAACACCGCCCATCGCGTCTGTTGGAAATAATTTAATCAAAGGAATTCTTGATTTCCAAGCATTGTATGCCTCATTGGCTGTAGAAGCACCTGCAATAAATGGTACTTGTTTGTTTTTAGAAATTTTAACCATATTCATTTGGAAAATTGGTGAAGAAAAAAATTTAGCACCACATTCAAATGCAGCATCTGCCTGCATTGAAGTAATTATACCTCCTGCACAAACATTTGCGAATTTTGAAACTTCTTGCACAGCTTCATAAATTGAAGGGTTTTCAACATTGATTTCTAAAACTCTTATTCCACCTTCTACTAAAGCTTTTGCTATTTCTATTGTTTGACCAGCTTCTTTGCATCTGATAATCGGATAAATCTTATCCTGACCAATCATTTGTATATAATTTTCACTCATTTATATATCCTCTTTGGATACATTATAGCATAATAATTAAAATGGAGTCTTTTATCTTTGTTTGATGTTTTTATTTGACATTTTATAAATTAAAATTAAAAAATAGTTATGCTAAACTATTTGAAAAAAATATTTCATAAAAAAGAAGCGCCTCAAAAACCAATAGAAGACAAAGTAGAAGAATTATTTAAAAATACATTTTCTATTGATACTATAAGATTTGAAATCGGTAGCGATATTGCAGAGTTTGGTGCGGATATTTGTGAAGAAATAAGTTCTTTTAGAGAATGTATCGCCGAAAATAGCGGTTTTATATTCCCACTGGTACGTGTTATAGACAATTCTTCCTTCCAAGAAAATCAAATTACTATTTTCATACAAGGAAAGAAAATTAAAGAAGAATTCTTAATTCCGAATAAGGAAAATGTAATAAAAGATATTCATAATTTGTTAGAAGAAATTTATAAGAATTATTTGGATGAAATTTTTACAAGTGAATTTATAGAAAAAATCTTGTCAAAAGTTCAAGAAAAAAATGCTTGGTTAATATGGAATGTTGCTTGTACTTTTACGACAACTCAATTAATAAATATATTTGCAAGGATTCTCAAGGAAGATAAAAGTATTAAAAATGCAGAGTATATATTTCAAAAAATAGACGAAATATTTATGAAAAAATACTCAGATTGTTGTGTGCGACTTTCCCCGCAAGATTTAGCGAATGAAATTGTAAAACAAATATAGCTTGTAGGTTGAACGCGATTTACTTAAGCTGATTCCAATTTAATATCGTATTTATAACCTAAACCTTTAATAAGTTTAAATACTGTATCAATGCGTGGAGTTACTTTGCCATTCATAATGTCATATAAATTAGCTCTGTTTATTCCCGCATTGTTGGCAATTCGTGTTATAGTTCCACGTTCACTATGTTTTACAACATCCAACAAACAGTTTATAAATTCTTCTACATCACCATTATTTAAAAATTCATTAAGTGAATCTTCAAGCCAAGTCTGTGTGTATGCTTTATCTTTAAAGCATTCTGCAAAATGGTCTTCAAATTTTGGCGCATTTTTATGATATTCAATTTGTTTTTTGGTTAAGCTCATAATTAGTCCTTTCACAATAATCTGCAAAATACACATTTGCCTGTTGTACTAACTTTTTTTGCTCTTTTTTATCGCTTCCTGCAACAAAAAGAATTAAAATGTCATCAAGGTCATAATAATAAATCCTATAACCTTTTCCAAAATCAAAACGTAATTCTGATAACTCAGAGTTTTGCAATGTATGGTGGTCGCCATAATGTCCTTCGTTATACAATTTTTTTAAACGCTTTTGTATTCAGACTTTGAATGTATTGTCCAAATCATTAAACCAATTTAAATAAGGACATTTCCCGTCTATTGTGTAATAGTATTCAATATTTTTCATCTTACTTATTTATATTGTATGGCAAACCGACAAAAATGTCAAGATGGTAAATAGTTGCACTTTGCTCAAAATTCCTCTATCATTAGATTATGAATAAGATTAAATTTGCATTTTCAAGTATTATTGTTTTACTTTTTTTAATTTTTGTATATTTTATAACATATACGTTTGTAGAGCCGAAGGCCTATGATTTTATGACAAAGCACGTTTTAACCGAACGTTTGCCTTTTGATACCCATAAACAAACTTATGGCAGCGACGATGTCGTATTGGTTGTAGTAGATACAAAAAGTGATCAAAAATATCGTTGGCCTTGGAGAAGAGATTTATATTGCAAATTATTTAATTACTTCTTAGATTATGCAGATGAAAAAGTTCTTGTTCATGATGCAAATATCGCGAGTTTAGACAAAGAGTATCCGGAAGCCGATAAACAATTTTTCTCAACTCTAAGCAAATTTAATAACTTAGTAGAAGGATTTATTCCACAAATTAAAAACTGGGATGACGAAAAGTTTGGTGAAATGTACGATAACGCCTTTGTTCAAAAATTTGCGCTAAATGCAGAAAATAAAATGCAAACACAAGCTTATTTATATTCAAGCTTATTACCATTTCCTAAACCGTACTTTGACTCATTGAAAAATGTTGGTTCAGTAACAATTATATCTGGTTTTATAAATGGAGTTAACCGTTTCAGCATATACTTTAGAGATGAAATTTTTAGAACTTACGAATATATTTTAAACTATAAAGGTATATTTTGCCCTTCTATTGCAATGCAAGCTTTTCTATTAGCAAATGATAATCCTGAAATTATTGTATATGATAATTGGATAAAAATTCCAACACTAAATCGACAAATAAGACAAAAAACTACACAATTCCAGTCTTTTGCACCAATAAAATTTTATAAGCAAAAATCAGGCTATTCTCATAATATGTATTCTGCTGTAGATATAATGGATTCGTACGATGCAATCCTAGCGGGCAAAAAACCTCTAATTAAACCTGAAGTATTTAAGGATAAAATTGTAATCATAGGTGCGAATGTACCAACAAGTGTGGGATTGAATGATAATAAAAATACCCCAATATTAGCCAATCACCCTGGTGTTGATATTCAAGCAACAGTGATTGACAATATTATGCATAATGATTTTTTAAAAGTTACTCCTAATTCTGTAAACTTCTTGATTATATTTTTGGGAATGCTTTTCGTCTATATAACTATCAGAATTTATGATTTATTTAACTCAATCGCCTTAACATTTAGCTTACTTTTTGCTTACTTAATAATTGCTGCGACTTGTTTTTATTTTGGAATTGTAATTAATGTAATAACTCCGATTGTAATGTTTATAGTTACAATGATTATCGCATATATCCATAAATCTATAATCGAAAATCAGAGCAAAGAAAAAGTAAAATCAGCAATGGGCAAATACATGTCACAAGATGTTATGAAACGAATTGTAATGAATATTGATAACCTCGGTTTAGGCGGCAAAAAAGCAACTGTGACTGTTCTATTTTCTGATATAAGAGGATTTACTTCTCTATCGGAAACAATGTCTGCTGAACAAGTTTCTGAAATTTTGAATGAATATTTTACAGAGATGGAACCGATTGTTGCAAAGCATAACGGAATTATTAATAAATTTATCGGTGACGCTGTTATGGCGATTTTTGGAGAACCTATCCAAGACAAAAATCATGCACTAAATGCCGTAAAATGCGGATACGAGATGTTACTAAAAGTAAAAGAACTTCAAAGCAAATGGGCATCAGAAGGCAAACCAAAAATTGACATCGGCATAGGCATTAACACGGGTGAAGTTTTTGTTGGTAACATTGGTTCTGTAAACAGAATGGAATACACAGTAATTGGCGATACAGTAAACCTTGCAAGTCGCCTGGAAAGTTACAACAAGATTTATAAAACAAACATGCTTATAGGCTCAACTACCTACGAAGAAACTAAAAACAACATAGAAGTCATAAAGATTTCCGATGTAGAAATTAGAGGTAAAGCGCACAAAATGGATATATACGAAGTTCTAAAAGTTTTCTAAAAAACACTCACGGCGCGAATGATATTCAATATTTTATTGTCGTATTGACAATTCTTATTCAACACGACAAATGCATAAAAGATAATGGTGCAAAAAATTGCACCCTACCCTTTTTTAATGGAAAATTGAAAGTGGAAAATGGAAAATTGTTTTAAATAATTTTCAATTGTCCATTATCCATTTTCAATTTATAAAAGTAGGGTGCAATTTTTGCACCATTAACTTATCATTGACAGTCCTGAAAAACTTTTAAGCATTTCAAGCGGTTAGCATCAGCTTCTGCTACTGCAACAATTTTATTTTGATTAGTTAAAATCGTTATTCCATTTTGTAAATCATTTTTTGCTATAATTTGCATTCCATTAGAAATTTTTTCTTTCTCTAGGTTGTCAAGTTCATATTTTTGATAATTTAATTTATCAAGGGGGTAAATCAAATCATTTAACACATCTTCTTTGGTTTGCAAATCTTCTAATTTTACACTATCTTGAACGAAAAAATCTCCGGCTTTAACTCTTACAAGTTTAATTAAATGTCCAAAACAGCCAAGTTTTTCGCCCAAATCATTCGCAATAGAGCGAATATAAGTTCCTTTTGAACAGTCAATATAAAGTTCTAAAGTTTGTTCATCTATATTGTAGTTCAAAATTTTCAACTCATTTATACAAACTTTTCGAGGTTTAATTTCAACTTCCTCACCTTTTCTTGCATATTCATAAAGTTTTTTACCATTCACTTTTATCGCAGAATATATTGGCGGAAGCTGTTCAATTTCACCTTTGAAAAAGCAAAGCACTTGCTCTATATCATCTATAGTCGGTTTTAATTCGGAAGAATTTGTAACTTCACCTTCCAAATCATACGTGGTTGTTGCTTGACCAAATTTAATAGTACCAACGTAAGCTTTTTCGTCATTTAAGTATTCAATTAAGCGAGTAGCTTTTCCAATGCAAATTGGCAAAACTCCTTCTGCAAATGGGTCTAAAGTGCCGGTATGGCCGATTTGTTTAACTTTAGTTACGCGTCTTAAAATAGAAACAACATCGTGTGAAGTTTTGCCTTTAGGTTTATAAATGTTCAAGAATCCAAACATTTACTTAATTTCGCCTCTTGATATTTTTTCAATCAAGTCAAGAACTCTAGAGCCTTGCTCCAAACCATCAGAATATACAAATTTAATTTCAGGAGTCACTCTCAAACGAATACGCTTTCCTATTTCAAATCTTACCCTGCCAGTATTTTTTTCTATAATAGCCTTATCTTTTTCTATTTGTTCAGATGAACCTAAAACACTATAAAATACTTTTGCATAAGAATTATCGTGAGAAACTTCTACATCTACAATTGAAACAACACCTTCAAGTCCTCTAATTTCTTTTCTCAAGATATCAGAAATATCACGCATTAATTCTTTTCTAACTCGTTCGTTTCTTAAAGACATTGTTTTTCTCCTTATGTATAATAATCTCATTATATCATAAAGTAAATGCAAACTAATACTTTTCAATTTGCTGTTTAATTAAATACATATTTTGTCCCAATATACATACTAATTAACACCATACCGGCAATTAAGAAATTTATACCAATAAGAACACCTACAACCCAAAGAGCAGTACTAGGCAAGCCAAGAATTATAATTAAACCGAGCAAAAATTGCATTATGCTAACTAAAATATTCGCCCACCAGAAATACAAAGTTCCTTTATTTTGCAAAGCAAACGCAGTTGCAGCAACACTTTCCAAAACAAAATAAACACCGATACCACTTGTAATTAATACAAGATTAAACATTGGCGCCATAAATAGAAATATGCCAACAATAAACAGTAGAGCACCAAGAAATATATTTAAAATAAAGTGTCTTGAATAATTTCTTGTAAAAAATGCATTTATAATTTTGTAACCACCATAGATTATCAAACTTAAACATAACATTAGCCCAAATGAAATTGTTGTTATTTTGGGAAGAATTAACATTCCAAGTCCCAATGCAGCTAATAAAATTCCTTCTGTTAAAATAAAACTTAAAAAACGTTTTTCTGTCATAAAATTCTCCTCTTTTTATTTAGAATACGTATTAAAGAATGAATTTATACCGCTAATTGGATAATATAAAAGAAGAATTTTTAAATAATACAAAAAAATATTGCAAAAATAATGCTTATATTGTAAACTTATATTAAGAAACAAGCCAATTAAAAACAATGATTTTAACAAAACCCCACAAAAATAAGAGAGTAAGCTTAAAAGGTGCTGTGCAAATTAATCGTAACAGCTACTTTGTCTTTGCCGATAATTTCGGAAGAACTTTTTTAAAAACAGGCAAAGATGAAAAGTTACAAAAGTATGCCGTTAAAAACATGTTGTCACTTAATCCAAATATAAGAAATTTACTAAAAAAATACAAAATCAAACCTGAGATTGATACAAAAACGTTAAAAGATTTAACTGGCGGTCACATGAATGAAACTTGCAATATCGCCACAGGCGTTTTTTCTGTCTTAGCCGATAACTTAAAAACCGGATTAAATAAAGATGTTATAAAAGAAGCTTCAATGCTACATGATTTAGGCAAAGTATTAATTCCATCAAAAATTTTAAATAAACCGGCAAAACTTAATATAAAAGAACGCGAAATTATGAACATTCATTCAACACTAGGATACGAGCTTTTAAAAACACAAGATTTGTCAGTTGAAACTTTAGAACTAATTAAATACCATCATCAAAATTTAAACAACTCCGGATATCCGGCGCTTGAAAATGAAAAAATTGCTTCAGACATTGGAGTTCAAATTGTTTCAATTTCTGATAAATATAGCGCTCTTAGAGAAGCTAGAGTTTATAGAAAAAAATTAAGTAGAATTGAAGCCCTTCTCATCTTATACAAAGAAGTCAGAGAGGGAAAGATTTTGCCGGAAGTCTATAACGCACTGGTAAAATATGTAACTGCTAATGAAAAAGTTTAAGTATTGTTAAGAAAACTATTGACAGAATTCGAAACATCCTATATAGTGTAAAAGTTACAATTATTCAAAAGGGATTATTTTTTTGTTTAACTTTAATTCACTAATTAAGCATATTGAAAATTGTCGAGTGATGAATTCGATGTTTTTGTTATGTTGCACAAAAGTAGAATTTGCAAGTTAGTTAAATAATTATAATCAAACAATGTTGGCTTGTAAATTCTTAGAGAATTTTACAAGCTATATTTTTGTACTTATCATAGGCATACAAGGAGGACTAAATGAGAATCAACCCAATTACACAACAGATTAATTATCTAAATAGTACCGCAACAAAAAAGAAAAATAATAATCAATTAACAATGCAGAATTCATCAATCACAGACTTAAATGTTTTAAATAAAACTTACAATCACGCTCTAATTAATTTTAAAGCTACACCGATTAATTCATTAGACTTAGTTAAAAAAATCCCAATAGAAGAGCGCATTGCCTCAATATTAGAACATTTTAAACTTGGAGATTTGCTTCTTGTTGGCAAAGATATGCATGAAAGTGCAAAAAGGATGTACAAATCCGAAACTTTAAGTCAAAATGCAATAAAACGTAGCTTCTTCATTCCTGATGATGACTTAGGTGCTTCTTTAGGATTTATAAAAAATAGTATTGGTGACAATGAAATTATCAACTTAAACGATTTTGAAATACCATTTATAACAGGAAATAAAACATACTCGCTTAGTCCAAATGAAAGTTTTTATATTACAGATGGTGACATTATTTCTATCAATGGGAAATTAATCCCTCTTATGACAAAACCAAAAGGAAATATAAGTACATTCAGAAAAAATTTTACAAAATCAATTGATCATACAAAAGACGTTGAACCAAAAATTGAAGAATTAAATAAAAAAACCTTATCTAAAATGATTGTAGTAAAATCCAAAAAAGGTTCCAATGTGAGTTTTGCAGATGTTGGCGGCTTAGACAAATTGAAGGATGAATTAAAAAAAGATATTATATATCCGATTCGTTATCCGGAAGCTTATGAAAATATTGATGTAAACCACGGTTGCATTTTATATGGACCTCCAGGAACAGGCAAAACACACATTGCAAGAGCATTGGCTAATGAAGCTGACGCTACTTTTATCAGCCTAAACGGTTTAGATTTAGAATCTAAGTGGGTTGGTGAATCAGAAGAAAATTGGAGAAAACTATTTAAAGAAGCCAAAGAGAACCAACCAACCATAATTTTCTTAGATGAATTTGATGCTGTAGCTAAAAATAGGAGTGGAAAAGATGAATATGGCGATAAAGTTGTAAACCAAATTCTTACCCTTATGACTGACATTGATAATGAAGGAGATGATGTTTTTGTAGTTGCTGCAACAAACAACTATAAAGCATTAGACAAGGCCATCATTAGAGCCGGACGTTTTGGCAAACACTACAAAGTTGATACTCCGGATTTAGCCGGTTTAAGAGAAATATTTAAAATCCACACCAAAAACAAACCAATAGACGAAAATGTTAACATAGAAGATATGCTTAAAAGATTAGAAAAACAAAAAGCTACAGGAGCCGATATTCGTCTTATTGTAAATGAAGCCCATAACCATGGTTACGTACGAGCTGGTATTTTTGAAAAAATGGATAATAAGACTTTTAACAAGAACGATATCAATGATTTTAAAATAACTCAAGAAGATTTTGATGCTGCTATTGAAATATTTGAAAAAGACAGAAATATAACAGAAAGAACTCCTATTGGTTACAATAAATAATATAAAACAAGGGGAAAATATACAATTTGAATAAAAAGTTTATTTTCCCCGTATTTTATATCATTACCTAAAATTTATACACTTCTTCACAAATATTAATAAATATAGTATTATAAATAATATCTGGAGAATATTTATGAAAAAATCAGGTTTTACACTATCAGAATTACTGATGACATTAGGAATTATAGGTATCATAGCAGCTTTAGTTATGCCGGCGATGCAAAAATTAATGCCGGATAAAACAAAAGTTCAATATTTAAAAACTTATGATACTATTAGCACCCTGGTTAAAAATTTAGCTTCAAATTCAAAACTCTACCCTGTATGCAATCAAACATCAAATGCTTCTTGTGCGGAACATCCTTTAATTAGCCTTGATAATCCGCTTGACAGTCGCTTTACTAACGCACGATATCGTGGTGATAGTAAACTTTGTAGTTTAATGGCATATAGCCTTGGAGTTTCTGAAACAGATATAAGCTGTAGCACCACTCCTTACAGCTTTAATGCAGCAGATTATACAAACGGTTTTACAAGCCCCTCTTTTACGACACAAAGTGGTATGCGTTGGAGAATTGTTCCACAGGTTGCTACAAATATAAACTCAGCAAACTGGACAGCACGATACCAAACAGATATTTATGTTGATATAGACCCTTCCAATAATAATGTTAATGGGACAGACAATAGTTGTATATATAACGCAGACAGTTGTACCAACCCAGATATATTTAAATTCCAAATTGCAGCTGACGGAAAAGTTGTCGCTGCCGATAAAAAAGGGATAGATTACCTTAAAAGCAGAACATCTTTGACAAATAAAATTTCTGCTGTTGAAGATATAGAAATTGCAAATAACATTATTGGACAAGGTTTTTTATATAAAGATTGTAATGGTAATGGTGGCACATGCCCAGCTGGTCAGTCTTGGAATGAGGAGACAGAATCTTGCGGTGCTGACGGCGGAAATGAAGGTGAAAAAGATAATAGTGATGTTACTTTAACCTTATCAGTAGAAAGGGTACGGCAAGGTGGTGTTAATAGCTATCCAGCAACACTTTCTTTATCAAGAGCACTCGATGCAGATGTAAATTTTGTCATAACTGGCAATCGAATGGGTGTAATAGACACAGAAAGTATATTCATTCCAGCTGGAACGTTAACAAATAGCAACAGTAATATTTTAGGAGCTGGCTCTCCTTTTAAATATAGCGTCTCTATAGATAGTAGAACATTTGATTGTGAAGTACTAAACTACGTTTGTACTAGTAGTTCCGTTGTGAGCGATGGAAAACCTAAGTATACTCTTATAACTATTTACAACTAAATCTGATAATAATTAAATTCTTTGGTCGACATTACTCGTAAAATTAAAAATTTTCCAATAAAAAATAGGATGACTTTCGCCATCCTATTTTTTTATTAAATATTAAAATATTAATATCTGTAGTGAGCAAATGCTTTGTTAGCTTCAGCCATTCTGTGGGTATCTTCACGCTTTTTGCAAGCTGCGCCGTTACCGTTAGATGCGTCAACCAATTCACTTGTAAGTTTTTCTACGAATGATTTACCGCTTCTATTTTTTGCTGCTGCAATAATCCAAGAAGAAGCTAGAGCGAAACCTCTGTCAGGTTTAACATCGATAGGCACTTGATAAGTAGAACCACCGATACGTCTTGCTTTAACTTCCAATAATGGAGTAGCATTTGTAAGAGCTTTTTGGAAAATTTCCAAGCCCTTTTCGTTTGTTCTTTCTTCAACCTTAGTGATTGTTGAATAGAATATTTTTTCAGCAAGTGATTTTTTACCACGTCTCATAACTCTGTTGATGAATTTTGAAACATCTACGCTGTT
>CAKVLL010000033.1 GCA_934757255.1 uncultured Candidatus Melainabacteria bacterium | reverse complement strand
TGGAGAAGAGAGCGACAGAAACGCAAGTTTTGAATTAAAAAATTATGGAGATTAAGAATGGACGAATTTAAAATAAAGTTCAGAGGTGTTAGAGGAAGTTATCCGGTTCCGAATAAAGATTTTTTAAAATACGGCGGAAATACTTCTTGCGTGGAAGTTAGAGTTGGTGGTCATTTAATTATATTAGATGCAGGAACAGGCTTAATCAGCTTGGGCAACGAACTTATGCAAAAATACATTGAATCAGGCACAACTATCACCGATAGAACTCCTGTGAGATGTACAATTTTATTGAGCCACATTCACTTAGACCATATTCAAGGTTTCCCATTCTTTAGACCTTGTCATTTGGCGTCAACAAGAATGTGTTTGATGGGCGGTGTTAATTATAATGAAACATTAGAAAATGAACTTGCGAAACTCTTGTTCACAAAGTCATTTCCGCTTGATTTAGGCGACATTGCGGCAGATTTAAAAATATTTGATTTGAATGAAACAAACTATATTATTTTCAAGAAGAATGAGATGCCGAAGGTAATAAGAGTTAATGACTTAAAAGAAGGTGATTACACGGACGAGGACGTTGTTATAACTTGTTATAAATCCTATGCCCATCCTCAAAACGGCGTGTTTATTTATAAGATTGCATATAAAGGTAAAACTCTTGTTTATGCAACGGATAAAGAAAGCTATCCCGGTGGTGATAAGAAATTGGTTAAGTTTGCTAAAGGCTGTGACTTGCTTATCCATGACGCCCAATATTCAACTGAAGATTATTTAAGTATTTATGTACCAAAACAAGGTTATGGTCATTCAACTTTTGAAATGGCGCTTGATTGTAAAGAGCAAGTTGGCGCTAAAAAGCTTGTTTATTTCCATTATGACCCAGGTTATAATGACGAAAAATTAGATTTGTTATCCGAGGAATACGCATCAGAAGATGCAATTATGGCTTATGAAGGATTAGAAATTGAACTATAATGAAAAAGTTTTTAACTATATTTTTATTATTAATTGTCGTGATTTGTTCAGGTTATAGAAAACCATATAAATATACAATTGATGCCGGTAAAGACGCATTTTATCACAATAATGTAGGAATAAATTATCTTAAAGACAGGATTTATTATGCGGCTATACAGGAGTTCAAAATTGCAATTCAATTAAGCCCAAACACTCAAGCTACTGCGATTTTCAAGAATAATTTGGGCGAAACTTACACTTTCATCGGTTATCCTGAGATGGCAAGAGTTTGTTTTGAAGATGCAGTTAAATTATATGGTTTAAATTTTAAGTATTATTTGAATTTGGCAGAATGCTATAAAACACTTGGTGTTACTAAAACTAAGATGGCAGAATATGCAAATTCATCTAGCCCTTATGATAAAATTATGCTTGGACTTCTGCAAATCCAAACCGGAGAGACGAGAAAAGGCGTTATTACTTTAGATGATTTGTGTACGCAAGAGCCTAACTTATTGATTACTCCGGCTATTCGCCAATATTTAAAAGAAGTAACCGCAAAAATGTAAAAACTTTACAGTACGTTGTTTTAGATGCTAAAATAACTTGAGGGATTTTATTATGAAAAAACTTTTATTAATATTTTGTATAATGTTTATGTTGCCTGTATTTGCGGATGTCATGCCGTTTTATATGAATTCTATTCCAAAAGACGCTATTGGCATGTACCAAACCGGAAGCGATATAACAATTTTTTCTGAGCCAGAAGAAAATGCTAAAACCATAAAAAAAGTTACTTTTTCTTATGTCCCTGAAACCATGCCGGATGGCATGTTCGGCTTTTTGTTGAACGAAAAGAAATTGGGATTTTTGTATGTTTCTGATATTGGAGATGATGGCTGGGTTGAAGTTATTTATGATAGGCACACCGGCGCAAGAGGCTGGGTTTTGACCGAAGATAGGTTTCAGTTTTTGCCTTGGTTAAGTTTTTATAACATGTATGGTAGAAAATATGGATTGAGAATGTTAAAGGATACTCCAGATGAGGTAGAAGTTTTGCATTCAAAAAGCGAAGATTTATCTCAAAATATCGGAAAATTGAATTATGTTAAACAAATTAAATTGACTGCTATAAGAGGAAATTGGGCGCTTGTTTCCGTATTTGATATAGATAAAACTCCTAAAACAGGATATTTAAGATGGAGAAGCAGCGAAGGTATTATTTATGCTTTTCCTGATATAAAATAGCCGACTTTAGTCTGAGAAATACCCCACTCTGATAATTCTTTTTGCAACTTGACTGATTTAGCATGTTTTAGTCGAGTTTAAGAGGAGGATTCATGAGTAATAATATTTACACTGCGCCAGTGTATAAATTAGAAGAATTAAATAATTTGTTTATTGAGTTAACGGAAAAAAATTGTAACCAAAGGTGTGCGAAGTGTTATATTGATTTCCCGATTAGTCGTAATATAAAAGATTTTATTTCTTTTGATAAAATTAAAGAAGCTTTGAATGATACAATGCAAGAAAATATTTATTGCATTTATCTTACCGGTGCTGAACCAATGACACATCCGGATTTTAATTCTATTTTACGTTTGTGTTTAAAAAGATGTAATGTTTGTATTTGTACAAACGGAAGTTTTCTAAATGAAAAGAAAATTCGTTTCTTAAAAAAAGTTGAGGATGAGGGTTTAGTTAATAAAACTGAAAATCAAATCTTTTTCAAACTTTCTTTGGCACATTTTAATGAGCATGAAAGTGACAAAGTCCGCTATAGAGGCAATTTTAGACAAACAATTTTTGCACTTAAAACTTTAAGCAGATACAATTTTAATTCTGTTTTATCTATTCAAAATTTTTATAATTTAGATAAATCAGAAATTGTGAATGAGTTCAAGAGAATTTTTTCTGAACAAGAAATTATAAACACAGATATTCAAATAACAAATTCTTATCCAAATTTTGAGGATGAAAATTTTTCAAAACCAGCTTCTAAAACCGATTGCATGAATGGTAGAATTCTTACTCAGAAAGGAATTTACGCATGTCCATTTTTAGCTAATGATTATAGAGGACGAATGGGAGGTTCATTTAAAGATTATTCAAAAGTGATAGTTGCTGAAACAAATTTTTGCGCGACCTGTTCAAAAAATGGAGGGTGTATGTTTTCGATAGGTTGAGGGACATTCGCGCCGCGAGCGTGTGTGCGTATAGCACACGATAGCGAGCGAAAAAGTGCAAGCTATGCTTGCTACATCCATTTGATTAACAACCGTAAGGTTGTAGAAAACATTAAATGTTTCTTCTTTTTTGTTACTTTTTTCTTCTTGCATTTTCAAAGAAGAAAAAAGTAACAAAGGTTGTTATATAATCCTTATATAACAACCTTCCCAAAACTTTACAATTAAAAAGGGGTTAAAAGATGGTTAACATTTGTAACATTATTCCGCTGAGTTAATACTTAAGAATTACTTTTTTGTTAAGATTGTGTTATAAATAATAATGTAAAAATATATATTCAAACATGAGAAATGAACGGAGGCAAAAATGTCAGTAGGACAATTCGTATTTATGTTACACAGCCACCTGCCTTATTATAGAAAAGCAGGAATGTGGCCATTCGGTGAAGAAAATCTTTACGAATGTATGGCAGAAACTTATGTACCTCTATTAAACGCAATTTCAGAATTATATGATGAAGGTATTAAGGCAAAATTAACAGTTGGTATTACACCAATTCTTGCAGAACAATTAAACGATGAACACTTGCAAAACGGTTTTGTTGAATACATTGACTCTAGAATTAAAGCTGTTTCTAAGGATTTGGAAAGATATCCTGATCCTAAGGTTGCTCATTCTCAACATTTGAAGTATTTGGCAAAATATTATTTTGATTTGTGGAATAAATTAAGAGATGATTTTGTTAATAAATATGAAAAGAACTTAATTAAGTACTTTAAAAAATATCAAGATCTTGGATGTATTGAAATTACAACATCAGGTGCAACTCATGGTTTTTCACCTCTTCTTGCAACTGATAGCAACTTGAATGCTCAATTTAAAGTTGGTCAAGATACAACAAAAAGATTGTTTGGTAAAAAAGCAATGGGTGCTTGGCTTCCTGAATGTGCTTATCGTCAAGGTTATGAATACGTTGGTAAAGACGGCAAAAAACATTGGCGTCCTGCTATTGAAGTTACACTTCAAAACAATGATATTCACTATTTCTTTACAGAATCACACGTAATTGAAGGTGGTAATTCAATCGGTAACAGACGTGTAATTGGTATGTATGGAAACATTGAATACATTCCGCTTCCTGAAAGACCGGCAACCGGTTATGACACTTATTCAGCTTACTGGTTACCTGATGCACAAGTTGCAGTAATGGGACGTAACGATAGAGCTGGATACCAAGTATGGTCAGCTGCTGACGGTTACCCTGGTGATGGTTGCTTTAGAGAATTCCACAAGAAGGATGATAAATCAGGCATGCACTACTGGAGAATTACTTCACCTACAACTGATTTAGGTGACAAGATGCTATATGATCCGGTTCTTGCTATGAATAAGATTAATGAAAATTCAGATCACTATACTACGATGATTTATCACTTATTGAATGATTACAAACTTGCGAAGAATAAAGAAGGTTTAGTAATGGTTTCATTTGATACAGAATTATTCGGTCACTGGTGGTTTGAAGGTGTTGAATTCATTAAACAAGTTATCAAGAAATTCAATGATTATCTTCCGGAAGTTGAAAGACTTACTGCCGGTGAATATGTAACTAAGTATCCACCAAAAGAAGCAATTCAAATCCCTGAAAGTTCATGGGGACAAGGTGGTCACTTCTATGTATGGATGAACCACTTAACAGAATGGATGTGGCCAATTATTCATTCTTGCGAAAAGAGAATTAACGCAATTGTTGATGCTCACTCTGAAATTCCGGAAGACAAGTTGATGCTAAGAGCGTTAAACCAATTGGCTAGAGAAAACTTGTTGCTTCAAAGCTCAGATTGGCCGTTCTTGATTACAACATGGCAGGCTAAAGATTATGCAACAGACAGATTTAATGAACACGTTGACAGATTTAGCTTGATTGCTGATATGATTGAAAGCGGAAATATTGATGAAGCTAAATTGAAAGAAATTGAAGATATTGATAATTGCTTCCCTGAAATTGATTATAGAGTTTATCAATCAATTACGGAAGGCACAATTCCTCAACAAGAAAAGAAATTGGCTCCGTTGTATAAATAATTAGAGAGTTGCAAAAACGGTCTTGTAAAACTTTTACAAGACCGTTTTTTTTATTTAAATATCAATTGCCATAAATTTATTTTTATAATCATTAATTGTATTCATAAGTTCGACGAACTCAGCATATTTAATTGTGTGCAAAGCTTTGGAAAGTTCAACCGATTGTAAAAATTCAATCTTAAACGCATCTTCATTACGTTCTTTAATCTTAATCATGCCTGTGTCTTCAAACATTTCAAGCATTGTTTCAATTACAGGGTTGTTTACGCCGAGCGCAGTCGAAGCTCTTTCTAAATCGAAATTTCCGTCAAGCGTATTACAGGTATATCTAATCATGCCAGAAAATATTTTTAAAATTTGTTCTTCATTGTATTTGTTATTTTGATATTTCATGTAATGGATTGCATCAGGTGCAACTGTTGTCATAATATTTTGCATAATATCTTCATCCGCAGGATAATCAAAGAACATCAAAACATCACTTTTGTTTGCACTATTTCTGTTTGCAATATGTTCACAAATATCCTTGAACGGTTTAAGACCTTCCATAATTGCCCTGTCTTCTACAAAAGCACAAATTGATAGTTTCGAATTTTTGATGTAGTCATTAACCTGTGCTAAAATATTTGTTTTCTTTCTGTGGTCATAAATTTTAGTCTTAACTTCTTCCTCTTGAACTAAGGCGTCTGAGTGAACATCTTTTAAGATTAACTGAACAGAAGTTACACCGTTAAACGTATTCAGTTGCGGAGCAAACGCAATATCCAATTTATCTCCTTGAATAAGAGGAATATCGCCTCTTGACCACCAAACACAATCCATTGTGCCGTTTGGAGTATCCACAATAAGTTTTAAATGGTCTTTTGTTGAACCCATCAATTTCTTTTCTTTTAAACTCAAATTGTTGACAACGAATGTTGGAGAAGGGTTCGATGCGCCAAATGGTTCCAGTTTAGATATTTCTTCTACTAAACCTACATCAACCTCATCTATGGTAAGCTCTAAATCAACCTCAAGAGATGGATTTAATTTTTGTCCGTTCAGCATTTCATCAATAGTTTTGTTTAAAGCTTTTTTAACGGTTTCAAAACTTGCTTTTTCTTCACTAAATGCAAAACCTGCCGCCAATTGGTGTCCGCCAAATCCTTCTAAATATTCAGAAATGTTTGATATGATGTCATATAAGTTTAATTCTTTTACGCCACGCGCTGAACAGCGAAACATTTTTGTTTCTTCCGAATAGTTCATTATAAAAGTCGGCTTATAATATTTTTCAACAAATTTAGACGCTACAATTCCGACGATTCCGACATGCCAGTCTTTAGAGAATAAAACAATCGCATTATCTCGACTTTTTGACGCGCGCCACATTTCATCAGCTTCTGCAAAAGTATTAGAACACATTTCTTGACGCAATTTATTAAAGTTTTCAAGTGAAATAATAGCCATTTCAATTTCTTGCTTGTTTTCGGAAATCATAACTTTGATTGCGTTATCGACTGTGTCAATTCTACCTGACGCGTTGATTCTTGGTGCAATTGTGAACGCGATTTGTTCGGCTGTTAAACCGTTATCTGTTCCAACTCCTGCGACATCAAGCATTCTTTTTAAACCATAGTGCTTACTTGATGCAATTAGTTCCAAACCTTTTGTAACGTAATATCTGTTTTCTCCGATAAGTGGAACAATATCCGCAATTGTTCCAACAGTTACAAACGGTAAAATTTCCATGCTGAAAGCCAGTTTGTCATATCTTTCTAAAACAGCTTGCGCAAGCTTAAACGCAACACCAACTCCGGCTAATGAAGTCAACGATTCAATTTGTTGAGGGGTAAGTTTTTCATCCAGCGCATTCATTGCTTTTGGGTTAATTATAGCGTACGCTTCCGGTAAAACTTCAGGTGCTTCGTGGTGATCGGTAATAATCACATCTCGTCCAAAACTGTTTATAAACTTAACTTCTTCAACGCTGCTGATACCGTTATCAACAGTAATTATAAGTTTTGGCTTTTTTTGTGAAAGTAATTGCACCAAAGCTTTTGTATGCAAACCATGACCTTCGTTTTCACGTTCTGGGATGTAATAATCAACATTTGCGCCTAAGTAGCTAAATGTTTTCATTAAAACAGATGTTGAAGTTACACCGTCTGCGTCAAAATCGCCATAAATTAAAATATTTTCTTTTTCATCTATAGCTTTAACTATTCTATCGACAGCCTTTTGCATATCGCAAAAAGCGTTAGGGTGCATTAACGTTATCTCAAGAGGGTTTAAGAAATCTTTTTTCGCCTCTGCAGTTGTAATGCCCCTAACTTCTAATAATCTATCTATTAAATTTGCTCGTTCGGTTTTACCTTTTCCCCCACGAACTACCCATTCTTTTGTACAAGACATGTCATTTTTTCCAATATTTCAATAGCTTTCTTTAACTGAACGTCGTCTTTTGCATCAACGTTTTCCTTAGTCAATTCTACCACAACATCAGGAGTTATGCCTTTTTTATGAATATCACTTCCGGATGGAGTCAAATATCTTTGAATTGTAATATTCATGCCGGCTTCATCAGGCAAACGGTTAATTTCCTGCACTAAACCTTTTCCGAAAGATTGTTCTCCTACAATCGTAGCTCTATGATTATCTTTTAACGCTCCACTTAAAATTTCACTTGCAGAAGCTGAACCTTTGTTAATTAAAACTACAATCGGCTTATCGGTAACTTGTTGGTATTTGGCACGAGTTGTACTTTTATAAGAATCTCTGTCAACAGTGCTAACAATTACGCCACCGCGTAATAGCATATCAGAAATATAAATAGCGTTAGTTAAAAGCCCACCAGGGTTTGAACGAAGGTCTAAAATATAACCTTTTACGCTGCTTGAATTATTCAAAATACTTTCAATTTCTGTTGCAGCGTTTTTGCTGATAAATGAACTTAATCTGATGTATTGAATATCGTTTGGAATGTTTGTTGTTTCAAACGGTGGTTTGCAAGAAACAGATTTAACTTCAATTTCATCTCTTACTACACTGTAAGTTTTGTTTGGCACGCCTTTTCTTTGAATTAATAAAGTCACTGTCGTACCTTTTTCGCCTCTGATTTTATCGGCAGCCGCATCAATGTTAATACCTTTTGTGCTTTCGCCGTTAATTTCAAGGATTTTATCGTCTGCCATCAAGCCTGCTCTTTCAGCAGGAGAATCCTCAAGAGGTGCAATAATAACTAATTCACCATCTCTTAAACCGATTTGTGTACCAATACCTTTAAGCGAACCTTTGATTGATTGAGTTTCTTCAGAAAATTCTTTTGGGTCTAAGAATCGTGTGTATGGGTCATTTAAGCTTGCAAGCATTGTTTCTATTGCTACATAAGCATCTTCTTTTGTTTTAAGTTTGTTTTCGTAGCGATAACGCCATTTTGTCCAATCTTGAGCATTATTAGACGGGTCATAATATTTTTTATTAACAATTCTCCAAACATCATCGTACATTTCACTCGGAGTTGCAGAATATGCTTGCCCGATAGTCATTACAACCGCCGATAATAATATAACTGATTTTATAAATCTTTTCATAAGCTTACACTCCTCACAAAGTCAAAAAGCGCTCTTTATATTATATTACACAATTACTGATAGAATTTCAAATTTTTTAAATAATATATGGTTAAAATTTAATTTGACAATATATTATTTTATTTTTCAAATCCAATCAAATCTTTAACAATTTCTCCTGCAATAATTAAGCCCACTGTTGATGGCACAAACGCATTACTTCCTGGGATTTGACGTCTTGCTGTACATTTTCTAACTGTTCCGGGAGGGCAAACGCAATGTTTTTTGCAGCTAATTTCAATATCATCGTTTGGTTTGATTGGAATTTCTTTAGAATAAACTACTTTAACTTTTCTGATTTTTCTTTTTTTAAGTTCTTGCCTAATTACTTTTGCTAGCGGACAGACTGAGGTTTTAGATATATCTGCAACTTCAAACGCAGTTGCATCCATTTTATTGCCTGCGCCCATTGAAGATATAACAGGAATGCCGGCTTTTTTTGCGCGTTCAATAATTTCTAATTTGCCGACTACGGTATCAATCGCATCTACAACATAATCATACCCTGAAAAATCAAACTCATCTGCAGTCTGAGGTGTATAAAACATTTTATAAGTATTAACAACTGCATTGGGATTAATATCTAAAATTCTGTCTTTTGCGACATCAACTTTGTATTTTCCGACAGTACTTCTTAGAGCATAAATTTGGCGATTTATATTTGTAATACAAATTTTGTCATCATCTATTAAATCAAACGCGCCAACTCCACTCCTTGCAAGAGCTTCTACTGTATATCCGCCAACTCCGCCAATTCCAAATACAGCAACATGAGCGGACGCTAATTTTTCAATCCCCTCATGACCGATTAAAAGTTCTGTTCTTGAAAATTGGTTAAGCATTTGTGTTCCGAGCTACTTAATTATACCAAAACCTAGCAAGAACACACAGATAACAAACACTAACGCAACAATGCCAGTAAGTTTGTTTAAACCTTTTTCTGCACTTTTTTGTGAAGAAAACATCTGTGCAGCATTACCTATACCTGCGATTCCATCGCCCTTAGGTGAGTGCATAAGTATTAATACGATTAGTAATAGTGCGGATAAAACCTGCAAAGTCCAAAAAAATGTTAACATTTAGTCTCCTTTTTTATGAAATGCGCCCTTTTTGAGTTTAATTTTATATTATCGAAAGTGTAAAGTCTAGCCGGACGCTTAGATGATGATTTAGAAAATTCGTTCAATTCTCTCAATCCGTCGGTTGTAATAACTTTCTTTCTGAAATTACGTTTATCAAGCTTCTTCTGCATAATCATTTCATAAGCTTTTTGCATTTCAGTCAGGGTGAACTTTTCGTTCAATAATTGATATGCCACAGGACACATTTCCAAACGTTCTCTTGTACGTTTTAGAGAGTATTCAATAATTTCCTTGTGGTCGAATGCTAGAGGTGGTAAATCGAATACTTTGTGCCAAGCCAAATCAGGAGTTGTAACTACGTTAAAATCTTCTGCTCTGATTAGCGCAAAATAAGCACAAGTAATTACACGAGAAACTGGGTGACGAAGCGGATCACCAAATGTGTATAATTGCTCTAGATAAATGTTATCAACGTTAGTTTTTTCTTTAAGAACACGCATAGCTGCTTCGTCAAGATTTTCAGACATTCTAACATATCCGCCCGGGATTGCCCATTTGTCTTTGAAAGGTTCATTATTACGTTTTACAAGTAATACTTGCAATGCGTCATCTTTAATTGTCAAAATAACAATATCGACAGTAATCTCGTGTGTCTTAATTTCATTAAACATTTATCACCTCTAGGATAATTGTATAATAAAGAATAAAAAAATGTAACAATTCTTAAGAATGATAAGTGTATTTTGTTACAATTATTATTTTTCATAAAAATGACAGCACTTCAAAAACATGTTAAAATGATAAGTATGAAAAAAGTATTAATTTTAATTTTAAGCTGTATCACGACTCTAACACTAGCTGCAGAAGTTAATCTTAGAGATTATGACGAATATGATATTCCGGAAGGCACTCATATTCCTGTAATATCAATGCAGGAATTTTCGACGGCGTATTGTGAAGAAGGTGATAGTGTAAATTTTATTACTACATCAGATATTTATCTTTATAATAAAAATATTATTCCGGAAGGAACTCGTTTAAGTGGTTTTATTGAAAAGAAAAATGAGCCAATAATAGGAACGAATGCTGCTATGAAAGTTTTTGTTAATAAAATGTATCTAACAGACGGTTATGAAGTCCCTATAAAATCTTATATTTATACAGCTAATAACAACACTATAGGAGGAGAATTAACTCCACCGGCTAAATATATCAGAATGCCGCATTATCAAAGATGGGCAATGTTTCGTGCAATGGGAACTCTGCAGTGCGTCTCCGGAGGAGAAAGAAGAATGGGAGAACATGTAACAATTTCATCCGGCGCAAATTTGATAGTTGTATTAGTTGCACCAATTCATATGACACATACTGTTATAAATTGATGTATTAAGCGAATAATTCCGGAAAATCTTCTTTTTTAATTTGCTCATCTCCTACAAATAATTCATCTTGTGGTGCGATTTGGATTTTTTCAAATGAATCTTTAATGTTTTCTATACCCATAATATCTGTCGGAAAAAATGGATTTATTTTATTTATTATAACATTTAAGTTAATGAACCAAGTATCTAAATTTTTATCATACCCAATATCACAAGCAGAGTATATATTTTTAAAAGTTTTAAAAATTGACGGTGTTACAATTTCTTGTAGTGTTTTTTGAACTTCTTCAAATAGAGGAATAGAATTCGGGCTACCGGTTAAATCTTTTGAGCCGATTATTAGTGCTGATTCATATTTATTTTTATCAGCATTGATGATAGATTTAAAATCTTTGCGTACATTTTTAATGTTTTCGATACAATCATATAAATGAAAGCCCCAATTTTTTTCTTTGTTTACTAATCCTCCGGCAGTACAAGTTTTTACGTTTGGTGACCAAATACTACTGAAAGTAGTAAAAGAATCTATCAAAGGTTTAGTTGTTTCGTTGCAATAAAAATAATCTCTAAAATTACAATTATTAAATTCTTTTGAAGTTACAAATTTTATGCGAGATTTAAAATTGGGAGTTCTATATTGTTGGGTTGAATTTTGTTGAACTTTCATATTATCTACAAAGCGTGTAAAAATATTTTTTGCCACCCTCATCAGGGCTTCGCCCCTCGAGGGCGAAGCATGTAACTGCGCTAAATTAACGCAAGTAACGGCTTCTCCCTTTGAGGGGAGAAGCTGCCCGAAGGGCTGATGAGGGTGATATAAAGTGTTCTATATAGCATTACAAATAAAAATCCAGACCGCATCGTGCGCACACTTGCCCAAAAATTCATACATATTGACAAGTGTTGTATAATTAAAATATGGATGGAAAGAGAATTTTTGCGCTGATAGGCGTTATTTTGATTGCCGGAATTAATGTTGTTTTCGCACATGATGACGACGAATTATTTAAAACTGTTGTTATAAAAGATGGAACAAACCTTTCTGTTTTAGATTGTGTTGCTACGGCTTTTCATAATAGCCCAAAAATAAAGCGCAAAAAATATTATCTTGATATTGCAAAAAGTAATGTTGGGATTGCAAAATCTCAATATTTTCCTGTAATAGGTGCCGGTGTCGGTTTTTATAATGAAAATAATTCTAATAGCATTTATTACAACAACCATTATCGTGAATTGCCTAATGTGGGAATTTCTGTAAATAAAATGGTGTGGGATTTTGGTAGAACAACTGCGCATATCAAGATGGAAGAGTTTTACAAACTTGGCGCGGAATACGAATTTATGGACAGCCTCTGCTCCACACTTTTTGATGTAAAAGAAAAATATTACAGTCTTTTAAAAGCGAAAGCATTATTATCCATTGCTGAAAACAATGTTGAAATCAATAAAAACATTGTAAAATTCTCAAAGCAAAATCCGGATTTAATAACTGCAAAAATGAATTTGAGCGAAGCTGAAGTTGAATTATTGGAAGCACAGAATAATTACAAAAACGCAAAAATCGACTTAAATAATTCTATGTATCTTGATTCTCAACCGAATTACAGCATTGAGAACACCAAAACATTTGGATTTAACAATGATTATGCGCTAAATTCTAATAAAGAATTACAAAAGTTTGAAGAGTATAAATTTAAATTTTCTCGCGATAAAGCGGTTCAAATGGCTTATGACAATAGTCCGGATTTGCAAGTGTTGATTGCGACAAGAGATGCCATGGAACAGTCTTTGCTTTATATTAGAAGAACTTATTTTCCTGAACTTTCAACAAATGTAGGTTATGGTTTTAATAACACAAATCAAGCAACAAACAATAGTTTTCAAGTAGGTGTAAATCTTAATTCAAAAGTTAATTTGATGGAACTTAAGCATTCCATCAAAGGCGCTGATGCGCAAGTAAAGCTTGCTGATAATGAAATTTTACTTTTTAAAAAGGATTTATTTTTTGAGGTAAAACGTGCGTTTAATAATTATGATAAAGCAACTTTACAAATTCCAACAACACAATTAGCAGCAAAACAAGCTTTAGAAAATTATAAGTTGGTGGAAGCTCAATACAAAACCGGTCAGCAGAATTATATATCTTTGCAAGATGCAAGAAAAGACTATATTAAAGCACTCGACAATTATGTAACTAGTTTATATGATTATAATATTTCGCTAATTCAAGTAGAAATGGCAATGCATTACCATTTGGTTGATATTCATCACAAGACCGAACATGCTATGTGTTATCATTCAGAAGAATTGATTAATCATCTTAATGAAGTACTTGGTTGTGATGAAAAAGAGGTTAAGAGATTTGGCAATAAGAAAAAAAATGATGAAGAAGAATTGTAAATTTTAAGGTGACAGGAATTTTGTTGTATAATATTTGTAAAGGGGATTAAAATATGTATACACTAGTTTATTCAATTAATAATGAGCCATCGCCAGATGTTGTTTATGTAAACCTTACGAATTCTTGTACGAATTCTTGTATTTTTTGCCTTAGAGAACAAAAGGATGATGTTTGTGGCGCAGAAATGTGGCATGATGACAATTATTCTTTAGAAGATGTTATTGAGCAATTTAATAAATTTAATCACCCTAAAGAAGTTGTTTTTTGTGGATATGGTGAACCTTTTTTGAGAAAAGAAATGATGAAAGAATTTTGTAAATATTTGAGAAAAAATTTCCCATATATTAAAATTCGTGTAAATACAAATGGACATGCAAATGCAATTTATAAAACAAATGTAGTAGAAGAATTTAAGGGATTGATAGATGCGGTTTCTGTTAGTTTAAACGCTTCGACAGAAGATGAATACGATGAAATTTGTAAGCCAAAAATTAATAATGCTTATGAAGAGGTGAAAAAGTTTATTAAAGCATGTTCTAATGCAGGTATTGATGTTTCAGCGAGTATTGTGACGGGATTTGATAAAATTCACCGTATTGATGTAGAAGCGTGTGAAAATATTGCTAAAACACTAGGTGCAAAATTCCGTAATAGAGAATTCATTGCTAACGGTTATTAAGCCTTTCTAAAGGGTTAGATTTTCCTTTCGAAGGTAAGAATCTTACGTCTAATAGTTTATAATCTTTTATTTGTCCGGATTTATTTCTAATAATTTCAAATTTTGTATGCAAAATATTTGCAATGTGGTTATTATCATAAATTTGGTTGGATTCTTGTTTTACAAAATTTAGTCCCATTTGATTATATCGTTTTAGCGCTATTGCAGTTTCAATACTATAACAATTCGGTACAGCATTACTTTTTGCTTTTCCAATGTTTTTGGCTAAGTATTCTTCAAAGAGTCCAACATCACCACCGGATATAATATATGATATAGGTCTTATGCTATCTAAGCAATCATTATTTTTACTATAAAAAGATCTTACGTGTGGAATCTCACGATAGTCAATATCTGTACTTGCCAAATATGAGCGAACTTTTTGTTCGTTGATTTGCATTGGTTTTGTGCTTTTTTCAATGTTTTTATTCAATGCACGCACAAGCTTACCTTGTAATTTTTTTACAAGATTTAATTCTGTTATTGGTGCAAAACTCCCATTAGCTTCTGCAACCCAATGAACCACCGGAAAAGTGGATTTAAAATTGGTACGCACATTGTAAGAATTATTGATAGAATTTATTTGCATATAGTACTAAAAACTACTAAAAAAATAATTTGCTACCCTTCAATTCTCTCTGCAATTTTTCTGTTTACACCTGTTTCAACAGCTTCTTTTGCAACTCTTACAGCATTCTTAATCGCATAAGCTTTGCTTCTGCCGTGAGAAATAACAGTAATACCTTTAACACCTAAAAGTAAGCAGCCGCCAAATTCTTCGTAGTTAATTTTTTCATAAATTCTTTTCATGAAAGGTTTTGCCAACATACCAATTAACATACCCAAGAAATCAGATTTAAACTCACTCTTAATCATCTTGAATAATAATGAAGATGTACCTTCTGTAACTTTTAATACTACGTTACCAACAAAACCGTCACAAACGACAACATCACACAAGTTTAAGAATAATTCTCTGCCTTCAATGTTGCCCATGAAATTGAATTTTTCTTTTTCTTCTTCTAATAAATTATAAGTGTTTTGAGCGAGTTCGTTACCTTTTCCGGCTTCTTCACCGATATTCAAAACTCCAACTCTAGGATTTTCAATGCCTAAAACATTTTTAGAAAAAGTCATGCCCATAATCGCGAATTGTTTAAGCATTTGAGGTGTGCAATTGCTGTTAGCGCCACCGTCAATAATAACAATTGGTTTTTTCATTGTAGGAAGTGTTACGGCAATTGCTGGTCTATCAATCCCTGGGATTCTACCTAAGCCGAACAAGCTTGATGCCATAGCAGCACCAGTAGAACCTGCTGCAACTAATGCGTCTGAACTTCCTGTTGCTACTGAATTAACAGTTAATACAATTGAAGAATTCTTTTTCTTTCGAATAGCTTGCCCCGGTGCTTCACCCATTTCAATAATCTCAGATGCGTGAGTAACCTTTATATCAAGCGATTTAACATCCACTCGAACCCTTCTTTTTCTGCCGGCTTTGCCACAATCAGAAAGAAAACCTTCTTGTTGAATTACTTCAAGACAATGTTCAATTCTATCTTGCTTACCTACTAATTCTAAAGCTACACCGTATTCAGCGGCTGCCCATACTGCACCTGCAACAATTTCAAAAGGAGCGTGATCTCCACCCATTGCATCAATAGCTATTCTTGTCATTTAACTCTTCCCTTTATCCATTAAATTATTTAGAAAACAGGGTGCGACTTGAAAGCCGCACCGTTCAATTTCTTTAACTAAGCTTCTGGTTTTTCTTCTGAAGATTCTTCTTTTACTTCTTCAGCTTTTTCTTCAACCTTAACTTCTTCAACTTTTTCAGCTTTTTTTGAAGATTTCTTTTCTTCTTTTACTTCTTCTTGTAAGCCTTCAGCTTTATTAGAAACTACTTTGCCTTTGTAAGTTCCGCAAGCTGTACAAACTGTGTGAGTTAAAACCTTAGCTCCGCAATTTGGACAAGTTGTTAATTCAGGCTTTGTAGCCTTCCAGTTTGATCTTCTTTTACCTTGAGCGCTATGCCCTGTTCTTTTCTTTGGTACTGCCATTTTTCCTATACCTTTCTATTTTGTTGTACTACTTATATATTTTTCAGTTGTTGTGTTGGGCTGAAAGCCCAATCTACATTTTATCATTCCCCTCGCCTAGGGAGAGGGTAGAATTTCAAGTTGAGCATTTGCGAAACTTAGAAATTCGGGTGAGGGTTTTATTCCTCTTTGAACTGTCGTTGGGAATATGCCCAACCTACGTTTGCCTAATTAAAGACGAGGCGCAGACCTCTTTATTTTGGGTTAATTTGAATGTTTTTAAATACGTCCATTCTATCGTCGTGGATTTCCATATCTTCATCTGATACAAATAATCCCTCATTACAATTTATACCACAAACTTTTTTATTTGGTAACTGTAATATTACAGATTGATACAATAAGTCATAAATGTCAATTTCTTTAGCGCCGTTTAAATCAGTAATGAATTGACCGCTTTGTAGTTCAACCTCTTGTGAATACTCATCATGAAGCGAATGTTTTGCATAAGTTTCTTCAATATCAAAATTTAAATCATATTCAAATTTATTAAGACATCTATCGCATTCTAAGGTAATTTTACCTTCAACTTGACCGCTTACTTCTATATATCCGCCTAAAGATTTAAATTTTAAGTCAGCTTTTACATTGCAATTTTCAAGTTCTTCAATTTTACTTTCAAATTCTAAGCAAAGAGTCTTATCATATTCTTTTTCAATATCTTCAATCAAAACTGCATTATGATTTTTGACGTGCTTTTCTTTAGGCATAAGGTTCTTCCTGTAATACTAATCCTGCAATTTGAGTTGAAACAAAGCATAATTTTTTGATTGGTCCGATTGGTTCTTTTTCAACTAAAACCGGAGTAGGGCTTTTCATTAGTTGTTTTAATTCAGTATAAACTGCTTGTGGATTTTCAAAATACATTACGACAGGAGTCGCAGAACCTTTTAAAAAAAGGATTACAGCTTGTCTTGTTTTCTGTGGAGTATTAAATTGTTGAACCATGAGTTCTCCTTTACATTTCTACACGTCATTAATTATAGTATAAAAAGATGAAAATGTTAAATAATGTTTTTTTAAAGGTATAATTAGAGAGTTGGGGGAATAGATAATGTTCGAAAAAATTAATGAAATTTTAAAAAATGATGGTGTTATTGCTTATGTTACAGATACTGTTTGGGGGCTTGGGTGCTTGCCAACAAGTGAAAAAGCTGTAAAAAAAATTTATGATATTAAACATCGTGACGGTAAAAAACCGCTTATTTTGATGAGTGACGAGTTTTATAATTTATTAGAATATGTAAAGCAACCAATTAATAAAGAAGCTCAACGATTAATCAAACAATATTTTCCGGGGGCATTAACTCTTGTTTTGGAAAAATCTGAAAAAACTCCTGATTACATAACATCTTCTATGCCTACTGTTGGAGTTAGAATTCCTGATAATGAAACATTCGCAAATATTTGCAAAAATATAGACGGACGAGTTTTAGCAACAACCAGCGCAAATCTTTCAGGAGAGGCTCCTGCTTTGACTTATGATGAAGCTGTTAAATATATTGGCGATAAGGTAGACTTATTGATTCCTGATTATGGATGCTTAGCAAAAGGCAAAGCTTCGACTGTAGCCGGTTTTAAAGACGACGAGGTTGTTATTTTCAGACAAGGTGAAATAATTATATAGATAACAAAAAGGCTATCTAATAAATATTTATTAGATAGCCTTTTTGTTTCAATAAATTATATTTCTATTTTACATAGAATGTCGCATTTACATTAGCGTTAATTTTTACAACTCCGCCAGAAATTGACGTTGGAGAACTTCCGGCAGCTTCATCAGCTACTGCCGAAAGCATATTTTTAGCCATATACAATCTTGGAGTGTTGTAATTATTGGAATTACAGCTTAAATCGAATGTTCGAATTCCATCAAGTGAAGTTGAGAGATTTTTTGCGACAATACCAGCTCTATTTTTAGCTTTTTGTGTTGCGATTCCAAGTAATTGGTCGCATTGTGTATCATAATTTGAAACAGAAAATGTCAGATTATCGACATTTGTTGCACCGGATTCAATTGCTTTATCAATCATTGTTCCAATTTTCTCTAAAGATTTTGTATGAACTATTACTTTGTTTGAAACTTCATATTTGTCAAAAATTTTTTTATTTCCTGAGTACGAGTAAACTGGTGCGGCGTTAAAGTTTGAAGTTTTTATATAATCACCGTTTGTTGTATTTAGCATTTCTTTCAAAGATGTTAAAACTTTATCTGAAATTTCTTTGTTTGTAATAGTTGCTTTTTGCATAGATTTTGTATCTGATGTAGTTATTGCAAAAGAAATTTCAGCAACATCTGGTGCAACTTCGGTGTTTGCTGAAGTGCTTACGCTAATGGTTCCTTTTGTTTCATTTGTGTTTTGAGTAATAGCTTGTGTAGAAAGAGTTGCGTATCCAAAAATTAGGCTTAACACAATAATTGTTGATAATGTTTTTTTCATGTTTCCCTCCAACATTTAGTAATAAATAAAACAAAACTTCATGTTTATTATAAAACGAATTTTAAGAATTTTTGTTCATTTTTAAGTTTTTAATAAAATATATATTTTTTTGTTAGCTATTTGAAAATAAAAAAGTTTGTGATAATATAATTTTGTTATATTATATAATGTAATAAAAATAGTATATGGGTGCGTGGCGCAGTTGGTAGCGCAGTTGACTCTTAATCAATTGGTCGAGGGTTCGAGTCCCTCCACACCCACCATTTAAAAGACTTCTTCGGAGGTCTTTTTTTTGTGGAACTCTCACGCAACAAGCAAAGCTTGTCGGGTTCTCTCCTCCATTGACTTTAGGCATTTCTATTTTCCCACACTCTAACTACACGAAAAACGTGACATTTAGTCACCTTTTTCTGCTCGTCAATGGAGTCCTTCTCCACACCCACCATTTAAAAGACTTCTTCGGAGGTCTTTTTTTGTAGGGCTCTCACGCAACAAGCAAAGCTTGTCGGGTTCTCTCCTCCATTGACTTTAGGCATTTCTATTT
>CAKVLL010000032.1 GCA_934757255.1 uncultured Candidatus Melainabacteria bacterium | reverse complement strand
GCTTTTCTCTTTTTATCAAGAGTATTTGTAATATAAATATTCAAGTTTGGAATTCCTAGACCAAGAACAAGGCTGGCTGTCAAATAACCTGCTACTTGAGCAATATTTAATGTTCTTAAACGTTTTTTAGAAGCTTTTTTAATAGATTCAGGTAATTTATCCAAATCTTTAACCATTTCATTAAATTTCTTATTAAGAACTTTGCCATTTTCTGTTTTAGTTGTCGAAATACCATTATTTGCAAGAGTTTCTACTAAAATTTCATCTCTTGTTTTTAAGCTACCATTAAATGTACGTTTAAATTTACCTGCATTCTTAGAATCAGCTCTATAGTTCATTGTAGACTTATCTAATCCGTCAGCAACAAGTTTGTTTACGATATCACCTAGAATCAACCAGCTTACATAACCTAAAAAGTCTTTTGTTAAGCTTTCTCTAAGTTCGTCTTTGTCACGAGTAGAGAAAATTCTTGAAATGATTGTTAAACCATACAAACCTTTTAATTGGTTAATCGTTGGCATTTTACCATTAAATGACATCTTTTCCATAAATTTCGCAGGTGATTTTAAGAACTTTATCGGTGACATATTCAATGTACTTAATATCATTGTAAAGAACGCCGCAGAACTTACTGCTTTCATAACTTTAAAGCCGGTACTGTTATCTTTTGAACGACCTTCAACGCCGACAAAACCATCTGAACCTGTTTTCAATTTTGTTAAATACATGTTAATAGGTTGAACAGAAAGACCAATAGCAGTTGCGATTCCAAAACCCATTGCAGAACGTGTCTTCATGAATTTTGAAAGTCCTTTAATAAATGTATTATCTTTTACTGCTTTACCAGATTTAATTTGTTCTGCGAAAGCGTTCTTTACGTTATCTTTATTGAACGAATCAGAAACGATAAACATATCGTTTAACAAAGATTTCAAATTTGTTTTACTTACAGTCTTTTTATCTAAAGATTCTAAAATATATTCTGACTGAGCCCCTGTACTTTCGGTAATCTTGTTCATCAAAACTTCTCTTGATTTAGAAGTTTTTTCTTTAGTCCATTCGTTAAAATTAACATTTTTATTTAAAGATTCGTCAAGATATTTCGCAACTTCATCAATTTTTTCTTTAGAAATTCTTGTGTAACCATCCTTATCTGCTGTCTTTGAATCAGGATTATATGCTTTTACATTTTCTAAGGTAGTTTTGATATAATCAAGCTGTGATTTTTTATCTTTTATTTGTTGAGCTTTATTTTCAGCCAAAATATTCAAAGTTTCGGGAGCTGTAAAAATATTATTTACATTCAGACCAAACTTTTTATTCAAACTTTTTGCAATCAACCAACCTGCACCTGCGCCGAACAAACCAATACAAGAATCATTAATTGTACCCATAATTTCACGTCTACCTGTTTCCAAACCGGCTGCAGGACCTCTTTGAACAAAGTCAATTGTAGTTCTTGGTGCAACCATAGAACAGAAGTCTACACCATTTGCGCCAACAGCCTGGTTTGTAGCTAAATATCTCAAACCTGTGTCAATTGCGCTTTTGAATTGTGGGTTGTAATTTTGTTGTTGATTAAATTGTACTTTCATATTTACCTTGCTAGTTTAGTATCAGCTCTAAATCCTGCCGTAAGTTTGTTATACTTAACGTTTAGAGGCGTTACCGGTTCTTTTTGGGTTTTATCGGTTTGTGTAGTTTGTGATTTTTCTTGAGCAAGCTTCAATGCTTCTGCATGCTTTTTCTTGGTTTTATGTCTGGTATAAAGTGGAACGATAATCCCTAATAATGCTAATGATACACCAAGGTTGGCAACTTGGCAAGCAGAACGCAAATCACGTGCGTGCTTTAATTCTTTTTCTATGGTCTTAAGTTGCGCATCTGTTGGTTTTGCACCATTTAATGCTTGTTGGGTTTTGCTTACAACTTCTTCTGAAGATTTAATATTTACATCTTTAACCCAGTGCCAAGCTTTTTTAAATACATTCTCATCGCCTTTAAGAGGTTTTGTGTCATTAAGCAATGATACACCTGTAGATTTCTGAATAAGTGTAGCCGCACCTTTTGCAGCATAATCACCTAAGAAGTATAATCCTGAGAATGTGGCAATATCTCTTACCGTAGCTTCCGCCAGTTCGTTTTTATCATCAGCTGCTGCCATACGAGATGCAAATGTTGTTGTTGAAATTATTCTAGCCTGATCCATTGTTGGGAACATTCCCTTAAATTCAAGCATATTCATAGTTGGACGCTTCATCATAGAAAGAAGTGAAACACCAATCATAGAAGAGATTGAAATAAGTTTTTGTTTCAGCAAACCTTCTTTTGCTTTAGCAGTTTCTTCAACATTATCTTTTTCTTTACCAAAATCATCATAAATCGGTGCTCCTTTAACGCCGGAAATTTTACCTGTTATCCAACGGTTAATGTATTGCATTGAAGCAGCTAACGGAAGAATTACTGCTAAGCCTGCTAAACTCTTAGTTTTAACAAGTTTTTTACTCTTTTTAGCAAATTCTTCAATACCAATTCCTGATTTTTGGAACTCTTTAAAGTATTTAACAGAATCTTCCAACATAGAATTTACTGAAGATGCGTTTACGATTTTTTCATTGTCAGCAATTTTAATGTTGTCTGCCACGTGAATTTTTTCAACAATTTTGTTTGAAAGCTTTTTAATTTCTTTACGAACTGCTCTATCACTATTTGTTGAACGTGATAAATCAGCCAATTCTTTAGAATATTTTTCTATTTCTTCTGCACTTAAAGCATCTTTAAATATAATTTTATTTTTACCTTCAAAACCTTCAATATTACCTAAAATATTTTTTAATGATTCTTGAACTTTATCTGAAGACTGAGCATTTTTATAATAATCGGATGCCTTATCAATCAAAGAACTATCAGCCCAACATCTTGACATACTTACACCTTTAGGCATAATTGCTGGGTTAATGCATTTTGCAATTCCTAAAGTTACGAGGCTTGGAATTAAACAGTTTACAACAAGTCCTGAAGATTCCCTTCTAAAAGCTTCAAAACCGGCGAACCAGTTTGTCATAGATTCAACAACGGTTCTTGGAAGAATCGCTGATAACATATCAATAACAGTAACGTTTATCATAGGCATTCTTTCGCATGCCTGAATTCCTGCCAAAGCAATAGCTCCAACACCTTTAAAGTTTGGATTCTGTTTGCTCTGTTCTTTTTGACGAACATTATTGCTATTTATTCTGCTAGTACTATCTACACCAATTTTTGTTATCATACACATTACTTCTTCAAAAAGGGATTGATATAAACTGATTATATCAACTTATGTATACATTTAAAAGCTGGTCAAAATAAAAATTGCTATATTTTTTTATTTTGTAAAGAAAATGTTAAGATGAATTTTTGTTTATTTTTATTAGGTAAAGAAACTTATTTATAAAACAATGAAATTCATCTAGGCCAAATGGGTCATATATTGAAAATAATTATTAAAACTTAAAAAAAAACTAAAAAAAATAATGTAAATTTTTGTAACAATTTTAAGACGGTATTTTTTTAACATTATAACTTTACCAAAATTTTACAAACCTTAATACGTCCTTGTGATAGATTATAGTTATGGCGAATTTAATACCTTTACATATTCACTCAGAATATTCACTTTTGGATGGGATGATTAGAGTCGGAGACTTAGTTAAGTATGCTCAAGAGAATAATCTTCCTGCTATTGCAATTACTGACCACGGTGTAATGTACTCTGCGATTGAATTTTATGAACTGGCTGAGCATGCCGGTATAAATCCGCTTATAGGTTGTGAATTTTATGTAAATACGGGTGATATTCACGTAAAAGACAGTGCTAATAATCCTTTATATCACTTAATTTTAATTGCAAAAGATAATAAGGGTTATAAAAATCTTATTAAATTAGTTTCAACTGCTTGGTGCGAAGGCTTCTATTACAAACCTCGTATAAATTTTGAATTATTAAAAGAGTATCATGAAGGCTTAATTTGCGCGTCTGCTTGTTTAGGTGGCGAAGTTTTGCAGCACCTACTTAAAAACGAATATGACCAAGCTAAAGAAGTTGCTAAGCGTTATCAGGATTTGTTTGGAGATGATTATTATATCGAACTTCAAGACCACAATATGGAAGAGCAAAAACGCACTAATCCTGACTTGATGAAGATTGCCAAAGAACTTGGCATTAAAATGATTATCACAAACGATTCACACTATTTGAGAAAAGAGGATGCTGACGCACAAGATACTTTATTATGCCTTCAAACTAACGCAAACAAAGATGATGAAAAGCGTTTTCATTTCCCAAATAATGAGTTTTATGTTAAATCAAAAGAAGAAATGCGCAAGGCTTTTTCTTGGATGGATGATGCGACATTTGAAGAATGTTGCGCTAATACAGAAGAAGTTGCGAATAAATGTAATGTAGAAATTGAACTACATAATGCACCACTTCCGCATTACGATGTTCCAGAAGAATTTATATTCACTTCTGATGATGTTGATCCGAAAATCATTGAACGATTAAAGAAAAAAAACAAAACCGAGAATACAGCTGATGTTATGGAAGAAGCTAAGTATATTCAAGGAATTGAAAACTACTTGGAACACATTGTATTTGAAGGTTTAAAGAAGCGTTACGGCGATCCGCCACCTGAAGATATTATTAAACGTGCTAAATATGAATTGGGCGTAATTAATCACATGGGCTTCCCTGCGTACTTTATGATTACATGGGACTTTATTCACTTTGCCAAAACTCATGATATTCCTGTCGGTCCCGGTAGAGGTTCGGCTGCGGGTTCTGTTGTCGCGTATGCCTTAGAAATCACTGACATTGACCCAATTTATCACAAACTGTTGTTTGAAAGATTTTTGAATCCTGAACGTTTTACCATGCCAGATATTGATATCGACTTTTGTATCGAAAAACGTGGTGATGTTATTGATTACGTTACAAAAAAATATGGTGAAGATAAGGTTTGTCAGATTATTACATTCTCAACTTATGCGCCAAAAGCGGCTTTTAAAGGTGTAGGACGTGTTCTACAAGTTCCTTTTGCCGAAAGTAACAGAATTACAGGTTTAATTGAACCGGCTCTTGATGTTGCAAGAGCATCTAATCCGAAAGCAGAATGGCTTAGAGATATAGTCGCAGCGGAAGGCACATCCGATTTTAAACAACTTTATGATGAAGATTATCAAATAATGAACCCTGAAAGCGGAAAAACAATAAGTTTTAAACGTTGGGTTGATATGGCTATCGCAATTGAAGGTTTGAAATGCGGTACTGGTACTCACGCTGCTGGTGTAATTATTTCTCACGCGCCTTTGGATACGATTTTGCCTGTACAGCCTTCAAAAGATGGTATCGTTCAGACCGGTTATCCTAAACACGAAGCAACAGAAGTTTTAGACCTTCTTAAAATGGACTTTTTAGGATTAAGAAACTTAACCATGATTACAAAAACTTGTAAAATGGTTAAAAAATATCGTGGAATTGATGTTGACATTAACAATATTCCTCTTGACGATAAACCTACCTATGAAATGCTTGTTCGTGGTGAAACAATAGGTGTATTCCAGTTAGAATCTCAAGGTATGATGAACCTTGTTAAACGCCTTAAACCTGACGTTTTTGAAGATTTAGGCGCGTTGGTTGCGTTATTTAGACCGGGGCCTTTGGGTTCCGGCATGGTTGATGATTTCGTAGCAAGAAAACACGGTAAACAAGAGATTACTTACGCACATCCGCTTCTTGAACCTGTGCTTAAAGATACTTATGGAACGATTGTTTACCAAGAACAAATCATGCAGGTTTTCCAAGTTTTGGCGGACTACTCACTTGGTCAAGCCGACCAAGTCCGTCGTATGATGGGTAAAAAAGACCTTAAAACAATGGAAGAACAGAGAGGTAAGTTTATTGCCGCTTCTGCAAAACACGATATGAAAAAAGAGGACGCAGAAAAACTCTTTAACCAAATTCTTGCGTTCGCTTCATACTGTTTCAACAGGTCGCACTCGGCAGCTTACGCGTTTGTAGCTTATCAAACGGCGTATTTAAAAACGCACTATCCTGTTGAATATTTTTCAGCCTTGCTATCCAGTGTAGCCGACAATAAAGACCAAACTCAGCTTTATATTGAAGAAGCTCAAAGACTTGGCAGTAAAGTTTTAGCACCTGATATTAATAAATCATATTTAGAATACGCACCTGACGGTGACAATATTCGTTTCGGTATGGCTGCGATTAAAGGTGTTGGCGCACCTGTTGTCGAAGCGATTATAAAAGAGCGTGAAGAAAATGGCGACTTCAAAAACATTTTTGATTTTTGCAAACGCGTAGACGCTAAATACGTTAATAAAAAATCTTTAGAAGGTTTGATTAAAGCCGGTGCGTTTTCTAATATAGAAAAAAGCAGAAAACAACTTTTTGAGAACATGGAGCATATTTTAGATGTAACTTCAAAGGAAGCTAAAGATAGAGCGATGGGACAAGTTAGTCTATTTTCGGCTTTAGGCGGTGATAATGAGTTTGAAAACGTTCAGTATCAACTTATTGGAAGTGACGCGGAATATACAGATAAAGAAATTCAATTGTTTGAAAAAGAATTTTTGGGTTTTTATGTAACCTCGCATCCGCTTTTCTCAATTCGTGATAAGTTGCCATTTTTAATGACACACAGAGTTGCAGAACTTAAGGAACTCAAAGAAGAAGAAGTTGTTACACTTTGTGGGTTGATTACTGCAACAAGACAAATTCCAACTAAAAAAGATCCGTCTAAATTCTTGAGATTTGTAACATTGGAAGATTTGACTGGAAAAGTAGATTGCGTTTGTTTCCATAAAAAACTTATGGAATTCGGAGAACTGCTTGTGCAGGATAACAAAGTTGTAATTACCGGAAAAGTTCAGCATAGAGGAGATGAAGGTGCAGTAAGTGTTCTTATTGATAACGTTAAATCAGTGGAAAATTCTAATATCGTAACTTTAGAATTAAAACGTGACGTTAAATACGAAGAACTTTGCGGAATCAAAAACATTTTAGCAAAACATCATGGTGATGACCCTGTAATGTTTAAATTGCCACCGGTTGATGGTTATAGTCCCAAAATTTTAACTGCACCAATATTTTGGGTGACTTCAACTAATGATTTAGTAAGCCACATGCAACAAGTGTTTCCTGAAACAATGAACGTAACAATTCGTTCACTAGACCAACCACTTGAGGTTTAATCCTGCCACAAGTGACGAAGCAAAATGCTCTCTTGTGGTGTGTTATTTGTTGGTTCTTCAGTTTCTAATCTTTTTGCCCATTCAAGAATTTTCTTTTCTTGGCGTGTAAGTTCAAGGTTTGACAAATCAAATTGCGCTAAATATATAAGCCAGGTATGTTTCGTTTGGTAGTTTGAAAGAATTTCTTCTATTGAATGATTAATTTTAGGCACTTCTTGATTAGGCGCTAAAAGCTTGTAAATACCTTCTTTTATAAATTTTTCATACGCTTCTTGTTTATTTAAATTAAAAGTTTCAACCAACTCTTTTTTCAATCTATGATAACTCATGTCATAATTTATATTTTTTAAATACTCTTCCTGTAATTCGCGAGTTTTAGCTTCAAACTCAAAACCGAATCGCACAGAGAATTTTAACCCTCGAACAATTCTTGAAGGATCATCAATAAAACTATCGTCATGTAAAACTTTTAACTGACGTTTCTTTATATCGCCAATTCCATCATAAAAATCAATTATCTGATTTTCACTTGTCGTACATCTAGCCAGAGTATTAATTGTAAAATCTCTTCGTTTTAAATCTGTTTCTAATGAACAACCAATATTAAAAACTTCCGGCAAATGTCCTTTACGCGGATATTTTTCTTCTCTAGTAGAAGCTATGTCAATTTCACCGAGTCCTTCTTTAAAAATTCTAACCGTACCAAAACTCGGATTTGTTTTTATAACATCGTAATTTAGCGTTGAAAATTCTTCTATTGCGTTACCTTCATAGCAATAATCTACATCAAAACTCGGAATTCCAAGTATTTCATCTCTCAAAAATCCGCCAACAAAATAGAGATTTTTATTCTGCAATTTTTCCATTTTTTAAGCCTTGTTTCTTTCGTTTTTATTGTGAATTAAAGAAGATACAAACGCTGAAACAATAAACACTAAGCCTAAAAGTCCTGTTACAACTTCCGGAACTTCATGAAAAGTTGAAACAAACATTAAAACAGCAAGTGTCCCAATAGCCCAATGTGCACCGTGTTCCAAGTATAAATACTGGTCAAGAGTTTTCTTTTCTACAAGCATTATTGTTAAAGAACGCACAAACATTGCACCGATAAACAAGCCTATTGTTATGATTAATATATCTTGACTTAAAGCAAACGCACCTAAAACGCCGTCAAGGGAGAATGACGCATCTATCAATTCCAGATATAAAAAACCAACAATTCCAGAACATTTTACTGCATTGGCACAAAGTTTTGCACGTTCTTCTTGCCTTTTTTCAAGCCATTCTGCAACTCCATCTATAACAAGATACGTTACAATTCCTGAAAATCCGGAAAGAAATACACTCTGGCGAACATCCGGCGCAATTTTTAACATCAAAATGCTTAATACAACAAGAGTTGTAAATGTACAAATACCTCTTACTTTAGAAAATTTTTGTAAAAAATCTTCGATTGGTTTTATCCAATGAACATCTTTATTCTTTTCTGTAAAATAATCCATGAATAACATTAATAAAAACGCTCCACCAAATGCTACAATTGGTGCGTGAGTAAGTGATAAATAGCGCGCATATTCATGTACATCATTTAATGCCATGTTTAATACTGCCAAAATATTTAGTTTTGCAAAAATTGCTACGACTAAAAGTGGGAATAAAAATCTCATTCCAAAAACCGCAATCAAAATTCCCCATGTAATAAATCTATGTCGCCATTTTTCTGACATTTTTTCAAGCTTCATTGCATTAACAACCGCATTATCAAATGATAAACTTATTTCTAGAATAGCCAGAACAAGAACAATAAATATACACATTAAACCGGTTCCATTATGGACATGCTCTCCCCACAAATAAGCACAAATTATTCCAAAAATAGTTACAAGATATGAACCTAAAAAATAATGCATACATCTCCTTCCTTACAAATCAAATGGTGAATCTTCTTTGTAATAATTCTTTTTTGCTTGTTTTATTTTTGCATTGCGTTTTTTTACATCTTTTGATACATTTTTATATGCATTATCTAATGAAATTTTTGCAATTGGTTTGTTTGTCGCTCTATCATTTACAATTAACCAATACGATTGTTTTACATTATGTACTGCAAAAGAAATACGTCCTGCATATCTATCACCCGGTTTTAATTGCGAAAATAAAAGCTTGGTATCGCCAAAAATTGATGGATTAAAAACTGTATTATAATCATTAACTAACGCCAAATCCATTCCGGAAAAAGCTTTCTTTGACATATTAGAAATTGACAAAGAAAGAGTAATTGTGTTAACTTCGCCAAACGGATCTTTTTCGTAAAGTATATTTGCAATTCTTATATCTAATCCTGGAAAATTCAATTCTTGTTTTTGCAAAGCTTCTTCTTTATAAACCGGAAGTTCTACGTTTGATAAAATTCGTACTTTGATTTCATCACCAGGTGCGATAAGTACATTTTTTCCTTTTCTATACAAAGACATTCCAAGACCGATTGTTCCGCCTAAAGCCGCACCACCGGCTACAGTGTAACCTTGTGAAGCAATTGCAGCTTCTAAACCCAAAGCTTGCAACGCAAACAAACCTCCGGCAACACCACCAACAGCAGTATAGCCGACATCTGTTGCAACAATTTTTGTCGCAGCCTTTAAAGGATGTAGCTTCGTTGACATTTTGCCTTCTATTGGAATTTCTCTTCCATCCGGAGTTACCAAATAATCAAAACTTAGGCTCAAATGGCCGTCGCGTCCAAGTCTTTTCGCTTCGCTGGTTTGAGTGATTGAACCATGCGCGACAGTTCCTTTTGGAATGATAACACCTTTATCACCAATAACATCAGAAGTTACAGTTGCAAAAAATTCATCACCCTCAAGAGAATAAGTGCCGTCTAGAACCTGAGAAACTGTCATTTCAATAACGTCTTTTTTCTCCAAATATTCAGTTTTTCCGGTAAACAATTTTTCTTCCGGAGGAGTGTATTGATTGTCATATTCTGCGTGACCTTGATATGGCACATCAGCAAAAGCCGCATTTGCCATAAAACTCAATAAAATTAATCCTGCTAACCTCTTCCTCATAGTTTAATTATACATTGTTTTCCTATAAATTCCAAATACTTATTTTATAAATTCTTTGATTTTCTTCAAATCTTCCAACATATAATATCTAGGACTACCTTTTTCTAAAGAATGATATCTTAAAAGATATGAAGGATGAAAAATAGGAATACATTTGCGAACTTTTCCGCCAATTTCGATTTCTAAGACTTCTCCTCTAACTTTTGATATCTGAATTTTTGGTTTGTAAAATGATTTTAGAGCAGTTGCACCACAAAAAATCATAACTTCCGGATTAATAATCTCTATTTGTTTTAAAAGATAACCTTCACATTGTTTCTTTTCTTCATCAGATGGAACTCTATTTTTAGGCGGTCTGCATTTTACTGTGTTAATTATATACAAATCCTTTTCTCTTGAGATTCCGGCTTTTTCAAGAAATTCATTCAACAGTTTTCCAGCTCTTCCAACAAACGGAGTTCCTGTTTTATCCTCATTTTCACCGGGCGCTTCGCCAATTAAAATTGCTTTTGCGGTTTCAGGATTTCCATCAGAAAATACAATATTATTCCTTGTTTCACCTAAAATACATTTTGTACAATTTCGACATTCTTCTTTCAAACACTCTAAATCTTTTAACTTCATATAATTCCTCTCATTAAAGATTATTGTACTAAAAAATAACTAAATTTCATATATTTAGATGATGCTATTTTTACAAAATAAATTTAGTATGTATATAAGGGAGATAGTGTGTAATGCTAAATCAAGCTATTATTCAGCCTACAATGTCTGAATCTATTACAAAAAATTGGACAGAACAAGCAATCGAATGCTATAAACTTAATGGTAATTGTAGCGAATGCTCAATTAGAAAGGCTCATTATTCATTTGATTGCCAAATGCCAAGAGTTGTAGAAATTTTAAAATTAATCAACGGTGCACCTAAAGGTATTTAAAAATTTTTAAAACAGCTCCAAATAAAAAGGAGCTGTTTTTTAATAAACATTTCCGTAAACCCAGTATGTTCTAAGAACTTTCTTTACATAGTTTCTAGTTTCCGGATATGGGATTTGTTCTACAAATTCATCTGTATCATTATAAATAAGTTTTGAGAACCAATTTGTAACAGAACCTATACCACCATTATAAGCCGTTATTGCGTACAAATCTTTATTTCCTAATACCTTTTTCAAGCTTGAATAATAAAGACTTCCTGCTGTAATGTTTGAAGTTTCAACATTCAAATTGGTTGGCAAATTGTGCTTCGCAACTACTTCATTATAAGTTGCCGGCATCAATTGCATTAAACCTACTGCTCCGACAGCACTTTTTACAAACGGATTAAAATGACTTTCTTCCTTAATAATAGATTCTAATATTATAGGGTTATTATCGTTTTTAACTTTGTCAACAGTCTCGTAATAATGCGTTGGATAAACTAAGCGCCATCTCAAATCGTCAAACGAAGGTTTGATGCTCATTTCTTCCATTCCGTTTCTAGCAAGGAATGCAGATAAAGTATAATTACCTTTTTGATAAGCAATCCAGCTTTGAATAAATTTATCATTCTTGCATAATTCTTCAACTAAATCATAATCCTTTAAATATGCCAACTTAACGACCAAATTATTATCCAAAGATTTTTTATATGGAAAAACTACAGGTTTTACATTTAATTCCAAAAATGGAAACATTCCATCGTCTTTATATAAATTATAATTTGCTCTAAATGCATAATATGAATCAGGATAGTTATTTACAACTTTTTTATAATAATTATTAGCACTTTCGTAATGTTTTAATTTAAACGAAATTTTTCCCATATAATACATTACAGCAGGACTAGATTTTACGTTTGGAAATTTTTCTAAGTGCAGAAATCCAAGCCTTTGTGCGTCGCGATATTTCTTTTGCAAATATTTAGTAATAAATACGTTATACAAAGAATCCGCAGAAAATTGTCCGTTCGGATATTTTTCATAAAGCGTTCTATAACAAGCTTCTTTCAAACCTTCACCAACTACTTCATTACAATTAAGATACGCAACATAATCAGCACCTGTTGAATTTAAATTTAAATCAACGAGTTTTTTTATTCCATCTGTTCTTGTAGAAGCATTTGCCACATAATTATCAATAACTTCATAAACATCTTCTTGAGAAGTGTTTGCAGCATGCTCTTTTAATCCCAACTCTGTATAATAATTTCCTTTTTCTTTATTTCCTAATTTATACTCATCTTTTGCAAAATCAGACCAGCTTTCTGCAAGTGTAGTTTTGTTTAAAAAGGTTTTTGATTTTTCGAATTCGCCGTTTGCGTAATAACTTTTAGCGATTAACAAATTATCGTAATTGGAAAGTGGCCTGTTAAGTTTCACAATTTCATCTATTGATTTTAGAGCAAAACGTCCATCCGGCGCCTTTTCCATATAATCTTTAAAATAATTTAAAGCTTTGTCTTGAGATTTTGCCAAGCGTTTTTCACCTTTAGGAGGATTTGCAACTTCAATCATACCCAAATAGTATTCTGAAGCGATAGCATAATCACTTGTTGGGTATTTTTTTATAATTTTTTTAAAGTGTTTTTTCGCGTCTTTATCATTATTTTCATACATCAAATTCGCCATATTATATTCACTAATTGGCGCTATTGAAGATTTTGAGCCGTTGCGCACAATTCTGTTGTATTTTTTTATGGCTAATTCGTTTTTACCCATATTCGTCGCACATCTTGCTTGTCTAAATAATGCAGAAGGTTTTAGCGTAGAACCTGATGGTACTTTACCAAAATCTTGGTAAGCTTTTTCATAATCGTTTTCTTTATACGCTTCAAGCGCCGTCGAATAATTCTCAACACCTCTGGATTCTGAAGAAGTATGGTTGTAAATAAAATATCCGATAGTAAATAATGCTAAAAATGTTACTATGTATAAATCATACTTTTTTCTTCTTCTCATTAAAATTTATCCCAACTATATATTAAACTCTTTCTCAAACAAAAGACTAAAGTCTTTCTAATACTACTATTTTAATATAGAAACATGCAAAAACAAAATTCTGTAATAAAAAATTACATATTATCTTCTGAAACCTATCTCTTAAAAGATTCTTGCAATCAAAAACAAAAAGAATCTTTCTCTATTAAAAAGAAAAATGTAAAGATTAATAGATAAAAGCAAAAAGATTTGCTTGTTTATTGTAAAATAGCATTATGAATTTAGATGCCGTAATAGATAGCTTGTTATCACCAATAGCTGATAAAGTTTCGGGCTTTATATTTTCATACTTTATGATTGGAAATGTAAAGGTTGAATTTTTAGTGCTTCTTTTAATTTCTGCGGCCCTATATTTTACGTTTAGAACAGGTTTTATTAGTTTTTGGGGATTTAAACACGCACTAAAACTAATTACAAATAATTATAAGTACAATAACCCTAGTGGATTTCAAAGAAAGAAAAAAGGAGAACTATCTTCTTTTCAAGCGTTGAGTGCAACCATATCAGCTTCAGCCGGAATCGGTAATGTTGCCGGCTCAGCGGCAGCTGTTTCTATTGGAGGGCCTGGTGTTATTTTTTGGATGATAGTTGCCGGACTTTTTTCAATGGCACTTAAATTCTCCGAAGTTTTATTAGGTGTAAAATTTCGTCAAACTAATCCGGACGGTACCGTTTCCGGCGGACCTATGTACTATATACCAATCGCTTTTAAGGGTAACAAGTATTCTGAAAAAATTGGTATCGGATTATCAAAAATTTACGCGATTTGCTGTATTTTTGCAATGATTGGAGGTTGGAATTTATTTCAAATAAACGCTATGACAGCACAGTATGCCGAAATTACAGGTGGAGAGTCCAGTTTTTTTGCAAACAACGGTTGGATTCTAGGCTCTATAGTTGCTGTTATAACATGGTTTACAATAATTGGCGGCATTAAAGCAATTGGCAAATTTACTTCAAAAGTCACTCCAATAATGTGCTCACTTTATGTTGCAAGCGCATTTTTAGTTTGCATTTTCAATATTCATCATCTGCCTGAAACGATTGTATTAATTATAAAAGAAGCTTTTTCTCCAAGAGCAATGACTGGCGGTGCATTTGCTTGCTTACTTTGGGGATTTAGACGTGCTATGTTTGCAAATGAATCCGGTTTGGGAACCGCTCCTATTGCTTTTTCCGCTGTGAACACAAATAAGCCTGTCGCACAAGCTTTTATTTCAATGTTGCAACCTTTTGTAGATACAGTAATTGTAGGTGTCGCTACAGCATTTGTAATAGTAGTTTCAAAAGCTTATTTGACAGTTGATGGAATTGCCGGAATTGAATTGACCTCAAAAGCTTTTGCAACAATTTGTCCTGCATATCCAATTTTATTAACAATAATGGCAAGCTGCTTTGTGCTTTCAACAATGCTTTGTGGTTCTTATTACGGTTTAAAAGCTTGGGGTTTTCTTTTTGGAGATTCTAAAAATAAAACCAGAATTTTTCAAGCAATATACTGTATCTGCATTATCGCCGGTTCTGCAATGAACTTCCAAAGTATTATAAACTTATCAGACGCAGTTACTTTATTTTTAGCAGTTCCCAACTTGATTGCAGTATTCGCACTGTCTAATGTTGTTATAAAAGAACTTAAACGATATTGCGAGCGCTACGAAATTGGTGGAAACTTTACAAAATTTTTAAATTAAGTTGAAACTTTTTATAAGGATGGAATTATGAATTGTTTTTTTAGAGATCAGCAAGAAGCTTTATATAAAGCTACAAAACCTTACCAGTATGTAGGTGGAGAATTTTTATCATATAACAAAGATTTTGACAAAGCGAAAGTTCGTTTTGCATTTGTATTTCCTGATAAATATGAAATTGGGATTAGCAATCTTGGGGTTAGAATTATTTATGATAGAGTAAACTCACAAGAAGGTATGATGGCTGATAGAGCCTACGCACCTGAGCCTGATTTTAAGCCTGAATTTTTATACGGTGTAGAGTCAAAACGTGCACTCAAAGATTTTGATGGTGTCGGTTTCTCTCTACAATATGAATTATCTTATCCGACTGTTTTAAAAATGCTTGAAATGTCAGGAATTACTGTTAGAAATGACGAGCGAAGAGAAGATGAGCCAATTGTTTTAGCAGGCGGACCTTGTTGTTATAATCCGCTTCCAATGTGCGAATTTATCGATGTATTTTGCATTGGTGACGGCGAAGAAATGATGGTGGATGTATGCGCATCATTAGAGCGTACAAAAGGTTTACCGAGAAGAGAAAGAATTGAAGATTTATGTAGGATAAAAGGTTGTTGGAGTAGCACTCCCTTCGCCCCTTGCGGGGATAGCAACCCACCCCAACCCTCCCTATCTAGGGAGGGATCTTATCGCACTGTTGAAAAGCGTCTTGCGCCATTAACTCTAGAATCTGCCTCAACTTCTTATCCTATACCGTTTTCTAGTTCAGTACACGATAGAGCGATTGTGGAAATTCGTCGCGGATGCGGAAGGATGTGCCGTTTTTGCCAACCCGGACATGTAACCTTGCCGGTTAGAGAACGTTCGGCAGAAGATATTATAAAAATCACAAAAGAACTTATTAACAATACAGGCTATGACGAGTATTCATTGCTTTCTTTGTCGTCAAACGATTATTCAAATATTAAAGAAGTCATAAAAGAATTGGCTGTTGATTTTAATAAAAAGAAAATCTCTGTTTCGCTCCCGAGCCAACGTATTGATGGATTTAATTTGGAGCTTGCAAATCTTGTCCAATCTGTCCGCAAATCAGGTATGACACTAGCGCCTGAAGCAGGAAGTCAGCGTTTAAGAAACGTAATTAAAAAGAATATTTCAGAAGAACAAATTATTAATGCAGCTTTAACGCTTTACGAAAATGGCTGGTCAAAGATTAAGTTCTATTTCATTTCAGGGCTTCCAACTGAAACATTGGAAGATATGGATGAAATGGCGGAACTTCTTAATAAAATTAAATATCGTGCAAAACTGATTAAGCGTGAAAAAGAGTTAAAACACGGTTTTGAAATTACTTGTACGCTTTCAATATTTGTGCCAAAACCATTTACACCATTCCAATGGTGTCCACAAATGGATTTGGACAAAGTAACCGAGCACATTCATTACTTGAAAGAAAAAACTAAGCATATTAAAGGACTAAAAATTAATTACCACGAAAAGTTTGTTTCTCAAATTGAAGCGGCCTTGACTCGCGGTGATGCAAGCTTGTGTAAATATATAGAAGCTCTTTATAAAAAAGGCTGCTATTTGGATGCTTGGGGTGAATATTTCGACAAAAATGTTTGGGCTGAAACGGCAAAAGAATGCGGATTTACGCTTGAAGATTATGCAAGAAAATCTTTTGATTTAGACGAAGTTTTGCCTTGGGATTTCATTAATACAGGGCTTAAAAAAGAATGGTTACAAAATGAGTATAAAGAAGCGATGAAACAAGGTTGCGAATTTAATCTACAGCCGACTTGCGAAAATAAATGCGTTCAATGTGGTGTTTGCTCATCTTTAAAAACACATAAAGTTATGGCAAAGCCTTATAAAGCATCAGAAGAAGCTCAAAAAATTGTTTCAATTGAAGAACATCGTGATCCTACAAGAGCGAATGTTGACCCTAATATTCCTGTTTATCGCTACCGTTTGAAAATTACGAAAAAAGGCTTGCTTAGATATTTTTCACACCTTGATTGGCAAAGTACTTTCCATAAGGTTTTAGCGCGTTCCGGCTTGAATATGGTGTTCACACTCGGCTTTAACCCTACAATGAAGGTGTCTATGGGGGTTGCGCTACCTTTGTTTGCGCAATCGGAAGGCGAACTTGTAGATATCGAAATTTATGATAATCTGACAGAAAAAGAGGTTATGGATATTATTAATCCAAAACTCCCTGACGGTGCGAAAATTGTTGATGTTAAAAGGGTTGAAAGATATACTACGGCGGTTGATATAGCTGCGCAGTGGGCGGAATATTGTATAACACCTTATTGTAAATCTAACGAGAACTATGATTTTGAGGAATTTAAAAAGGATGTTGAAAGAGTTCTAACTTCATCTGAGATTTTAATTTCCAAGAAAAATAAAAAAGGAGTTGAAAAAACTACTGATTTCAAAAAGTCAGTGGGAACTTACAGGTTTGACGAAGGTAGTCTTTATATATTCCTAAAAACAGGACAAGGCTCTGACATTCCTGCATTACGAGCAGACAGCTTGATGCAGCTTGTAGATTCTGAAAGATTGTTCGATATTACAAGACTTCGTTTCTTGGATGAAAATTTAAAAGAGTTGTAAATTTCTTTTTAAAAAAGGTGGGAATCGCTTATGCTTTTCCCACCCTACATTCTTAAAGTTTCTTTTGGTTGCTTTTAATTAAGTTTTGTTATTTATGATTGAGGGACTTGACTTTTGTAATAGAATCTGCAGACTATAATTTTCAAAGGTAAATTTCTTGAAGTTAGAGTTATTTCATTAAATTTCCAAATAACTTTATCATAGTTCTTGTAAAATTCTTTTTGATAGGTTCAATATTATCTAAAACAATGCTTTCTTTTTTGATTAATTGACGTCTTACCTTGTTAGTTTTGTGGTACATATCTTGGCAAACTTGTTTAAATTCATTGTCAGCACGAATAAAACTATCTTGCTCATTAAGCATTGCCATATTTATTTTTGCACTTTTAGGATAATAATTTGTTCTTTGATTTTGTCTTGCTAATAATCCCAGCGTAGGGTTTTCTTTACAATCTTTTAAATGATTTTCTGCATATTTTGCAAGTTGTCTATCAAAAGAGTATTGCGTATCAATTATGTCATTACTTAATTGTGCATTGGTTCTAATGTTATCAAATCTGTCAAAACCACAAATTTTCGTCATATAATTTCTCCTAAATTAACTGTCCTCAATTATTTATAAACCCATAAAAATATTTTTTGCTATTTTGTTTCAAAAACTTTACAAAACAATTTTGAGGAGTAGACCGTAGTATGTAGGTTTGACATTAATGCCAAACAAAACAAAGCAGTATGGTAGGACGTGAAAAAGCAGGTAGGGTGGGAAAAGCGTGAGCGGTTCCCACCTTATGTGTTTTTGGGATAATGCAAAGAATATTGATTGTGCAAAAATTGCATCCTACTTATCTATTTTTCTGTATGTTCAATTATGTTATTAATCTTGGTTTCACCATCTTTAGTACAACCAATTAGTGAAACATAACCGCGTTTTACATATTTTGAATTTTCAAAATTCTCGGCAAATCTTTGAATCGCTTGTTCAACTTTACCTATAACCTTTGTCCAAGTTGAGAAAAATGGTTTATCAAGTCCTTTAACTTCACCTGATTTATTATCAATTTCTACTTGAGCATTACGTGTACTAATCAAGGTTTTGCCTTGCATTTGCTCATTATCTTTAACTTTTTTAAGTAAGAATCTGCTATCACACAACATTGCACTATTATCATACAGTTTTAAGCGCGTGAGATGTGAAGTTGAAAATACGTTGCCACCGTTTATATAACCGGTGCTATGATTCATCTTGGTTAAAACCGATTTCATATTGTTATAAGCGTTATCTGAAAGATAGCGAGTTTTTCCTTGAAAACTAATTGGTTGTACTGTACTCATATTTCCCTAATCCACTTATGTTTAATTTTACTATATTATCCCTCAAAATTATTAGTTTGTAGTTTGTAGGTCGTGTTCAACATTTTTCATTGAACACGACATTAAAATTTATGTATTTGTCGTGTTGGATGACAATTGTCCAACACGACCTACAAACTACAAACTTTACGTTCCTTTTTGGCGTAATGCGAAAAAATGTTAATGATAATTGATTAACGATTGCTTCTAATCCCTGTTGATGAACAAGCATCCATCATTTTAGAACGTAGGGTGGGAATAGCGTAAGCGGTTCCCACATTTTTTAATTTTTACACTCTCTTTACAATTTTAAAAAATTTTAGTATGATAGAAAAGAGGTTTTTTCTTCCGCTGGAAATTAATCACGAAGAAAAACAAAAAAGGTTTTAAAAAACAATAGATAATCTATCAAATACATAAACTTGAAGAAAAATATCTGTTTATATGTCTAAAGACAAGCTTTTTATCACGCAATAATAGCGGATGATTTTATGAAACTTGTAATGAAGAGCGAGATATTAAAACGCTTTTAGACGAAAACCTCGACGAGATGTAGAAAATGCTTAGAAATTAAACAAAGTTAAATAGTTGAAAGGTTGAAAAGTTCATTTTAATAAAATTTATCCTAAATATCGGATTTATCCGATTAAACAAACTTTTCCGCTTCTCAACATATCCACTTAAAAGAATTGTAAA
>CAKVLL010000031.1 GCA_934757255.1 uncultured Candidatus Melainabacteria bacterium | reverse complement strand
GTAGAAAACAGTGCGTTATTTTTCTTTTTTGCTTACTTTTTTCTTTTTATTTCGCAACAAAAAAGAAAAAAGTAAGAGAATTATTTTGTAATAAAAAAGTTTTTTATAATGTACTTTTCTTTCTCTTTTGTTGCGAAGAAAAGAGAAAGAAAAGTACCAAAAGAAAGAGAAAATACGCTACCGCTTCCTACGCTCTTACGAGCGTTTTATAAAATAGATATTGCAGGCAAAGCCTGCTCTCTCACGTTCGCTAAAAAACGCTCACGGCGCGAATGTCGTTCATTTGAAAAAATCATCATGGACTGTAGTGCCCTTGTGGGAGAGGGGGTAGGGGTGAGGGGTATAATTTCACATAAAATTATCCAAGTGATAAAGATTGATAGATAAAAGTCATGATTTAAAATTAAATCATGACTTTTTATTCTCAAGTTTTTGTTGGGCAAGTATGCCCAACCGACAGTCTTTACTTATCACTCTTAGATTTTAAATTTTTCATTTTCGCTTCAATAGTCTTGACAAGCTCATTATTTTTTAATTCATCCTTTGCAGCAGTAATTTCTTCTTTTGTTGTCGTTTTAATATTCAAATCTTGTTTAAATTTAGCAGAACTTCCTTTAATACTAATACAGTCCCCATTTGACAAATAGAAAGAACCTTCTACGGCATTTGGTAAGTTTCCTACTCGTTGTCGAGCTTTTGATATATGACCATTACCGATAATTTTATTTCCTTTGAGGATATTTACACTGGCAATATTATAATAAGCGTTCGCTTGTCCACTTAATTCAAATGTTGGCTTATTTACTCCTTCAACTGATTTTTCAATTTGAGCAGCCAAATTTTCATCAATTTTTGCAATCTTGCTTAAAAATTTTTCCTTTTTTAAAATTTGACTTCTTTCGGTATTCACTAATTTTTCAAGAGCCTTATACGGCGTTGTCTTTAGAAATTCTAACATGTTAACTCCTTTATTCATTCTACTACGTATTCTTTTCGAAATTAATGTTGGGCAAGTATGCCCAACCGACATTACCATTTTTATATTTTATAAATCATAATTTTCTTCACTTCGATTTACAAATATATTATTTTCATCCAATTCAGTAACAATACGCAATCTTTTATCTGCAAAACCGTCATTATCGACATCTATTAATAAATCTTCCACTGACTTTGAAGAATCTTTTTCTGCCCATAATACATCGTTAGATTCTTCTCCAGTAACTGTATTTTTATATTGAGCTTTTACAAACATATCAAATTGACCTGGTTGTTTATCATAATATCCTCTTTGAGAATCTGATACATACGTTTCATAATGTTTTTCTATTTCACCAAAATTTCCGTTACCCTCGAAAACTGACATTCCATTACCATGTGGCATTGCAACTTTTCTACTTCCCATAGCCCAACTTTTTAACATAGAGAGTTCTACTTCATTTGTTATACGTTGATCTGCATCTTTTTGCCAAAAATTTTTGATTAAACGTTTCATCTCTCTTGGTACACTCATTTTTTTAATAATACTTTTTGCCTCTTGTTTTGTCATTCCAATTTGTAAATTTGTCATAATACTTTCTCCTTTTTTTCTCGTGTAACTTTTGAATTGCAACTCTTATGTCTTAATAAAGTTTTTGAGAAAAAGAGAATTGCGCGCACAAGACACAGTTAGGTCCGTCCCGTCCCGTCGGGCATTATGACAGTGTTTGAGGCAAATGTAAAGAATTTTATTTTTGCTTAACATTTTGCAATATTTCGTTACAAAAAAAAAGGCCTGAGTTCAATAAGCAATCGCAACGATACGAGTACACAATGAATTATTAATATTAAAAACTCAAGAATCCGTAGGTTCTATTACAAATAGTCAAGTCCCTCAATCGCAAATAACAAAACTTAATTTAAAAGCAGCCGAAAGAAACACTCAAAATTTCTTTTGGTTGCTTTTGATAGTACGAGGTCGTGTTCAGCGATTAGCATTGAACACAACTAAAACAAAATTAAGTATAGAATTTAATTCTCATCACCCTCATCAGGCTTCCAGCCAGCTTCTCCCCTCAAGGGCGAAGCTGTGAAATGCGTTTAATTATCGCAAGACAGTTGAAATAGTCAGGCAAAACTTTGTTAATGTAAGACTTGACATACCTCACCAATAATAGAAATTGCTATCACAAATAGCATTAAACATTTTTAAACCTCTTATTCCCTCAATCCATTTTTAACAATTCATTAAGAAAATCACAAATTTCTAAATCCAACTTTACAAAACTTCACATTCCACATCAAAAAAGGCAATTTTTAAAAACTGAAATACTTTATATATACATAAGAAGATTTTATAAGGATGAAATAATGAACGAAAAAGAACTAAACGCAACAATGTCAGTTATCGCAGATCCAATTAAAAACGTTTATAAATTAAATTCAAGAAAAGAAATCGAAGAAATTCGAAGAATTTGCAGAATTTTTGCTATTGCAGACAAGCAAGGTAACAAACATAAAATGCTTTCTATCAAAAATCTTGCAACATTCAGACTCGTCCTAAGTAACAACTAAAAATTAGCTGAAATATGAAATAGATGTGGCGCGGAACTTCGTTCCGCGCCTTATGTTTACTAAAAACTATCTCACTAGGGGATTTTTTCATCCTCATTTTGTAACAATTTCTTAATACTATAAAGAAAAAGTGTAAATTTTACAAATTTTTTGTTTTTATAGTATTATATTAAAGTTAATATTTTTTGATTGGTACTAAAAAAGTACCGGTAGCAAAGGAGGCACATGAATTGACAATTGTATCATCATCAATAGAAGAGCTAGAAAAACAAAATCTGGACAAAGTAAACTTAGGACAACATGTCCTTGCAGAATTTTTTGAGTGTGATCCAAACATTCTTAATAGTAATGATAAAGTAGAAAAGTACATGATAGACGCGGCTCTTGAATGCGGTGCTACAATAGTTCAAAAATGCTTTCACATGTTTAATCCTTACGGCGTTAGCGGTGTTGTTATTATTTCTGAAAGCCACTTAGCTATTCATACCTGGCCAGAATTAGGTTATGCTGCAGTTGATTTATTCACCTGTGGCACAAAATGTGATCCTAAAGTTGCGTATGAATTCCTTAAAAATAAATTTAATTCTAAAAAAGCTTCTTTTACTGAATTAAAAAGAGGCATTATTGATAGAGAGACTCTTAAATTATCAGAACAACCTTTTGAAATTGCTGAACAATTTGAAGAATAACAAAATTAAATTCAATAAAAATAGGATGTCTGAAATAGACATCCTATTTTTTTACAAAAAAGTCTGGTATAAAACCAGACTTTTTATCAATTAACCTTTAACAACAATATTAACAAGTTTTTTAGGAACTACAATCACCTTGACAACTTCCTTGCCGGCTGTTAGTTCTTTTATTCTGTCACTTGATAAAGCCAATGCTTGCAATTCGTCATTATTCAAGCCTTCATCAGCCTCAAGCTTGTCTTTAACCTTACCGTTAATTTGAACAACAAGAGTAATTTTACTTGCTTTTGCTAAGTTTTCATCCCATTCACACCATTTTTCATCGTGAATAGAACCAACTCCGCCCAAGTCATGCCAAATTTCTTCTGACATGTGAACAGTTACAGGAGCCATAAGCTTGATTAACGAAATAATAGCAAAGCTTAAAACATTCTTGTCTTCATCGTTTAAACCAGACTTTTTGTTTCTCCAGTCATATATTGCATTTGTAAGTTCTCTGTATTTAGAAATTACTGTATTGAATTGGAAATCATTCGCTATATCGTTTGTAATTCCCTTCATTGCAATATGAACAGTTCTTACAAGGTCATCATTTTCTCTTGTTAGAGGGAATGTAAGCTTATAATCTTTTGTTAAATCGTTTTGATTATCGCTCACTAATCTCCAAACTCTGTTCAAGAATTTATAGCAACCTTCTACGCCAGCGTCTGACCAGTCAAAATCTCTAGCTGGAGGTGAGTCGGAAAGAATAAATAATCTTGCTGTATCAGCACCGTAATTTTCGAATATTTCATCAGGGTCAACCGTGTTGCCTTTTGATTTAGACATCTTAGAACCGTCTTTAAGAACCATACCTTGAGTTAGCAAGTTTTTAAAAGGTTCATCAAAGCTTAGCAAGCCCAAATCCTTAAGTGCTTTAGTAAAGAATCTTGAATACAACAAGTGTAAAATAGCGTGTTCAATACCGCCTACATACTGGTCAACAGGTAACCAGTGGTCTACAAGTTCTTTTGCGAACGGTAATTCAGAATTCTTAGGGTCTGAATATCTCAAATAATACCAGCTTGAGCAAACGAATGTATCCATTGTATCCATTTCGCGTCTTGCTTTTCCGCCACAAATAGGACAAGTAGTTTCTGCAAAAGTTTTTGAAGTTGTAATTGGTGATTTGCCAACAACTGAAAAATCAACATCCGTCGGAAGCATCACAGGCAAGTTTTCTTCTTTTTCAGGAACAATACCGCATTTGTCACAATAAACCATAGGAATTGGAGCGCCCCAATATCTTTGACGAGAAATCAACCAATCTCTTAATCTGTATTGAGTCTTGAATTCACCAAAACCGTTATCAACAGCTTTTTGAGTAATTGCCTTCTTAGCTTCAGTGTTTTTCATTCCGTTGAATTCGTTAGAATTAACCAAAACTCCTTCTTCCGTATAAGCTTCTGTCATTTCTTCAGGTTTAAGTTCTTTACCTTCCGGAGAAATAACAACTTTTAGAGGAAGATTGTATTTTTTAGCAAAATCAAAATCTCTTGTATCGTGAGTAGGAACTGCCATTACTGCACCGGTACCGTATTCAACAAGCGCATAATCTGCTGTCCAAAGCGGAAATTCTTCGCCAGTAAATGGATTAATACAGTGAGTACCTAATGGAACACCAGTTTTAACTCTATCAGTTGAAAGTCTTTCAATTTCAGTCATCTTACGAGCATTTGCTCTATATTCTTCAACTCTTTCTTTGTTTTCAGGAGTTGTAAGTTTATCAATATCCTTGTATTCAGGTGCTACTACAAGATAAGTTATACCATGAACGGTGTCAGGTCTTGTTGTATAAACAGGAACCTCCATTCCTTCAATTTCTTTAACCTTAAACTTGAAAATTGCACCTTGAGATTTTCCAATCCAGTTTGCTTGCATTGTTTTAACGTTGTCACCCCAACCCGGAAGTTTATCTAAATCTTCAAGCAATCTTTCAGCATAATCAGTAATTTTGAAGAACCATTGAGAAAGATATTTCTTTTCTACAACGCTATCGCATCTCCAGCATTTACCATCAATAACTTGTTCGTTGGCTAAAACGGTACCGCATTTGTCGCACCAGTTTACTGCAGCTTCTTTTTTATAAGCCAAACCTTTTTTATAAAGTTGAATAAATAACCACTGAGTCCATTTATAATAATCAGGTTTGCAAGTTGTAACTTCTCTTTGCCAATCATAAGATAAACCAAGCATTTTAAGTTGTTTTGTCATATAGGCAATATTTTCATCAGTCCACTTTGCAGGGTCAGCGCCATGTTTCATTGCAGCGTTTTCTGCCGGCAAACCGAAACTATCCCATCCCATCGGATGAAGTACATTAAAGCCTTGCATTTTTTTGAATCTTGCAATTACATCCGTAATTGTATAGTTTCTAACGTGCCCCATGTGAAGTTTGCCTGATGGGTACGGAAACATTGATAACGCAAAATACTTAGGCTTGTCACTATTGTCAGGAGTATGGAAAACATTATTCTTTTCCCAATTTTCCTGCCATCTCTTTTCTATTTCTTGTGGAAAATATGCCTCTTTCATTTATCCCTCCATAAACTTAATAAATTTATTTTAGCATAAAATTAAATTTATTAAGTTATTAATTATTTGCAGAACGCTTCTGTTTGTTTTTAAGAAGTAATATAATTAAAATTGCGCTTAAAGAAAGTAATGCCATTAATGTGAAAATATCAAAGAATGCACCTAACCTTGCTTGCGCTAAAAGCTGTTTATACAATAAGCCGTTTGCTTTTTTTGATGCTACAACAGCCGGATAATAAGTCATCATTTTGTGCTTAAAAGCATTGAATTTTATTAAGAACAAAGGATTATGCGGTGCAAGATTTGCAACATAATAATTTTGATAAACTTGCGAAACTCTTGCGATAAACGTTGATGAAGCAGATGTTGAAACCGCTGTCAAAATATTCTTAAATAAAGCGTGCAAAGACGCAGCGTCCGCGTTTTTACTTGCCGGTAGAGTTTGAAATGATAAGGCTGTTATCGGCACAAACGCAATAGGAACACCAATACAAAGTAAAATATTCGGTAAAATTATACTTTCCATTGAAGATGTCGGATTCATTTGCGTAAGCATCAAAAGCGCGCAAGCCATTACTATAAACCCAATAGAAGACAATAGTTTTTGGTTGACATATTTTGAAACTTCACCAACCACTATTAAACCTATCAAACAAACAACTGCTCTTGGAAACATCGTTAAACCTGACATTGAAGGACTGTAACCAATTAAGCTTTGTACAAACATTGGAACAAGTAACAATGTTGAATACAAAATTATGTTAATAAACGAGCTTGCAATCGTTCCAAATAAAAAATTTCGGTCTTTGAAGACTCGAATATCAATTACGGGATACTTGTATTCAAGTTCCCATACGTAAAAGAATACAAACGAGAATATACAAACCCCTGTTGTCCAACAAATCCAAGTTTCATCAAACCAATTGTATTGTTGACCTTTATCCAAAACAACTTGCATGCATCCCATTGCTATTACGATTGAAGTGTACCCAACAATATCAAATTTTTTGTTATATTTTTGTTTAACTGGAGTTTCATCAGCTACAAAAAGTTTTATTAAAAGTAAAGATAATAAAGAAAGCGGAATATTAATTATAAAAATCCATTGCCAAGAATAATTATCCGTTAAATAACCTCCAACAAATGGGCCTGCAAGCGGTGAAAACATCGCGGCAACTCCAAATAATGCCATTGCGACACCTCTCTGTTCAGGAGGAAAAACTTCCAGTAAAACTGCTTGGCAAAGTGGCAGAATTGCACCGCTTCCTATACCTTGAACAATTCTTGCTAAGATTAATGCTTGCAAATTCGGTGCAAGAATACACAACAAACAGCCCAGTGCAAAAATTATAATACTGTAATAAAAAAGTAATTTTTTCCCAATTAACCGAACCAAATACCCTGTTACAGGCAACATCAAACCGCCTGAAATTATATAACAAGTAATAACGGTATTTGCTTCATATTGTGTTGCTCCGAAAAAACCGGCAATGTGCGGTTGACTTACATTTGTTCCTGATGAAGCTGCCAAAGCTAAAAACGATGGTAACAATACCGCAAATGCAACTATAAATGGATTAATTGTCTTTTTGTTTTCCATCTTTGATTCTAACCTTTGGAACTACTGACATGCCGGGAACAATATTATAATGAGAGATATCTTCGTCAAACACAATTTTTACAGGTACTCTTTGAACGATTTTAACGTAACTGCCAACTGCGTTTTCAGGAGGGAACAAGCTGGATTTTGCGCCTGTCGCTCTTTGAATGCTGTCTACATGTGCTTTAAACCTTTTATTCGGATAAGTATCAACCTTTACTTTTACAGGTTGCCCTGCGTGCATGTGCGTAATTTGCATTTCCTTAAAATTTGCAACAACCCAAACTTGCTCAGGAACAATGTTCATAAGCGGTTGACCGACATTTACATAATTACCTTTTTCAACACTTCTTGCAGCAACCATACCGTCTTGAGGTGCATAAATTTTTGTATACTTTAAGTTTAATTCAGCTTGCTCAACTTCGGCTTCTAATTTTTCAATTGTTGCTTCATCAGCTTTTGCCTTAGCTTTTCCTGATTCCAATGCGTGTTTCGCAGCGTCAGCCTGTTCTTGAGCGGAATTATAATCAGCTTTTGCGACATCTAACGCAGTTTTAGCTCTTTCATAAGCTTGTTTAGAAACAATTCCGTCTTTGTATAAATCTTTGTATCTTGCAAAATCTTTTTGGGCAAAATCCAACCTTGATTCTGCAGAAGAAATATCTTCAAACGATTTGTTTACCTTAGAGGCACTTTCATCAACTTTTTTAGTAGACATATTAAAAGCTGCCTTTGCTTCTTCAAGTTTAGCCTTTGCCTGATTTAAAGCAACTTCAAAATCTTTTGGGTCTAATTCAACAAGCAAAGTTCCGGCTTTTACGTTTTGGTTATCATCAACTAACAGTTTAACTACAGGTGCTGCAACACGTGGTGCAATAGATACAAGACGACCTTCAACAAACGCATCATCTGTTGATTGATAAAAAGTAGCGTGTATAGCTGCTGTGATACCAAGTATTATAAGAATTGCAGCTGTTATACTCGGTACAATCACGCGTTTTTTCTTATATTCTGGACGCCTTTTTTTTAGACGTTTTTTTGCTTCTTTTACAAATTCCGGTGGATTTTTATCTTCATGTTGTTTTTTTGCCATAATATCACCTAAACCAATGTTTTTGATTTCATATTTTCTTCTATTTTATCCAGTGTTTTTAAGAAATTATCAATTTCTTCTTGCGCAAGCCCCTTTATTGAATCTTGCCAAACGTTTAAAACGACCGGAAGCGTACTATCACAAACTTCTCTACCTTTTTGAGTAATATACAATTTTTTAACTTGTCTGCCTTCTGCATCAATTTCAGAAGTTAAATATCCTTTATTTTCTAAAATCGAACAAATTCTTGTCATATTCGGACGGTCTTTGTATGTGATATCACCTAACTGCCTCAAATACATTCCATTATGCTCTTTTAGAGCATATAAAACTGTAAACTGTTCCGGTCTTAAATCAGGCTCGCTTTTTTTAAATGTCTGAATTGCAAATAATTTAGACAAGTGCCCTGCCCTAGAAAGCCTTAATCCGATTTTTTGTTTTAGTAAAATATCTTTTTTCATATCATCCCTTTGTGTTATCATCATAACACAAGAATAATTAGTGTAAACATGACAATTTATTTTTTTGTACTGTTTGTTTCTAAGCTTATTGCAATTAAAATACATTATACATTTAGAAAATGTAGCACAAAGATTAATTAAAGTTGCTTCAAATTATGTAACCCTCAGCAATTGGCTATAAAACAAGCAAGTTTTTCATAGCTTTTTACAAAAAAAGCAATGGAAAGTAGAAAAAACAAAAAATAATATTTTAATTTTTGTAACAAAATTTAAATCTTATGAAATTTTATATAAAAAAACATCTTTTATATAACATAAGACATTGACAGAATGTTAGAGTAAAAGAGAGAGAGAATGAGAAATTTAAACCTTCCTCTTTAGAGGAAGGTTTTTAATTAAATCATTTCAAATAATCGACTAAACCTTCAAGAGCAAAAAGATAGCTTCGTTCCTTAAAACCTACAACTTGAGCTATACTAACCCCAGATAACAAAGAAATATGACGAAACTCTTCTCTTGCATGGATGTTTGTCATATGCACTTCCACCGTTGGTATTTTAACTGCTGAAATCGCATCTCGTATCACAACACTAGTATGAGTATATCCACCAGCATTAATAATAATACCATCGAAATGCCCCATCGCTTTTTGTATTTTGTCTACAATTTCACCTTCATGGTTACTCTGCCAAACTTCAACTTTCACACCAAGTTCTCTTCCCTTATCAATAACCATAGTTTCAATATCTTTAAGAGTAGTTGAGCCATACTTTTCAGGCTCTCTCGTCCCCAAGAGGTTCAAATTTGCACCATTTATAAGTAAAATTTTCATAATCAAATCCTTAAAATTATTGAGCCAAAAACTCATATTCACTTATCACAATATTTAGTATACAATGTACATAATAAGAATGCGAGGAAAATATGATTAATAAACGTTGGTACGACAAAGACCCAATTTTAAAAGAAGCATTAGAACTATTAAGACTTTCTCCTGATGAAACAAAAACAGAGGCCGCTGAATTTATGTTACAGTTGCAAGAACAAGTTGCAGGCGAAGTTATTGAACACGTATACGATATTATTAATACATATCAAGGCAAAGGTAACCGTTGGTATGACAACGATCCAGTTATGCTCAAAGCCGTTGAATTACTAAGAAACGCACCTCCAAAGATTCAAAGAGTTGCCGCTCTCAAATTACTTATTGCTTTAGAACAACAAACTTTTAATGGAGTTGAAATCTAAAATGAAAGATGTACAAAACCAAAAAGATTCTCGTGGAGTAGATATTCAAAAAGTCGGCATTAAAAATATTGAACTACCTTTAATTATTCAAAGAAAAAACAAAGAAGATATTGTAATTTATTCAAATGCAACTGCCGGAGTCTCTCTGCCGGCGCATTATAAAGGCACTCACATGTCACGCTTTGTAGAAGTTTTAAACGAATGGCGCAGCAATAACACGCTCGGTGTTGACATAAAAGGTTGTGTTGAAGCAATTGTAAAAAGGCTAGAAGCTAAAAGCGGATATCTTAAATTTGATTTTAAATACTTTATAAACAAAAAAGCTCCTATAACTGAAATTTCAGCGCCTATGTGCTATGACTGCTCTTTTGAAGGAGTTCTTGATAATTATGGCGAAGAAAACGAAGAATACCATTTTTATCTTGGAGTAAAAGTTCCAGTTACAACACTTTGTCCATGTTCAAAAGAAATTTCTGATTTTGGCGCACATAACCAAAGAGCAATAGTTTCAGTTAAAATCACGTACCCAGAAGATAAACATATTTGGTTAGAAGATTTGATTAAGAATATTGAAAGTTGCGCTTCTTGTGAACTTTATCCTTTGCTTAAGCGTGAAGACGAAAAATTTGTTACAGAACATGCTTACAACAATCCGAAGTTTGTTGAGGATGTTTTAAGAGATGTTGTACTTCTGCTAAGAAAAAATGACATAATTGATTCTTTTGAAGTTGAATGTGAATCATTAGAAAGTATTCACAATCATTCAGCTTGGGCTTACCAAACTGAGCGTAGATAAACAGCACTTCCTGCTACTTGAATAATATCATCTATATAAACGATAGTAATTTTGTTACAAAACGTTACAATAGAATGAGACATGTTTTAGGACGCAGGGATGGAACCGAATATCTCATATAATAAAATTAAAAAGGCAACAAACGAAGAGTTGACAGAAATGTGGACTCAATATTTTGCTAATCATGATAACAAAGACTTGAGAGATGCACTTATCCTTCAATATGTTTATTTAACACGATACGTTGTTGGACGTGTTAAAGTTGCGTTACCACCAACATTTTCTTACGAAGATATTACAAGTTATGGCGTAGAAGGTCTTATAGATGCTGTCGAAAAATTTAGTCCCAAAATGGGTGCAAGATTTGAGACTTACGCTCTTGTAAGAATTCGAGGTAATATTATTGACAAAATTCGTTCACAAGATTTTTTACCAAGAAGCGTAAGACGTAAAATTAAAGATGTAAAAGAGGCTCAAGAAGAATTAAAAAAACAATACGGAAGAGCCGCAACCAACACTGAAATTGCAAACTTTTTGGGAATAGAGCGTGAAAAAGTTGAGCAAATTTTATCAGATGATACAACTGTAACTTCAATATATGACAAAAAGGGTTCGTCAGATGGAGATATTGAAATTATTGATACAATTCAAGATTCACATAATTTAGCTCCTCATGAAGAAATGGAAGAAAAGGATGTAAAAAAGGAGCTAGAGAACGCATTGAAAAGATTGCCGGAAAGAGAACGAACTATTATGGTTCTTTATTATCATGAGAATATGACGCTTAAAGAAATTGGCGAAGCGATAAATGTATCAGAATCAAGAATTTCCCAATTACACGCACAAGCAATTATGAAACTTAAGAATTTATTAAGCGAAAATCGTTCAGAAAGATTAAAAAGAAGTATTATATAAAATAAAGAGGGGTGTCCGAGAGGTTTAAGGTGCAATCTTGGAAAGGTTGTGTGGGAGCAATTCCACCGTGGGTTCGAATCCCATCCCCTCTGAATAACAGGTGGGGCGTGGCTTACGCCCCACCTGTTATTTTATTTTTATAACTAGACACATAAATTGAGAATGTCTGACACATAAAGCGAAAATTTTTTAATTAAAAAGGGGCAAGATTGCCCCTTTCAATTTTAGCACAATTCAGCATCGCCAAGTCCAAATTGTTCTAAACTGTTTGATTTTGCTTGAACACAAATATATTCCAAATCTGTTTTTGCCTCCATTGTTCTTACGGCATTTGGGAGAACTTTAATACAAGTTCCTTCTTTAACTTCAACAACTTCATTATCTAAAGTCATTGAACCTTCGCCTTTTAAGAAAATATAAACTTCTTCATTCTGTTTGTGTTTGTGATTGAATGGCAATTTTACTCCGGCAGGCATTGCGCTAACTGAAATTTCACAACTTGTTAATCCCAACAAATCATGTAAAAACGCTTTGCCGTTTTCATAATTTTTGCCTACTTCGCTGATTTTTCCGATTTCTTCTTTTTTAAAGTTTGTCATAATGTTTTCTCCTTTCGTTAGATATCTAACTATTACTGTAAAAATTTTTTCTTACATTTTTTGCAAAAGTTCTTCTAAAATTTCAACCTCTTTATTTGATAAATTTTTGTTTAACATTTTATTTAAATCGTTTGAAATTTTTTCAAAAGTTGCTTTAAAGTCTTCGCCTTTTTGCGTTAAAACTATATTTGTAAAGCGACTATCTTCTTCAGAAGCTTCTCTTTTTAAATATCCTAGTTTCTCAAGTTTATCAACCAAGACTGTAACCGTTGGTTTTGTTCTATGAATGCAATTTGCAATATCTTTCATCGTCATTTTACCGTTTTTATAAAGACATACAAGAATATCACCATGGCTTGGTACAAGACCTTCTGCACCGTTATTTTTTAATTCTTCAATAATAAAATGGTTTCCTTTTTCATGAATTTTTGATATTAAAGATAAAATTGCACTCATATAATTTATTATAGTTAGATATCTAACTATGTCAAGAAGTTTTTCTTTTTCTTTACATTACATTTTTAGACATAGAAACGACAACAAACTTCAAAAATACAAATTAAACAAAAATAGTTTGTTCTCTATCAGGCCCAACACTAATTATTCCAATAGGTGCGCCAATTAAATCTTCAACTTTTGCAATATAATTTTTTGCATTTTCAGGCAAGTCTTCATATTTTCTAATATCACTTAAAGAAGTTTTCCAACCCGGCATAGTTTCATAAATCGGTTCTAAATATTTATGAATAAACACATCCGTCGGATATGAAGTATAAACCTTATCGTTTCTACAATCTTTATAAGCTGTACAGATTTTGATTTCATCAAAAGTATCAAATACATCAATCTTAGTTAATGCAACTTTTGTTATTCCTCCAACAAGCACCGCATATTTCATAATTACTGAATCAAACCAACCACATCTCCTTGGACGTCCGGTTGTGACTCCGAATTCGTGTCCTATATCTTGAATTTTCTTACCTGTTTCATCCGTAAGCTCACTTACAAAAGGCCCTTCGCCAACCCTTGTAACATAAGCTTTTGAAACACCTACAACTTCATCAATCATAGAAGGACCATAACCGCTTCCTGTTGCTGCACCACCACCAATAGGGTTTGAACTTGTTACAAACGGATAAGTACCATAATCAATATCAAGCATAACACCTTGAGCACCTTCAAAAAGAACGGTTTTGTCCTTATATCTGTTAAGCATATCTTGCCAATCAAAAGCAACAAACGGTCTGAATAACTCTGCGTAAGTTTCGCACAAAGACATAATGCAATCTTTTGTGTATTCTTCCAAACCGTAAACATTTTTAAGCATTTTATTTTTGATTGGAAGAATCATGTCTAATTTTTCACTTAAGGCCTCATAAGAATACAAGTCTTGAATTTTCAAGCCAATTCTAGCCATTTTATCTGTATAAGTTGGTCCGATACCTTTTTTTGTTGTACCGATTTTGCCCTTACCGGCTGTTGATTCGCAATAACCGTCAATTTCAATATGATAAGGCATTGTAATTGATGCTAGCGGAGATATTTTAAGGTTTTTAAAATTAACACCTTCAGCTTTCAATTCTTCCATTTCTTTTTTGAAGGATTCAGGATGAATGACAGTTCCGGCACCAATAAAACAAACTGTTTTATCATATAGAATACCTGATGGAATTAAGTGAAATTTGTAAGTCTTTCCATTGGTAACAACTGTATGACCCGCATTACAACCACCTTGATAACGGATGATTAAATCAGCTTTTTGAGCAAGCAAATCTGTAATTTTAGCTTTACCTTCATCGCCCCATTGTGCGCCAATTACAACAGTATTATTCATGTTCATTCTCCAGCATTAAACAATATAAAACAAAAGTGATTCTTGCCACTTTTTACTAAATCCCACTATTTATATATAATGGTTTATTAATCTTTATTTTGTTGAGCTTGTCTGGCTTTCGCTTGTTTGGCCTGAACATCAAGCATAGAATTATGCGCCATCATATAAACAGAACAAATTTTATAATTTTTTAAATACCATGCACAATTTTCTTGCATACAAACAATTTCAACTTGAGAGCCAACACTCATTAAAGGACACAAAGGTATTGCTTTTTCTTGATCACGAGGTGCCATTTCCTTCTCCTATATTACTTTGCCATTTTTAACAAATTACAATTTTCTGAACGCTTGCGTTCTTGATCTTTATAAATCTTGGTTCTATTGATAACTTCATCAAAATCAATTTTGTGAGCATCAAAATCAGGTCCGTCAACACAAGCAAACTTGGTTTCTCCACCAACAGTTACCCTACAAGCACCGCACATACCTGTACCATCAACCATAATCGGATTCATGCTTGCTTCTGTATAAATACCTTTATCGCGTGTTAAGTTTGCAACAGCACGCATCATTGGCATTGGGCCAACGGCAATTGCATAATCAACTTTTTCTTGACCAATTATACGTTCCAGAACTTGTGTTACAAACCCTTTTTCACCTAATGTTCCATCATCGGTTGTAATAAATAATTCAGAGCAAGCATTCTTCATTTTATCTTGCCAAAAAATCAAGTCTTTATTTCTTGCACCCATAATCATATAAACTTTATTGCCAGCTTCTTTAAATGCTTTAGCAATCAAATAACAAGGTGCCGCACCATAACCACCCGCAAGACAAACCACTGTGCCGTATTTTTTTATGTGAGTAGGTTGACCAAGAGGGCCTACAATATCTACAAGTTCATCACCAACTTCAAGAGTTGATAATTTTTTTGTCGAATAGCCAACTGCCATGAATACAAGAGTCAAAGCTCCGGTTTCTTTATTAACATCCGCAATGGTAAGAGGTACGCGCTCTCCATTTTCTTCAGCTCTAAATATTATAAACTGACCAGCCTTTGCATTTCTAACTACATAAGGGGCATCGACAGTAATCTCAAATTGGTTAGGACAAAGTTCTCTCTTTGATAAAATTTTATAACCCATACCTTTAAACCCTCTTTCTGGAATTATAATAGCACAAATATATAATATACTCAATGATAAAAAATAAATACAAAAAAAAACCTTTCTGAAAAAGAAAGGTTTGGAATCTTTTTTAATAATTCCTCATGTGTAGAAGGTTAGTGTGTAGGTTGTATGAAAGGTTTGTGTTATGTGTTCTTTTTAATATCTCGCGTTATTTAATGTTTGTCGTTTTTCTTATTTTCGACTTACATATATATAAAGTATATTTCCATTCAAGAATTGCGCCATACACATTATATTGTTACAATTCTTTACATAAATTTATTAATTTTAGTTATTTTATATTATTATAATTGCAGATGGTTTATATAGGAGTTGTGTATTATGAATATTCAAAACTGTAATAGTACAAATTTTCAAGCTAAGCTTGTTTTTAATGAAGGAATGAATTCACATTCTAAAAAATTGCAAAATATTGCAAAAAAGTTTGAAGAAAAAACACAAGGAAACGAACTGGAATTGATTGTTAATAAAAAACAAGATGGTATTGTTCACTTGATTGCAGGCGTTCCATTTAAACTCAGATATATTTTCTGTGAGTTAAGCAAGAATATATCTAGCAATTTAGAACGATTGCCTGAAGATTTAATCGTTAATAAATTTGCTAAATTTACAACAGAAGCTAAACACGAAATTGGTTGGACTGATTGGATTAAATCAACTATCAAAAAATCTATTGATGAAGAAAAACCAACTCGACAAATAATACAAGAATCTTTAGCAGTAGATGGCGAAAAAATACAGAAAAATCCTATTATAAATAAATTTTTAAATAATATGGGCGAATTCAATCCGAATGCCGCTCCTGAAGTCAGAGAAGAATTTTTTGGCAAAGATAATTTCTTTAAAGATGCTACTCTATATTTAAAATAAGACTGTTATTCTTCAGGTTTATATTCTTGAACACCTGTTTCTTTTAGAAGTTCAACAACTTTTGCAAAGGTTTTAGGGAAGTATTTTTGTAAATACTGACCACGCATTTCAATAAATGGTGCATAGTTTGAACTATGCATAATTGCATTTGTTTCTGCAATAAATTCTTGTTCCATACCTCCTGGTTTTAAAATACCTGTATCAATCAAATAACTAATTGCTGCCGCTTCAACTATTGTTGCCGAATTTTTGAAAGCTTCTAATTCTGCTTTAAAGATGTCATTTAGTTCTTTGTTTTCTCTAAATTTAAAGTAATCTCTATAATGTCCTAATTCATGCAATAAAAGAAACACATTCTTAGGAACTGAGTTTTCTTTAGATACTTCAATTGTACCTGCACTAGGAACAAACATAGCATTTCCTTCTTGTGCTTTGTTTGTATTCAGCCATAATTTTTTCAAGCCAAACTCTTTAATATCACATAATGCAGAACCCGGTAACATTTTAATAATAGGCAATAAATCTTTAGAAATAATACCTTCGCTTTCAATTTCATTTGAACCTATTGAGAGTTCTACTTTTTCACCATTATCTTTTGTTACGGTAATCTTATCAGTTTGATATTCAATTTCATATTTCATACCATTTTCAATAGAAACGACATGGTTACTGTCAATCACTTTAAACTGCTGTCTGTTTTCAGTAACTTTACCATCTGGCTCGATTATTTTTGTATAAACAAGTCTGCTACCGTCAGGTGATTGCATATAATTGTAGTCTGTTTTAGTGCCGTCATTTGCTACCAATGTTTTTTCTAATACAATTTCACCTGCCGGAGTTTTTTCAGCCAAACCGATTTTGTATTTTTTACCGTTAGCTTCTTCACGCCATACATCAAATTTGCCTTCAACATCCTTAGATTTTAAGCAGAATTCTTTGTATAAGAAGTTCCCATTAGCGTCTTTTATTGTTTTAATATTATCTGTGTAGAATGTAAAATCTTCATAACCTAATGGCTCTGATTCAATTCTCGCAAGAATACTTCTGTCACCATTTTGGTCAATTAAACTTTCTTTACTGAAGTTTGGATTTGTTGCGTCAAGAATAGCTTCTTGTATCATTTTTCCATCTGCATCAAACACTAGGTAACTGTATCCATTTTCTTCAAGTGACACTTTAAATTTTTTATTCTTATAAATTGATAAATTATCATATTTTATATTATGAGCTTTGCAATAATCAACAACATTATTGAAACTGCTTTTTAGTTTATCAAATTCATCTTTAGATAATATTTTTTCCATATCTAATAAATCATAAATAGTATTCATAGAGATATCATTATTTAAGTAATCTAATATTTTTGCTTTATTATGTGGAGCATTATTAATAGTTAAAACTATTCCTATAATATCTTGACCATCAAATTTACTTTTTCCTTCACTATTTTTATATCCCATCAATAATTTTACTAAATCTGGGTCTTTGCTCTGTTTGAATGCATCTACAATTTTTGCAGCATCAATATCTGAAAAACCATTTTTTATTACACTATCATAAATATCCGGCGAAGCTTCTCTAGCACTTACAATTTCTCTTATTTCAAAACCTGTATAATAACTGCCATCAGATTTTTTCTGAGTTAATAAATCTCTTGTCTGTTCATGATTTATTTTGTCAGCTTCAGTAAGTTCTCTAACTTCGTATGCATTAAATCTATATTCTTTTCCATCAGCGGTTTTAGCTTCCAATGCCTCTTTTGTCAAAGTCGGATTGGTTTCATTAGCCTTTGTTAAATAATCAACTTGACTAATGTCAAATCTAGGAGAGCCATTGGTATTTTTTAAGTTTAAAGAGTTTTTAACAAATTCAGGATTCTTTTCATAACTGTTACACAATGTGCAAAGAGATTTAAATCCAAAAATCGTTTCATTATTTTCTGCAATTTCTAATATTTCAGGATGTTTTTCAAATTTTTCCAATATTGAATTAAATAAATCTTTGTCAGGCATAGATTCTCCTGATAAAAATTTATAGACTCCATTTATATTTTTTATATTTAAAATTTTATCCAAAGTTTGAGGATGTTCATTGTATACTTCTGTTAGTGAACGAATCATAGCAGGTGAGAATCGAGGCAAACCTCCTTCTCGATATTGTGCCTCTAACCTTGTTGCAACTTTTAAATCAATTTGTTCTGCTTCAATGAAATTTAGGGCATCACTACCATCATACATATAAGCATAATCGTATGGTGGTTGTCCTTTTTCATCTAAAATTTCTTTGAAGCGTTTCGAATCAATCTCATAAGCTTTAACAGCATCTACTATATTCTGTGCTTTGTGACGAATCATTCCTTTACAATATTCTTGAGTCAATAAATCTTCTACAAGTTCAGGATTTTTATTGTATGCTTCAACTAAAGATTTAATAGAACCTACTTTAAATCTAGGTTCACCTTTCTCATTTTTTAAATTCAAAAGCATGTCTGTTGCTTTTGTATTCATTTTATAAGCTTCGACAAGTGATAATACTTCTATACCATCATATTTGTATTGACCGTTTTCCAGTTTAGTATTAAGCAATTCCTCTGTTTTAACAGCATCAGTTAAATGAGCTTTAACAACATTTTTTACGTCACCAGGATATAATCTGTATGCTCCATTTTCTGACTTAATATTTAGATATTTCTCTGTTAAATTTGGTTCTAATTGGTATGCTTCAACAACTGAAAAAACTTCCAATGCATCAAATTTTCTAGGATTATTTAATGCTTTTTGAGTAAATTCAGGACTCTTCAGCCAAGCATCTTTAAGAATAATAATGTTATCTCGAGTCGCTAGGTCAGGGAAATTATTTTTCAAATATTCTTCAACTTGTTTTTTAGCTTGTAACTCTGCTTTGATTAATTTAGCAAAATTATGGTATTTTGCAAAACCTATTATGCGCATCTTTTTCTGAAAATCACTATGTTTACCATTATTACCAATTATAACTCTTTTTAATTTATTCATAAAATTATTTTTTTTAGTTTTAGAATTAACACGCACGCCGTCTTGTTCGCTCGCCTCTTGTGTGTTTGGGTGAGGGGTGTTATCGGCGTTTTCAACTTCTGTTTTAAATTCGTTCACAACCTTCACGCACATCGCCTGATAAGCTGCGATAGCGCGTTCGGGAGATGAAAATTGAGATACATTGCCACCTTTATCCATATCAAATTTTAAAGTTTTGCCGTTTTCTTGAACTACTTCATACAAAGTTTTGCCGTCTTTTTCAACGGTCTTAATTTTTGCACCCAACAAATTGTTTACAGGCTTTGGAACCGCTTGGCCGGCTAATCTTGCCGCTTGGTATCTGCGAAAAGCTAAGC
>CAKVLL010000030.1 GCA_934757255.1 uncultured Candidatus Melainabacteria bacterium | reverse complement strand
ATCGTTATTTTAGATAGTGTCTTAAATTCTATAACAAGTCTTGAAATGCAACATAATGTTTTACTAGCTTGTAACTCATTATTAAAAAACAACGGAACTTTGATTTTAGGTACTCGTAGTTTAGGCAAAACTACTGCAACATTGAAAAGCAAACAAGCTACAGATAGAAAGCGTGATATAGAATTTTTAGACGATGAAAGTTTCAGCGTTACGTTTAGAAATGGTGTTTGGACAAAACAAAGATTTACAACTAAAGAGCGGTTGTATCAAGAATTAATGCCTTATTTTAATAACATTGAAACTCTAGGTAATGAAACTCGTTCCAATATTTATGCTATTTGCAAAAATCCTATCAGATTTTCAAATGAAGAACATAAAAAGGCATTAAATACAGAGTTTAACATGACTTACCCAAACGGATTTAAGCATAATAAACACATGGAACTGGTTAACACAATTTCAGCAAATCTCTAGTAATAACGATTTTTGCCACAAGGACAGCAAGACTTGCCTTCTTTTTTCATTTCTCTCATATATTGAAGAGTCTTGATTTGTTCTTCTGTTAAATAAGATTCAAACTTTTTGTTATATTCTGCCTTAATTTCAGCAGATTTTGTTTTTAAATCAACAATTTCAGCTCTTAATTTGGCAATTTCTTTTTCGTCAGTAGTTGTTTTAATCCGTTTATAATTTTCTCTGATTTTGGTATTTATTGGTTTTAATTCGTTCTGTTGCGCAATCCTGTTTGCATCAACAAGTTTGATTTGTTCTTGGGTTAAACCTAAATGATTTTCAAAATACTTTTTACATTGGCAGCGTTTTGTAGTTGATGTACCATTAGATTTAATATCATAGTATTGAGTATCATTTGCAAATGCTGAAGCTGTTCCAAGCAATATTGCAGTTGCTAAAACTAAAGAACATAAAATCTTTTTCATATAAACACCTTCTTTCTTTGAAAGAATTATATCATAAAATTTACATTTTTTTCACGACAAAATCTTCAAAACTTTAAAACTAAAAATGTACCTTTCTGATATACTATAATTCTATACCGCTAGGCGATTTTGGTGATTTCGAGTTTTAAATCGTATGTCAAGGTTCACCATAAAATACAGAACGACATTTGTTGTTCTGTATTTTATTATGTTCGATAGTATAATGACGAATTGCTCGCTGGATTGGATGAAAACAATGTGTTTTTATTAAATTTAGTGCAAAAAATTGCACCCTCATGCTTTCTATTCGAAAATTAATTTACGCACTATGTTGCCGATTTTAAATGCATCTATTTCTTCCATTCTTTGTGGATAATGTACAGTTGTATTATGATGACTCCATATTCTATCAACGGTTTCTCTATAATTTTCAGGAACATTGTTTATATCAGGTTTATTAAAGTTTTCTTCAATTATTTTAGACACATTGACTACTTTTTTATCAATATACTCTTGAACTTCTTTTTTAGAAAAATCAAGGCGTCCTGCTGCTATTTTTCTTATTTCTTTACATATATTGTCAAACTTATTTCTGTCTTTACCAAAATATTCATATACCCTGCCTTCATATATTGCAGTTTTAAATTCGTCTGGTTTAGTATTATATAGATGTTCATTTTGTTTTGCATGTCTTAGTTCATGGTGAACGAATTCAAATAATTCTGATCGACTCTTTTGTATTCCATTATTGGTAATATAAACTGCTTCATTATTCATTGGACATCCAGCAAATGCACTATCTCTCATTGTTAAATTTTTTATTTCAATTTTCATTGTAGGGTTATATATTTGATAATTTTTCTTTGCTTGTTCAAAAACAGCTTTTACATATTCTTCTTTTGAACTCTTTAATCCCAATTTTTCTACTTCTTTATATCCGTTTAATATTTCTTTTGTTTGTTCTTCTGTTAAATCATTTCTTAAAAAGACTTCTTTAAATTTTTTCTGAACATTAGGTAAATCATTTTCAAGTTCTGCAAATTTTTTATCAATTTGCTCAACTGAATTAAAAACTTCTTTGATTTTGTTTTTAGAAAAATGTTTATGCAATAATATTCCACAGACAACAGTACCAATAGTTCCTAATCCTATTGCAATTTTCACACCATTAGACATACCATTTTTCTTGGATGATAATTCGATAGTATCATTTGGAGTAGGACTGGTAGTTCCTCTAAATTCAACTTTTTGAGGGCTGTTATATATAGCATTTGTACTTGCAATTTGAATTTTATTTAATTCTATTGACACAATTTAACCTTTTCATTAAAACCTTATATTTATATAAAGTATTTTGCCTTGCAAAAATTGCTTAATTGTTTACATGTATTAAGAAGTTTATAAATTTTTCTGTTTAAAAAATAATTTTTATTCAAAAAGTGTAAATTTCTATTTTGCTCTTACATAAAATATTTACCTCTTGAACTTTGTAGCTGATATGCTACAATATTAGTATGAAAGAAATTGTTTACTACTAAATAAATGATAATAAAGTGCCATATTTAGAATGGTACAATTCGCTCGATAAGAGTTTAAGACTCGTTGTCGATAAACGATTGTCAAAAGTTGAACGGGGCTTGTATGGTAAAATAAGGCGACTTTCTGAAGAACTTTATGAACTTAAATTTGACAACGGGTTACGAATTTATTACACAGAAATAGATAATACAATCGTTTTGCTATTCACAGGTGGTAATAAATCTAAGCAAAGTAAAGATATTGAAACAGCTACAAAATATCTTAATGATTTTAATGAAAGGAAACAATAATGAACAAGAAAGAAGAAACATTATTAAATAGTTTTCCGAAACACAATGACAACTTAAAAGAACAATTAAAAAATGATACTGAATATGCTCAAATGTGGCTTGATAGTCTATTGGAAGATTATTCAGAAACTAAAGATGTTAATGATTTAATCTATAATTTAAAACCATTAATTGAGGCAAAATATACTATTTGTGAATTTGCTAAATTAATAGGAATTCATAGAATAACTCTATATAAAATATTTTCACGTAAAATGGTTCCAAGCATAGAAATATTGCATAAAATTTTCTTAGGTCTTGGTTACGATTTAAAAATATCAGCTCAAAAAGTTTAAGTTTTTATGTTTAATTATATTTAAAGAACTTGTATTCAAGGGCAAATTGATATAAATGTGTAGAAATAGTTTATTTTACAATTTGATTAAACATTATATAAAAATCTGCACAAAAAAAAGCCACTATTTTTAGTGGCTAGTGATTTTTCATGTTAAATAGAATTTTGTTAAATGGCAAGTTGCCATCATTTTACAGAGCCAATGTCTTGTACTCCAAGTTTTGTTCAGTGAAGTCTATTGGTGTATTATAATCATACGGAATAGAAATAGTTATCTCACTGTTTGGCAAGCTTTCTAAGCCATAAGCATCAACAAATCGTTCATCCAATTTTAGGGTATAATTTCCAGGGGCTAATCCTGAAATGTAGAATTCACCTGAAGAATCAACAGTAGAATAATTAACTTCTTCTCCGTTAGAATCAAGAAGAACAACTACAAAGTCTGTAATTTTCAAATCGCGTTCAAACTCATCAGAAATTTTTAATACGCCTGACACAGAACCCACTGTACTTGCTAAAGGTATTTCAAGTTTTGTAGTTGAACCGCCGTCAATTTTGATTTTTTTATTGATTAAATCGTTTGTAAGCGGTGCAACAGTAATTGGTAATTGGTTCATATCAAGAGAAACAGTGTAAACACCTTGAGTTAAGCTTGAAGAATAAGTTCTTCCGCGTTTATTAGTCAAGCAAGTTTCGCCAGACCAGCTTGTGATAAGCGGTACATCTTTAATCGGAATATCAATTTTTCTATCGAATTTACCGTTTTTGTTAACGTCAACAAACGCGATTGCTTCAAAAATACCTTTGTCCAAATCTTCTTGACCAACTGATTTCAAACCATGGTTAAATATTTGGAACGCGTCATTGAACACAAAATTGATTGAGTGTCTGTTCGTAGTCGGTGTAAACATGTTATCAATAAAATATCCGCCGTTTTGTGAGTATTGATAACCTACAGCCATTGTTTGACCTGATTTTGCACGGTAGCCAAGGTTTACGTTAAAATCATTTCCGCCTTGACCGCTATATCTGAAACCATAACCTACTCCGAGAGTTAAACGTTTCCAAGTTGGGAATGTGTAACCAAAGCGGAACATATTGTAACCGTTTTTATAAGTTGCGGTATTATATCTTACGATACTGTGACCAAGCGTAAATCTACCATGGTTTCCGGGGATTGGAACGTCTAATTGTGCATAATTATCAGCATATTTTGAGTGATAATTTCTGTTCAAAGATGTTTCGTAGTCATATTTTGTATCATACAAGCTTTCACGTCTGCCGACTTGAACTCTAGCCCAATGACTTATATCACGAGAAGCGTTTGCATCATAAAAATAGTTTTTGTTTCTGCCTAAATCATTAGTACCGCGTCTATAAAAACTGTTGAATCTCAAGTTAGCAACCTTAGGAATTTTTGTAGATGCATTTAAAGATCCTTCATCAAACTTGATAGTTCCACCTTGATATCTATGATTCATGTTTGAATAGTATCTGCTATAACTACCGCTCGCACTTGTAGAATTGAAACTGATACCACCTGAAACCTTACCGCCGGTTCTATCGTTTTTAGAAGTTGAATCACTGCTTGCGATATAGAAATCAGGTGAAGTTTGGAATAATTCAACTTTAGAATTGAATCTTTTTGGCTTAAGAATTTTACCTGAATATTTTGATAAATCTTTTTCGTATTCGCCAGTACCTTTTACAATGTAGCCGGCATGGGTGTATTCTTCTCTAATGTCGTGCGCAATACTCGCACCTGCCGTAAATCTACCCTTGATGTTTTTGTTATTAGGATTTACCCATTCAACGCTGTTAAGTGAAGTAGCGCCTTCCAAATAGTTTACGCTCTTTTGAGTACCGCTTACAAGCAAAGTGTCGTTAGTCGGTATTCTATAAATTATGCTTGAACCATTTTTTTCGTATAATTTATCGCCTGTTAATTTTGATTCAAAAGTTACATTGTCTTTAATACCGTATTGGTAACCGATACCTGCTGTAACTTTTTTGTTATTTCCACGATAAATATTTGCGCCTTCTCTAAAGAATCTGTTTTGATAACCCCAAACACCGGCGTAAGCAGTTCCGCGTTCTTCTTTTTCAAAAGGTCTGTTGCCGAAAACGGAGTATCTTTCTTCTTTGATTAATTCAATTGTGCCATCTTCGTTTACTTCTTCCAACTTGATGTTTTTAACAGGGTTTGGAAGTTGCACGTCACGCAAAGTGTAATATCCGGCATAGGTATTTAATAAAGTCGGCTCTAAATCGTTTACAGTCAAACGAACTAAACTTGTCGGTTTAACATAACCGTTAAGTTGTTGTGGCGGAGTTTTTTCATAATCATAATTCCATACCTGCGCACCAAAAATATTTGTACCGATATTGGAATCAACGTCACTCACACCTTTAACTTTACCTAATTCGTAAAAATATTTGTCTTTTCCTGTTTCTTTATCTTTAATACTGTTTTTGTAAGTTGCGCTTAAACCGCCGAACATAAACGCATCAGAACGATAATGATATTCAGTTGCTTCAACTCTATATTTACCGCCAAAGATATTACCGTTAATGCTTGCTTGAGTTGCGCCTGAAAAAGTATCATTCGTAGTACTATAACCTTGTCCGCGAATGCGCATATTATCGTTTAATAAATTTGAACGTAAACCGATTGTATTTAGTGTTATTTTACCTTGTTTTTTAGGACAAACAACATCTTGGTGCGCTTTAGGGCCTTTGTCTTCTGCAGTAATTACGTTACTGCTGTGTAAAATAGGAATATCGCGTTCAACATTAGCAATAATTGTTAAATCATTAAAATCTGTTTCGATTTTAGCACCAAAGATTTTTGACGCAGTTTCCGCCGTTATGTATGCTTCGTTAAACACACCGTCCATAATACCTTGTTGTACAAATGTTGTCGGACGATTTGAAATTGCATAATCGTTTATAAAAACGCCTTTTTGTGAAACAACACCTTCTTTTCCGTCAAGAGTTTTGAAGGCGATGATTTTATCGATGCGGTTTGCATTGTATTCAATCTTAAAAATATCGGCTAATTGTTTGAACGGAACAAGAATTTCGTTCTTTTCCGTCAACACAATTTCTACATCCTGATAAGCCATATTGTTGATAGAAATATAAGAGATAGTAGAATCAACAGCAAAAGCTGGCATGGTTAACGCCAAGCCTATTGCTGAAATTATTAAGTTTTTCTTTATTCTATCTAACATGATGGTTTATTGGTTGAAAAGTAAAGAGTTACCGCCCTAGTCAGGGAGGTCGCAGCTGTTCGCGAAGCTTTGCTGAGCGTTACAGATGCGGGTGGGTTTCTATCAATGGAAAATGGAAAGTTGAAAATGGAAAATTGTTTTAAAATTTTCAAAAGTTCTGTAACTTCAACATTGAACATATTTTAATTAAGAAATTGTAGGGTGCAATTTTTTGCACCATATAAATAACTTTCAACTTTCCACTGTCAACTTTCAACTCATTAATTCCTCGCAATGACTTGGCGTACAACTTCAAAGTGTGCTGTCATTACGAGCCTCGTAAGAGGCGTGGCAATTCATAAAATGAATAGCCTACGGCTTGAACCCTCATCCGAATTTCTAAGTTTCGCAAAGCTCAACTTGAAATTCTACCTTCTCCCTCGGAGAAGGACAAAACGTCAAACCCGCATTCTCTGTCATTCCCTCTCCGAGGGAGAAGGTTAGGGAGAGGATTTTATATTCCCTCATTTTTCTTTACTTTTTCAATGTTCAATTCTTCCACTAAGGGCATCCATGCCCTGATTTTCTATTTAACATGATTCCACCCTTAATCGGGCAGTTTGCAAGATTTACTTGCTATAAGCCGTGAACGTGACCGTTGCTTGATAAGTCCCTGCTTGGTCTTGTCCAACGCTGTATGTGCCGTTGATTGGTGTTCCACCAACTGTATGAGTAACAGTACCTTCTGTTCCTCCGTTTATCTTGATAATATAACAACTTCCTTTTGAGTTTCCGCTGTCAAAATTTGCCGTTAAAGGACTTGTTGCGTTAACTGTTACAGGATATGCAATTACATTTGCGTTGTTGCTACCACCTGTTTTAGCATTCTCTACTGCGTCCATTGTCGGAGTTGCAAGAGTATGTCCAAATAAAATACATCCATTATTCCCGTATGCAGAAACTGCGCCACCACTAACTAATATGCTAGATTCCATTAAAAAATCATAACCGTCATCAGTTCCATTTGTTTTAAGATTAAACACGCTTCTAAAACCGCTGTGAGTTCCGTTTTCAGCATTTGCAGAAGCATTTTCTATAGACGAATCTGACTTTTCAATAGTTACAGTAGGCTGAACAGTCGTTTGTAACGCCTGTTCAGCTTCTGCGTAACCATAAGCTTTCCCCGCAACAAAAGTTGCGGTAATCAAAAATATTAATAGTTTTAGTGATATAGCTTTATTCATTTTATCCTTTTACTAAGGGTTAACGTCTGTTAAAGTAATTGTTGCCTTATATTCACCCTGAGTATCCTTAGTCGAAAAAGTATTTGCAAGTGCAGTTTGACCTAAAGTATATGTAACATCGTAAATACCATTTTGAATTGTGTATGTAACTTTTCCTAATTCATAATTTACGCTTGAAATTTCTGCACCTGTGCTATCTTTGTCATAAGTGAATACAGGTTTTAACGTAAATGAAACGGCATTTGCATTTTGTTCAGCTGCAGCAGTGCCACTTGTTATATTTTGAATAGATTTTGTTGTTGGTTTTACTGTCTGATTTGCAAATACTAGATTTAACATGTCATTAGCACCAGTAATATTTGAACCATAAAGCGCTGGAGTGTCACCATCTTCACCATTACATGTACCTTTTAGATAAATTACTTTATTAGGTACATTTGTAATAACGTGAAATACTGCGTTCATTGTATTATCAGTAGTTAATGTAGTGTAATCTGCATCGTATTGAGCTTGAGCGCTTTCTACTGAACTAGTTTTCTTAATACTAATGAATTCTGGTAATGTAAGAGTCATTGTTGAATCTGCACTATGTACAGAATTTGTTGTGTAATCAGCATATGCTGGACTTACCAACATAAGGGCCATTAGAATTGGCAAAAATTTTGTAAATTTTTTCATCGGGGCAAACCTTCCTTTCTTTCTGTTTTTAATTGTTATATTTTACCTTGTATTACTAAATTTCTATCTTCTTTGATGTTCTTTTTTTTACCGTTTTCGTCTTGATAATATACAATGGTTCTAAGTGTATATTCATTATTAGCATTGAGCTTATCCATTTTGATTTTTTGTTTATCTATGCGATAACCGTTATGAGGAACTATGTTTCCGTTTAATGAATATTCATCAACCAACTTTTTGCCTTGTATAATCTGAACATTGCCGGCATAACGGATTTTGCTGTTACCTTTAGATACAATCTTCATATCTGTGTAATAGCCGTCTTTTTCTTTAACAATATTCAAAGATTCTATTTCTGCAACTTTAGAAACTTTGCCTTTGTCGATATAAACAGGGACACCAACACGAGTTTTTACTATTAGTTGCGCACCAATACCGGTTCTTCCTGTTGGAAAATTCATTTCTTTCGGATTAACATCTTCTATGTAAAGCATCGCTCTGCTTTCACCGTCAGGTAATTGATTTAAATTTGCAACATTAATTCTTAATTTTTGAGATTTACCCTGAGCAACTGTAAATTCTGATGGCACAAAACGGATTTTTTTAGACAAATCGTGTGGATCATTTGTTGCCTTATCAACCATTACAACTTCGCCTTTGTTATCTATCGTAAAATACCCCGGATAAATTTTGAAACGCATAGGGACTTGGGAGTCGCCCTTTACTTCAATAGCGGTTGTTACGTAATTATTTTTGATTTTATTCGCATTAATTTCTATGCGCGTAGGTGAAACCGCTACTGACGCGAAAGCCGGTATTGTCATGAATAACGCGAGAGTTGTTGTTAGTATTTTTTTGTTTAGTGTCTTGAACATGTTATTTCCTTGTCTTTTTGAACACCTCCATCGTTAGGGAGGTCGCAGCCGTTCGAGCGGAGCGAGTTACGGATGCGGATGGGTATCGACATTGTCATCGTGGAATGTCTGGGATTAATACCCACCCTAACCCTCCCTAATTAGGGAGGGAACGCGTTACCCAGCTTCACGCAAGATATAGCGCACCTTATTGTCATAATTTCCGGCAGGTAAAAACTTGCCGTCTTTTGTTTCGACCGAATACTCGACCGAAACATATTCATTATTCGCAGGGGCTTTGCCCTTAGCTAAAATAATTTCTTTTCCTTCCTGTAACAAAACTCTTTCTTGCAAGCGCTCGCCAACATTCGCAGAGGCTGTTACAGTTCTTATATAATAATTACCTGCCCTATCGCCAAAATTATCAGCATTGACAGATAATTCCCAATCACAATTAGAATTGATATAAACTAAAGGTGATGTTTCATTCGTAATTTTTTTATTTTTATTAAACGCATCAGACGCCCCAACTGTAATTCTTGGTACTTCACCATGCAAACTTATTTCTTGAATCGACGGAACAATAAACTGCAAATTAAACGTTGTAGTCGATGCAATTTGATTTGTATCAACATCGGTTGCCTGAACCTCAAAGTTGATGCTATAAGTTCCTGCAGGAACCATACCAAAATCACGAATTTTGGCAGTCATATTTTTAGCTACGCCACCCATTGTTAATGCGTCAAATATGTTTGAATACTCGTTATAACGTAAATACACATCTTCTCTTGTGTTATTGATGTACAAATTGTTTAGCGGAATAGAAACCTTGCCGTCTGAACTTCTCACAGCATCGTCAAGCGGCCTTACCGCAATATTATACACACCCCCATCGTCGCTATTGATTATTAAATTACGCTCAATATTCTGCTGACGCACTACAGTATCACCCTGATAGTCAACAATAACAAAGGATGCTTCTGACGGTGCGCTTAAACAAAACGCGAATAATGCTGTAATCAATAACTTTTTCACTAGTAAAGCTTTCTATATAGTAAAGTTCTTACTTTCATTGTAACAATTTGTAACAAAACCTCAATCTTAATCCAAATAAAATACTCTATTTGCATGAGTGTTTTTGTTAAATATCCTCTTAAAAATGTACAATTATGTTTATAAAGGGTAGATTATTTGATATTTTATCACCCTCATCAGGGCTCCGCCCAGCTTCTCCCCTCGAGGGAGAAGCCGCGAAATGCGCTAATTTAACGTAATCAACCGCTTCTCCCTTGAGGGGAGAAGCTGGGCGGAGCCCTGATGAGGGTGACATAAATTTTCAATCATAAATTTTATAATCTACTAACCTATCACCTTCATGCTTAACGGCAGATTTTAGAAAAACTTTAGTGATTTTTTAGTTTTTGTTACAAAGTGTTACAAATTGCCAAGATAAAGATTAATAGGTTAATATAGACTAGAGGAGAATGGCATTAGTCTTAAATTAAGGCTAAAACAGATTTGGGGAAATCGTTTTGAAAAAATTATTATTATCGTTTCTTGTGCTTATTTTAAGTACATTAGCATCATTTGCGGAAAATAATAACGCAAGTGCGAATTTTAGTATAACAATTCCTCGTTTTGTAAAAGTTGAAGCTGTTTCGAGCCCTGTTCTTACTGCAAATATTACAGACCGAACAGGGAATTTATATTCGCCACTTTCTACAACTTTTAAAGTTATTTCAAACAGTTCAGAAACAACGAATTTGTATCTTAAAGCAAATGTTATAACTGATGGCGGATTTGAAGAAGCTATGTTTGAGCAAGGCGGAAGAGTTTATATAGCGTTTGCAAATCTTGCAAATAAACCAAAATCACAGTCTTTGGCAAATTGCAAAATGGGTTCTTTGCCAAAAGACAGCCCTGGGATTGTTGCGTACCCTGTTTTATCGGTTACAGGTGCTAAATCCAAATATTTACAAGGCAAAGGCAAATATGAAGTATATGCAGAAAACGGAACGACATTTGTAACCGTAAATGTCGGCTCAAATGTTTTACGTTCATCTTTTGCAGGTAATGATCCGAAAGGGTTTTATCAGGCGGTGTTGTCGTTGACGGAAGCGGATATATAAATTGAAAATTGGAAGTGAAAAATAAGAGGAGAAAACTGAATACAAGATTAACCGTAACGCTACTACTAGCGGTGTATTTAAGCTGCTCTCCGACTTTTGCTGATTTTTCCCCGTATTTAGCATCTTCCGCCCCAAATTTTACATATTTAGAATCTCCTCAAGTTAAACCCATAAAACTTGTTAATCCGCTCTATTTAGATACAACAAAGGCTGTAAAACCAATTATTAAAACGACAAAGCTTATTCCATATAACGGCGAATTGAGCGAAGCCGATTATTTCTCCTCGCAGATTGATGAAAACACCCCAACAACTACTCCTCAATCAAGCACGACAACAAACAAAATTCCGACACAAGTCGTAACTCCGCCACCATCTCAACAGAATTCAGACTTTTTCGCCCCTCCAAACATTGCAGATGAGCCGGTGCAAGAACTCGAAAAAAGTGAAGAGCCGTCTTATGTTGCAGGAGTTGATACAAACGACACTGAGCAAATCGATTTAGAAGGCAAGATAATAAGCGATATTGAGTTTCGCGGCCTGCGTTTGCTTTCCCCAGAAATAATTTCCTCAAAAATCAAAACCCAATCAGGTTCTTTGTTTAACGAAGATTTATTGCAACAAGATTTGCAACGCATTTATGCTATCGGATTTTTCACAGATAAAATGGCGATTGAGCCAACTCTAAATTCAGATGATACAGTTACTCTAACGTTTGAACTCCAAGAAAACATTGCGGTTTCAGATGTTTCCATTGTCGGTAATACCGTTATTTCCACAATGGAATTAATGCCGTTTGTAATGCCATTAAAAGGACTTCCTCAAAACATCTCCAACATAAATACGGCAATTGATAACATGAGCGGTTATTATCACAAAAAAGGCTACATCTTAGCAGGTGTTAGCTCTGTTGACGATGATCCAGACGGCGCACTAACATTTACTCTAACAGAAGGCGTGATTGACAAAATCATAATTGAAGGTAATGAAAAAACAAAAGATTATGTCATCGAGCGTAACATTATGACTCAACCCGGAACTGTTTACAACGAAAACTACCTCAAAGAAGATTTAGGCAGAATTTATTCGACAAAAATCTTCAAAGAAGTTGACCGACAAATTTGTCCGAGTGATACGGTAGACGGCGAATACAACGTTAAAGTTGTTGTAAAAGAAGATACAACAAACAGTTTAGCGATTGGAGGCGGTATTGATAATGGCTTAGGCGCATTCGGTTCTTTAACGATTAGTGAAAATAACTTCCTTGGTAGAGGTCAAAAACTCTCTGCAACAGGAATTTTAGGTTCAGGTATTTTGTTAAGCGATGCGTCTATAAAAAATCGAATGAATTATCAATTTGAATTAAATTTCTTTGAACCTCAGTTCTTAAACGCCGATAATTCTCTTATGAGTAAGCTTTATTATCGTGATATGGGTAGTTGGCAAGTTCCACTTGCGATTGAACGTCGTTTTGGTATAAACGCTGGTATTGAGCATAAATTTCGTAATGTAGATGGGGTTACGGCTGATTTTACAACAGGAATTGAACATATTAGCATGAGCGAAGGCGATTTTAACAAAATTTCTCAAATGTATGCCTTGAGAGGATTAGACATTTCACAAAGAGCTAAACAGTTGACAGGCGGAACATTTATAAACTTTGCCCCGGGGATAAAATATTCAACTCTTGATTCAGACGAAAATCCTCGAAACGGTATTGTAGCTAATGCTAAATTTATTGAAGCTGTCGGTATAAGTTCGATTAAAAACACCAACGGACGTATTGCAGGCGGAATTACGAAATATTTCCCTGTCCTCAAAAAATCATCATTTGCCTTGAATGCAAGAGGCGGTATTAAAGTTCATGGTGACGACATGCCGGAAGTTATGGCGTTTAGACTTGGCGGTCCTTATTCAATCAGAGGTTTCAGAATGAGCGGTGTAGGTTCGGGTGACGCGTTTATCATGGGTTCTGCTGAACTTGCAACGCCGCTACCATTTTCAGACAGAGTTAAGTGGGATTTCTTCCAAAAAATCCGTCTAACGTTCTTTGTTGATGCCGGTAAAGTGTTTGATCCGACAATTTCAAGCAGATTGTACGATAGACCTATGAGTGCAATAACGGCAGGTGTCGGATTAAAAGTTTATATTCCGGGTGTTGGCCCAATTTCGGTTGATTATGGCATTCCGATTACAAACCCTGGAAGTTACGGTTCAAAAAATGGCTACTTTACGTTTGGCACAGGAGGGATGAATTATTATGGATATTAAAAATCATTCCTTTAGGGAAGGATTTTTTAATTGAAAATGGAAAGTGGAAAATGGAAAATTGTTTTAAATAATTTATCAAAATTATATAGTTCAATATTGAACGTATTTTACTAAAGAAATTGTAGGGTGCAATTCTTTGCACCATTAACAATTTTCCACTTTCCACTTTCCATTTTCAATTCGACGAAAAGCGAGGTTATATGAAAAAAATAATTACAACAATATTTTTATTAACTCTGACTCTTCCAGCATTTGCCGGTGGTGTCGGATATATAAATTATGATAAAGTTGTTCAAAATTATCAGTATGCAAAAAATACACTTGCACAAATTGAAACAAAAAATAACGAAATAAAACAATATTTAATGATGAAAGAAGCTGAGTTTAACAAGATAGAATCTGCTGTACAAAAACAGAAGTTTGAAGCAACGGTTCAAGCGGAACTTCGCACAAAAGAACAGGCTTTCAACGATTTTAGAGAACGTAAAGAAGAAGATGTTTACAATAGAATTCACGCAGTGACTGAAAAAATTCGTCTTGAAAAAGGGTTGGATGCAATAATTGATTCCAGAAGCGTATTTTCTGGAGGTGTAGATATAACTGAAATATTAATTCAAACTTTGAATAAGTAAACATTCATAAAAAAGAAGTTACTATCAATATAGTAACTTCTTTTTTTAAGCAATTTTGTTGTTTATTTTGCTAACTTTTTAATAGCAAGAACTAGTCTAGATTTTTTTCTTGCAGCTGTATTTTTGTGCAAAATACCTTTTGAAACAGCTTTGTCACATAATTGGTATACTTTAGAAACTGCTGAATTCAAAGCTTCTTTATCTTCACCAGTAGCTAAAGCTAATGCTTTTTTAACAGCTGTTTTGATTGAAGTTTTGAAAGCTACATTTCTAACTCTGTTTGCTTCTGCAATTAAAACTCTTTTTTTTGCTGACTTAATGTTTGCCATTTTTATTTCCTTTCATTTCCACCTATTATCTAAGTTAATGACTCTAAGATAACAGATTTATCACTTGAGGATAGTGAGTACTCTTATTTTACTTAAAAAAAAACTTTTGTAAAGAATTTTACGCAATATTTCTTTACTAACTGGGTGATATTTTATAAACATAAAAAATGTTTTACCTTTTATTTGTTTGTACTATAATTAGATATGCCTAGAGGAGGGTTTTTAATGATTAATATAGCAGTATGCGGTGCTAACGGCAAAATGGGGCAAGAAGTTATTAAAGCTGTTGAAGCTGATAACGGTATGTCACTTGTTGCAAAAATTGATATTAAAGATGGTGAATTTGCAACGATTAAAGATGCAAAGGATTCTGTAAAAATTGATGTTTTAGTTGATTTTACACAACCGAAATCAATTTATGAAAACGCGCTATACTGTCTGAATAATGGTATCAATATTGTAATTGGTACAACAGGTTTATCAGATGAAGAAATTGCAGAACTCAAAAACCTTTCTCAAAAATCAGGTCTGGGTTGCCTAATTGCACCAAATTTTTCAACCGGTGCAGTTTTAATGATGAAATTTGCTCAAATTGCATCAAAATATTTTAATAATGCGGAAATTATTGAATTACATCATAATCAAAAGAAAGACGCGCCTTCAGGTACAGCAGTAAAAACAGCTTTGATGATGGCAGGCGAAAATACTAATTTTACAACAGGAAACTGTCAAGAAGTCGAAACCATAAGAGGTGCAAGAGGTGCTAATTCTTATAATAATATTCATATTCATTCTGTTAGAATGCCAGGATATATTGCTTCACAAGAAGTTCTATTTGGTGCAAGCGGACAAATATTAACAATAAGGCATGATTCGATGAACAGAGAGTGCTATATGGACGGTGTTTTAAGAGCTGTTAGATTTGTGAATGAAAACAAAGAATTTGTTTATGGATTAGAAAATATTTTAGATTAAGCTGGAGCATGTTTAATGAAAAAAGCAAGAATAGCTATTTTAGGCGCAACTGGCGTTGTTGGAAGAGAAATTACAAAAATCACGGAAGAATTGAATGTTGAATTTGAAAGTATTAAATTCTTATCAAGTGCGAAAAGTGCCGGTTCAAAAATTACTTTTAAAGGTCAAGAGTACACTGTAATTGAAGCTACACCGGAAGTTTTTGATGATGTAGATATTGTTATGGCATCAGCAGGCGGTTCTACAAGCCAAAAATTCGCACCTGAAATTGTCAAGCGTGACGGAGTTATTATTGACAACTCTTCAGCCTTTAGAATGGAAAAAGATGTTCCGCTTGTAATTGCTGGTGTAAATGATGAAGATTTAAGGAAACATAAGGGTATTATTGCTAATCCGAATTGTTCAACCTCTCAATTAATGTTAGTGCTTGAACCTTTAAAACAATTTGGCTTTAAAAAACTAATTGTATCAACATATCAGGCTGTTTCAGGTGCTGGATTAGCTGCAATAAATGAACTAAAAGAAGATACAATTGCAAATTTAGAAGGTAAACCTTTTGAAAACAAATGTTTCAAAAAACCAATTTCTTTTAATGTAATTCCGCAAATTGATGTATTTTGTGAAAATGGTTATACAAAAGAAGAAATGAAGGTTGTTAATGAAACAAGAAAAATTCTGCACTTAGATGATAGTACTATGATTTCTTGTACAGCAGCTAGAGTACCAGTGTTCAATGGTCACTCCGAAGCTGTTGATATTGAATTTAGAGAAGAAGTTTCGCCTGAAAAAGTTAGAGAAATATTATCCAATGCTTATGGCGTAAAGGTTATTGACAATCCTTCTAACTTTGAATATCCTACTACAAGAGATGCAAGCGGAGTAGATCCGGTATTTGTTGGAAGAATAAGAAAAAATTTAGCGTTTAATAACGGTATTTCATTATGGTGTGTTGCTGATAATTTAAGAATCGGAGCAGCTTTGAATACTGTTAGAATATGCAAAAGAGTAATAGAAATGGGGTTATTTTAGATGAACGTAAAAAAAGTAATAAGCAATTTAAATGTAAGACCGACTGATAGAAAAATGAAGAAAGCAAAAGCTGTAGTCGACAATGTTTTGCCAAAAGAAATGCCATTAGAAAAAGAAATTCGATTTGTATCACAGGCCGATTCATTTGAAAGAATTAAGGACTCCATTCAAATTTCAATAGATAAGATGACTCGAGGTTAAGCGTGGGAAAATTAGTTTCACAAAATGAAATTATTGATATAGTAAGAAAAGAGCAGGCAGAAGGTAAAACTTTTGTAGCAACAAACGGATGTTTTGATATTTTGCATGTAGGTCATGTAAGATATTTGCAAAAAACTAAAGCGCTAGCGGATTATTCAATTGTCATGCTTAATTCTGATAAATCTGTAAAAATGATTAAAGGCGAAGATAGACCAATTAATAATGAGCAAGATAGAGCTGAATTGTTAAGCGCTTTGTCATGCGTTGATTATGTGGTATTATTTGAAGAGAAATCTCCGGCAGCTTTATTGGAAGCAATTAAGCCGGATATTTATACAAAAGGTGCTGATTATACACTGGAAACTCTTCCAGAGAGAGAAATTGTACTCAAAAATAATATAAAGGTTGAATTTATCGACTTCGTGGCCGGAAAATCAACTACAAACGTAATTAAAAAGTGTTTAGGATAATAAAAGGAGTGTATTATGAAAACTTTTACATTGGAACAAATTGCACAAATTACAGGCGGTATGCTTTCTAAAGCAAAAGATGTTGCTATTACTAATATAGCACCACCTCTTTTGGCAGATGAAAATACATTGGCTTTAGCTTTAGGCGAAGATGAAATTAATAATCTTTCTAAAACAAAAGCTCAAGCAGCTCTTGTTCCTTTGGGTGTAAATATAGATGGTTATTCAACAATTGAAGTAGAAAGACCAAGATTAGCAATGATGAAATTAATCACAATGTTCTACGAAGAACCACATGTTAATTCAGGTATTCATCCGACAGCAGTAGTTCATCCTTCTGCAAAAATCGGTCAAAACGTATCTTTAGGTGCAAATGTTGTAGTAGCAGAAAATGCTGTAATTGGTGACAATACAAAGATTTTGGCTAACGGTTATATCGGAAACGGTGCTCAAGTTGGTGCTGATTGCTTCTTCCACCCTGCAGTTTGTATAGGTGACAGAGTAAAAGTTGGCAATAAAGTAATTTTACACCATGGAGTTTCTCTTGGTGCTGACGGTTTCAGTTTCGTTACTGAAAATCCGAACAATATAGAACAAGCTCGTAAAGATGGTGAAATTAAAGAAAATGACGTTCAACAAGTTATCTTCAAAATTCCATCAATAGGTTCTGTTGAAATTGGTAATAATGTAGAAATTGGTGCTAATACAGCAATTGATAGAGGTACAATTGAAAATACAGTTGTTGGTGACAATACAAAAATTGATGATTTAGTAATGATTGGTCACAACTGTCGTATCGGTAAAGGTTGTATGATAGTTTCTCAAGTTGGTATTGCAGGTAGCTGTGTAATTGGTGATAGAGTTGTTATCGCCGGTCAAGCCGGTTTGGCTGACCATATTTCAATTGGCGATGATACAATTATTGCTGCACAAGCCGGTGTAACTAAGAGTTTCCCTGCTAAATCAATTGTAGTTGGTGCTCCAGCAGTTCCAAGAAAAGAGTTCATCAAACAGTTGAAAATTATGAAAGATGCAGGCGATTTAATTGCTAAATTCAAAAAATACGAACCACTTCTTAAATCTTTTGAAGAAAGTGTAAACGAAGGCGAAGGAAAGTAGTTTTTGTTGGGCTGAAAGCTCAACCTACAATTTATAAATAAACAAATTTTGGTTATTCCCTCTCCAATGGAGAGGGTTAGGGTGAGGGTTCTATGGGAACAATAAAATCAGAAATAAAAACATCAGGTAAAGGATTAATGAAAAATCGCGAATGTGAGGTTTTAATAAAACCTTCACGTGGCGGTCAAATTCGGATATTTTCAAAAGGCGCGGATGTTCCGTTTAATGTTTGTATAGAAAATTTATATTCTACAGACCATTGCGTAACTTTGTGCAGTAAAGAACACAGAACTTTGTTGGGAGATTATAAATACAAAGTAATGCTTTGTGAACATTTTATTGCGGCTTGTGCTATATGCGGAATTGATTCGATTGATGTTTATTTATCTGAAACTGAAATGCCGATTTTTGACGGTAGTTCAAAAGTTTGGGTAGAATTGTTTAAAAAAGCCGGTATTGAAGGTGTAAATAAAGATGCTTATACCGTGTCTGAACCTGTTTATTATTTGAATGGAAAAACAAGCCTTGTTATTGTTCCGGATAAAGAACTTAGAATTACTTATTCTGTAAACTATGATCATCCTGATTTACGTGGACGTTGGGTAACAATGGACAATAAAAATTTGGAAGAAATTATAGAAGCAAGAACGTTTGGTTTTTATAAAGACTTAAAAAAATATCAAATGTTAGGTTTTGCAAAAGGTGTTACTATTGATAATACTGTAGGTTTGAAGGATGAAGGCTTTACAACTGAATTACGTTCAGAAAACGAACCTATTAAACACAAAATTTTAGATTTGATTGGTGATTTGTATTTAACAGGTGTTTCACCATTAAATCTGAAGGCGCAAATTTTGGTTAAAGAAGCAGGACATGCTGTTCATACAAAAGTTGCTCAAGTATTAAAAAATAAATTAGTAAAAATATAAGGAGAAATTAAATGACAGAAGAATTAGGAGTAAAAATTGGCGAAACAGAAGCTGGTGAAGATATTTTATCATTTGACGTAATGCAAATTATGGATATGATACCTCACAGATATCCTTTTTTACTTGTAGACAAAATTACTGAATGTGTTCCCGGTAAATATGCAAAAGGTTATAAAAATTTAACAATGAACGAAGCATTTTTCCAAGGTCACTTCCCAGGTAATCCTGTAATGCCTGGGGTATTGCAATTAGAAGCTTTGGCTCAATGTTCAGCACCTGTTTTGATGTGCTTACCTCAATACAAAGGTAAATTAACTTTATACGCAGGAGTTGATAATGTTAGATTTAAAAACATCGTAAGACCTGGTGACAGATTTGAAATGCACATTGAATTAATTAAGGCAAAAGGCCCTATCTGCAAGAGCCACGGTGTAGGTTATGTAGATGGTAAAGTTTGTATTGAAGCTGATATGACAGTTGCTTTAAAATAAAAATAGATTGAAAACGGATGGCTATGAAGTCATCCGTTTTTTGTGTGTATAATGAAATTAAAATTTTGTGTTAAAATATCTTTGTAATAGTTAGAGGGATCCACCTCGGAGTAAATGAAAAAGCTCGCAGATGTCACTGCTTGCTAAGAAGTAATTTATTTCCCAAAGGATAGAAAGAAAAAGAATG
>CAKVLL010000029.1 GCA_934757255.1 uncultured Candidatus Melainabacteria bacterium | reverse complement strand
TAATGGTGCGTCTTCTGTTGGAACATCAGGCGCTGTTGAAACAGTTCCAAGTAAGACTCCTTCTGGTGATTTTGCGTCTTATAAAGAATTAAGAAATTATATTTTTGGTAATGCTGCTCGTACAGTAATAAGTGCTACTGGTATTACTTTTACAAAAGGTTTTGGTTATGAGAACATTGCAGATGCTGTAGCTAAAGCACATGAACAAGATTTTGCAACTGTAACAAAAGAACAATTAATAGAAGAGTTTAAAACTGAATATAATAATAAACTCACAGGTTATGCCGGTGGTACAGATAATGGTGCGTCTTCTGTTGGAACGTCAGGCGCTGTTGAAACAACTCCAAGTAAAGAAAATAAAGATGTTGTTAAAGAAGTTCCAGTAGAGGTTAAAGCAACAACAGTGCTTGAAGTATTAGTAAAAAATGAATCGGGTATAAGAGCAAATAGAATTAGTAGTACGATATATTCGTTAGAACAAGCGTACGCATCTAATAATTCTCAAAATACAAAAGTAAACACAGCTTATTCGCTAGATAGTAATGGAAATGTTAAATTCTCTAATACGTTTGTAAAAACTATGTTCGATGACTTGTATACACATATAAAAGAAGTTGTTGGAACTGATGTTATTGATGAAAAAACTTTGAAACAACTTTATCAAACAGCTTGGTTGATGTCTTATGCTAAATATAACTCATCTCAAGAAAATGATATAAGTGACTTTTTAACTCAGGTTTATAATAATTTTAAACTTGTTCTTACAAGATTAAAAGAAAAACCTGAATACTTAGAATTATTTACTGGTAAAGTCGTAAATGGTGAAAATACAGTTGAAACTAGGGCTGTTAATATAGTATCTCAATCTGTTGGTGGTGGTAGTGTAAAATGCGATAAAACTGCAAAAGTTTATAATGATGGTTCAATACACGTTTCAGATGACGAATCTGACGCTAATTTACAAAAAGCAGTAAAAACATTAATTGAAAAATTACAAAAAGCTTACCCTGATATTCCAAGCGCTACATTGACGAAGATGGTATATGATGCAGTTAAAGATGCAATTGAAAATATTGGTAATATAAGATATACTAAAATTCCTAATAATTTTACAGTGTTTAATGAATTAAGAAAGGAATACCCTCGTTATACAGAAGCTCAATTGAGCAAGGTTACTAAGTCTATATCTGCGGATGCTAACACAATCATGAGTTTGGCAACTTACTATTTTGAACAGAATTTGTACAATGCTGCTTTAACAGATAACAATTTAACGAATGGAAATGTTGTAACAGAACCTAAAACAATTACCGTAGATGACGCAACTAAAGCTAAATACAAAAAGGCAGAATCGTATATTAAGGTAATGTTAAGTGATATTTATGACAGTAGTCATATAAAAGGATTGCTTGTTAACAATGGCTGTGATGGTGCTCATTGGCTGGAAATGGATGTTGACAGTAATGGTAATTTTAGGTTTAGCGATAATAAAACTAAAACTGCTTATGATAAATTGTTTGCAGAAATGAAGACAAAGAGTGCGTTTGCTAATAGTGGTTTGACAGAAGCTGAATTCAAACAAATTTATAATGCAGCTTGGTTAGATTCTTATAATGGATATGATAATAATCAAAAGTACAATTTGAGTGATGTTCTTAATAAAGTTGTTGCAAATATGCAAAAGATTTTGAGTAAATTAAGCACAAATCCTGAGTATTTAAATTTGATAAAAAGCGGTAGTTCAATGACAAAAGTCTCATCCGGTATTACTACTTCTGTATCATATAAATATACAAAAATAGAACGTGATTTTGGTGATGGTAATGTTCATTTGAGTAATGATAATTCAGATAAAGAATATCAAAAAGTTATAGAAGAATTTAAAACAAAACTAAAAGATTCCTATGTTCCACCATTATCAGAATCTCAATTTGCTTCTTGGTTCTTACAGGCTCAAAAAGATGCAATCAGTACTTGTATGAATAGAACAAGAGATATAACAAAAGATTTACAAGTTAATCATGGAACTCGTAAAGACGATGGATCTAATATAAAATTAGCTCAGTTGATGGAACTTATTGCATATAAATTTGATAAAATTATGTATAAAAATGTATTTGGTGCAGCATAATAATTTTTATGTAAAAAATAAAATAATGTCAGAATTTATTATATTCTGACATTATTTTTTTTTGTTAATTTTAAGTTGTGCCTATAATTTGAAAACTATTTATTTTGCAACTTTAACGTTCATGTAATCAATTGCATATTCAGTTTTTTCAGCGCCTTGAGTGAAATTAATAGGAATTCTAGCCGTTCTTGAACATGCTTTAACTGTCCAAATTTCACTCCAAGTATTGTTATTTTTAGGTTTTGAAACTTCTGTATTTACAATTGCAAAATCTTGGCAACCCTGAGCGGCTACTCTTAATGAATAATAGTAGATTGGCATAATCATACTAGATTGAAGTTGAGAATCAGTAATAGATTTACCTTTTACCGGAATTGTATTATCAAAATTGTATGCAAAAACTGCACTTGATACCATTAATAAAGATAAAATCAATAATTGTAGTTTTTTCATTAAAAACTCCTTTCACTATTCCTAAGTCATGATAAGTTGATTTTAACATAAAATCATTAATTTACACAAGTTATATATTTAAGTTTATTATTTTCTGTTTTTACAAACTTAATACATTATTCAAACTTTAGTATGTTTATAGTATTATAGAAAAAAAGTTGGAGGAATGATTTTATAATGTCAGTAGCATTAGAACAAAAACAAGGTTTAATCGCAGGTGATGGTTTACTTCCTGTAAAAATGGCTCAATATGCGAAAGAAAATGGATTTGATGTAGTCGCAATTTCTTTATCAAACGACAATTATGCACAACTTAAAAAATATTGCTCAAAAGTTTATTCATTCTGTCCGGGTGAAGTACAAAAAATTGAAGATACTTTGAAGGCAGAAGGAATTCAACAAATAACATTTTTAGGAAAAGTTAGTAAAACAATTTTGATAAAACGTCCAAAATTTGATGCACGTGCATTGGATTTTATTAAAAAAGCAATAAGATTAAATGATGATAAAGTAATGTTGATGATAATAGAAGAATTGGAAAAAATTGGTATTACAATTTTAGACCAAACTTTGTTTATTAAAAACTTGATGATTCCATCTGGTGTTTTGGGAAAAGTCCAACCGACTCAAGAACAGGTTGATGACGTGAATTACGGCTATTGGTTAGCGAAAGAAACCGGAAAACTTGACGTTGGACAGTCAGTTATTATCAAAGACAAAATGGTTATGGCAGTTGAAGCTATTGAAGGTACAGATAAATGCATTAAACGTGGGTGCAAAATTGCTAAAAGAAATTCAAGAGTTATAAAAGTTGCAAAACCTTCTCAAGACAAAAGATTTGACATTCCGGCTATTGGTTTAAGAACTCTTAAAACAATGCATAAATACAAAGCCGATTTAATCGCAGTAGAAGCCGGTGAAACAATTATCGTTGATAGAGAAGAAGTTATCAAATACGCAAACAAGCATAATATTGTAGTAATGGCAGTTTAGACATGAAAAAAATATTTATTATAACCGGAGAATATTCTGGAGATATTCATGCCAGCAAGGTTGTAGAATTCTTAAAAAAATCAATGCCGGAGATTATGGTAGAAGGTATTGGTGGTGATAATTTAAAGCGGGCCGGTGCGAAACTATTTTGCGACCATTCCAAGATGTCTGGTTTTGGCTTGAATTTCAAGATGATTGTTGACCATTTACAATTAGAAAAAAGAGTTGCTGACTATATCTTAAATGAATATAAGCCGGATTTGGTATTATTGATTGATTATGGCACATTCAACTTAAGAGTTGCAAAAAGACTAAAAGGTAGCGGAATCAAAGTATTCCATTATATTCCGCCTCAAATTTGGGCTAGCCGCAAATGGCGTATAAAAGGGATAAAGAAGTTTGTTGACAAAGTTTTATGCATCTTTCCTTTCGAGCCTGCAATTTATGAAAAAGAGGGCATTGATGTTCACTATTGCGGACATCCTCTTGTAAAGCAATTACCACAGAAAGCTGATAAAGTAGAGTTCTTTAAAAAGCATGATTTGGATTTAAACCGTCCGTTGGTATCAGTTTTTCCCGGCTCAAGACCAATTGAATTACAATTCTTTGGCAAATTATTTATAAAATCAGCAAAAGAATTACAAAAAAGACATCCGGAATTACAGTTCTGCATTTCTCATGCTCCGAATTTAAAGGATGATATTTTTGCTAAATATATAAAAAATACCGAATTTAAAGTTATTAAAGGCGAAAACCAAGCTTTATTAAGTGTTTCTGACTCGCTTATTTTAGCTTCCGGAACAGTAGCCTTAGAAGCCGCTCTTTATCAATCTCCAATGATTATTGCTTATCGCGGTCCTTGGCTTATATATTTGATTTACCTTTTGGTTAGATGCATTAAAAGAGTTTCGCTTCCAAATATAATTATGGACGAAAGCATTGTTCCGGAACTTATTCAACATAAATTTAGCGTTGAAAATATTTGTTACGAAACCGAAAGAATTCTCTATGATAAAGAATATCATGATTGGATGATTGGAGAGCTTGGAAAAGTTAAAGAAAAACTTTCTGATAAATATTCTGCAGAAGAAGTTGCAAAGTGTATTACTAAAGAATTAAGCTAAAGAAAAAGCCAGTTACTATAACTGGCTTTAAATTCTACAACCTTTATCTAACCTTATATATTAATAAAGTTATCTTAAGCAAATAAATTGCCTTTTTTGAACTTTATTTGTTAAGTTTTATAAAGCATATTAACTTAATTTTTGGATTTGTTTATACAAATCAATCACTTCTGATGATAAGTTCTTAGGGACAACTATCTTGATTTTAGCATTCAAATCACCATAACCATTTGCTTTAGGAAGTCCTAATTGTTTCAACCTTAGCGACTGTCCGCTTGAAACTCCTGCCGGAATTTTAATATTGATTTTACCGTGCAAAGTTTCAATATCTTTTGAACAGCCTAAAACTGCTTCTGGAGGGGTTATTTCAACTTCTTTGATTAAAGTATCACCATCAAATTCGTATTCAGAATCTTTAAAATGTACAATTAAGTATAAATCTCCCTGACGTCCATATTCATCAGTTTTACCTTCGCCTTTAAGACGAACTTTTTTCCCTTCACTTACACCTTTAGGCAATTTTACTTTTACGGTTTTAGGTGTTGATATAATGCCAGTTCCGCCACAGTGAGAACAATAACCGCCATGGCAATATGGACATTTATCCATCTCAGTAAATGTTACAGAAATGGGTTTACCATCAAATATTTCTCGCGCAGTTACGTTAAGATTCTTTGTTATGTCTAAATCTTCGGTTTTTGCCTGTTGAGTTGTTCTACGTCCTCTAGGTTGTGCATTAGCTTGGGAAAAATCAAAACCTCCGAAGTTTGCACCTTGATGAGTACCCATACCTCCCATCATGTCACCAAACAATGAGCCGAAGAAATCTGAAAAACCACTTCCTCCAAAGTCAAAACTTTGAGCACCACCTTGATTAAAGTTGAAATTAAAATTTTCGAATCCAGGTGGTGGCGTATAATCAGCGCCGCCTTGCCAATTGGAACCTAAGCTGTCGTATCTTTGACGTTTAGCCTTATCCGAAAGAACTTCGTAAGCTTCATTAATGTCTTTGAATTTTTCTTCAGCTTCTTTTGTTTTATTAACATCTGGGTGATATTTTCTAGCGAGTTTTCGATAAGCCGATTTAATAGCAGCTGCATCCGCATCACGACTAACACCCAATATTTCATAATAATCTTTGTATTTCATATTAATTCCTTTTTACTCTATACTTAAATATTAATACAAAAAATTAGTATACTTAATAATATTAATCTTTTTTTAATGTATTAAAATTTAACAATTAACACTTGCAAAAATCTTTAAATTCTATTAAGATATATGTATAAAGATTAAGAATCTTTAATTTTTGTAAATACAAGTTTAAAGGTGGTAGCATGGCAGAAAATGAAGAATTGCAAGAAGAGATGAGCGAAGGCGAAACTCGTCAAAAGATTTTGGTAGCAGATGATGAAGCTAGTATCAGAAGGATCTTAGAAACTCGTCTTAAAATGGTTGGTTATGACGTAGTGACAGCAGAAGATGGTGAAGAAGCTGTTGAAGTGTTTAACAAAACTAATCCAGATTTAGTTGTGTTGGATGTCATGATGCCAAAAATGGATGGTTACGGTGTAACAAGAGAAATCAGAAGAACTTCTGATGTTCCAATCATTATTCTAACGGCATTAGGTGATGTTTCCGAAAGAATTACAGGTTTAGAACTGGGTGCTGATGACTATGTTATTAAACCGTTCAGTCCAAAAGAATTAGAAGCTCGTGTTAAAGCTGTTCTTAGAAGAACTATAAGTAAAGATGTTATTATTCCTGCGTCTTCATCTGCAGCGCCTTCAGCTGCTGGTGGTTCAGGTAAAGGTAGTAAAAATATCATTACAACCGGTGCAATCAAAATTGATACAGCAAGACGCCAAGTTTATAGAAAGAACGAAAGAATCAGACTTACCGGTATGGAATTTAGCTTGTTAGAATTATTGGTAAATAACTCTGGTCAAGCATATTCTAGAAACGAAATTTTGCAACACGTATGGTCATATCCGGCAGATCATAGAATTGATACACGTGTAGTTGATGTTCATATCTCAAGATTACGTTCAAAGTTGGAAGCTGATCCGACAAATCCTGAGTTAATTTTGACTGCTCGTGGTATTGGTTATATGTTCCAAAGAATTAATTAATAATTAAGTAAATAAAAGACCTGTTTAAAAACAGGTCTTTTTAATATAAGTTTAAAATTAAAGAGCCTCTTTCGAAGGCTCTTTTTTATTTTGTATTCTAACCTCTTGCACAAATTGTTTGAGCGACATAAACACCTGAAGCTGAGGCTTGGATTAATCCTCTTGTAACACCGGCACCATCACCAATTGTGAACAGATTTTTAACGCCTTCAGTTTCTAATTCATCCGTCAATTTTACTCTTGCAGAGTAGAATTTAACTTCAATACCATAAAGTAAAGTATATCTTGAAGCGGTTCCCGGTGCAATTTTATCAAGCGCAAACAACATTTCAATAATACTCTTCATTTGCCTGTAAGGAATTACAAGACTTAAATCCCCAGGAGTTGCACAACTTAAAGTTGGAGTGATGATACTTGATTTAATTCTATCAGGAGTTGAGCGTCTACCCTCTAACAAATCACCAAATCTTTGAACCAAAATTCCGCCAGCTAGCATATTTGCAAGACTTGCAATATGTTGACCGTAAGCAATTGGCTGTTTGAATGGCTCTGTAAACTTTTTGCTTACTAAAAGAGCAAAGTTTGTATTATTAGTTTTAATATTTGCATAACTGTGACCGTTTACTGTTGCAATGCCATTGTAGTTTTCTTGAACAACTTCTCCATTTGGATTCATACAGAATGTACGAACTTCATCTCCAAATGTTGGAGAATAGTAAACTAATTTTGATTCATATAATTTGTCTGTTAATGGTGCAAATACAGGTGCCGGAAGTTCCACGCGTACTCCAACATCTACAGCATTATTTACCATGCCTATTTTATTTTTTGCAAATTCATGCGTTAGCCAATCAGCACCTTCTCTCCCCGGCGCTATGATTGTGTATTCAGCTTTTATAATATCACCATTATCAAGAACAATGCCCTTTACCTGTTCGCACTCAACAATAAGGCTTTGTGCCGTTACATTATTTAATATTGTAATTCTTTCATCCAAGTAGTCTTGCATGTGTTTAAGAACATCTAAGCTGCGTTCAGTACCTAAATGTCTAACAGGAGAATGAACAAGCTTTAATTCCGCAAGAGCAGCCTGACGTTCAATTTCTCTAAACACTTCCATATTTGTACCGAAAACTTCATCTGTAGCACCATGCTCTAAGTACATGTTATCAGCATACTTAATAAGTTCTTCAACTTTTTCGCGGCTCATATAGTCAACCAAATGGCCACCAACATCCGGCGTAAGAGTTAATTTGCCATCAGAAAATGCTCCTGCACCACCCCAACCGCAAAGTAAACCACAACGTTTACAATTTACACATTTTGGTGAGCCTTCTCTTATTGGACATTTTCTTTTTTCTATTTTTTGTCCTTTTTCGATTAAAACAACTTTCCACTCCGGACGTAATTTAACAATTTCTAAAGCAGAAAAAATTCCGGCTGGTCCGGCACCAATAATCGCAACATTGTACATTATTTTAACTCCTAAACTACCCTATTACTTATTTATACTAATCTAAACAATTGATAAAAACAAGAGTAATGTAAATTCCAATAGATATGTAAAAATCTAATTCTCGCCGTTCTTTTGCTTGAATACATAAGCCAAAATTTCGGCAACTGCAACATACATATCAGAAGGAATTATTCCATCGATTGGAACATTGTTATACAATGTTCTGGCTACCGGTCTGTTCTCTACTATCGGTACATTATTTTCTTTTGCGATTTCTCTAATCTGAAATGCAACATAATCAACTCCTTTTGCAACTACAATTGGTGCCGGTGCTTTCGTTTTGTCATATTTAATTGCAACGGCATAGTGAGTTGGGTTGGTTACAACTACATCCGCTTGAGGAACCGCTGACATCATACGCTGTCTAGCCATCTGCATCTGAATTGACTTAATTTTAGCCTTAATTTTAGGATCCCCTTCTGTATCTTTATGTTCATCTTTAACTTCTTGTTTGGTCATCTTGATTGATTTTTCATATTCGTAAGTCTGATATTTTTTATCAAGATAGCCTAATACAAGCATTGCAAGGCACATATTAATAATCATATTTATCAAAACGGAAACAATTATATTCAAAGCAATCGGAAACTCAAGCCCAACAAGTCCGAGCAAATCGCCTTTTCTACTGTTAATAGCGGAATACCCACAAGCTGCAACAACAACGATTTTTAGAATAGACTTTGCAAACTCAACCATTGAACGAGGTTCAAATGGGTTAAACATTTTTTTCGCATTTTGTAACATTCTTCTGGGAGAAAGATTTTCTAAATTAAATTTAACTTTTTCGAGTGCAAAAACATGACCGACATCAAGTCTTATTATTAAAATAGAAGCAATTAATAGTAAAACGAAAAACGGTAACACAATTAGTGCAGTATAATGAAAATATGGAAACAAGAGTCCCATAATATTATCAACACTATAACTCGTTGGGCTGAGATGAGAAAAAGTTTCGCGCATCATGTTTTGAATCGTATCAACCATGTTTTTGGCAAAAACACCAAGCAAAGCAATGCCTGCAACCATAACAAGTGCGGCATCCATATCTCTGCTTTTAGCAACGTTACCACGTTCGCGCTCTTTCGTTCGCCGTCGGGTGGTGGCTTCTTCAGTTTTTTCTGCTGCTTCGTTTCCCATCTACTATATTTTAACAAAGAAAAGATGGAATGACAAAGAATAAGATGTTTTAATTCTATACCACCCTCATCAGTCCTCCGGACAGCTTGTCTTGGATTATTCGGGCGAGCATAACATTTCAATAACAACAAATCCTAACGGATTTTCCTTGTTATTTCCATGTTATTTGCTCTTACGAGCTTACGCTCTACCGAAAATCCGCTCTCCCCTCAAGAGCGAAGCATGTAACCACGCTAAATTAACGCATGGTATGGTTTCTCCCATAGATAGGCACTGCTATCCTTAAAGGTAAAAAAATGTTTTTATTTAAAACATGCCGGCAATCTGCGTCATGAAGCGTTCTATCAGAACTGCAATATATTCCGCCATTGGACGCATAAACATTAGTGATAAAAGTAAACCCAAATAAATCTTTAACGGCATTGACACCATGAAAATATTCATTTGAGGCATCATTTTTGACGTAAAACCTAATAAAATATCCGTAATAAATAATATACCAAATACAGGAAGCGCTATACTTAAACCAATTCCAAATATTTGTCCGCTTATTTGTACAATTTGTCCGACAAGTTCAGGAGAAAATGTAAATACATAACCGACAGGCATTGATTTAAAACTGTTATAAATAGCAGAAAATAACCATTGGTGCGCTCCTAAGCCTATAAACAGCATAGATGCCAAATAGGTATAAGCTTGTGTAATAACTGGAGATTGCCCACCGGAAGTTGGATTTAATGCTTGGTCTGCAGATAAGCCCATTTGAACGGCAAACGTATTTACACCCATTTCAATTCCCACAAACAAAATATTTGCGCAAAATCCCATTGCAAAACCAATTATAAATTCTTTAAAAAGAATTAAAGTTAAAGCAGGTACAGAATTTGGTACTACAAAGCTTGTATTATATTGAACTATCGGAAACAAAATAAATGCAATACAAGCAGCAAGCCAAATCTTCACTTGAGTCGGTATCGGATATGTTGAAAAAAGCGGTGCAGAGGCAAAAAGACCTGACAATCTTGTAAAAATTGCCATAAAAAGAATTATATTGCTAACCGAAAACAACACATCCAAATTGAACATTATGCAATACCTATCAATTGTGGAATCATATCCATAAATTCATTAAATGTTGTTATGAAAATACTCATCATCCAAGGCATCAAGAATATCAATAAAATTACACAACCAACAATTTTCGGAACAAACGTTAATGTTGATTCTTGAATTTGTGTTACTGTTTGGAATATACTTACCAAAAGACCCAAAACTACACCGACTAGCAAGATTGGAACTGAGATTTCTAATGTCAATATGAACATTTTCTGTAAAAGTGTTATTACTATATCCTGATTCATTATTCTACTTTCTAAAATTTAATAAAACCCTCTCCCTAGCCCTCTCCTTTTTCAACCTTCTTCCACGATTATATTTTGTTTACAAGTTGAACGTATTGTTCTTCTGAGAGGGGATAACCGACGCTTGTTTACCAGCTAGGTTACAAAACTTTCTACAAGTGATTTCACTACCAAATACCATCCGTCAACCATTACAAACATAATAAGTTTAAATGGCAGGGCAATCATAGTCGGTGGTAAGAACATCATACCCATTGATACCAGTACGGATGAAACTACAATATCAATTACCAAAAACGGAAGATAAACTACAAAACCGATTGTGAACGCGGTTTTAAGTTCGCTCAGAATAAAAGATGGTAAAAGCACATAAGTCGGCACATCATCCTTATTTTTAGGTTTTTCAATTTTCGCCATTCTTACAAATAACGCCAGTTCTTTTTCATGCGTCTGTTTAAACATAAATTTACGAACAGGCTCAATCCCTCTATCAAGAGCAACTTGTTGAGTGATTTGATTATTCATATAAGGTTGCAGAGCTTTCTCATTAATTTCATTAAAAGTCGGCGCCATAATAAAGAATGTTAAAATTAATGCCAAACTTGTAATTACTTGGTTAGGCGGAAGGTTGCCTGCACCAATAGCTTGTCTTGTAAGCGACAAAACCACAACAAGCCTTATAAAGCTTGTTGTCATAATCAAAATGCTTGGCGCAAGTGTCAAAATAGTCAACCAAATAAGAATTTGTAAACCATTTGTAAAATCTTGCGGAGTATTTGCTGTACCTAAACCAATGTTTATATTCGGAAATGTCATAGCAGCATTTGATGGCATAATTGAAAACAAAAACAGCCCAAACGCGCCTCCCCACTTCTTTATATCTAAAAACTTCATTATATTTCCCTTAAAAAATCGACTATACTTCAATAATATGCTATCAAATTATAGTCGATTTTGGCAAATCATTAAGTTTTATTGCAATTATTATTTATTTTCTTTAATATATTTTTTCGCAATATTGTAAACGTTAAGTTGAGAGTTTGTTACATCTCTACAATTATCATAAACATCGCAGTAATCTTTAGCAGCCTTAAGTTTATCTTCCGGCTTAACAGCATTTCTAAAAGTGTGTGCTGCAGTCATAACATCTTTTCTAGTATAAGATTTAGATTTGTCTATATTTCCATTATTGTCATAATATGTACTGAATTTTTTAGCGGAAGTTCTTGTTAGAGAATTACCATCAGCTTTATTTAAGTCTACAGCTGCAACTTCTTTTTCTAATTTTTTACGTTCTTTTTGTAAATCATCAATTTCACCAGCTATTTCACCCTTTTTTTCTTTAATAGCATCTTGTTTAGCTTTATTAGCTTTTAGAAGTTCTTTATTAGCGGTTTTAACTTTACGTTCTAATTCAGCTTTTTTGTCTTCAAAAGTTTTAATTAATTCTTTTTCAGCCGTTGTTTGTTCCGTTTCAGGTTTATCTTTAACTGCATCATATTTTTTTTGTAACTTTTCAACAGCACCTTGGGCATCCGTTACAGCTTTTCCTTTTGTTTTGATATCTTCATTATATTTTGTATCAATAGCATCTGCTGCGTCTGTAGAGTTTAATTCTTCAATCTTTGAATCAATTTCTTCAATTCTTGCTTTGTTGTCACTATATTCTGCTTTTTGTGCTTTAACTGAAGTAATAGCTTGATTAGCTACGCCAAGAACTGACGAAATTACTGCAAATCCGGCCATAACATCATAGTTTGGTTCACCAAAGCAGTTTGTAAACAAACTACCGTTCATACTCATCATTCCGTATGAACCAAAATTACCGAAATTACCAAAATTGCCGAAATCGCAAAAACCGCCAAAATTGCCGAAATTACCAAAACTTCCATAGCTGCCGCCCATTAAGCAGCCAAGACCTTGTTGGATAAGTCCGCCCATACTATACATATTCATATTGCTATTGTAATTGAATTGCATTTTATACTTCTTTCCATCTTAGTCTTACTATATATATAAAGTCTATAAAAAATCTATAATTTCAAGAATGCAATTCTCTGTTACATTGCTTTACATATAATTTTAAATTTTATGTAAATACAAAGTAGAAATTCGACTTCCTACTAGACATAATTACAAAATTATTATAAAATTAATAATAATAAGAGAGGAATACTAATGCCAAACAAAGACATGATACCTATCGAGGTAATAATTTTAACTGATACAGATGATATCAAAGGTACAGTTTATGTATCTAATAATGTTGCTGCTAATAGACAACTAACGGAACTTTTGAACAATTCCGACAGAAGGTTTTTAGCTGTTACAAATGTAGAAATTTATGCTAAGAACTCAAATCAACCTCCAAAAAGATATGAGTTTTTAGAAATTCACATGGATTCGATTCGCATGGTTCATCCGACTTCTCAGGCTTTGTTTAGAGAAACTCCTAAAACGCAAGAGGATATCGCAAGGTTCAGAGAATTGAGAGCTAAGTTGAATCAGACAAAACCATTCTAACAATAAAAAGCCACTGCTAGAAGTAGTGGCTTTTTTATTGCAAAGAATTTAAAAATTCTTTATTATTATCTAGGGTATCTTGAGTCGCTACAATAGCATACGTTGGTGGATTTTTAAATATTTTTTCAGCAAAATTCAAAATATCGTCTTTTGTTATTCTATCAATTTCATTATAAAGTTGATTTTGATAATCAATTCCATATTTTGTTTCTAGACCGGCACTAACAGAACCTAATTTGTCTAGGACTCCTTCATTATTTAACAATTCGGCTTTTAGGGCAAGTTTCGCATTCGCTAAATCTTCCTCTGTAAATTTACCGTTTTTTAGTTCTTCAATTTGGCGAGTAAAACCTTTAATTGATTTTTCGACATTGTCATAAGAAAATTCACCGATATTTTTATTGTCTGTTGTTGTTAATATACTGCATGCAAGTTCACCTTGATTTCCGACTTTGCTTATATATGAATGAACCGAATAAGCCAAATGTTCTTTTTCTCTCAGCACATCGAATAGTCCGATACTAGAGCTTGATAGGATTGAATTAGTTAATTTTGCAAGTACTGATTCTTTCACTGAATTGTCGCATTTGAACTTGTAAATTTGCATAATATCAGCTTGAGAATTGTTGTTTGCTTTTGTTAAAACTTTAGGTTTTGTGTTTGGGTTATAAACATCCAAGGTGCGAAGTTTATTAGGCAAAACACCTTTCAAATCTTGAGTAAAATCTAGTATATCTTTTTTGCAATCATCATAATTTTTGTTTGGCAAATTTGCAGTCACAATACCTCTAGAATTATTTAAAAGATAATTGTGACATTCTTTAACATCATCTAAAGTAATATTATCAAGTTCCTTTAATACATCATCTTTTGTAAACTCATAAGGACTACTTTTAGCTTCATCTTGATCGAACAAGCTATCAGCGGTATCATTGCTTCTTGAATAATAGTCCTTTATCATATCTTTTGCTTTATCCAAATTTTCTTGAGTAAGATTAGGGTTATACAAAATTTCACGGACTTTTTCCATCGCCAAATGTCTATTTTCTTGTGAACATTCAGTTATCAAAGCAACTCCTGTTGATGACACACTCTTTCCGATACCAATATTATTTTCTTCTTTAAACTTGTTCCAGCTTTCTTCATTGTTTTTAGACGTTCCCATTGAATAAATTAAATCCAATACATCCGTAACACCGGCTTTTTTATGGTACGGTATATCTGTTGATAGAGATAACTGGTAATTAAAATTATTATTTTTTGTGTGGTATAAACCAACATCAAAATTGTTTTTCAACTTAGTTTCTTCCACATTTTGCATGTTAATAGGAATTCTCTGTTTACCTTGGAAAGAAACATTATTGTTTTTTTGCGGATGCACTAAAGTAACTGCGGCTTTATTCAAATTAAAATATTTGTTCAAAGCTTTATTGACATCTTCAGGAGTTAGAGAATTTAAAATATTTTCGTAATCAGTCAAGTATTCTAAATTGTTATCTAATACTGCTTTGCCTAAATTGTCATTGACGCATGAAGCATAATCAAAATCTTCGTTTCTTGATTTAATAATTTTTTGTTTCAAAATTTCTAATTTTTTATCATCTATATCCTTTAACGTTGAAATAGTGTTAAACAAAGTTTTTACAATTTGTTCGCTTTTACTATCATCAGATTTTACAGCCAAATATGTCATTCTATTACAATTTGGATTTGTTCCGATTTTTTCATCATCAATAAATGCTCCGGTATTGAATTTTTTAAGAGATTGACTTAAACCGGAAAAATAAGATTGTAGATAGCTTTTAGCTACATCATAAGCTACGCGTTCTTTTACATCACTATTTTTCGGACCGGCAAAACCTAAAATAATTTCTGTAGAAGTTGCTTTATCACTAATAAAATCCTTTCTTACAGTTTTATCAATAGGAATGAGTTTTTCTTCAAATTTCTTTCCCTTTGAAACTTTTTTGGAATTAAAACTTTTTGCTGCAAGCCTAACTACTTCATCCGGATTTACATCTCCGGTCACTACCAAATTCATGTTATCCGGAGTGTAGTATTTGTTATAATAGTCTTGAACATTACGTCTTGTAAGATTTTTAATACTGCTTACACTTCCTCCCACCATCTCATCTGTTGGGTTTTTGATATTAAAAAGAGTTCTTACTGTTTGGTCTAGGGCTATCGTTTGTGGATCATCCAAAATCATGTTAATTTCAGAACAAACAGGATTTTTTTCTTTCTCAATCATTTTATCAGAAAGTTCCAAATCCTCTGCCATTGCAGCAATAACTTTAATTTGTTTCTCTAAATCATTATCGCCAAGTTGTGGTGTAGAGTTTACATAATCTGTTATAGCATAATTTGTGCTGGCATTTGCCCAACCGCCCATTGCATCAATTTTCTTGAAAGAATCACCTACATTTAATTTTTCATGCCCATTTACGCCGTTTGTGCCATTAAAAGCCATGTGTTCAAGAAAATGGCTTATTCCTTTAATATCAGTAGTTTCATTCATTGAACCAACATTAACGTAATTTTTTACAACAGCCGGCGAGCCTTCCATTGGAACAATATTTACTTTATAACCATTTGAAAGTTTGTAGCTATGTATGATTAATCCGTTTGCAAGTTTCATCTCACCAATTTTTTTATAAGTGATTGGAATGTTAACATTAAAATCGGGTGTAATATTCGGAATATGGTTAATTTCTCTTCTCTCATTCTTAATAGAAGGTTTAGATGTATTCTGAGTATCTATACCTTTAAAAAGCACACTATTAATGTTACCGACTTTCATAACCATATTATATATAAAACATTAAATTTGTTAGAATTGCTTAATTATTAAGAAAAATTACAGGTATAATTTGTAAATATTTATTGCAAGAAACTATAAATAGATATTGAAATGATATATAATATAGGTATATGTATATCGTCAAAAACTTGAAGGACTATAATTTGTCCCACAAGCAGCGGATTTTTGCCGGCTACTTAAAGGATAATGTTGATTCGTATGTTTGTTATGAAAAGATAACAAACCGTTCTGCGTTGCGCAAATATTTTGCGCCGGATTCTGAATTTATGGAATATTCAACTGCTATTGCCGAACCAGCAGAATTATTGGCAAGAGCATTTGTTAGTTAAATTTATACATGCCTTGAAAATTTATTTCAATTTAAAAACATCTTTACATTTTGTTATAATAATTGTATGATTATAATAGATTGGAGGAATTTTGGCAGAGAAATTCAAAATACAAGGTGGGGAAACTCTTAAGGGCGAAGTTTCAATAGGTGGTGCAAAAAATGCTGTGTTAAAGCTTCTGGCTGCGACCATTCTTGTTAAAGGTAAAACAAAAATCTACAACGTACCTCAACTTACTGATGTTGAGATTATGCTAAATGTACTTTCTGATTTAGGTGCAAGCTACATTTACGATAAAAAAGAAAAATCTGTCGAAATTGATGCCTCAAATATTTCATCAATCACCGCAAAGTATGAACTTGTTAGTAAAATGAGAGCTTCATTTATTATTTTGGGTGCTTTGATGTCACGTTGCCGAGAAGCTATTGTGGCGCTTCCTGGGGGTTGTGCTATCGGTGAACGTAGAGTAGATTTTCATATTAAAGGCTTAGAAGCTTTAGGCGCAACTATTAAGATTGAAAACGGTTATGTTCATGCAAGAGCATCAAAATTAGTTGGAGCTGATATTTATTTAGATATCCCTTCTGTTGGCGCAACTGAAAATTTAATGTTAGCTGCTGTTTTAGCTGAAGGTGCAACAAGGATTCAAAACGCTGCTCAAGAACCTGAAATTATAGATTTAGCAAACTTTTTGAATACAATTGGAGCTGATGTTACAGGTGCAGGTACTTCAGAAATTTTGATTAATGGAGTTAAGGCTGAAAATTTACATTCAGCAGAATACACAACAATTCCTGACAGAATTGAAGCTGGTACTTTTATGGCTGCTGTTGTTGCGACAAAAGGAAAAGCTATAATAAGAAATGTTTATCCTGCGCATTTAACTTTCTTTAATGACAAATTAATCAAAATGGGTGCAAGTATCAAATTAGTTGAACCTACAACAATAGAAGTAAGCTGCAAAAACAGATTACAGTCTATTAATTTTGTTACTCAACCTTATCCCGGTTTCCCAACAGATTTGCAAGCTATTGCAATGACACTTTTAACAACATCAAACGGTGTTGGAATTATTACAGAAAGTTTGTATGAAAACAGATTTATGCAAGTGCCTGATTTAAGAAGAATGGGTGCAGATATTCATCAAGATAGAAACCATGCCATTGTTAAAGGGGTAAAACATTTAACTGGTGCAACTGTTGCAGCAAGCGATTTGAGAGCTGGAGCCGCATTGGTTATCGCAGGTTTGATGGCTCAAGGTGAAACTATTGTAGAAAAATTACATCACATAGATAGAGGTTATGAAGAGTTTGAGTCAAAGATTAGAAATCTTGGCGGTAAAATTTATAGATATGATGATTCAGAAGCGGGTATAGACCAAATTACAGCTTCTCAAATACAAAATGGGAGAGTTTAATGAGTCCGGCTTACAAAAGATGGTATGATCATGACCCAAAATTATTGGAAGTTATTGAGCTTTTAAAAAATTATCAAGATGAACTTAGAGAACATGCTGTAGTGTTCTTAGATAAGTTAGAGCAAAAAGTTTCAAAAGAAGCTTTAGACAGATTTTATGATTTGGTAAAACCTGTAAATGGTAGTCGTTGGTATGACAAGGACCCAATTATTTCTAAAACGGTTGAAATTTTAAGGGTTGTTCCCCCTGAAGTTCAAAGTGCTTGTGCTGAAAGATTTATCGCAGCACTAAAAGAAAAAGGAATTAATTACGAAAGCCCTAATCACAATTAAGATTAAATCGGATTGTTAAAAATAATAATCCGATTTTTATATTTAATAATTTTTACATTTCTATAAATATTATTTTATTTTAAATGATACATTGGCAACAGCTGTAACTTTTTTGTCGATAGAGGATGTGTCATTGATACCCATATCTGACACGCTTGTTGAATCTATTGGTGTTATTTGGTAAACACCCATTCTTACAGATTGAATTTTCCCTACAGAGTTATGAGTAGGTTTTAACATTGATGTAGCACGTTCTTTCGCATCTTTAGACGCTTTTTCTAATAAACTAACTTTTAGTTCCGGTAATTTTGAATAATCATAAGATGGTGAGTATACATTAATATCAACACCTTTTGTTATTAAACCTGTGATATCATTAGAAATTTCTTTTATTAATTCTACATTGTCTGAACTAATAGAAATGGGTTGAGTTAAATTATACATATCAGGAATATCAGTGTATTCACCAGTTTTGGAATTTCTCTTGTAAGAATAATAACCATTAACAGTCTTAAGTTCAATATTTTTAATTTGTTTTTGTTTTAAGTATTCTTCAACAATTTTTACTTGAGTTTTAGATGTATTATAAGCTTCTTGTTTGTTAAGGCGTTTTATGTTTATATCAAAGTTTAATACCCCTGAGTCTGATTTTACAATTTCATACGCAGAGCCTGTAACAGAAATTACATTATTATTAAAGTTTTTGGTTATAATTTTTGTAGAAATAATTAATGATAAGGCTACTAGCAATCCCAATGATACTATTTGTAATTTTTCAAATTTTTCTAACATAAAAACTCCTTTTATTTATTTTTTTTAATATTATGCAATTCTGTTAGATAGTCTGCATTGTTGGCCATTTCTTTTAAATGTTTGAATACAGACGTTAAAAATTCTTGCATGCTTACTTTATTTTTAGCAACTTTTTTATTGTATCTTTTAATTTCCCAATTTTTTAATAGTCTATTAAGAAAGTTTGGATCTTGTTTTTTAGTTAAAAGTTTTTGTTGTTTTTTGACTTCTAAGTCAAAAATATCTTCAAAAGATTTAAAAAAGCCATATTGTTTTACTCCGTCAGCATTTTCAATATAGATGCCCCCTTTTAGTTCTTTACTGTTAGGACGAACAACTACGTTGTATAATTCATTCTGTTCGCATTCTTTTCTTAATTCAATTACTTTTTCGCAGAATGATTTAAGATTATTATAATAATCTGGATAAGATTTATCCGGAAAATATTTCGAATTTTTTAAAACATTAAAACTGCCTTTTTTTACGATTAGTTTTTGAAAACCAATATTATTATCGGTTTGTTGGTTGATTGGTTGGATTTTCATAATTTAACGCCTTTTTTACACATTTCCCGTTGAGCTGTTTCTATCGTCTTCCAACTGTTTTAATTGTTTTGCATCAACTTTTTCATCAGTTGAGTAAGAGGTCGTGATGGTTGAAACTTCAATATCTACATTTACATCAGCATCAACCATTTCGATATCAGCTTTATTGTACTCTTTTATTTTACCATCTTCAAATTTTACTGCAACCATATTGTTAAGAAATTGTATAAAACAAACTTTACCCAATCCGTTTGGTGTCATAACTGTAGAACCCACAGGAGGCATTCCTTTAGCTGCTTCAATGTAATTTGAATACTCGTAAGTAAGACAGCACAACAATCTTCCGCATGTGCCGGAAATTTTTGAAGGTGCTATCGGCATACCTTGGTCTTTTGCTAATTTAACATTTATTGATTCAAATTTTCTTAAGTAAGATGAACAGCAGAACGGTTTTCCGCAAATTCCTGTTCCATCCATTATTGAAGACTCATCTCTCACACCAATATGTCTTAAGTCAATTCTCATGCGCTTAAAAACTTGTGTTAAGTCTTTTAAAAGTTCTCTGAAATCAACTCTTTCAGGGGCTGTATAATAAAAAGAAATTTTTCTTCTGTCAAATGTAATCCTGCATTGAACAAGATTCATGTTTAAGTGGTGTTTTTTGACTAAATCTTTACATTTAAAATATGAAGTTACTTCTTCTTTTTTTAATTCGTCAAGCACCATCATATCTTCTTGCGTCATAACACGAATAAATTC
>CAKVLL010000028.1 GCA_934757255.1 uncultured Candidatus Melainabacteria bacterium | reverse complement strand
ACTTCATAATTATTGCTTTTATTTGGTGTTTCATTTTTGTTGTTTGAAACTTGCATGTTATTTGAGTCATCAAACTCATTTATTATTTGAGTCCACACACTTCCTAATTGCTTGCACTCTTGACTACTCAAACCTAATTCCTTTTGAATACCTTGAGTTATACCACCTTTATCTATTCTAAAATGTCCATCTATTCTACCGTCAGTCATAATTGCCCTCATAATTTTATTCTTATTTTATATATCGGCAATTTTTTAGAAAACTTTAGGTGTTCTTAAGAAATTGTTACAATTATTAACAAAAACCATTTCTTTGCAGTCGTAGGTCGTGTTGGACAATTTTCATCCAACACGACAAATACTTTGCTAGAAAATTTAATGTCGTGTTCAATGAAAAATGTTGAACACGACCTACTTACTCTATCGTGCCCAAATTATATTTTTTAAATTTTATTCAAATGATTTTATTATCTTATAAATAATTTCAATCTTCTCTCTATCTTTAATTGATTTAACCGTCTCAACGATTTCATTTACCAAATCTTCCTGAGGTCTAAGATAATTAATCATAAACAAATCTTGTGGCGTAATTTCTAATGTTTCCAAAATTTTTTCCAGTGTATCTGCCGTAAAGAAATTTTTACCAATCTCTATTCCGCATAGAGTTCTGGAAGCTATGCCAATCTTTTCCGCAAACTGTTCTTGCGAAAAACCTTTATCTTGTCTTAACTTTTTTATGCGCGCGCCAATTTGTTTTTTGATGTTTAATGTCATAATCTATATATTATTTTATATTTTGTTACGATATTTAAACAGGATATTTAATATTAACATAATGGGCTATTTTGATGTTTTATTGCTTGAGGGAACAATCCATATTAAGAATTGTAAAGAGTTATAGCCATTATTATATCTATATTTTTAATTATTTTGATATTTCATATCAAAATAAAAGGCAATTTTTGAAGAGCAAAATACTTTATATATACATAACGACAAAATAGAAATTAAGAGATAACAGAGTAAAAAAGGAGTAAAATTATGACAACAAATTATGGTAATGACTTAATCAAATTTGGTGGAGTTTCACTAAGAACAAGTGAAGTAAAATCAAAAGGAGTTATAGTCGACGAAAAAGGTGTAACACGTTATGTTGTTGATTTTAAAAATGGAACAAAAGTAGCTTATGAAAAAAGCAATGGAAATATTTTTTCTGCTCAATCTCAATTGCCAAAAGGCAGTTACATGAAAAATGATAATCTAAAACGCGGCACTGAAAACAACACATTTATTGATGGAGTTAAAGGTCTTGAAGTCGTTGGAACAAAAAATGTAGATATTATTGAAATTCAAAATAGTACAATTTATGGTGTAGATGTATCTCAAGACAAAGGCTTTGACAATGTACATATTACAAATTCTAAAGGTACTTTGGGCGAAAGAGTTTTAAACACATTAAGAGGTATCGGTAATAAAATCGGATGTGGTGATATCAATGTAGATTCTCATGATAAAGTAAGTGTTGATAATAAATCACAAAGAATTTATAAATCTAATAAATAATATTGCCTTCGGCTTGAACCCTCACCCGAAAATCTAAGTTTCGCAAAGCTCAACTCGATTTTCTACCCTCTCCCAAAGAGAGGGTAGAAGTCATGTTTGCAAATACAGGAATATTAACTACACAATTCTGTTATTCGCACCAAGACAAATACCCTTCATCTGTAAAGTTTGCTGCACGAACATTTTTTCCACTTTCAGTAATACTATAAAATCTAGGTTTATTTTCTGAAGAGATTTCCAGATTTTTTATCGTATCTCCATCTTGATAATGAACCGATACAGAACCATCATCTTTATAAAAAGTTGTTTTTGTTACACTGTCATTTAAATATTCTCTTATGTACTGACTTCCATCTTCATTAAATTCAATCTTTATATTTTTATCATTTATTTCTTTTAAACTACCATTGCCAAAGAATGAATAAATCTCACTTGGGCTGTTTTTAGCCATTGTTTCCAATTTTTCTCTGTCAAATTTTTCTGTCGGCATTACATCGTTATCATTCAAAACCTCACGTTCCATAAAGTTAGGGACAACAGTATCTTTATATTCATTCATACCAATTACAGCACCTTTGTTAAATTTTATATATTTAGAGTACGAAGTATTACCAATTTCCTTTTGAACATCGATATTTTTTACTACATTTTGTGAATCGAAAGCTACGTCTATTGAATTTTTATGATTCTTATCTTGAAGCCTAATACCTAATTCAGGATTTTTATTATAAAAACTTTTACTATACCTTTTTATTAAACCATCAGGCATTTTTTCTTCTTTTTCAGTGCTATTAAGTTTTCCATCTCGATAAGATGTAAAATAATTAACATTTGGCTGTTCTTGAGAATATTCTGTTATATCGGCCCAATGTCCATCATTACCACAGTTTTGTTCTTTTAGTAACTTACCGTCATAAGCATCTCTAACCTCAATATGCCCCACGGCTTTAGTGTCTTCATCATCCGCATAATATCTGGTTTCGTATTTACCATCATTTTGAACGATATATTCCAATTTGCCGTATGGGTCACAAACTTTTTCTCCGTTGACTTGGCTCATTTTAGTATCTGCAGGCACAATTAATTCTGCAGGTTTATGCTCGAAGTTTTCTTTATTTTTCACAAGACTCATGTTGTAAACACCCAAAGATTCCAGACCTGCCATTGTATAATTATCAATTGGATTGGTTACATTCTTATCCTGCGCAGGGACTCTACTCGGTTTGTTAAGCTGAACATTTTGAATTTGAAAATTAGAATTAATTCCGTTTACCATACATTTTTCCTACTTAAGTACACTATATATTAATAAAGTAAAATAATTAAAAAAATTGACATGCGTTTCTGTTCAACTCGCTATATTACAGTTATATTAAGAAAAATCTCTATTTACATAGCGTAACATTTTTCAGTCGTAGGTCGTGTTCAACATTTTTCATTGAACACGACAACAGATTTTGTATATTTGTCGTGTTGGATGACAATTGTCCAACACGACCTACCTACTAAAGTTTTTTGAATTGCGTTAAATCGACCTGTTATATTAACAAAAACCATTTCTTTGCAGAAAATCAATATCTATTTTTGACCTGTCATCATTCTTTGATAAAAATTTTTCAATATATTTAGCTAGGATGTCGACCTCTATATTCACCAAATCACCCATCTTTAAGCTTTTTAGACAAGTATTTTCATAAGTATGGGGGATTATTGCGATGTTTATTAAATTATCCTCAATGCTCGCAATAGTTAAACTCATGCCGTTTATCGTAATTGAGCCTTTTCTTATTACGTATTTAGCTTCTTCATCTGCTAATTTAATTTGCAAATCGTAAAATTCGCCATTGTTTTTTAAACCAACGATTGTGGCAACGCCGTCTACGTGACCGCTCACAATATGTCCGCCAAACCGTCCGTTCGCACTCATTGCACGTTCTAAATTTACAATGTCTCCGAGCTTTAACTTGCAAGAAACCTTGAAGGTTTCAGGGGAGATGTCGGCAGAAAAACTGTTTTTACCAATTTCTGTAACAGTCAAACAAACTCCGTTCACAGCAATGCTATCGCCAATCTTAGTGTTTTCTAAAACCTTGTGACATTCAATAACAATTTTTCTATCTGTGACAGTTTGGACTTTCCCTGTTTCTTCTACTATTCCGGTAAACATAGACTAATTCTAGCATATTTAAAAAAAAATGTATAGAACAAATTTAAACTACCCTTATATACTGTTAAAATAAAAAATGTCATAATTTTATAAGCAAGCTTGCTTATTAGTAAAGATTTGTTTACTAAAAATTAGTATTTGTTGACATCGATTCTTGTTATCCTTAAAAAGATAGTGTATAATTCAATTATATGATGTATACAAAGATTGCTTGAGTAGATGTATACTAAGAAAAGTTAGTTATAAAGATAAGAAGGGTTATTATGAAAAAGTATATTTTGTTGCTAATGACAGTTTTAATATGTACTTCAACAATAAATTTTGCTTCTGCTAAAACAACTTCTAATTCAGCTTTAGCAAATGCAATCAGATTATATAAATCTGGAAATTATTCACAAAGCTATATTGCATTTAATAATATTGTGAAAAAAGATCCGTCAAACGCAGTTGCGTATTACTATCTGGCTATGACATCCGCTCAAATCGGTAAAAAAGATGAGGCTATTTCAAACTATGAAAAAGTTATCACTCTTTCTCCAAACGGACAATTGGGAAGATATGCCACAAAAGGTAAAACTTGTCTAGAAAGTCCTGACAAATGCCATGAAGAGTCAGAAGAATCTGCTACTGATAAATTCATTCAAGGTAAATTTGGTTCTGGTTTTTCAGAAAAAGCTAGAAGTGAATATGAAAAACAAAAGATTGAAAACTTAATGAGAGAAATGAATAGAGGTAACGATGTTACTCCTCAAAAATTTAAAGACTACAAAGATTTCTCAAGTGAAGTTCCAACAAACGATGAAATTGTAGCAGCTTTAAGAGTGCTACAAAGAGCCGGTTTTAGCGATATTTTAAACAATAATGTTAACGAAATGTCATTACTTACAGGTAATAATGAAAACTATAACAATAACGCTATGTTAAATATGCTTATGGGAGGAAATAATAATTCTTCTTTAAGCCCACAAGTGATACAATCATTATTGACAAATCAGATGTCAGTAGGTTTTTAAGAAAGTTAAAGAATGAAATTAAGCACAGTTAGATTTGGTGAAATCGAGATAGAAGAAGACCGTATTTTTAATTTTGTAATGCCTATCATTGGATTTGATATGTTGCACAAATTTATAATACTTGATCCTAATAAAGAAACATTGTTTAAATGGTTACAATCCATTGAAGATCCTTCACTGGCATTTCCTATAATTTCGGTATCTGCATTAGAATTAGAATATGCAATTGATTTACCGGATAACATTGTTGAAAAATTAGATATAACAAATGTCGAAAGCTTGTTGGTTATGAATATAACTTCTATTCCACAAGATAATCCTAAAGGAACGACAATCAATTTGTTAGCTCCATTGATTTTCAATTTAGATAATCAAAGCGCTGCTCAAGTTGTATTGTCAGGTTCCGGCTATGATATCAGCTACCCTATGTTTAAATAAGATAAGTAATGTTTTAAGGATAAAAATGCTCGTTATTACTCGTAAAAATGGTCAAAAAATAATGATAAACGACAATATTGAAATCACTATTGTCGAAGCAAAGAATGGCGTTTGCAAAGTTGCGATTAAAGCTGACAAGGATGTTAAAATTTATAGAGAAGAAATTTACCTTCAAATTAAACTTGCTAATTTAATTGGTAAGAATACAAATGTGTCATCAGTAGATTCCGTTTCTGATTTAATTAAAGGTGGAACTTCTTTGAATGACAAGTCTGCTTCAACTCCAAACGAGGATGAAGAACTTATAGTTGATGAAAATAAAAACAAAAAGAATTCTATAAGAATCAATAAAAAAAATGACTAGTTTATTTAAAGAAAAATTTTTCTTTTTTTATCCAGACTGCTCAAGCATCAAAATTGTACCAAATTCAATAGAGCATGCCTATTTAGCTGTACTTAATAGTGATTTAGTTTCTGCAAAAAAGATTTTTTCTGAGATTGATAATCCTCGCGGAATTTGGGGAACAATATTGGTTTCAATTCTTGACGGTTATATGGAAATTTTTCCTACCTATTTTCAAATAAGAAATTTTTTGGAAATTGATTTAGATTTACTCCTAAAAAATGAAAAATTAGATTATGTAGAACAATTATTAGGTGCATTAGATATTTTTGCGGAAATTAACCAAGAAGTTTACAAATTCACCGCTCGCGTAATGTTTGAAAATAATTTGTTATCTGCAGCATTTAAATATATGCAAAAATCTAAAGATATTTACTATAATGATGCGGAATTACACTTTATGCTTATGCGATATTATTTAAAAGTTCATGATTTTGAACAAGCATATTTAGAGGTAAATGAATGTTTACAACTAATACCGAATTATTATCCGGCTCTAGTTATGAAGGAAAAAATTGAAGAAAATTATCTTTAATAGTATAATTTTTCTATGAGCGGAGATATGTTTGTAAATAATAATGAAAATCCATTTGGAGGAAAGATGCAGGATGATAACAATTTCTTTTTGCAGCCGGAAGAAATTCGTCCGTTTGGAAACCAAACAGAATCGCAGCGCCGTTTGAATGACTATGACTATAATATCTTAAAAGAAGATGCATATAAAGATGTCACAGACGAAGTTTTCAAGTTAGAATATAAAATTTCAAAAACAGAAGAAGAACTGAAAACGATTGATAGCGAAATTCAAGCTGCAAAAGATGTTCGAGATTTCAATAAAGTTGAAAAATTATTCAACAGAAAAAAACAACTGCAAGAAGATTTGGAAGGCTTGGTTGAAATTTATAATGATACAAGCTTATCTGCCAAAATTTCAGGTGGTATAACAAACATTTTGTCACCGAAACTTAAAGAAAATTTTAGCGGTGTGCGTAAACTACTTGACATGTTTTCAGAAGCTTTAATTGCTAAACTACCTAAAAAAATATCCTCTGTATTAGAAATTAAAAAATCTTTAGCGAAATTAGAAAACATTAATAAAAGCGTAGATGAATTAATGACTATGCAAACTCCATACGGAGAAGCAGGAGATAAGTATATTAAACTGTCTAAATATATAACAAGGGCGAACACTATACAGGCGCAAATTGCAAAAACCTTGAAATAATTTGATGCCTATATTGCTTTAGTTTTATTTTTTTGTTACACTTACTCTGTAGATTAGGAAAAGAGGAGTTTTACTATGGACTTAATGAAGGGTAAAAAAGGTATAATTTTTGGTGTTTCTAACACTCACGGTATTGCTTACGGTATTGCAAAACAGTTGCACGAAGCAGGTGCTGATATTGCGTTCACTTATGCTGGCGAAGCTATGGAAAAAAGAGTTCGTCCAATCGCAGAAGGTATGGATGCAAAATTAATCATGAGTTGTGATGTTACAAATGAAGCAGAAGTAGAAGCTGTATTCAAAGAATGTGAAAAAATCTATGGCAAATTAGATTTTGTAGTTCATGCTGTAGCATTCGCACCAAAAGAAGATTTGATGGGCAGATTTGTTGATACTTCTAAACAAGGTTGGGATATCGCACTGGGCGTTAGCGCATACTCTCTAGTTACAATTTGCCGTCACGCAGAACGTTTAATGAACGAAGGAAGCTCAATCTTCGCTCTAACTTATCTTGGTTCTGTTCTTTCAGTTCCAAGCTACAACGTAATGGGCGTTGCTAAAGCTGCTCTAGAATCAGCTATGAGATTTTTGGCAGTTGATTTAGGTCCTAAAGGCATCAGAGTTAACTGCTTATCTTCCGGTCCAGTTAAAACATTAGCTTCAATGGGTATTTCAGGATTCTCAAAAATGCTTAAAGCTGGTGCAATGAGAGCTCCAATGAAAAGAAATGTTGCTTTAGAAGATGTTGGTAAAGCTGGTTTATACTTGGCTTCTGACCTTTCAAGCGGTACAACCGGTGAAGTTATTTATGTAGACTGCGGTTGTCATTCAGCTTATGCTTCCGCTGAAGAAATGGATGTACTTTCACAAGCTGAATAGTTTTTATTTAGGGCGGATTTGCAGAGCAAATCCGCCCTTTTTACAAAATTTTAAAAGATAGGATTTTATTATGAAAAAACTTTTGTTAACGATGTTCTTATTTTTGTTTTCATTTTCATTAACAGCAAATGCAATGAAATACGAAGAAGCCGTAAATCAATCAAAACCACTTGCAATATTAATATACGCACCTTGGGCAGATGGTTATCAAAATTCATTACAAGCTTTTAATCAAATGGAACAAAAATATTCTACAAAGTATAATTTTGTAAGGATGAATATTGCAACAGATGAGGCAAAAGTTTATAACCAAAAATTCTATATTTACCCAAATTTACCTTATGTAATTTTGTGTAGAGAACGTGGTAAGGTTTCAAGATATTTGAAAAACGATTGCGTAAAAGATAGCGCTTGTTTCGCAAACAGATTAGATATGTTCAATAATTAAGGAGTACGTCAAATGGGATTTGAATCAAAAATTAAGACAATAGAATGGGTGGATACGTATTCAAAAATGGTTGACCAGACGGTAGTTCCTTATGAATACAAGTTTGTAAATATAACTTCCGGCGAAGAGATGTTCAAAGCAATCCGTAACATGATAGTTCGTGGTGCACCAGCTATCGGTATCGCAGGCGCACACGGTATAATTCTATTCGCCCAAGAAGGCGCGAAAACAATCGCATCAAGGGAAGAATTTATAAATTGGTTGCTTGAAAAAGCTGAATACATGAAAACTTCTCGTCCTACTGCCGTAAATTTAATGTGGGCAGTTGAAAAACAAGAAGAAGTTATCAGAAATTCTAAATCCGATATCAACGGAATTATTGCAGAATTAAAAACAAATGCAATTAAATTAGAAAATGAAGATATAGAAATTAATAAAAAAATTGGTGATTATGGCGCTGAAGTTGTTCCAAAAGGTGCAACAATTCTTACTCACTGCAATGCCGGCGCTTTAGCTACTGTTGGTTATGGTACAGCTCTTGGCGTTGTTCGTTCAGCGTACGCTAAAGACAATACAGTTCAAGTTTTTGCAGATGAAACTCGTCCACGCCAACAAGGTGCAAGAATTACAACTTTTGAACTTGCAATGGACGGCATCCCTGTAACATTAATTACAGATGGTATGTGTTCATATTTTATGAGCAAAGGCATGATTGACATGGTTGTAGTTGGTGCCGATAGAATTGCAGCAAATGGTGATACCGCAAATAAAATCGGAACTTATACAGTTGCAATTGCTGCAAAATACCATAATATTCCATTCTACATTGCAGCGCCTTTATCAACAATTGATACATCAATCAAAACTGGAGCAGAAATTCCAATAGAAGAACGTTCACATGAAGAAGTTACACATATCAACGGTAAGCGTATTTGCGCAGAAGGTATTAAAGTAATTAATCCGGGGTTTGATGTAACTCCACACGAATTAATTACCGGTATTATCACAGAAAAAGGAATTCTCAGACCAGATTATAACAAATCTATTGCAGATGCCTTCATTTAAATAAATTATTAATACCAAAATTACATTTAAATTATATTAAAAAATAATATAGAATGAGAACAACTAAAGTTGTTCTCATCTTTTTAGTGCTTATTTTAACGTTCCATAGATTATTCTATCTATCCCTGCCAAATCTTTTTCAATAACAATATTTTTAAATTTTTTTTCCATAAAATCTTTTACAGCAACAGCCTCGCCAATCCCAAGTTCAAACAATAATTTACCGTTAGTTTTTAAAAATTTTGGTGCTTGCTCTACTATTTCACGATAAAACCTAAGTCCGTTTTCGTCTGCAAAAAGTGCTATTTGCGGTTCATAGTTTACTTCATCAGATAAGATTGTACCCAATGGAATATAAGGAGGATTTGAAATTATAACATCAAACATCTCATCGTCCCTAACTTTTGAAAACAAGTCTGATTTTCTAAAAACTGCACGATTATTGATACCAAGCCTAGTTACATTATCAAGTGCAATTCTCAGCGCGTCAGACGAAATATCAACCCCCAGCACTGTTGCATCAGTTTTATGTGCAATTGTACAAGCGATACAGCCTGAACCTGTGCCAATATCTAAAACTGATTTAAAATTATCTTGACGTATAAATTCAATGGCTTTAGTTACTAACAGTTCAGTTTCATCTCGCGGTATCAAAACATCAGGTGTTACTTTAAAATATTCACCCATAAAATATGCCTCGCCAATTATGTATTGAATGGGTAATTTCGTATTTGCACGTTTTTCAACCTTCTCTTGTAAAATTTCAAGTTGTTTTTCAGTAAGTTCAACACCTTTACATTTATCCAACTCTGTGTAATGACAAAAATGCTCAAGTAACATTTTTATCTCTTTTTTTGCTTCATTAGGCTCAATACCTGCATCAATCAATATTTTTATAATCGTCTGAATGTTCATTTAAAATACTTTCTATTTCATTTCTTAAATCGAGTTTCGATAACTCTTCTACATTTTTCTTTGCTAAAGAATATTTTTTACACAATCTGTCATAATAGTAAAGCTGTTTTTTAGTCGGTTTTTCTTTTGACATCTTAACTTCTTGTAAAAATTTTCTTTTTTTCTTTTCAAATTCTTTATTAGCCTCAATTATTGGTCTTTGTTTTTCTTTATATTCATAATATTTGATACATTCTCTAATATAATCTTCTGTATCACGTAGAAAATTTCTTTCATTAATTACATCTTGCAAAAAAGGGAATCGAGAAGCATTCTGCGCAAGATAATATTTTTCATCATCAAGAAACTTGTCCAAAATTTCTGAACAAGTTAAACCTAAGTTTTGTTTCACTAACGCTCTTAAATAATTACATACCCCGCTTTTTTGTGTTTTATCAAAGTCGGGGTATATTCTGTTTTTAATCTGGTACATTTAAACCAATTTCCTTTTTCCTTTTCCGCTCGCCACTCGCCTTATCAGCTTTTTGTTAATATAAGGTGATTTTTTTGCATCTATACTACCATTTTAACAAATCTTCGACGCTAAATTTTTTTCCGCATTCTTCATTTGCAAATTTCATCAATTTTTCTTTCAATGGATTTGTTTGATATGCTCGATGTCGTTCTTTCTCAGAATGATTAAAATCATTGTTTGAAATAACAGTAAATCTCTTTTTTTGTTCAGTTGTCATACTTTATTGCCTCTCTTATGGTTAAATATCTCTTATGTATATATAAAGTATTTAAATCATAAAAAATTGCCTTTTTTTTCTCGTTTTATTAAGAATTGTAACAAAGAATTTAAAAAATTTCAATTTTCTCAATATTAAGTTACAAAATTTAAACGGTGAGTTCAAAAAAAAGCAAATTTACACATCATCTATTTATCAAATTTTCAACAATTTTATTAAGTTTTGTTACAAAAATCATAAGAATGTATGATTTTATTTTAAGAGCATACTGCTAATATATATCTATACTCCTTAAAAAACGACGATACACATATCCCTAATCAACAGCTATGCACGATAAAAAGTTCATAGCTTTTTTTTTGCACATTTATTAATATTATTAAAAGTTTTGTAAACATTTGCAGATATTCTTTATAAATGGTAAAATAACAAAAGGGATTTATAGATAGTTTGTCTTATTCTCCTTTATTCGGAGAGTCGGAGAGAAGAATTGGTAGTTAATTTAAATAACATAGACAGTTTAGAAAAACAAAATGAAATAGTTCAAGAAGCTGAAATTGATGGTATCGAAATTTTAGTCGACATGGCTAAACATGGTAAAATTGACCCTTGGAACGTTGATATTGTTGAAGTTACAGACAAATACCTTATGCATTTGTTTCAGTCAAAAGCTCAAAATTTACGTTTAACAGGCAGAACTCTTTTGTTTGCTGCAATTCTTCTAAAACTTAAATCAAATGTATTGGAAGGTATTGATGTTCTGGACTTTGAACCTCAGCCTGAAATTGATTTAGATTATGACGATGCTCCACTCGACTATCAAGATGAAGAATATATTCCGACAAATAACGTAATTTCAATTGACGAAGTTTTACAAAGAAGAACAAGCGTAAGATTAAATCATAATCGTGTTGTAACTTTACGTGACTTAATCAGGCAATTAGAATTTTATGAAATGCTTGACAAGAAGCAATCTTTAAAAAATGCTCATGAACGTGCTAAAAGACGTGTTCAAAACTACGCGAAGCTTTCTCCAGATGATATTATCAATCTTGCACATGATGAATATATTGAAAATGGTGTACAAAGATTAAAAGCTAATTTATGTGAAATTCTAAGTAGACAAGATAAAATCGAACTTAATGAACTTACACTTCTTGGAATGGACAAAATTAGTGCTTACATATCATTATTATTTTTAACTGTTGAAAGTGATTATGATTTGGAACAAGACGAATTTTATTCTGATTTGTATGTTGTAAAACGTTCGCACGAAGAATTGGCAAACAGTGAAGACCGTGAAGAATTTGATTCTGCAATGGATAATGTAAAAAGTGTTTTAGTTGATAATAGTGAGGTTAGTGCATAATGGAACAGTTAAAATCAAGAATAGAAGCTGTTTTATTTGTAACAGCTAAAGTGCTACAAATAAAAGATATTGCAGAAATTTTAGAAGAAGAGCCGGATAAAGTTGAAGAAGCACTATTGGACTTAATTATGGATTATGCTTCACGTGATGGCGCATTAGAAATTGATGACGAAAACGGTTATATTTTACAAGTTAAACAAGAGCATTTAGATATTGTAGAAAAACTTTGCCCTGTTGAATTAAAACCACCTGTATTGAAAACACTTACAGTAATTGCACTAAAAGAGCCTATCCGCCAATCTTTGTTGAAAGAATTAAGAGGTTCTAATGCGTATGAGCATGTTCAGGAACTTCTCGAAAAAGGCTTGATTTCTCGTCATAAGGACAAAAACGGACGTTCTTATAATATTAAAACGACACCAAAGTTCGCAGAATATTTCAAATTAAAAGGTGATGTAAGAGCTTTGGTAAAAACGCTTAATATAGACAATGGCGTAAGAGATGATGTTAAAGAATCTCACCAACTTGAAGCGGATAAAGAAGTAGTATCTGAAACTGATTAGTGAGCAGTTTTTTAATGAACAAATTTCGTATAATTTTTTATTCTATATTAATAACGATTTTACTAGGTGCTTTATATTTTCACGCCAATACTGCTGACATTTATGCCAGATTCGGTAATTATTATTATAAGCACAATAATATTACAAAAGCCCAAATATATTATGAAAAATCATTTTTACTAGGAAATTCAGATGCAGATTTAAGAGAAATTTATGTAAATACACTTATAAATTCTCCTCTAACAATAAAATCTCAAGAAAAACTTGTAAAAATTGCACAAGATGGAATAAATGATAGTGCATCGGTAAAAGCAAAATATTTTTTATATGATTTAAGGCGTGAAGTTCATAAAAATTATCCGCTTAATTATATTAGACAAGCACCTTACAATCAAAAAATTGTAAGATGGAATCAGCTTCCTATTACTTATGGGTTTATAAATTCTCAATTTGCACCACCTGAGCAAGTTGCAGAAATAAAGAATGCTTTTAATAATTGGGAAAAAAACACGCCAATAATGTTTGCTGAATCAAATGCAAAAAATGCGAATATTGTAATAGAATTTTTACAAAATAAATCAGATAAATTAGAGTATGGACAAAAATACATTGTTGCTTATACTACACCTGAGATTAATATTAATAAGCTTGAAAAAATGAATATAAAATTCTTTATAAAAGCTCCTGATGGTGAAAATTTTACTCCAAATCAAATTTATAATACTGCATTACACGAAATTTTTCATGCTTTAGGATTTATGGGGCATAGTTATGATACAGGCAACATCATGTATTTAGCAAAAGATAATAAAACTTTTGTTGATGACACAAGATTAGAGTTAACCGATGCAGATGTAAGCACCTTAAAATTACTTTATAAAATAAAACCTGATATTACAAATATCGGTGATATGCAAAGTGAATATGTGCCATACTTGGTTTTAGGTGACGACGAAGACATCAGTATTTCTAAAACAAAAGAAGCAAAGCATTATATATCACAGGCGCCAACTCTACCTGGAGGATATATTGATTTAGCTGAAAGTTTAGTGGCTCAAAAAAAATATCCGCAGGCAATAAAAGCTTTAGAAAAAGCCTTAGATTTAACAAATACTAATGACGAAAAATATATTGTTTATTACAACTTAGCCGTTGCATATTATTATATAGACCATACAGATATGGCTATTGATTATTTAAATCTGGCAAAAGCAATTCATGATACAGAAGAACTTCACTTTCTTTTAGCTGAAATTTATGTAAAATCTAATGTTAAAAAAGCCATTGCAGAATATGAAATTCTTTATAAAAAGAATCCGGATAATAGAGACTATGTAACCAATTTTGCAAACATTTACATTCGACAGCATGATTACTTAAAAGCTAGAAAAATACTTAAAACATACCTTAAACGCAATCCTCAAGAAAAAGAACATTTTTCTGCTTATAGAATATTGTTATATTAAAATTTTCGTGTTATAAGAAATGTCATGAAAATTAATTCTATCCAACAAGTTATAACACCAAAAACCACCGGATATGCAGCTACCGCTGGAGTTGGAATTTCTATTTATAGTGGAATATCAAAAAACAAAAATATAAAAAAATTTCACAAACCCCTTGCTTACATTACTACAGTACTAATTGCGTTACATATAGGATTAATAGAATATTATCACAATAAGTTTAAATCAAAAAAAGAAAAGAATTAATAATACAAATTGTGTTATACTAAGCTTATGAGAATTAAAAGATTAGGGCTTAAGAATTATAGAAATTTACAAAATGTTGAACTCAAATTTGAGAGCATGAAAACTCTTATTATTGGGAAAAATGCCCAAGGGAAAACTAATATTCTAGAAAGCATTTACCTTTTATCTGATTTAAAAAGTCCTAGAACTTCAACTATTATAGATTTAATCCAATTCGGTGAAGAAAATTTTGAATTATCAGCAGAGGTTGAAAAAAATAACACAGACATTGAACTTGATTTTTATTATGACAAAGATAAAAAACGGGAATTTAAGATTAATAAAGTAAAATCAAGGGCTAAAGATTTTAAATCTATAGTAAAAACAGTTTTATTTTCAACAAAAGATTTACTTTTACTAAGAGGAACTCCACAAGATAGGCGAGATTGGCTAGATAGAGCCATATCTCAAATTTATCCAGCTTATGATGAAAGACTGTCTAAATATGAAAAAATACGTATTCAAAAAAGCAATTTGCTTAAAAACGAAATTATAGATGAAACTTTGTACGACATATATAATGAACAACTTATAATAACCGGCGCAAATATCATTTTTTTACGTAAAAAATTTTTAAAAGAAATTCAGAAAATTGCTGAACAAAAACATAAAATTATAAGTGACACTGAAATATTTGGCTTAAAATATACTTGTCCAGAAGATAATATTGAGTCAATTTGTGAATATCTAAAAAACGAATTGTTAAAACGTAGACGTGAAGAATTTGCAAGGAAACAAGCTTGTGTTGGTCCACACCGAGATGATATTCAATTTACAATAAATAATTTAGATGCGACAAAGTTTGCTTCTCAAGGTCAACAAAGAACATTGGTTTTATCTTTGAAACTTTCAGAATTAGAAATAATACGTGAAAAAATGGGCTATTCACCTATTCTTTTATTGGATGATGTTTTGGCTGAATTAGATGAAATTCGACAAAATTATTTATTGAAATCAATAGAAAAAGATACACAAACAATTATTACTTCAGTCGATACTATTTTGTTTGAAGAAGAATTTCTTAAAGATGTTAAAATATATAAAGTTGATAAAGGAGAAATTGTATGATTTTAGTTACAGGTGGTGCCGGATATGTAGGCAGTCATTTGGTTTTGGCGCTTTTGGAAAAAGGTGTAGACGTGATTGTTTTTGATAACTTGGAATTAGGTCATATAGAAACAATTGATACCTTAAAAAAATACGGAAATTTAAAATTCATAAAAGGTAATTTAAAAAATCTTGACGATATTCGTGGTGTATTTCTTGTTAATAAAATTGATGCTGTTGTACATTTTGCAGCATATTCACAAGTTGGAGAAAGCGTAAAAAATCCACAAAAATATTATTATAATAATGTTTTTGGGACTTTAAATTTATTAAATGCAATGCTTGAATTTGGGGTAAAACAAATTGTATTTTCTTCTACTGCAGCTACTTATGGAGAACCGATTTATACTCCTATTGATGAAAAACATCCGCAAAAACCTATTAATCCTTATGGAAATTCAAAATTAATGATTGAAACTATAATGGATGATTATGACAAAGCTTATGGTTTAAAATCCGTTAGATTAAGATATTTTAATGTTGCAGGCGCCGATTCTCTAAGTAGAATCGGAGAATGGCATAATCCAGAAACTCATTTAATACCTAACATATTAAAAGCAAAAGAAAATAAAACATTTAAAATGTTTGGTGATAATTATGAAACAAAAGATGGCACCTGTATAAGAGATTACATTAATGTTGAAGATTTAGCACAAGCTCATATTAAAGCATTAGACTACTTAAAAAATGGTGGAGAAACAAATTTCTTTAACTTAGGCACAGCAGAAGGTAATAGCGTCAAAGAAGTTTTCAAAACTTGTGAAAAAATAAAAGAATGTACGATTCCGATTGAAATATGTGAAAAAAGAGATGGTGATCCGGCAATATTAGTTGCTGACAACAAGAAGGCCGGTGAAGTATTAAATTGGTTTCCGGAACACAATCTTGCTGATTGTATAAAATCGGCTTATAAATGGGAAAAAACTATTAATTTATAAAACCATTGCTAAAATCATCAATATCATTGCACCAATTTCCATGGCTGTTGACATTCGTTGACTAAATTTATTCGAATCATACTTGGAAGTAGATTTTTTTGCTTTGCTAACACTATTTAGTCGTTTTATTCTAGTTGCTGTATCCTCATTTGAAAATTCTGTACCAAATGTTTCGAATTCCAATTGTGCAAGTTCATCATTCAAATTTGGATTATTAGGTATTGCAGCACCTGTCATATCGCCATAATTTGCGTATGGACGAGAATAATTTCTCTGCCCAAATGGCATCTTGAAACGACTTCTGCCAATTCCGGATAAATCCGCAGAATTAATTGCATCATTATCATAATATTCTCTTGCAGAAAAATCATTATCGAAATTTTGTTTTGCTAAAGTTTCCGGCATGACTTCATTTTTTATTCTATCCATGCGTGTAGAATAATCATCAACGTCATAAATTTTTCCAAATAATTTTCGTTCTATAGCAACAATTCGTGAATGAAAATCTCTATTCTTATAGGTTTGATTGAAAATTTTCTGCTCAATTTCATCCACTATAGGATAATTTACGGAACTATCGGCTACAGTTTCTTCTTCTTTAAATGTATCTTCAGTTGGTGGAATTTCAAGTCCAATAACATCCGCTGAAATGTCAGCAGAAAGTTTATGCATTCGTTTATTGATATCTCCGGTAGAACTTTTGCCATAAATAGTTTTTTCCAAACGAGCTACACGATTTTGCGAACTATCATTATTATAATCAAAACCATATATTTCATTTTCAATTTTACTAATTAAACTTTCTTGTTTTGCACTACTAGCTGCAGAAATCTGGTTTGGTGAAAAACAAACAAAGGAAATTATTACAAACAAAAATACTACAAATTTTTTCATTAGCGGTACCTACCTTGATACCACTATAAAATGTGACTTAAATCTATGCTATTGAACCATCAATCACAATTAAAATCGCAGAAAACAAGAAGAATTATCTAAACCAACTTATTAATTAGATAATTCTTTATAACGCTATATATCTAAACAAGGTGTTTAAACATTACTATCTTTGTACACCTTGAGCACCTGAAACAATTTCGACAAGTTCTTGAGTAATTGCAGCTTGACGAGCCTTGTTATAATCGATAGTAAGCGTAGTTATCATTTCTTCTGCATTGTTAGAAGCCGCTGACATAGCAGTCATACGAGAAGCCAATTCACTCGCGTTTGCTTCCAATAAAGCTTGATAAATAGAATTTGTTATATACATTGGAACCAGCTGTTGCAAAACAGAATGCGGAGATGGTTCAAATTCCATTACAGCATCTAATTCATGCGTATCTGCTTGAGCAACTTTAACCGGTAAAACTTCCCAATTAACAACATTATAAGACATCATGTTATTAAAATGAGTTGTTATAATCTCAATTCTATCAATACTAGCATTAACGAAATCTTCTGCAATATCTTCAGCTATTAAGCTTGCGCCTGTTGCGGTCGGCTCGTTTGCAATACTAATATAGCCCTTTTTAAGTTCATAATTGCCATTTCTATGCTTAAAAGCTGAAATAGCTTTTTGACCAACAGGATAAATTACTGTTTTAATACCGTTTTGTTCGTTTTCAGCAACTCTTTTTAAAGCAGTTTTAATTACGTTTGCATTATAAGCACCGGCCAAACCTTTGTTTGAAGTAATAACAAGCAACCCTTCTGTTTTAACTTCTCTTTTTGTCAAAAGTTCAGGGTAATTATCCAATCCACGCTCTACTTTTAAACCTGAAACAGAATACTCTCCACCAACCGTTGCAAGCATTTTTCTGAACAAATGTAACAATTCATCAGAAAAAGGTCTAGCTGCTTTTACTGTACTTTCTGCTTTTTTAACTTTTGCTGCAGCAACCATTTTCATAGCTTTTGTAATTTTTTTTGTATTCTGAACACTTGATATTCTGCTTTTTATATCTTTTAAATTTGGCATGATTTATCCTTTTTCTACTTTACCCCCTCTCCTTGGGAGAGGGTAGAATTTCAAGTTAAGCTTTGCGAAACTTAGAAATTCGGGCGAGGGTTCTTCCTCTGTTTCATTCACCTCACTTTGGGAGAGGTCGCAATCGTTGGCAAGCTTTGCGCGCCTTACGAGTGCGGGTGAGGGGTCTACCCTCTTAAAATTTTTGTTTGGCAAGTATGCCCAACTTACTTATCTTAATTTCAAATCCATACCCTTTTTCATAAGCAATACTGCCAACAAAATTAACAACACTGTTTCTAATAATGGGTTTGGAATCATGAAGAACATGAATGATTTAACTATTACATATACGAATAAGAATGCACCAATTAACATAAATGCAATTCTATTAAATCTCCATGCACCTTCTGAATTGTCTTTGAAATAGTTTACATATTCAACATCAGCTACGTGATGACATTCCGGTGAGTCTTTACATATAAATTGTTTTTTGTATTCTTCAGCACACTCCAAGCATAAAGCCTTTCCACAAGCTTTACATACTACAAAAGCATCTCTATCGTGGTGATTGTAACATTTCATAAACAATTCTCCTTTTCTTTTTTCTATCCCCTCGCCCCTTGTGGGGGAGGGAAGAATTTCAAGTTGAGCTTCGCGTAACTTAGAAATTCGAATGAGGGGTCAACCTCTGTTTCATTCACCTCTCCTTGGGAGAGGTCGCAATCGTTGGCAAGCTATGCGAGCCTTACGAGTGCGGGTGAGGGGTCAACCCTCTTAAAGTTTTTGTTGGGCAAGTATGCCCAATCTGCAATCAATATAAGCGAAGCGAATAAAACCTCTTATTCCCTTATTGCCCTATTACCTTATTCCCTTACAAGGTTTTTGAATAACCTTCCAACGCTTCTCTCAACGCCTTCATATCATCATCGCTCAACTTAGCACCTTCATTCAATGCTTTGTTAAGTTCAGACATATTAGCTTCGAAGTATTCAAACCAACCTGCTTTGAACTCGTTAATTTTTTTGTTATCAACTTCATCCAAGAAACCTTCGTTCGCAGCGAACAAAATAGTAACTTGTTGTGCTACAGAAAGAGGTTTATATTGAGGTTGTTTAAGAACTTCTGTAAGTTTTTGACCTCTCAAAAGTTGTTTCTTTGTAGCTGCATCTAAATCAGATGCAAACTGTGCGAACGCTTCTAATTCTCTGAATTGAGCCAAATCCAAACGCAACTTACCTGCAACTTGTTTAATCCCCTTAGTTTGAGCTGCACCACCTACACGTGATACAGAAATACCGGCGTTAATCGCTGGTCTTACACCAGAGTTAAACAAAGCTGTTTCCAAGAAAATTTGACCGTCTGTAATTGAAATTACGTTAGTCGGAATATACGCAGAAACGTCACCGGCTTGTGTTTCAATAATCGGAAGTGCTGTAATACTACCACCACCCAATTCATCAGACAATTTAACTGCTCTTTCCAACAACCTAGAGTGAAGATAGAATACATCGCCAGGGTAAGCTTCACGTCCTGGTGGTCTTTTAAGAAGCAATGACATTGCACGATAAGCTTGAGCGTGTTTAGTCAAATCATCATAAACAATAAGAACGTGTTTACCTTGTTCCATAAATTCTTCTGCAATAGCAACACCTGCAAATGGTGCGATATATTGCAACGGTGCAGGTTCATTAGCTGTTGCTGATACAATGATGGAATAATCCATTGCACCGTGTTTTTCTAAAGTCTTAGCCAACTGCGCAACAGTAGATGCTTTTTGACCGATTGCAACATAAATACAGATTACATCGCCACCTTTTTGGTTCAAAATTGTATCAATTGCAATAGCAGTTTTACCGGTTTGTCTGTCGCCGATAATTAATTCTCTTTGACCTCTACCAATCGGAGTTAAAGCGTCAATTGCAGTCAAACCTGTTTGAAGCGGTTGGTGAACTGATTTTCTTGCAACAATCCCAGGAGCAACTCTTTCAATCGGACGAGTTTTATCTGTAATAATTTCACCCTTACCGTCAATTGGACGACCTGTTGGATTGATAATTCTACCAATAAGCGCGTCACCAACAGGAACAGATGCGATTCTGCCGGTTGTCTTAACTGTCATGCCTTCTTTAATATGAATATAGTCACCTAAGATTACAACACCAACGTTGTCTTCTTCAAGGTTTAAAGTAATACCCAAAGTACCTTTTCCATCTTCAAATTCTACAAGCTCGTTAGACATTACGTTTCTAAGTCCGTAAATTCTCGCAATACCGTCACCTACTTCCAGTACACTTCCGATATTGGATACTTCAGCCTTAGCCTCATAATTTCTGATATTCTCTTTAAGAATTGAGCTAATTTCATCAGGATTTATAACTGCCATATCCTATCCTTTCATTATCTTCTTACTTAAATTATCTAGTTTATGTCTGATACTGTTATCAATAATTGTTTCATTAATATTAAATACCAAACCTGCAACAATGTTATTATCAACAGTCCAGTTAACAATAACATTTTTTTTCAGCTTATCTGCAATCCGATTTCGGATGTCATTTTTTCTGTCATCGCTCAAATCAATTGCAGAAGTTACACCCACTCTTACAACATTATTTTCTTCTTCGAATTCCTTTTGAAATTCTTTAGCAATTTCACCTATAATGTTAACTCTTTTTTTCAAATTCAAAGCTATCAAAAAGTTGTATACAATTGGCATCAAATTATTTTGGAATAATTTACACAAAATAATTTGTTTTTCTTCAACAGAAATTGAAGGATTATTAAT
>CAKVLL010000027.1 GCA_934757255.1 uncultured Candidatus Melainabacteria bacterium | reverse complement strand
AGCTTGTGACGCTGCCATTCCCATAATGTTGCCGTACCCTTTTGTTTAAGTCCCTTTTACATGGTTTACGGCACATTCAGGCAAAAACTTTAATTTCTAACGCCTGTTTTTACAAAATTGTTACATTTCGTAATGTTTCGAGTGAAATTTTGTTTAAATGCGTATAAATTATATGTTAAAACTTTTTCTTGAACCTTCTTCGTGGTACAAACCTCCACCACAAATAGTTTCAACAACTTTTAAGACGAATTCTCTAGAAGAGTCGGTGTTGTTCAAGAAAAATTCCCTGTTTGATAAATGTCTTATTTTAAAAATTGAATTTTGTGTTTTGTCAGCCGGAACAAATAATGATGCAACTTCTTTATCCAAAAGGACTTCCATCATTTGGTTTCTAGAAGTTATTCCTTCCATCAATTCATTATAATTTCCGTTAATAGCCATAATACGCCCAGAAAACATTGGTGGTGCGCTTTCTCTGAATAACGCTTGAGGCTCATAATTACATCTTGTTGTAAGACTTATTGTATGCCAAAGAATGTTGATAATTACGACTGTCTTGTCTTTATCATATTCTATGTAAATGTTTTCTGTTGTAATTCCTCTTGCAGCAAAAGATTGTTTCAGAGAATCCGTTATAGCTTTTAAGTTGTCAATCATTTCGACAAAAATTTCTGCCGTGTTTAAAGTTGCATGCTGATAATCCAAGAATTGTTTGTACATGTGAGTAGAAACTAACCCTATACGTTCTTGGATAAGTGTGGATTTTCTGAATGAAGTTTCTGAATTATTAAAATTTTCGTAGCCTTTACTCAAATTTATAAAGCCTCCTCTTATAATTGTATACTCAAAATAACATTCTTGTAAACATGCTCTGTTACTTTTTGTAAAATTTCTAATTTGTTATTGTCAAATTGTTAAAAGATTCTATTATTTTTGAATAAAATTGTAAATTTTTGTAAAATCTTAAAGCAAATCTCAAGCCTTTGTTGACACTGATTTTTGTTTGTTTTACGATTAATATGCTATAGTCGAAAGAATAGCATAATCTCTTTGTAGTCATCGATTTGACTGCATTTTGAGGATTATTTGTGTAAAAGACATAAAATAAAGGAATGAAAAATGACAACAGCTAAAAGACAAAGAATTAGAGTTTGTTTAAGATCTTACGAACATAAATTAGTTGACGTATCAGCTGAAAAAATCGTAGAAACAGCAAAAAGAACAGACGCTAAAGTAGCAGGTCCTATTCCTTTACCTACAAAAAGACGTATCTATTGTGTATTGCGTTCACCACACGTAGACAAGAAGTCAAGAGAACACTTCGAAATTCGTACGCACAAACGCATTATCGATATTTACGAACCTACTCAACAAACAACTGAAGAATTGAGTAGATTAGACTTACCAGCAGGCGTAGATATTGAAGTTAAATTATAATTAAAACTTCATTCCCTCGTCCCTATGTGGGAGAGGGTTAGGGTGAAGGGTGATTCCTGAACCAAAAGCCAAAATTGAAAACTTAATAAGCATTATGCATATAATGTGAACTACGACGTCAGGTAAGACGGAAGGTGAAAACCCTTGAGGGATGACTTTCAAAATGACGATTCCCATTTTAGGTAAAGAGTAAGGCAGTAGCGCTCGCAAGATGAAAGGCATATTTGTACAAGGCAGGAATGCGCAAGTATATATGTCGGAAAGGAAGACACAATGACACTAGGTGTAATAGGTAAAAAAGTTGGAATGACTCAAATCTTTGATTCAGAAGGTTTGGCAGTTCCTGTTACAGTAATCAAAGTTGATTCAACAGTAGTTACTCAAGTTAAGACTGTTGAAACGGACGGTTACAATGCTATACAAGTTGGTACAATTGCAGCTAAAGAAAAACACTTAACAAAAGCTGAAATTGGTCACTTCAAGAAAAATGGTTTAAACAACTATAGACATTTGCAAGAATTCAGAGTTGAAAATCCGGCAGACTTTAAAGTTGGTCAAGAAATCGACTTAGCCGCAGCTTTAGCAGATGTTCAAAAAGTTGACGTAACTGGTACTTCAATCGGTAAAGGTTTCCAAGGTACTGTTAAAAGATGGAACTTTGGCAGAGGTCCTATGGCTCACGGTTCTAAAAACCACAGAGAACCGGGTTCTATCGGTGCAGGTACAACTCCTAGCCGTGTTATCAAAGGTAAAAGAATGGCTGGTAACATGGGTAATGAAAGAGTTACAATTACTAAACTTAAACTTGTTAAAGTTGATGCTGAAAATGGTTTAGTATTAGTAAAAGGTTCAGTTCCAGGTTGTGAAGGCAGATTGGTAACAATCGTTCCAACAAGAACTAAATGGAACTAACGAATTTTGCGTAGAGTGACGGCACGAAGTGCCTAACTCGAAGTAGTGCGAAGCAAAACGAATGTAAGTTTTGCGTAAGCGAAACAAAATGAGTGACTGCGGAGCATGAAGCAATAATTCGTAATCAAAAGAGGAAATAACCTCAAACAAGAAAAGTAAACAAACAACCCGCTTCTGCCATATAAAGCCAAACGGCAAGGGGTAGACGGAAAGCAAAAGGAAAAATAAAATGTCAAAACAATTATTGAATACAAATGGCGAAAAGTTAGGTGAAATCGCTTTAAACGAAGCAGTTTTCGGCGTTGAACCAAACTTGCACGTAATGCATTTGGCACTTAGAAGACAATTAAACAATGCAAGACAAGGTTCTGCATCAGCTAAGACTAGAGCAGAAGTTTCTGGTGGCGGTAAGAAACCTTGGAAACAAAAAGGTACCGGCCGTGCTAGAGCAGGTTCTTTAAGATCACCTTTATTTGCAGGTGGTGGTGTAATCTTTGGACCAAAACCAAGAAGCTATGAAATTAACATGCCACAAAAGGCTAGAAAATTGGCTCTTAAATCTGCACTTTCTGCTAGAGAAGAACAATTAGTAGTTGTAAAAGATTTCTCAGCTATTTCTGAACCAAAAACTAAGTTGATGGCTGGTATCATCAAATCATTGAACTTAACTGGTAAAATTTTGGTTATCGCTGATACAAATGCAGAAGAAAATAAATTCTTAGGTTTGGCAGCAGGTAATATTCCATCAGTTAAATTATTATTACCATCAAACTTAAACGTAAAAGACCTATTAGAAGCTGATTTCGTTGTAATGACTGAAAAAGCTGTAAATGAAGTTACAGAAAGGTTGCAATAATGACTAACAAGAATATTGAAAAATTATATGATGTAATCAAAAGACCGATTATTACTGAAAAATCAATGATGGCAACAGCTCAAGGTCAATACACTTTTGAAGTTAATATGAACGCAACAAAAGTTGAAATCGCACAAGCTGTAGAATTAGCTTTCCCAGGTAGAAAAGTTAAGAAAGTTAGAACAGTTTATATGCCATCACACGAAAAAAGAATGGGTTTAAAATTTGGTAGAACAGATTCTTCTAAAAAAGCAATCGTTACTATCGAAGGTGATCCAATCGAAGAATTGACAGCTATTTAGTAGCTGTAAGTTCCCTCTCCAAGGGGGAGGGTAGAATTTCAAGTTGAGTTTAACGAAACTTAGAAATTCGGGTGGGGGTTCACCCCGAGGGGTAACCCTCAAATATTACAGTAGCCAAAAAGATAATTATAGGAGAAAATAAAATGGCAATTCGTAAAATTAATCCGACATCTCCGGGACAAAGAGGTATGACAAAGAGTGATTATCAAGAAATCACTACATCAACTCCTGAAAAATCTTTATTGAAGAAAATTGCGAAAACTGCCGGTAGAAACAATACTGGTAGAATAACTTGTCGTCATAAAGGTGGCGGTGTAAAACAAGCTTACCGTATCATCGACTTCAAAAGAGAAAAATTCGGTGTTCCTGCAACAGTTAAGACTGTTGAATACGATCCAAACAGAAACGTAAGAATTTCATTAGTGTTCTATGCTGATGGTGAAAAGAGATATATCTTAACTCCAGAAGGTTTGAATGTTGGTGATGTAATCGTTAGCGGACCAGAAGCTGCAATTCAAACAGGTAATGCTTTACCATTAGAATTGATTCCACTTGGTACTATTGTTCACAATATTGAACTTACTCCGGGTAGAGGCGGTAAAATGGTTCGTTCAGCAGGTAACTTTGCACAAGTTATGGCTAAAGAAGGCAATTACGTAACAATCAAATTACCTTCAGGCGAAATGAGAATGGTAAGAAAAGAATGCATGGCAACAGTTGGTACTTTAGGCAATGCAGAATTCAAAAACTTATCAATCGGTAAAGCCGGAAGAAAAAGATATATGGGTATCAGACCTACAGTACGTGGTGTAACAATGAACCCTTGTGATCACCCTCACGGTGGTGGTGAAGGTAAAACAGGTCCTGGCGGACACCCTAAAACACCTTGGGGTAAACCTGCTCTTGGCTATAAGACAAGAAAGAAAGGTAAAGCGTCTGATAAGTTAATCGTTAGAAGACGTAAAAAATAATTAAACTTTGCTTAGGGTAAAGTTATGTAACATAATCTTTACCCATTAGCAAAAATAATTTTTACAAACATTAATACAAATATACAAAGGAGAAATTAATGGCACGTTCATTAAAAAAGGGCCCATATGTAGAAGAAGCTCTTCAAAAGAAAATTAACAAAATGAATGAAAATTCAGAAAAGAAAGTTGTTAAGACTTGGTCAAGAGCATCCATGATTATTCCTGATATGTTGGGACACACAATTGCCGTTCACAACGGTAAAACACATGTTCCGGTATATGTTACAGAACAAATGATTGGACATAAACTGGGCGAATTCGCACCGACAAGACTATACAGAGGTCACGCTGCAGATAAGACAGCTAAACGTAAATAGTCGGTTTTTGATTAAGAATTAATTAAAAAGAAATAAGGAAAATAAAAATGGAAGCTAAAGCAAGACAAACAAACATAAAAATGACAGCTAGAAAACTTCGTAGAGTAATCAACGAAGTTAGAGGTAAGTCAGTTAATGAAGCTCTTGATATGTTACGTTTTATGCCATACTTTGCAGCTAAAGTTGTAGAAAAAAACTTAAAAGCAGCTGCTGCAAATGCTTTTGAACAAGCAGGCGTAAAATCCGATTCTTTAAAAGTTTCTGAAATTTTTGCAGATGAAAGCGTAACATACAAAAGAGGTAAACCAAGAGCGCAAGGTCGTATATACAAGAGACTCAAACGTACATCTCACCTCACAATTAAAGTAAGTGATACAGCAAAATAGAGGAAATAAGGAAATGGGACAAAAAACACATCCAACCGGATTTAGAGTAGGTGTAATCAGACCTTGGTCAAGCACATGGTTTGCTAAGATTAAAGATTATGCTGGATTCGTAGCAGAAGATGCTAAAATTAGAAAATTTGTTAAAAAGAAATTATATGCAGCAGGTGTTGCAAATATCTTGATTGATAGAAAATCTCAAAGCTTAACAATTACTGTTGTAACAGCTAAACCTGGTATCGTAGTTGGTAGAGGCGGTCAAGGTATTGAAGAACTTAAAGCAGAAGTTTCAAAATATTTAGGCAAACCGGTAATCATCAATGTGGTTGAAGTTGCTAGAATTGATGTTGATGCTTTATTGGTAGCTGAATCTGTAGCTCAACAGCTTGAAAAACGTATTGCATTCAGACGTGCAATGAAACAAGCTATGCAAAGAACAATGCGTGCAGGCGCACAAGGTATCAAAATTATGGTATCAGGTCGTTTGGGCGGTGCTGAAATTGCAAGAAGCGAATGGGCAAAAGAAGGAAGAATTCCTCTTCAAACTCTAAGAGCTGACGTTGACTATGGTTTCACAGAAGCAGATACAATCATGGGTAAGATTGGTGTTAAAGTTTGGATTTTCAAAGGTAACTTAATGCCTGGTGAAAAAGCAGACATGAACATCAAATCAAAAGACTCAAAGAACTCATCAGGCGAACGTTTCAACGGTAGACGTGGAAAACGCAGACCTGTAGAAACAAAATAGTAAATAACAGGAGAACAATATAATGTTAATGCCAAAAAAGACAAAATACCGCAAGATGATGAAAGGTAGAATGAAAGGTACCGAAACTAGAGGTACTCAGTTCGAATTTGGTCGTTATGCATTAAAAGCTCTTGAACCTGGCTGGATTACAAGCCGTCAGATTGAAGCAGCAAGACGTGCTATGACTCGTGAAATCAAACGTGGCGGTAACGTTTGGATTAAAATATTCCCAGATAAACCAATTACTGCAAAACCTGCTGAAACTCGTATGGGTTCAGGTAAAGGTAACGTAGAATACTGGGTATCAGTTGTAAAACCAAACAGAATCTTGTTTGAACTTGACTACTTTGATAGAGCAGTTGCTATTAACGCTTTAGAGTTGGCAGCACAAAAACTTCCTATTAAAGTTAAGGTTATCGAAAAGGAATCTGTATAATATTTAAAGGAAAATATAACAATGAAATTAAGTGAAATGCGTGAAAAAACAGTTGATGAGTTAAAACAATTTGTTGTTGATTCTAAAAAACAATTACTTGATTGCAGAATCAAAAAATCAATGCATAAATTAGAAAATACTGCTGAGATTTCAAAAACAAAACGTTTAATAGCTCAAGCAAAAACTGTAATTAGAGAAAAAGAGGTGTCAAATGCCTAAGAAAGAAAAACAAGGTGTAGTTGTTAGCGACAAAATGGACAAAACTGTAGTTGTAAGAGTTGCGTTTTACGAACCACACCCAAAATATAAGAAAATTATTGAATTCAACAAAAACTACAAAGCTCATGATGAAAAGAATGAATGTGGTGTTGGCGATATCGTAAGAATTATCGAATCAAGACCAATTTCAGGCGATAAAAGATGGGTTGTTGAATCTATCGTAGAAAAAGCTAAGTAGTAATTGAATTAAGGCTCTCGGGGTGAAGTTTAACGCATAAGCTTCATGGACAGAGAGAAAAACTAAGTAAGTTGGGGTTAATATTAACCCCAACATCAAAAAAAGGAAACGGAAAAATGATACAACAAGAAACAAGACTAGTAGTAGCAGATAATACAGGTGCTAAAGAATTATTAGTTATCCGTGTAATGGGAAGCTCAAATAAAAAATTTGCAGCTGTTGGTGATGTTGTTGTTGCAACTGTTAAGGATGCATCTCCTAACATGACAGTTAAAAAATCTGAAGTTGTTAAAGCAGTTATCGTTAGAACAAAACACGATATCAAACGTGCTGACGGTTCTGTAATCAGATTTGACGAAAATGCAGCTGTAATCATTAACAAAGACGGCAACCCTCGTGGTACTCGTGTATTCGGACCTGTAGCTAGAGAACTTCGTGATAAAAACTTCATGAAGATTGTTTCATTAGCTCCTGAAGTTATTTAGGCGTTAATGGTGGCACAATGGTCGTGATGAAGTTAAAAGACTTCCGCTCACGAAAAAGGATAAAATCCAAAAATTTAACGGAGAATAGAAATGACAGACAATAAAAAAAGCTTGCATGTAAAAACAGGTGATAGAGTTATCATCACAGCAGGCAAGGATAAAGGAAAAACAGGTAACGTAAAAAAATCTATGCCTTCAGAAAAACAAGTTGTTGTAGAAGGTGTAAATATGATTACTAAGGCTACAAAAGCTAACCCTGCATACGGCATCCAAGGCGGATTGATTAAGAAGGAAGCTCCTCTTGATTCATCTAACGTAATGGTTGTATGCCCTAGCTGCGAAAAGCCTACCAGAATTAAACACGCAACTGTGGACGGTAAAAAAGTTCGCGTTTGCAAAAAATGTGGTGAACAACTAGACGCTTAGTATGAGGCGGTTATAATATGCCAAAGAGGGATAAGCTACTCCGCGATTATTATTCCGTATTAACTTGATACTAATTCCGTCATAATAGAAGGAAAAGAAAAATGACAAGAACAAAAAGCTTAAAAGCAAAATATGATGAAGAAGTAAAAGCAGCACTAAAGGAAAAATTCGGTTACAAAAATGACATGATGATTCCTAAACTTCACAAAATCGTTTTGAACATGGGTGTTGGTGAAGCTTCTCACAACTCAAAAATCGCTGACGCTATTCAAGCTCAATTGACTAAGATTGCAGGTCAAAAAGCTTTGGTTACAAAAGCTAAAAAATCAATCGCTTCTTACAAATTGAGAGAAGGTATGCCTGTTGGTGCTATGGTTACTTTACGTGGTGAAAGAATGTATGATTTCTTGCAAAAGTTAATCTGTGTTGTTCTTCCTCGTATTCGTGACTTTAGAGGTATTTCTGCTAAGAGTTTCGATGGCAGAGGTAACTATACTCTTGGTCTTAAAGAACAATCATTGTTCCCAGAAATCACTTATGAAGAAGTTGATTTGGTAAAAGGTATGAACGTATCTGTTATCACAACTGCTCATACTGATGACGAAGCAAGAGAATTGCTAAGATTATTGGGTATGCCATTCAAAGGTATGAACAAACAAGCATAGATGGATTTTTTAATCCCGATTATGCAAACTAAATAGTTAGAAAATTATTTGTAATAAAGGAGAAAATCATGGCTAAAAAAGCGATGATAAACAAAGAACACGCAAGAGAATTATTAGCTGCTAAGGGTAAATACCCAAAAGTTAGACTTCACAACAGATGCAGCATCTGCGGCAGACCTCACGGCTTCCACAGAGATTTCGGCTTGTGCAGAATTTGTTTAAGAAAAATGGCTCACCAAGGTTTATTACCTGGCGTAACTAAAGCTAGCTGGTAGTTACTTTTTCTTTGCTAAAAAGAAAAAGTAACCAAAAAGAAAAGAACACATTGTCGGATGACATAGGTGAATAAAATACAAGTTAAGATTTTTATTACAGGTCATCCTCAAAGTGTGTCTACTAGGTTGCTAGATAGATATTAGGTAAGAATGGTTACCGATTTGGTGAGTAATGTTCAGTGAAAACTGATAAATAATTTTAAGGCGCGTCATTTGACGCGCCTTTTATAATTCAAAATTAAATAAACAAATCATGGTCATTCCCTCTCCTTGGGAGAGCGGATTTTCGGTAGGGCGTAAGCCCGTAAGAGCAAATAACATGGAAATAACAAGAAAAATCCGTAAGGATTTGTTGTTATTGTAATGTTATGCTTGCCCGAATAATCCAAGAGAGGGTTAGGGAGAGGGTTTTACAAAGCAAAAGCAAAAGCAAAAGCAAAATTAAAAGCAGATTATAAAACTCAAATCGCTTTACGGCTCGAACCCTCACCCGAATTTCTAAGTTTCGAGTCTAAAAAAATGCTGACTCTCAACTTGAAATTCTACCCTCTCCCTTGGCGAGGGGTAATTTTTTGAATACGCCCGAATACATTTTGTAACAAAATATTATCAAATGTTAAGCAAAAATAAAATTCTTTACAATTGCCTCAAACACTGTCATAATGCCCTACGGGACGGGACGGGACGGGACGGACTTAATTGTGTCTTGAATGCGCAACTTTTTATGTTTTTAAGACTTTTACATGGTATAAAAGTAGGATTAAGGCTGAATATCAGCAAGAAAGGATTTATATGGGATTAAGTATTGACAGAAATGTGCAACAGATTGCTTTTAAGGAAAATAAATCTAAAGATATGTCAGTTCCAAGTCAACCTGTAAAAACACAATCTTCTCATAAAGGTGTAGATGTATTAATGGGGCTTACTGCTATTGCTTCTACTGTAATTGCAGGAGTTGCTTTACACAATAATAACGTGTTGAAAAAAGAATTGAAAACGGTTTCTAATAAATTAACGGAAGCAGAAAAAACAATACAAAAGACGGCAGAAAAATTAAAAAATCAGACAAAAAACGAAATTTCTAGTGTTAATGCAAATGAGACTGTCAATGAAATGATGACAAATAATCAAACTAGCAATACTAGCAAAAAAGTTATAAAACAACGTAAAAATAAGAAAAAGTTTAATAAACAGCAAGTAGAGGAAATTTCGAATCAAGAAGGTTTGCGTATTCTTGAAGAAGGTGCTTCAGACGCTCAAAACGCACGCAGAGCTAGTGACCGTCGCAATCAAGAATGGTTAGAAAGACAACATAGACAAAAAGAACAAGAAATTAATGAATTTTATTCTCAAAATGCAGATAAGTTGAATGAAATGGAATCACTAGCCGATAAACGGTTAGCAGATAAATGGTTAAAAGAGCAAGAATATAATGCGGAAGCTGCTCGAAAAGCACGTAAAGCTAGTGATCGTCGCAATCAAGAATGGTTAGAAAAACAACATAAGCAAAAAGAACAAGAATATAGTGATTTTTGGAATAAAGAGTTGAATGAAAAAGAAACTAAAGAAGGTTTGCGCATTCTTGAAGAAGATGCTTCAGACGCTCGAAAAGCACGTAAAGCTAGTGATCGTCGCAATCAAGAATGGCTAGAAAAACAACATAAGCAAAAAGAACAAGAATATAGTGATTTTTGGAATAAAGAGTTGAATGAAAAAGAAACTAAAGAAGGTTTGCGCATTCTTGAAGAAGATGCTTCAGACGCTAGAAAAGCACATAAAGCTAGTGATCATCGCAATCAAGAATGGCTAGAAAAACAACATAAGCAAAAAGAACAAGAAATTAATGAATTTTATTCTCAAAATGCAGATAAGTTGGATGAAATGGAATCCCTAGCCGATAAACGGATAGCAAATAAATGGTTAAAAGAACAAGAATATAATGCGGAAGCTGTTCGAAAAGCACGTAAAGCTAGTGACCGTCGCAATCAAGAATGGTTAGAAAGACAACATAGACAAAAAGAATTGGAAATGAATGAATTTTATAATCAGCATAATTTAAGACTTGGGTACTTAAATGTCAAGGCAAATGTTCGACATTTCGTAAATTCAAAAGTTGATTCGGTAAAAAATTGTTTTAGAAAAATACAAGACAAATTTCGTAAAGATGCTTAATTCGCAATGTCGGTTGGGCATAATTGTCTAATAAAAACTTAAGAATAAAAAAGTCATGATTTATTTAAATCATGACTTTTTTTAATATAAATATCCCCCACTTAGGCAGACGTAGGGTAGGAAAAGCGTTAGCGGTTCCCACCTTTTATTATTTTTATATTAATATTCCCCACTTGTGCAATTCCGAATTACCGACTTGTTGAATAGCGCCATAACCTCAATCGGAGTTAAATATAAGTATATTAAATCTTTTTCATACTTCCAGCTATTCTTAATTCCAGAGCCGATTAGGCTCTTTTTTTTTATCATTTGTTTTTATATATAACATCTTTATAAAAGAAGCTAAATTAAAGGGTTAAATAAAATAATAAATCGTTACATCATTTTAACAATAATACTATTTCTTAGAAAGAGAAAATTAGCATTGTAATAACGGCTCCTCAAATTCAGGTTGAACTCATCCCCTTGAAAAATGTAAATTTTTGTAAACATTTATTCAAAACTTCTAAAGTTTTTCAAAAAAATGCCGTATATAATCTTGTAAAATTAGATAAAATTAAGGCAATTGGATATGACATTTAATTTTAAAGGAATAAAAGCAAATTTAGAAGGTATTAATAGTTATCTCGAATTTAATGGTATTACTTTGTCAGAGCAAGATAAGGAAAATATTACGAGTATTTTTGAAAAAGTCGACAAAACTACATATAAAGAAAATGAACAAGGTTATAATGATGGGGTATTGGATTTTATTGAACAAATGTCATTTTTAGCAAAAATATCTAATCGCTTGTCAAATATAAAAGAAAAAGTTCATCTATTCTTTTCTGGTGTTGAAAAAGAAAAATTAGATAAATTTTCACAAGAAAAAACAATAGAAAATAATGATGTAACTAGAGTTGAAAATCAAGAAAAAGAAATTCGTCCACAAATACTTAATAAAAAGATAACGAGCACATATTCTATTTTAGCTAAAGATGGAATTGTCGTAGATACTGAATTGTTGAATAAGGCGCTTAATAAACTTACTAAAAACAAAAATAGTAAAATGAATAATAAAGCTAGTGCATTTATAAAATTTTGTCAAAAAGAAATGCTATCTCATAAACTTGATCCATTTATATTGATAGCAATTTGTATGCAAGAATCTGCAAGGGGTAACTCTAAAGGTGCGTTGGATAAAAACAATATAGCTGGATTAATGGGACAACACGGTTTGAGAAAATATAAAAATGTAGAAGAATGCATCGATAGTCTTACTAGAACAATGGACAAAAGAATGCATGAAGGTCGAACTACGATTATTTCTCTTGGAAAGTCAGGACGTTATTGTGCAAAATCTGCATCTTCAACTTGGATACAGCAAGTAACCAACTATGCAGAACAACTACGAAGTGAATATAATAAATTATTAAAAGAAAAATATAGTCAGAAAACTGAAAATGGAGAGAAATAATGGTGAAAATTTCAGATTTACCAAAATTTTTGCAGCAGCTTGCGAAAAAATATGATAAAAATAAAGATAATACTCTAGATTTAAAAGAGTATAGTTTGTTTTGCCAAGATAAAAGTTTTAAGCAGTATTATGGAGAAAGTATTTTTACCGCAAAACGAGATGCAATAAAAGATTATCATCCAAGCAAACCAATGCCAACAATAAAAAGATACGTACCACAAAAAACTGTGACAACAAAACAAGAAAAAATAATGTCAATGGTTGAGCAAGAGGCTGCGAAGTGGGATGTTAAACTGGATGCTAAATTGGTGGAATATTGGGCGAATAAGGCTGAAAAAATTGCCCAAAAATATGGCGTGCCAGAATCATTTTTTATCTCTGTAATAAGCCAAGAAACTCATGGTAATTTCCAAAAGAATATAGATTCTGAAAATGGCGCCGGTCCAATGCAAGTAACAAAAATAAGCGTTGATGACTTTTATCCAAATGTAAAAGACAATAGAAATAGTGTTTATGAAAAACTGAATCCTAAGTTATTAAATGAAATTTTGTATAAACCCAGTCTGAATGGAAAAAAGATATTAAAATTCTCTGGAAAAAATGCGACTAAGAATTTAAGAGATGCTTGTGCCAAAGATGATGAATTTGGTATGAAAGTTGGTTTACTTGTTATGCAAATGAAATTTGTTGAAGCAGTTGCTAAAATGAGAAATTTGAACATAGTAGAAACCATTGATAAGCTTAAAAGTAAAAAACTTAAATTGAGCGAACAGGAAAATAAAAGTGCTATGAAAATAGCGCTTGCAAACTACAACTCAGTTTTTCAAAGTTATTCCGGAAATGTAATTACATCTATGCAAAAACTAGGTTATAATTTCCAGAAAAATCGTATTGCATAATATTTAAACGATAATATAGTTGTAGACTTGATTTAAAGTATCATCAAACGCATTTTGGTTTCCAAAAAATACATAAAATTCGGCTTTATTGTTTCCAATCATTTGTAATGTTTCAACTTCAATTGGAGGTCCGGCTGGAGTTGAGCGAGCAGGATTTTTAGGGTTTGAAATAACACCTGTTGCTCGTAAAATTGGTAAATAAAGCTTGTTTTTAAATACTTCATATTGAGTCAAGCCTTTTGTTATAATGCCGATATTATTTCCTTCTTCATCTATAAGAAGTCCGCGCTGCATAGGAGCAGTGTTTGTTTTAACTTCTATTCCTCGTTCTTTTGGTAAATTTTGACGAATATCATAATCTGGTTCAAAATTACGTTTTATCATCTGATTCATATCTTCTGAAAAAACTTCTTTAATTGGATTTGATAATTCAAAACCAGTTACTAGTAAATGATTTTTTTGTGTATTTATCCAATCAAATGTAAATTTTAAATAGGTTGCATGTTTATCTAGAGTTACATAAAGAGGAATGATATCCCACAAGCCTTCAAAATCTATTTTTAAGCAGGATCTTGTTGGTGTTTTTAAAACAGGTTTTGAACGCATTATTTTAAATTCTGTGCCTATGTCATCAGGCTTTGGACCACAATTATAGCTATCACCCATATCAATGAAATCTATAAGTGACATTTTTATTCCATTAATGTAAATATTGTAATCTTCAATTTTCAAGCAAATGTTTGAATTTTCGATAAAATTATCGCTAATTTTTAAATCGGATTCGCTGACAGACGGCATTAAAAATTCGACATTATTGGGTTCAAGATTTTGAATTTCAGCTAAGTATGTGTATATATTTGTATAATCTTCAGTTACAGGTATTTTTTGAGTATTTGTTAATAAGTATTGGTCGAATCCTTTTTTTACTCCAATCTGTTCATATCCTTCAAGTTTTTGTATTGTTTCAAATTCTACCATGCCAGAAAAGTTATGTTCTGATAAATTTAAAATTTTCTTCTCATCAAAATTGTTTTTGAACTTAAGTTCATCAATTATAGTGTTTGCAATTTGTTTGATTTTCATATATCGAATAAAGTTTTCTTTATGAACATCAGCAGTAGAACAACCGCAAATACTATCATGTGCTTGATTCTGCAATAACATTTTATATGCGTATTCAATTAATGTGTCATATTTTGTTTCTTTTTGTTGGGTTTTAAATCTTGTTGCTAAATCCAATAAATATGTACATTCAACATTTTCTCGTTTTAAATCAAGTCTTGAAGAATAGCACCCTTGTAGAATAAAGGTTTTTGAATTATCTCGTAATTCGTCATTCCATTCAAATTGGCTAAATCTACCTTCTACGGCATTAAAATAATCAAAAGGAGAGCCAAGTACAATTTCATACTCATCTTTTAGAATTTCATTAATGCTTTTTAGCTGAGTATCAATATCTGTTTCTACACCCAAATGGTCAGCTCCAATTGGCAAAAGGATAATCTCACCGGATTTTTCTGCAAGCAAATCCAGATTGTTTTTGAGCATTTCGGCTTTTTTTTCTATTGTAGTATCAATGGAGAATACATCGTTAAAATAGCCCCTTACTAAATTTACAGTATCCATTCCACACCATTTGAATTCACTTGGAAAATCTCCGCATCCGCGCCAAACAACACATTTGTCTATACCAAAATCACGTAAAATATCTACAACATTTTGACTATGTCCAAAAGTGTCTGGTAAATATCCTATAAATTCTTTGCAACCGTATTTTTGGGCAATTTTCATCCCTATTTCTAAATTCTTTTCAAAACAAGTTCTATCAGTTAAAAATTCATCAACAAGACAATAAAAAGGGCCAATAAAAAGCTTCTTTCGTTTTATCAAGGAATAAACTAGTTCTGTTTTTTCCGGTCGCATTTCTAAATAGTCTTCAAGTGCACTTACTTGTCCATCAAAATAAAAGCAAGGAATTTTGCCAGTGTGCAATAAATCAATAATATTGTCAAACACTCTTAGAAGTCGCATTCTAAAGACTTCAAACTCTCTGTACCACTCTCTATCCCAATGCGTATGTAAATATGCTATAACTTGCTTTCTCATAGTTTAATAATACATCAAATTTGTATAGGATATCATTATTTTTTATGTAAATTTTTGTAAATATTTTTATTTCTAATTAAATATTTAATGAGTTTGTTGTAAAAAAAGTAGATTTTAAATTTTCTATTATTGTTAAAAAGTGTATATTTATTGATTTGTTTAAAGAAATTAAAAAAAATATTTTTTTTTAAACTTTTTGCTTGACATTAAACTTTGATTTGGTAATATAGAAATTGTCGATAAGCCCCCATCGTCTAGAGGCCTAGGACAACACCCTTTCACGGTGTAGACAGCGATTCGAATTCGCTTGGGGGTACCATTTAATAAGCCACGTATAGCGTGGCTTTTTTAGTGCTTAATTTTTAAAATATACATTATTGCTACGTTCTAGCTAATGTCAGACAAAAAATGCTTATTATATCTGCCTTTCAAAGAAGTTTATTTGTTGTAATCAATCTGACAGCAAAGCTTGTCCAAGTAGTCCAATAACAAACGTTTTTCAAAATTATTCATAACAAATTACCTCTATTGCATCTACAGATTAACGCATCTAGATAATTTGTCAGGGTCTATTAGGATATTTTGTTACAAAGCGACGCAATTAAATGGCTTTGTTAATATAATTAGCAGATTTGTGAAATTATTACGGCTAAGAGTTTAAGGTGCAAAAATTTGCACCCTACCTGCTGTATTGCGTGAACATATAATATTAGAACAACAGATTTTATAAAAGATAATTCTTAAGTTAAACTCATTTAGCAAGGTTTGTTATATATATAGTATCAGTAAGTTTTGATAATTCATCAATATGAATTTCTTTTATATTTGAATTATTATGTGGATCTACTACTTTTACAGTTCCTGTAGATTTATTATATCCACAAACAGAATAAGCATGTTGTTTCTTTAAAATATCCGTAAGTTTCAAATCATGTTTTGTACCAAAGTTTAAAATAATATCATCATTATTTACTAAACAATCTATTACTGTTTTTATATTCTTGCTATCACCTAGATATAAAGCAATACTTGTATTTGGATTATTTTCTTTAAAATTATTTAATACATCTTGAATTGATTTACTATTAAGTTGTGTTAAATCTACATTTACTGTTGATGCAGAATTTATTTTGTATGGAATACTGAAACTACTTACTAACATCAAGTCTGATCCTGCATAATCATCATTTATAGCTTTTGTACCAAGGATTTCTTGCACTGCTTGTGAACTATTACCACCTTCTATTCTTTGCATTAATGCGTTACTTTCGGCAGTATTTGGATATATTATATCTTTCTTTCTTAATGCTACTTTTGCGTATGTATGTTCGTATAATTGAACGCCTTTACAAGCTTCTACTTGTTTTTTTCCTAAATTACTTAATTCACCATTTGTGAATGTTTGCGAACCGTTATAATCTTCGTAAGCTTTAACAGTAACTTTAACATCTTTTCCATCATATTTAAAGGATTGGTAGAAGGTTACACTAGCTTTTTTATTTCTCATTACAGATGAAATTGATGAAAGCAAGTAACAATTACCAAGACTTTTTTGCTTAAAAGCAAATCTATCTACCGGTGGAAATAATTTCAAGAACATTTCTTTTGTCATCTTCCATTTTGCAAGTTTTTTACCGTCATTGATATACATTTGTTCACCAACTTCTACGATATCTCCAATTGAGGTTGCTTTATAAGCTTCTTTGATATCAATATCAGCACTAAATTCTTTTACTATAGACTTCCCTTCTTTTAACAGTTTTAAATCACTATAAATTTCAGGGGTCAAATCAGCATTAGCCAACCTTGGTATTTTGACATTCTTTACAGTTCCATTTTCTAATGCTTCAATTAAACCTGAATTTAATATTCTTTCATATCTTTCCTTATTTTGAAGTTTCAATTCAAATAACTCAGTATATTTAAGTGGTTCATTTGTTATTTTCGACAAATCTTGCTCAAATGAATCTATTTCTTTTTGTATAAATTCGACTTTATTTGTACTATCCATTTTTTGCATTATTGGGTCATATATACATTTAAGGTTGTGGTATCTGTTAGAAAGAGCTCTTAAATCTTTTCCTTCTTTAAGTGCATTCAAAATTCTAAGTGCATTTACTTCATCTGTCAATCTAGACAAATCGCATAATTGTAATTCGTCTATATTTAAATTTTTTGTTGCAAATTCTAAAACATCTTTATTGGCAGCATTAACATTTTCCATAACCTCATACGCAATATACGCAGTTTTATTATTTTTCATTAAAGGTAAAATAATGTTTTTATTAGTATCATTCAAATTTGTTAAAATCCTTAGGAATCTATCATTTACACCACAATCAATAACATTTTCAAGCAACATAGTTGCTTCATTTCTGTCAGTGATGCCAAATTTTTGCATTAAGATATCGATGTTTTCTTCTGAAACATAACTACCGTCTTTATTAACTACAAGTTCAACATTCGGAATAGAATATTTTTCTTCTACTTTGCCATAAGAATCATAAACTGTTACATCTTTTTGACCATTAGAATATATTTCAGTTTCTTTAGATGCTTGGTATTTACCATTAGAGGTTCTATAATCTGTAACAAATGCTTTATCACTATATAACTCAATTGTTTTCGTTGTTACACCATTCTTACGTTCGTAAAATGTAATGTATTCTATTGAACCATCAGAATTAACTTTTGTTGTTCTTACAGATTTGCCGGTTTGTGGATCAACTTCTTTAATTAGTTTACTTCCGTCATCTCTGACTTTTTCTTTTATTAACATTCCTGATAAATCTTTTCTTTGAATTAGATAATCTGTTACAAATGAGAGTTCTTCATTATTTTTTACATGCCAATAATAGTCACCATCTTTAACATTAAATGTGCCATCTGCATTTTTATCAACATGCACACTATTTTGTTCCCTCGCCCCTTGTGGGAGAGGGTTAGGGTGAGGGGTATTATCGGCTTTAGCAGTTTCAGCTTTTTCTACAGTGATACTGCTTTTGTCTTCCTTATTTTTCAATTCAGTATCATTACGCAAATCCGATAATTCTTGAACCTTGTTATTTGTTGTTCCTTCTTTTTGTATAGTTTTAGCTTTGTTACCTTTAATTCCTAAATTTGCAACATCTTTCAAATCTCCACCCATACTTGTCATAATACCAATCAAGTTAGATTGAAGTAGAGATTTCCAATCATCATTAGTATCAAGAATTCCCATCATTGCCAAATCACCGGCATAAGAAATTACAAAATCTGCACTTAATTTCACTCCGGCTGCTTGCATAAAGTTTTTCAAATATTCAGGGTTAGAAAATACTTGTTTCAAAGCTTCTGCTCGATTACCGTTAGCCATTTCTGTTTTAAAAACTTCTGCCAGCTTTTTATCAATCAGTTTATTGAATGCTTTCATACCTGTTTGACCGGCTTTATAACCAACGACAAAGCCTCCTGCATTCATAACAAGAGTTTTGCTTAATTCCTTAATTTCTTCCGGATTAAGATTAGAACGGCTCAATGCTTCTTCAAAACCCAATGCACTTTCTGCTACCATTCCGCCAATCGCCATAGCATTACCAATACCTACCATAGCTGCTCCAACACCGGCTAACGGAGTAAAGCAAAGAACGCCACCTACCACAGTTAAACCCATACCAATTTGAGAGGCATTGCCAGTGTATCTTTGAATTACTGTTTTATTGTCGTCTGACATTTCTTGAACTAATTCATTAGTAAAATCGTGTCCATAAGCATTAGTAAAAGCAATTTGGGTAGTAGTTGAAAACATTTCTAACATTTCATCAACTTCACCGCCAAGTGTTGTTTTTAGTTTTGCTTCCAATTTTGAATCTTCAAGTTTTAATAATTTATTTAGTACATTATTTTTTTCTGTATCTGTTTTTAAATTTGATAAATCTAGCGATAATTTGCCATCAGAATCTTGAATAACACTAATAGGAAGTTTATTATCTTTTATCAAAGTTTCTATTTCATTTCTTGCAGAATTTGGGTCTATCGGATTTGCATAATATGATTCAAATGCTTCCAAAACTTTTTGCATTTGTTTCTCCGGATTTGGCTGATCTCCTGCAGCCATACCACCAAAAGCATACGTTCCGGCAACAGATTTTGTATAATCGTTTAAAATTTCACTTGAATTCATTTTGAATGATTGATATTTATTATAAGCACCTACTGCAAAATCAGTTTTTTGTTTTTGGCTAATATAAGCTTCAACTCTGTCTTTTGAATATTCTTGATTGCGTTCAATTTTAAAGACTTCTTTGAATGTCATAGGTTCTGTCGTATTATACTTTTGTGGAATGGAAGAAGTCTTTGAATGAACGGATTTAGCTTCTGCTATAAAAAGTTTGTTTTCTGCCGCTTTTTGATAATTTTTTAGCATTCTATTCACACCGCTTGAAGTCAAAGTGAGCAAATCATGCAGAAACTTATTCAAACTATCCAATTTATCAATCTCATTTATTTTTTGATTGATATAATCTTCCATAAATTTTGCAAATTCTTGCTTAGACATTTTGCCACGATTATTATCAAGAAAATCTAAACCTGTGTTTTCATCTTTTCTAAACAATCTGCGTTTCATCATTGTTTTAAGATGTTCTCTATTTTGTAAAAAATATTCTCGTTTACTTAATTTGCCTTCTTTTGCCTTAGATAAATTTTCTAAACATTCTTCTTGAAGCATAAAAGCTTCTTCTACATTAGATAAAGACAAATCTGAATCAAACAATTCTTTAGCTTTGTTATACAATTGGCTAATATGCCCATTATCTTGCTTCATCAAAAGAGTTCTAGCGTTAGCAGTATCATCTGATATTGTAGAAATTACCTCATCTTGTGCCTGTTCTTCTGTTAAATGAACATCATTCGCAACATTATTTACATTTACCGTAGCATTAGAATTTTGAGTAAGTTTAGATAAAAACTCAAATAAATCCGCAGCTTTTACTCCGATTTCACTTAATGTTTTATCACTAGTAGTTTTTGTTGTATTAAGATATTCCTCTGCTTCATTTAATTCAAATACAGACTTTGATGCTCCCTTTGAAGAATTTGCACCGGCATTAAATGTGTTAAAAAGTGATGTTAATTCAGATTTGTTTAAAACACCATCAGAACCCACTGTCCCATCTGCTTTCTGAGTGTCAAATATATTAAACAATTGGATTAAGGCATTGTTATTCCCAAGGTCACTCTTTTTTAGCTCCTTAAGATTTTGCAAATCAATTTGCTTACTATTATTTGATTGTAGCCAAAATTTATCCAATGACATCTTACTTTATTTCCCTTTCATCATGTACTACGGCATTTTTACGGAAAACTTTAGGGTTTGTTAAGAAATCGTTACATTTGTATTTGCCTCATTTTACAAAATTAAAATAATTTTAGTTTTGTAAAATGTATTTTGCATTTTGTTAAAACTTTTATTATTGTAAAGTGAAAATGTTGTTTATTTAGAACTTATAAGGCGAGGTTATAAAGTCAATGTTGGTAAATGCTATAATGCAGAGGTTGATTTTGTTGCAACAAAGAATAATACGGTAGAATATTATCAAGTTGCACTAAATGTTTTAAACGACGATACTTTAGAACGAGAACTTGCTTCTTTAGAAAAAATTAAGAACAATTATCCTAAGTTTTTGCTGACTATAGATTTAGGCGAGGGTGAAAACGAAGGTATCAAACGAATAAACGTTTTTGATTGGCTAATTGGCAAGAAAAAGTAACGGAACTTGCACCTATTTATGATGAAGAAAAAACAAGTTTTTGTGAATCTTTTCAAAAAGTTTAAAATTTGATACAATGCTTATATGGCTGATTTAGTAGAAAAATTAAAAGAAATAGGTTTTAATACATACGAAGCAAAGGTTTATATTGCGCTTCTGAAAAAATATCCTGCAACGGGTTATGAAATATCAAAACTTGCTAATATACCGCAGTCAAGAACTTATGATACATTAAAAATTTTAGAAGAAAAAAATATCGTAGTGTCTGCTAATGCTAAGCCACAAACATATACTCCAATTAAACCAAAACAATTAACTCAAAGATTTCAAAAAAAAATGAATTCGACAATAAATTTTTTGGATAAACATTTGCCAGAAGTAAAAGACGATTATAATGAGCCTATTTTAACGATTACCGGTAAGCAAAATATACAGGATAGAATTATTGAAGTTATCCAAAACGCAAAACACGAAATTTATATGGAGATTTGGTCACAAGATTTTAAAGTTTTTGAAAAAGAGCTTTTAAATGCTTATAACAGAAATGTTGAAATAAGAATTGTCGGCTATGACAATTTTAATTCTAGATTCGGAATGATTTTTGAACACGCATTTGCTCGTGATATTGAATTATCTTTAGGTGGTAGGATGATTATTATTGCCGCAGATGATTCGGAAGGTGTTATAGGGAAAATATCATCTTTGAAAAATGATATAGCAGATGCAAATATTATTTGGACGAGAAATAAAGGTATTGTCTTTATTATAAAAGAGTTTATTGTGCATGATATGTATTTAATAGATGTTGAAGAAAATTTAGTAGAACAAATGAAGTATATTTATGGAAAAGGTTTTAAACGCTTAAAAGATAAAGTTTTGGGCTCAAATGCAACTTATATGATTCATTAAATTTGAAGAATTTTAAGCCTGTTGTTTAAATATAAAATGTTTTTAAAAACATATTGAGTGCATTGCTGAAATTTCTAAAGTAATGAATGCGCATCGATTCTTAATGTTAAGAAATATAACAACTTTATTTAATATATATTCAATTGTTAAGCAAAACTAAAAATTGTTACAATTGCTGCAAAACGTAGTAGTAGTAGTAGTAGTAGTAGTAGTAGTAGATTTGCGCCGCAAATTTTTTAATAACATTAAAGTTTTTAGAATTTGTGCCGATAACTTACATGTAAGATGAAGAAAAAGGTGTTATAGTGGCAGGAATTGATTTTTCAAAATTTAGTCAAGACTTTAAAGCAAAGTTTGAAA
>CAKVLL010000026.1 GCA_934757255.1 uncultured Candidatus Melainabacteria bacterium | reverse complement strand
ATATCTCTTACGAAATTCTCCTTTGGAAAGTACCCTTCTATTATACTATTAACAGCTAATTTTTGAATAGATTTATCAACAAAAGTTTTTTCTTCATTTTGTTCAATAATCTGTTCTTCGATTTCATATTTTGTTTCGTGTGAAATTTTTTTTATAAAGCTATCTAAACCTTTTTTGTTGTTGATTTTTAAAGCTGAAACCAAAGTTATACTCCTCTACTCCCAAATTACCTTCAACGAATAGCTCTTATAATCCTCAATTTAGCACTTCGTGATGGTGGATTTTCCAAAATCTCCTTTTCGCTCGCCATTATTGGTTTCTTGTTTACCAATTCTATTTTTGGCGGCTCGCATTTGCAAATCATTTCGTTGCATCTGCATTTTTGGCTTTCAAACTTGAAGATTTGTTTTACAATTCTATCTTCTAAAGAATGAAAACTTATTACCGAAACTATACTACCATTATCTAACAAATCTAGAATGTCATGCAAGACTATGTTAACATTTTTTAACTCATTATTAACTTCTATTCTGATAGCCTGAAATACTCTGGTAGCAGGATGTATACGAGAATTAATATGCGGTGTTACGTTAATAATTAAATCAGCGAGTTCTTTTGTAGTTCTAATAGGTTTAACTCTTCTTTTTTCAACAATTGCTTTTGCAATTCTTTTAGAAAATCTTTCTTCTCCATATTCACTAAAGATTTTTACTAAGTCATTTTCTGAATAATTATTTACAACATCATAGGCGCTAAAATCAGCATCCATATTAAATCTCATATCAAGCGGGGCGTCTTTAGAAAAGGAGAAACCGCGTTCTTGCTTCGTTAATTGATGATAAGAAGCTCCTAAATCCAAAATTACACCACCAGTAATTTTTTCTATTCCGAGTTTCTTCAATTCTTGTTTGATGTTTGTGTAAGAAGACTTGACGATAGTAAGATTTTTATAGTTTTTAAGTCGTTCTGATGCGTGATGAATGGCTTCATCATCTATATCGAACGCAATTAACCTCCCATTTGGTGAAATTCTCTTTAGAATAAGTTCACTATGTCCACCACCGCCTAAAGTACAGTCAATATATATTTTGCCGTCTTGACATTCTAATGCGTCAACTGCTTCATTTAACATAACCGTATAATGCTTAAAATCGTCCATTTCAATCTCCCCATACGATTATAACATAAGCGATAGTTATTCTAAAATCTTATTCACAATTTCATCTGCAGAAATTTTTAAGCAATCTAATGTTTCACAAGTTGTTTGGCGTCTTTCCCATAAGCATGGTTGAAGCGGACAGTTACAATTTGCTTTGATTGGAATAACTTTACCATTATCAGGAATAAGTTTTTTTTCATCGGTTGAGCCAAATATAACATAAGTTTTTACGCCAAGTGCAACAGCGACATGCAAAGGCGCAGAATCAGAGCACAAAAACTTTTCTGCGCCAGAAATCAATTCTGCTAATTCTTTTAAATTTTTAGTTTTTCCAAACATATTTGTGTACTTTTCTTGCGGAACTAATTTTTGAATTGTTTCAATCGTTTCTTTGTCATCAGGTCCACCAGCAAGGATAATTTTTTTACCAGCATCAGCAAGTTTATTAACGACTTCAGCCCAGCGTTCTGCTGGAATTGTTTTTATCATATTTTTTCTAACGCTCAAAAGGCTAACTCCCGGATGGATTAAAACCGTATTAGCTTCAACTTCACGTCTTTCAATATCAATTTCCGGCAAATCAGTATTATAATTTGTAATTGTGCGAACTAAATCGTGGTACATTTTAGCAGCATATTGTTTTTTATTAAGTGGAACAGCTTTGGTTAACAGTATTTCGCTTAACTTGCCGGAATTATAACCGTAGCGTTTTTTGATAAATGTTAAAAATAAAAATATTGAAATAAATTTATTTGAGCCGGAAGATATTACCATATCAAATTTTTGCGTCCAAATTTTAATCAAGAGTTTAAATAACTCAAAATACTTATCTTTACCTTTTATATCTGCGTACAATGTTTTATCAATGATATTTGTAAGTGATACAATGCCTTTGCTTCTAGGCTCTAATGCTAACGTTATTTCAGCATTAGGAAATTCCTTTTTTATAGAAATAATTGTTGGCAAAAAAAGAATTTCATCACCTAAACCACCAAAATTTATAAATAATATCTTTTCCATATCTTTTTTGTACTTTAAATATGAAATATTTTCAAGTTTAAAGATTGTAAAATTCCGGCTTTTGCGTGGTAAAATAAAATTATGAAAATAAAGATAATTGCATTAGGGAAAATAAAAGAAAAGTTTTTAAAAGAAGGAATAGATGAATTTTTAAAACGCCTTACTCCGTACGCTTCTGTAGAAATAATTGAGTTAACTCCTGTAGAAATTAAGGATGAAAATTTGACTCAAAAAGCCTTGGAACAAGAAGCAGAAAAGATTTTATCACATATAAAAAAAGAGTCTTATGTGATAACTATGGAGATTTTAGGTAAACAACTTTCATCTGAGGATTTTGCGTCTAAAATTAATGAAATATCGATTGCCGGTACAAGCGAATTAGTTTTTGTAATAGGCTCTTCTTGTGGTTTATCGCCGACTGTTTCAAAAAGGGCCAATTTTAAATTAAGTTTTTCAAAAATGACGTTTCTACATCAATTTGCGCGTTTGATTTTGGTAGAGCAAATTTATAGAGCATTCAAAATTTTAAAAGGCGAAACGTATCATAAATAAAAAAGGATGCTTCGGCATCCTTTTTTTTTTGATTTATTCTTCATCCTTATCAAACAAATGTCTTACTTTGTATTTGAGCGTTTGTTTTTCGGCTTCCAAGGCTTCATGTTCTTGAACGGCTTGTTCAATCGTTTCAGCCTCACTGCCTTCAACAGGTTCAGGAATTGAGTTTACATAATCAACTGCATCCTGATATTGAGTTTCGGTTGCAAGCCATTTGAACGATTTAATAAGTGTTAATGGTTTTGCAGCGTCACCTCTAACTACAAGTTGAAATTTAGTAGCTGAATTATCCACATATTTATTAGAAAAACTTGGAATAATTGCCATTTCATCTTCCGGAACCATTTCACAGAAAATAGAGAAAGCTTTAGCAGTTACAACATTCAAGCTTGCAGCACTGTTAATCAAGTTAGCAGGGTTGATTGCACCAATTGGGCCAAGCAAGTTAGAAACAAGTGATGCCATTCTTGCACGAACTTTCATATCAGCATAATTTCTTAAAATATCAAAATCACCGAAAATATGTAAGCTTAAAATATTACCTAATGATGTAATTGGTTCGATATGACAAATGCCATTGTTAAAACTCAATTTCCCATTTAATTCAGAAAAATGCGTCGTATCAATCGTTGTAAGTCCGCTAATTACACCACCTAAAGCTGTTTGGAAGAATTGAGATTCTCGAATATTCTCTGCAATAATTAAGTTTTCCAATTTTCCGAATGGGCCAAATTGACCATCTTTAACTGAAAAATCAACATTTCCTTTTAAGCTTTTTACTTGTTCTTCATAAGTTGCACCTTTTAAAGAAATATCAGTGCTGAAGCTTGCAGTACCTGAAAGTGTGTCTTTCATATTTGCACCATTTAAAAGTGCTTGTTCAACATCAACACCCTGACCGTTTACGCGGATGTTCAAAAGCGTTGTTATCAAGTTCATTGAAATATTACCGTTTACACGGCCTTTAAACACATTTGTTCTCAAGTTTCTCAAGTAAAAAATGTTTCTGGCAAGAGAAATTCTGCCTGTTGTGTTTCTTACGTCAATGTTGCCTGAAATTATTCTTGCAAAGTCAATAGAACCGTTTCTTACTATAACAGGAATATCTGCGCTTGCGCTAGAAGCAGATGTTTTTGAACCACTGCTTTGTGGAACATATTTCATAGCCTTATCACTAACGTTCATTAATTTGTCAACATTCATGTATCTTGAATTAACGTCAAGGTTAAGAATATCCAATACGTTTGAAGGAAGCAGACTAACCGTTCCTTTTGCTTGAATATCGGAGCCGTTTAGAAGTAAATCTTGTACGTCAAAATCTGCTTCTTGTCCTTTGAATTTTAATTCAGCATTTCTTAAAGTTAATAACAATTCCGGAATTGAAAGATTTGTAACTTCAAATCCGCCTCTTAGTCTTGGATTTGAGGTTTCACCAAATACAAATGCTCTACCTTTGATATCAAAATTAGATTGAGGGAATACATGAATTTTGCCGTTCAAAGCTTTTGGCATAGTAATTTTTAGAAGATTTATTCTATCTCCTGCAATCGTACCATCTACGCCTAAGATTTCGTTTAAGTGGACAACTTCGTTGCCATCTTCGTCAATAGTTACATTTCTTGTAAACAAACCTGTTTTCTTGATTTTAATTCTGTTAGGTTTAAAATCAACAACTGTCTGTAATGAAGTATTTGTACCATTAACGTTTGAAAAATCTACAGGTGTAATAAAGTTTGTTTTGTCGGCTAAAGCTTGAGCGAAAAGAGTTTGCTTGTGTTTATCACCGTCAAACGTTACTTTTACCGAAATTGTACCGTTTGAGTGAATATATGGTTTGAATTCGCGTCCGATAAGTTTAATTAAATCTTCGGTATGAATGTTGCCATAAGTCGTAAAACTCAACGATTTTAATTTATTATAATCAATTACACTACCGGCGTAATTCAATGTTGATTTGTCGTTAAACAAAATTTTATTATCGCCGATAGTTATATTATTATCAGCAATTTCTAAATCAAATTTTGGAACGGCAATTCTCGATTTTGTTTGAGGAAGTGATAGAACAAAATTGCTGTTGTTAATTTTTCCTGTTAAAGCTTTGCCTTGTAAGAAAAATTCACCGTTCAAATTGTTGTTTGTAACAATCATGTTTTTGTCTGAAATATTTAAGTTTGCAAGAGCGAATTTAGCAGCTGCAACAGCTTTCTTTAATTCACCTTTCAAACCTAAATCGAAAGACGCATCGCCTGATTTAAAGTTATACGCGCTTCTGATTTCTCTTGGCGCAAAAGCGTTAAATAAGATAGGCAAAGGTATTTTCTTTGCGCTTACATTAATATCGGCAACTGATTTTTTGTCTATTTTACCGTCAATCGTAATTGGTTGATTACCGACTAAAAGGCTTGAATTTCTAATATCTAGCACGTTATCGTCAAGTTTAACGTTTACATTAGCCTTAGAAATTACATTGCCGATTTTACGAACACTTAAACCACCGTCTTTAACCAAAATTGAACCTGTTGAAGTCAATTTTTTGAAGTTGGTTTTGATGTAACAATCAGCTTGCAATGCACCTGTTGCTTTAACTTGAGCCAATTCATTATAAATGTGTAATGAATCCATAAACGCTTTTGATAAGATAATTAAATCATTAAATTTGATATCAGCGGTTTTAATACTCATATCCATTTTCGGATGGTGACCGTAGTTTACTTTACCCAAAAGTTGGATATTCTGATTTTGCGCTGCATAGATATTTGTATCCAAATCTACATTTGAACCGAAAGTTTTAGCTCTCAAGTAGCTTTCAGGCAATTTTATATTACCAACTTTTAAACTGATATTATTAATATCAAAATGACCATAAGAAGTTAAATTGTCATTATGATTTCTTATACGCAATTTTGTATCAAGATTTGCTTTTAAATCATAATTTCTGTACATAGTAACAGGGTTTACGAACGGTATTTCAATTCTTTCAGCAGGATCATCTTCTGAATCAAGAGAAGGTTCAACAGGCGGTAAAAATGTATTTATATCAATATTTGCAGTAATATTTTTGTTTTCATCACTAAACAATTCTGCGTAAGTTTTAACTTTTGCACTTTTGCCGTTAAAATAGCCTAAAACCAATTGTTCACCGTGTAAATCTAAATAGTGCTTAGATTTAAGGTCATTTACAAGAACTCGGTAGTTATTAAGTTTAACAGCAGGAATTTTGATTCTTATCCAAGCAGGGTCGAATTTGAAACCTTCAGCTTCTGCTTGAACGGTTTGTCTGCCTTCTTCAAGCTTTTGTTCTTTGCCTGCATTCAACAAGTCTTCAACAAGTTTAACAACTTTGAAGTTCTCGTCATTTATGATTTCTAAATTTACGAACGGTTTTTCGACTTCAAGACAAGAAACTTTTACTGTCAGCAATAAAAGACTTGGAAGCGAAATTCTTGTTTTAATGTTATCAGCTGAAAATAAAACCGAATTATCGGGAAGTTTAACTGATATGTTTTCAGCTTTAATACCCGCACCTAGAAGCGGAGTAGTTACAATTTTAACGTTTTCAAAGTTTACGTTAAGTTTTGTTTGCTCTTTTGCAAGTTTTTGAATTTCCGGAGTGTACTGGTTCAAATTAATTACATTTGGCAGTACAAAAAGAAACCCCGTATAAGCTAGAACAATGGTGCTAAGAGCGGTATATCCTAAGTATTTAATAAAGTCTTTCATATACAAATCCCCTTTTTATTTACTAATTATAGAAAAAATTCACATGTGCGTCAAATATTGATGAATCGTATGGTTGTTTGATAAAAATGAGAAAAAAATTTTATTTAGTTCATTTTCTATTTTGCTCTTACATTCTAATTCTTTTTCTTGACAAAAATTTCTGCTCTTGTTATATTGGTTTTGTTAAGCCATGGGCATGTGGTGGAATGGTAGACACGCTAGTCTTAGGAACTAGTGCGAAAGCGTGGGAGTTCGAGTCTCTTCATGCCCAGTTAAATAAACCTTTTTGATTATCAAATCAAAAGGTTTTTTTATTATATAAATGAGTATCTGCTTTACAAAATTAGTTTTAAAGGGTTGTATTAAACGAGTAAATAGGGTTTTTGTATGATTGATTTTGGAAAAATAAAAATCGATATGGTTTATAGCTGGGTTAATGATAAAGACCCTCAATGGAGAGAGAAAAAGCTTGCATACAGCAACTCTTGTAAAGATGATGAAGCAAATAGTAATTGTCGATATATTGATAATGATGAATTGAGGTATTCATTACGCTCATTGGAAAAATATGCAAATTGGATTAATAAAATCTATATTATAACTGACAATCAGGTTCCGGAATGGTTAAACACAGACAATAAAAGAGTGAAAATAATTAATCATAGTGAAATTATTCCAAAAGATTGTTTACCGGTATTTAATTCAAATGCTATAGAACATTGTATTGTTAATATTCCAAATCTTTCTGAATATTATTTATATGGAAATGATGATACGTTTTTTGCAAATAAAGTATCGCCAAGTTATTTTTATCACAAAGACGGTTATCCATATTGCAGATTTAGTTACAAATTTTATAAAGATTTTGATTTCTATAACAGGATGTGCGCAAATACAGACTATTTAATAGAAAAAAAGTTCGGTAAATCCTTAAAGATGTTTTGTCATCATAACATTAATGCATACCGAAAATCTGATGTTAAAAATTGTATTGAGATGTTTAAAAAAGAAATAAATGAAACTATAAAAAGTAGATTTAGAAAAGTTGATAACGTAGAGCCAACAATTTACTTAAGCTATGCACTTGCTGTAAAACATGGACATTATAGAGGTATTTGCAGGTTGGATATGTTTTTACCTTTTTATAAAAATAAAACTTATAATTATTTTGCTAAAAAATATCGGCCGGATTCTTTGTATTTAAGTCCGCATGATAAACAATTATTTGAATTATTAAAAAACAATAAAAAAATTGGTCTTTTTTGCATCAATGATGGAGAAAATATTTCTAATGAAGAAAGAATTTTTGCGAAAAATTTTCTACAAGAAATGTTTCCTCAAAAATCTTCATTTGAAAAATAGTAGCTTGTGAATTCCCTTTTTTATTCTAAAATACATATTTGTATAAGTTGGGAAATTCTTTTTTATAAATTCTTTTGTGTTGTAAATAAGAAAGAAATGGTTCTTATTTTTAGATAATACATTTATTCCAAACATATAAATATACTTATTATTGTATGTAGTGGATTGTGCTAATAATTTAAAATTAATATTGTTTGTAAAAATTTCTTTCATTTTATTGAATGGAATTTGTTTGTCATCATATCCTTTTTTACAAAGATTAATTAATGTGTAGTGCAAATAGGATAATATTATGAATTTAGAATCATTATTTATTTCTTCACTCATTTTGGTAAAATTATTTATGCTTTCAATCAGATAGTTGATATGCAAACAGTGTTTTGTCGTTAATGAATTATTACGATTTGCTCTATAGTTATATAAAATTTCATCAGTGTATAGAATATGTTTCGCATTTATGAATGTTTTTAATGAGAATTCAACATCTTCCATACATTTATAATCATTAAATAAAATATTATTTTCTATTAAAAATTTTTTCTTAAATAGTTTGCTCCAAGGATTATATTCAAACATTGGAAAAAGCTCAGCGTTCTCGTTTAAACCGCATTTTTTCAATAGTTTTCCGCATTGTCTGTAACCTTTTACACTTTTATTTGTAAGTTCAAAAAATGTGTTATGATTAAATGATAAAATTTCAGTATCTTCTTCTAATAAACTTATTGCTTTTTGATATAAATCAAGTTCTAACCAATCGTCTGAATCGAAAAAATGGATGTATTCACCTTGTGATAATTGCAAACCTTTATTTCTGGAAAAACCTACGCCTTTATTTTCAGTGTTTTTTATAATAGTTATTCTATTATCTTTTTTTGCAAACTCATTTAAAATTTGCATTGATAAATCAGTAGAACAGTCTTCAATACAAATGATTTCTAAGTTTTTATATGTTTGATTTATAACAGAGTCCAACGCTGTATATAAATATTTTTCTACATTATAAACAGGAATTATAACGCTGATTAATGGATTCATAAACTTATAATATCATAAATTATAATCATTTTTTTAATATAACAAGCTTTAAATGTTTATAAAAACCAAAAAAAGTAGGAAATAATTCTTTAAATTTCATTCTTAAAAAGTTTTCTATACAAAAAATAAACTCATTATCATTCATTATTTTATTATACATATTTCTATAATAACTCATGTCAGCTTCTTTTAATATTTCATAATCAATATATTTCCCGAATATATTTTTTAATTCTGAATGTGAAATTTTAAAGTCTGCATAAACTAAAAGCGTAGTATAAGCTAAGGTTTTATATATTTTTTTTAATAATTCCAGGCGAACTTTTGCGGGAAAATTTTTAGAAATTTTATCAGCTTTAATAGTATCACTTATTAGATATTCAATATAATCATCTTTTTTAGATACAATAGAGCCTTTTCTGAGAATTCTATAATTAAAAATTTTTTCGTTTATAAAAACAACAGATTTTATTTTTGGTATTAAATCTAAAAAATGTCCAACGTCTTCAAAACACTTGTCATTATTAAATTTTATGTTGAATTCTTTTAGTAAATTCCTTCTTATAATTTTTGTCATGCCGTATCCCAAATGTTGAATGCATTCGGGTGTGTCATATATGTTGATGACCTGATTAGTTAAATACTCAGGAGTAGGAGGAAAGTCTTGTTTAAAATGAGTTGTTGCGTTTACACTGTAATGTAAAAAAGCCACAACGTCGACATCTCCGAAAGTTTTTAAAGTATTTGCCAGTTTTGAAAGTCCATCTTTCTCTAACCAGTCATCTGAATCAAGAAAATAAATGTACTTTCCTCTTGCATTTTCTAATGCCAAGTTTCTTGAGCATCCTGCTCCCATATTTGTATCATTAGAAAAAACTTTTATTCTGTTATCTTTTTGTGAATATTTTTTTATTATGCATAGACTTTCATCTGTGGAAGCATCATTTACACAAATAATTTCAATATCTTTAAATGATTGTGTTATAACAGAATTTAAACATTTTGAAATATATTTTACAGAATTATAAACAGGAATAATTACACTTATTAATGGTTCTTTATCGTTCAAAACGGACTCCAAATATCCTTATTTAATACGCATAGTGTATCATAAACAAGTTTGGTGTAGAATATCGCTATGAACAAGTGTAAAATTCTTTTTGATGCAACAGAACTTTCATATTTTTTAGAAGAGTCAGGACACAGAGCCGGAGTGTTTTTTGTTGCACTTAATATTTTTAGAGAGTTAAGAAAAAGAAAAAATGTTGAACTTGTTTTTTGTTGTAATTTCAAAAGATATTATTTTTTGAAAGAAGTTATTGAAGAAGTCAAAGAATTTCAAGGAATAGAACTACTTAAAGAAAATTCTCGGATAAATTTGGTGTTTGCAAAATTGAATTATTTATCTAGTTTTAAATGGATTGCCACGCCTCTTACGAGGCTTAAACTTTCTCCCCTCGCCCCTTGTGGGAGAGGGGATGGGGGTGAGGGGTGTATAACCCGCAAGGCAATCCATAATATTTTAACAAAACTAAAATACGGAATACTCAGTCTTTCCCGATACTACGAAAATATCTTTTACAGACAAAACAAAAGAAATCTTGAACAGCTAAAAGATTTTGAAATCTATTTTAGCCCGTTTCAAGCACCTTCGGAAGAAATTTTATATTCAAAACATTTAAAACGTTTTAGGATGCTTCATGATATTATTCCTGTATTAGAAGCAGGAAAAATTCCTACAAATAGAAGATTGTGGAGTTACAGAATTTATAATACGATTAACTCGAATGATTTTTATGTTACAAATTCCGAGTGTACAAAAAAAGATGTTTTGAAATATTTTAATATTAGAGAAGAAAATATAAAAACAACACTTTTAGGTGTGAATGACTATTTTAAACCAACAAAAGAACCTAACAAAGAAAAATATATTTTTTCATTATGCACTTTAGGTAAGCGCAAAAATCTTATTTTTGCTATAAAAAATTTCTTCAAATTCATTGAGAAAAATAAAATTAATGACCTAAAACTTGTTTTAGCAGGCGGAGTTTGGAACAAATTCAAAAAAGAGCTAACCAATACTATAGGGGAATTTGACCAATCAAAAATTGATGTTTTAGGTTATGTTAAAGATGAAGAGTTGCCAAAACTCTATTCAAATGCTTTAATGTTTATTTATCCTTCTTTGTATGAAGGTTTTGGGCTTCCTGTTTTAGAAGCTATGAAATGCGGTTGTCCTGTGATAACTTCAAATGTTTCATCTTTACCGGAAGTTATCGGGCACGCAGGGATTCAAATCAATCCGGAAAACGACGAAGAATTAGTCAGTGCTTATGAAAAAATGTATTATGACAACTTTTTCAGAGAGCTTTGTATAGAACGAGGTTTGGTTAGAGCAAAAAACTTTCGTTGGGAAGTGTGTGCTAATCAAGTAATTGATTTTATTTGTTCAAAATCGTCTTAATATATGATAAATGATTTGAAAATTTCAATTATAATAATGAATGAAAGAGAGGCGTAATGGTCGTTAGAGTGTTAATGTTGCTATTATCATTAGTGGTTTTAGTGAATTTGTGTATTATTACTTGTTGTTATATTACAGGAGAAAATCTTTATCAAAAATATGGCAAACAAATGCTAATAATTTTTGGAGGTTTTGTTTTTATTGTTTCAGCACTTTACGTAGCATTAGCTTTAATTGCTTTAAGATAGTTTAACGCTTTAAGAATGAAAGGAAAATGATGGACAAAAAGTTTTTTGGTATGCCTGTTTTGGTGCTGTGCCTGTTGGTTTGTTTTGTTGTAATGTGCAATCCGTTTGTTATGGTAGGTCCAGGGGAAAGAGGGATTAAAATAACATTGGGCGAGGTTCAACCGGAAAGTTATTGTGAAGGCTTGCATTTAATCTTTCCATTTATTCAAAAATTCAGAACAATGGATGTCAAGACTCAAAGAAATACATTAACTACCTCTGTTTATACAAAAGATATTCAGCAAGCACGAATTACTTATGTAATCAACTACAATGTTCAGCCGGACAAAGTTAATAAACTTTTCCAAGAAGTTGGAACGGATTATGTAAGCACAATTTTGACACCTGTTGTAGAAGGTACAATTAAGGATATTATCGGTAAGTGGAATGCGCAAGATTTGATTGCAAACAGAGAAAAAGCAACAGGTGATATTTTGTTTAAACTTCAAACTCAATTGGCAGACAATTATATTAATGTAACAGACTTCCAAATGACAGAGATAAATTATTCGGATGTTTTTGAAAGAGCAATTGAAAGTAAAGTAACCGCAGAACAAGAAGCTTTAAAAGCCAAAAATAAAACAGTTCAAGTTCAAGAAGAAGCGAAACAAAAAGTTATTGCTGCAGAAGCTGAAGCGAAATCAATGGCAATAAGAGCGAGAGCTTTGAGTCAAAACAAATCTTTGGTTCAATATGAAGCTGTTCAGAAATGGGATGGCAAAATGCCTCAATATATGCTAGGTAATTCTGTTCCATTTATAAATGTAAGTTCTTCAAAATAGAATTTGTTTAATATAAATTTGTAAAATCAGCAGGTTAGACATCGTCTGACCTGCTGATTTTTATGATATTTTAAAAAGTTTCTATTATCATCATATTTTTTTATTCTTATTTTTATCATCATCTGCATTGTTGTTCGCAGCTGTTGTACCGGTGACAGAAGCTTGTATTACAGGAGTGCCATTATAGCCACTAGTTCCTCCTGTACCACCATTTGTTGTTCCATCATCAACAGCCGGAAATACCGGTACATTTTCCGGAGGTTCAATGTCTTTCGGTATCTCTAATTCTAAGTCGTTTACAACATCAATTTGACCTTGATAAATGTCTATGTTTTCGTCATAGTTGTCAAGTGTTTCTGCGTTGAAATCTTGCGTAGCTTCGCGCATTCCTATTTCTGTTCCAACTTCTCCAGCCCATTTAAATTGCTGTGCCGAACCAATACCACTCATCGCAGCGCCAGCAGTTCCCATTGCTACGCAAGCCCATGCCCAAGCATTAAATCCTAAAGAACCAGCAGCAGCAGAACCTGCTTCAATAGCTGCTTTTGTACCGGAGGCAGCATTTAAAGCTTGTGAACCACCTTCAACATAGCACATCGTTCTTGTAGCGCTATCAAAACTTTCAGCATAATCTGTCAGACCTTGAACTTCACCAATTGTAGCGGCTGCGTTGTCATAGCCATCTTGATATGTTTCCATATCGCTGTATATTCCACTGACAGCCTCGCTAGTATCATCTGCCAAAGTTGTTATTCCAACGCCTAATTCTTGTAAAATTGGTACGAGTTCTTTTAGTAAGCTTTTTTCATCTTCATTAAGTTTCTCTCCTGAGTTTAATTTCGCTATTAAAGCTTCATAAGAAGTTTTATACATATCAAACTCTGTTTTTTTATCTTCTATCTCACCATTGGCGTCTTCATTGTAGGCTTGTGCTTCATCAGACATCTCTTCAACTTCATCGCGATAAGTATCCATATCACTTTGAGCCATTGTTAATGAAGCTTGAGCATCTGTCATTTGATTTTGTAACTCGTCGCAAGCTTCCTTTTGTTCTTTATTTGGTTTTTTGGCTTGATAAGCAGTTGCAACTGCTAATGCAAGAGGGGCTGCAACTGACCAAGAACCAACTTTATCTGAAGCTTTTTTAGCCGCCTCATCTTTTCCAGTTTTTTCTGCTGCTTTCTGAGCAGCATCTTTTACAACTTTGTCCGCAGCTTTCTTTGCTGCGGCTTTTGTTCCACCATTTGCTATTACGTTTTTTGCAGCACTCTCTGCAGCAGCTTTTGTTGCACTATTTGTTATTGCATCTGCAGCAGCTTTTTTTGCGGCTTTACCTACAATTTTGTTTGCAGTATTTTCAATTAATTTGTGACTAATACCGGTTCCAATTGCATTTGCAACAGTGCTGCCCGCTGCTGTATACATGCCAAGAACCCCAGCAGCACCAAAAATTCCATCGGTAACCCCACGTGTAATTATACCGCCTTTGCCGCCACTATATCCGGTTTTTTCTTTGCCAAGGCTTTTCCCGCTGTTTATTGCACCGGAAAAATCATCATCAGAGATCTCATATTTATTAACATCTTTTTCTGCACTGGTTTTCCAATTAGAAAGCTGAGAGTTCCAAGTTTGTGTAATTTCGCTCATATCAGTGGCTGAAATTTTCATTGTGTTTCCGCCATAATTGTAGTTGTACCAGCATTTATAAGCGTAAGATTGTGATGTTGTTGCTTTCGTAATATTAAATGAATCTTGAATTGCCATAATTTCTCCAATAATTTTTCTTAATATGTATATCGACATAATTTTTTAAAACTTTAGAATATTTAGGAAAATTTTTACAAAAGTTTACAAAAAAATGAGGCTTGTTATCCTTTTTTAGTTACTACATATTTGTCGTTTTTGTTATATACTAATTTTGGTTAAAGGCTGTGTTTGATTTTTTATTAAACACAATAGCATGTGAAAGGACAATAAAATGTTATCAAAACAAGAATTATTTGATTTATATAATATGGATTTAACTGAACTTTTAAATGAATCTAAAAAATATTTAAAAGAAGAGGTAGAATTTTGTTCAATTATAAATGCTCGTTCGGGTAAATGTTCGCAAAACTGCCGTTATTGTGCACAAAGTTCACATTACAATACAGATATTGAAACTTTTCCTTTGATTGATGTTGAAACGGTTGTTAAAGCCGGACATGATAGCGTAAATAATGGCGCAAACAGAGTTGCAATTGTAACATCAGGTAAAACTCCGGATGAAAGTGATTTTGATACAATGCTTGAAATGATTAAAGCTTTGAATAAAGAAGGTTTTAAAAGTTGCGCAAGTATAGGGATTTTAAATGATGAACAGGCTAAAAGACTTGCAGAAGTCGGTCTTGTTCGTTACCACCACAACATAAATACTTGCAAATCTTATCACCCTCAAATTTGTACAACTCATACTTATGAGGATAGATTAAATACAGTAAAACTTGTAAAAAAATATGGCATGGAACTTTGTTGCGGTGTGATTTTGGGTATGGGTGAAACTGTTGAGCAGAGAATTGAAATGGCAATAGAACTTGCAGAAATCAATCCTGACAGCATTCCTGTTAATATTTTAACTCCAATTAAAAATACTCCGTTTGAAAATTACGGTGATAAAATCGATGAAGAAAATGTTTTAAGAACGTTGGCAATATTTAAGATAGCTTGTCCTAATGCATCAATTAGAATTGCAGGTGGTAAGAAAGCCAGACTTTCAGAAGAAACTATTGAAAAAGCATTTAGATATTGCGCAGATTCAACAATTGTCGGTAATTATTTAACAACAACAGGTTTTACACCGCAAGATGACGAAAAATTAATAGCAAAAATAGGCAGAAAAAGATGTCGCTCTTTAGTTTGTTCTTAGTTTTTGTAAAAATCGGTGCGATTCTCCTTGGGGGCGGATATGTAATTTTGCCGATAATGACAAGCGAATTTGTTGATAAAAGAAACCTTGTAAGTCATGATGATATAATTGACTATTTCGCGCTTGCACAATCACTTCCGGGCATTATTGCAGCGAATATGTCTATGTTTATCGGCTACAAATTACGCGGTAAATGGGGCGCAATTGCAGCTATGATTGGTGTGACATTTGTTCCGTTTTGGAGTATAGTTTTACTGGCTTCAATTTTAGGTGCTTTAGTTAATAATTCATACGTGCAAGGTGCGCTTTGGGGCGTAGGAGTTGCTGTAATTGCTTTAATCGTTTTAACCGTGCGTGAAATGTGGCAGAAATCAAACAAAAATGCATTTTTTTACACGATTTTTGTATTAACTCTGCTTGCTCTTTTAATATTAAAAATAACTCCAATACAAAGCATTGTAATCTTTACTTTAATCGGCGTAGCTTATAAACGCTTAACTCTAAAAAAGGAGGAAAATGAATGATTTATCTTCAACTTTTTTTAGAGTTTTTTAAAATCGGTCTGTTTTCTTTTGGAGGCGGATATGCAACGATTCCTTTTCTATACCATATTTCACAAGTTTATAACTGGTATTCTTTAGATGAATTAACTCAAATGGTGGCAGTAGCTTCCATTACCCCGGGGCCTGTCGGAATTAATGTTGCAACTTATGCCGGTTTGAAAAGTGTCGGAGTTTTGGGTTCTGCTCTTGCAACAACAGCCGAAATGTTACCATCATTATTTTTAGTAATTATTGTATCTAAACTTCTTAAAAAATTCAGCGACAACTTTTATGTAAAATCGACAATTGAAGTCTTAAAACCTGTAAGTTGTGCGCTTTTAACATCTGTTGCAATCGGATTATTAAAACCTGAAATTCGAGATATTAAGGCTATGATTTTACTAGGTGTTTTGCTTCTGTTGAGTTGGAAATCAAAACGCGATCCATTGTATTACATAATAATTTCCGCATTGGTTGGTGTTGTTTTAGTTATATTTGTTTAAATTTTCTTAGAAAACTGTTAACTTTTGTAAAAAAAATCAAAAAATACGAGGTTTTGTGTAATATTTCTTAACAAAAGGGTTGATAAATATATACTTTTGATATACGATAAGTATATAAGAAATCTAAGTTATGTGTTTCGTCCCCCAAAGACTATAAAATTTATGTTTAAATTTGTAGTAGTCTTAAAAGATCTCTAGGATATCATTTATTTGTTATTATTCCCCAAATAGAACTTTACCCCAAATTATTATAGGAGCTTTACAGTATGAAAGAAAAATTTATCTCAATGAAAAACACAACAAATCCAAACAGTTTTGTATCTTGCGTTAATGAATTAAGCGCTTATTCAAGAAAAGTAAATTGCTTTAAAAGTTTGTCAGCAGAGGAAGAAAAAGAAATTGCGCTAAAGGTAAAAAATGGTAATAAGGAAGCAAAAAGAGTATTAGTTCAAGCAAATTTAAAATTAGTTTTAACAATTGCAAGAAAAGCTATTCATGTTTCAAAATTACCTATGATTGATTTGATTCAAGAAGGCAACTTAGGTTTAATGGTTGCTGTTGAAAAATTTAATCCGGAATTAGGTTACAGATTTTCTACTTACGCTAGCTGGTGGATTAAACAAGCTATGTTTAAGGCTATTTCAGAACAATCATATTGTATGAAAATTCCTGTGTATATTCAAGAAACATTATCTAAATTTTCTAAAGTAAAAGCAGAAATGGAAAGAGTATACAATTGCCAAGTTACAAACAAAGATGTTGCAGAAAAAATGGACATTGAACCTGAAAAAATTGATACATACTTATCAGCTTATTCTACAACAGTTTCAATTGAAGGTAGTTTTGATGGTAAAAATGGTAGCGAACTTAATGTCGTAGATGTTTTGGAAGATGAAAATACAAATGTTGAGGAAAATGTTGAATATGAACAATTGAAACAAGATTTGAGTAATGTTGTTTCAACTTTGAAAGAAAGAGAACAAACTGTAATTAAAATGCGTTTTGGTTTAGGTGATTTTGCAAAAACTACTCTGGAAGAAATTGGTAAAATGTACGGTGTTACAAAAGAATGTATTCGTCAAACAGAAGCAAGAGCATTGAATAAGTTGAGAAATAACATGATGCTAGCTTGTTATGCAGATTAAATTTTTGAAGTGCGCGGAATTTTTTAAATTCCGCGCACTATTATTTTTATGCTTAAATTATGGTTTTTAAATATTCTAAAATATCAGCTGATTCATACATTTGAATATTTCTATCATTATCTACGAGAAAAGGAACTTGTCTTTTTCCACCTAGTTTGATTAGCGCTTCCTCATTCGCTTTTTGTTTGATATCTATTGGATTGAACGGAATAGCCATTTCATTCAAAAACGAAACGACCTTTTCGCAGTATGGACAACTTTCTAAGATGTACAAATCTAGCATTTAAACCTCCTTTTTATATAGTTTAAACTACTAAATGAAAAATACATTCCCCATATATATTATAAACTTTCTTTCAAGTTTCCGCTTTTGTAAGCTGTAACGGCTAGAACATCACAACGTTCGTTGTATTCGTGACCGGCATGACCTTTCACCCAAACAAAATCAATTTTGTGCGGTTGTAAAGCCTTCAAGAGTCGTTGCCAAAGCTCCACATTTTTTACAGGCTTTTTGTCTGCAGTTTTCCAACCACGTTTTATCCAACCATCAATCCAATTTTTAGTAAAAGCTTCAACTACATATTTGCTATCAGAAGTTAAAATTATGTCGCAAGGCTTTTTTAAAGCTTCTATTGCTACTATAACAGCCATTAATTCCATTTGGTTGTTAGTAACATGTGCATAACCTTCTGAAAATTCTTTTTCGTGTTTAATTCCATTTTTATCTACATGAACCAGAATTGCACCGTATCCTCCTGGACCAGGATTCCCACTGCAAGCTCCGTCAGTGTAGATGTTAATTTTTGCTCTTTCTTCCATTTGATGTTGTTTTCTTATTATGCAGCAACACCCTTAATCTCAGAAATAAGATATTTTGCAACCCATTCAAAATCTTTGTTATTGTTAGCTGCTTTTCTAAGATATTCAACAGAAGCTTCGCCAATTCTTATAAGAGTCATTGCAACAACGCCACGCTTAACACCTCTTACAACTTGTAATTGGTTAACAAGTTCTGGAACTACAGCTGTACCTTTGTCTACTAAGATGTTTTCAATTTTGTTTTTTGTAGTATTATCAGCTGTTTCTAACTTGCCTAGCATTTCTTCTATAGATTGCATGTTGTTCTCCTTTGTTATCATTTGTCCTTCTGCATTTTTATTATAGTCTAAATTTTTTGAAAAACAGGATTTCCTTACATAATCTTAATATCAATATTAAGAAAAATTTATTTAAGAATTTGAAATATAAAAAATACTTGATTTAAAAAAATGTTCATGATACATTAATGTTTGTCGAGAGTAGTCGAGGATAAATAGCTGATTATTTGAGATATGAAAACCAAATACGGGCTGCTAGCTCAGGTGGTTAGAGCGCACCCCTGATAAGGGTGAGGTCGGTGGTTCGAGTCCACTGCGGCCCATATAAAGAAGACTTCTTGTAAAAGAGGTCTTTTTTATTTGCCGCAGTGGACTCATATTTTTATACGGCTCATTCGAGCAAAGCTCTCAATTCGCCTCCCTCTATTAAAACGATATTTAATCGTTTTAACAGAGTTCTTGACCCATATAAAGAAGACTTCTTGCAAAAGAGGTCTTTTTTATTTTTATATTGGCATTTGAGATACAACAAACACAATTAATTATTGTTGCAGTTTTGTAATACTACACTTGACAAAATTGAATAAATCGTAAATACTATAATTAGTCATCTGGTAATGGCTACGGAAGGTTCTTATGGAAACCGTAGAGGAACTATCAGATGATTTTTTATTGTGTATTGCTTCTGAATACAAATCATAAATTGAAAATTCGTCAATTTGTAGTTCTTCACTATCAATTCTTTCTTTAACTGTTATCATCGCATAAAATATAAGTCCACCTATTTTGAGTGGTAATGCAAAACGATGAATAATTTGTTTTTCGTATAAGGCTTGTTTCTTTAATTCAGCATGTTTGAGAATTGGTATTGCGGCATAAAAAATTACATCTACATTAGAAATAAGTTCCTTTTTTAAGTATGCATGACGACTTTCTATATCACGAGTAAAAACTGTTGAAATAATTTTGTTTAAGTGCTTTTTAGATAGTCCTGCAACCATTTTTGAATACTTATTTTGAAAATATAATTTGTTTTTATCTTTCAAAACGGCGTTATGTATATCTGACTTTTTAATATCCTTAGCCGCAATTCCCTCGAATTTTAGTTGTTTAATATCTAAAATTGCAACATCGTTAATACCTGTAAAGTTGTACAACTCAACATTTACAATCTTACCGTCTTTTCGATATAACTCAAATGGCTTTAATGCAGTATTACTCATGCCTTTAATTCTAACACAAAGTCGAAATAATGACTAAAACAGGGATTCCCATAATTGAAAAAGTTAGGGAAAATAAAAAATATTAATTTTCATGTTTAAAGTTGAATTGTAACAATCTACTTGATGATTGTTACAATCAGTCAATTCCTTAGTGATGAAAGACTTTATATAATTGTAAGTTGTAGGGGAAATAATGGTAAGTTTTAAAACACTAAAACTATGCACTGGACTTGGATGCCAGATGGGAAAGGTCAAACCACCCAGGATAAATTTTGGTGCTGTAAGTAACCCTATTGAACACACCACGCCAAAGTTTAATATAGGAACACCAACAAAAATAGAACAACCCAATCGTAAAATGACTGGTGCAACGCAACTAGCAGAACAAAATAAAACCTTTATAATCGGTAGTAAAAGAGCAATTTCAAAACAATCTATATTATGCAATACCAAATACCCAAGACTTACATCTGATATAAACAGCTTAGAACCTATGCAAAACATACAAGCGTTTTGTAATGATTTTAAAACAAGAACAGGACTTGAATTACATATCCCAGATAATTGGAACTTACAAGGAATGACAAGTATTACAGATTGGATTGAAGCTGGGATAAAAAATGGAAAGTTTCCTGCTGATATAAAACATGTGGTAATGAGTCATGGACAAGGATTATCGACAAATGGAACATGGGTATTCAGTCATAGTGGACAAAGTGTGCCTGAATGGATTGCAACAAATATAAAACCAAGTGAAAAATGCCTCGTTGCTGTTTGTGAAACTGGTAGTACGTCATTGAATAAAGCTAGACCTGGAATTGGGAACAGAGTAACAAACTCATTTACAAACCCTAGTGAGCCAGGTAAAATTATGCAGTCAGGTAATAATAACATAATAGGTCATTACTTAATTAACGAAGGTCCAACGTATTATAACTTACCATAAAGTTTGATATAAGTATGAAACTTTATTACGGAATCGTTGAAAATATTCCATACAAAAGTTAGTAAGCAAATGTTACATTAACATATAGAAAACGTACTGTATTAAGTAACCTCATTCATTTTATTTATGAAATTGTACAGATTTCCAACAGAGTAAATGCATTGTTTTTAAATGATGATATTATAATACTGTTTTGTATAACACTTTCTGTCCTTGCCAATATTCCATGGTACGTTGGTGGCGTTGTTTTAGTTCAAAGATTTGTTTTTGCAGGCGGTTCAAATTTCGATTGAAACTGTCTTTTTCTGTTTGCATTTTTTTATTGATTTCTTCTGTGTTCATATTTATCCCTCCGTTGCAAACTTGCACAGATTTTTAAAATCTTTGTAATTTTAAAATACAAAATATGGCAGGGCAAAATGCTCTGCTATTTTTTTGTTTGTAATTATATCTTTATACGGCTCATTCGAGCAAAGCTCTCAATTCGCCTTCCTCTATTAAAACGATACTTAATCGTTTTAACAGAGTTCTTGGCTCATACAAAGAAGACTTCTTGCAAAAGAGGTCTTTTTTATTTTTATATTGGCATTTGAGATACAACAAACACAATTAATTATTGTTGCAGTTTTGTAATAAAAAATATGTTCAGAGGGTTGAAAATTGTAAAAAATCAGTTATAATAAAAGAGTAGGGAGAGGTCTTTCGACCTCTTGCACAATCCCTACAATATGCAAGCAATAGCAAGTAACAAATGTCCTAATATCACTAGGGCATTTTTTACTATTGCAAGCACTTCTTGCTTCGTCATGGCTTCCTCCTTTCTCTACACCTTTGCACAACAGAAGTTTGTCGTGTATGAGTAAAGGAATCCACCATCTAGGAATTGCCCTACATGCTGATTGTACTACAAATTTACCTAAATTAATAACTAAAACAGTGATTCCCATAATTGAAAAATTTAAGGAAAATAAAAATATTAATTTCTATGTTTAAAGTTAAAATGTAACAATTTTAAAATTAATGTAACAATAACCTAAAGTTTTTGAAATTTATGCCGATATAAGTATTATGGACGGAAGAATTGATGGACAATTTACAATAAAACAAGGTGGCATAACTCAAGGAATTGCAAAAGAGTTAGGCTTGTCTTCTGCTGAATGTAAACAAATGGGAAGTGTTTGGAATCAAGTTCTTGCAGAGCTTAACAATTCTGAAAATTACACTATTGAGAACAATGGTAAAAATAATCAAGATAACAGTTTAACTGTTCAAGTAGGTGCAGTTGTTAAATTTACAAAAGATTGTTGGCAAAAAATTGTTGATATTGTTAATAATGCTTTAGGCAAAAATATCAAGATGGCAGATGAAAATACAAAAGAAAATAATATAAACCTTGGGAATGATTTGATAGAACGTTTTAATAAGGAATTTTCGAATGCCAAATCATCTACTTATGATGTAGCACTTGCAAATTATTTAGAAGCCAATAATGGTGATAAAGATAAAATTAATGAGCTTAGAATGAATGCAGAAACGCTCAGCAAAATAAGCGAACAAGAAAATATAGAAGATGTTCCAACAGAAAATCGTCAAGTGATGGAATGTCGTCATAGAACGGAAATAATGACAAAATGGCTTAAAGAACAAGGAATAAACAATGTTCAAGAAATTATGATATGTACAAAAGATATTAATTTTGAAAAAGGAGAACATGTTTTTAATGTAATAGGAATGGCAAAGGACGCAGATACTAAAAATCCTAGTACTTGGGGAGAAAATGCAATTGTTGTAGACGCTTGGTCAGGAAAAGTCTTTACACCTCAAGATGCTTTAAATTTTTATAAAGATTTCTTTAATTATAATAGCGTAGATGATATTCAAACAGGGACTCATGAAGATATTCTTGGGTTATATAGACAAAAAAATACTCCAGCTAGTTATGAAGATATGCCTTCGCAAGATTTTGCAAATACAAAAGATGCTAGAGGTTTATATCTTGATAAATTAAACTTAACCGAAGAACAATTATTGAGTTTAACGATTGATAGTACAACAGTTTTATCAGAAGAACAACAAGCAATTTTAGATAAAGTAAAAGAAAATACTATGAATCCTGGATTAAATATTCGTTCTTTACATGAACAAGGAATTACAGGTAAAGGCGTTCGAATTGCGATTATAGATTCTGATATTAGTGATAATCACGAATTTAAAGACAGGGTTATTTCTCAAACAAATTTTGCTCAAAATAAAGACGGTGTTTACCATGGTAATGTTGTTTCATCCGTTGCGGTAGGAAAAGAATGTGGTGTCGCACCGGATGCGGAATTGGCTTTTTATAGTGCAAGTACACTTACGGAGCATGCGAAAGCCATTGATAATATAATTGCTAAAAATGAGGAATATAAGCAAAAAGGAGAACCTGTAATATCTGTAATTTCAATAAGTTGTGGGTTTGACGTAGACAAAAAAGATAAGGATAATAATTATAAAAATTTAAGAAGAGTGATTGCAAAAGCTAAAAAAGCAGGTATCGCAGTTATAACAAATGACCCCAAAAAAGAATATAAGCATTTCGCAGGAGCGGACAGAAATCCAAAGGCTGACCCTAATGATAAAAATTCATATCGAATGGATAGATTTAGACGCGATGGTGAATGGTGGAATGACAAAAAAGATAAAGAAAAAAACCAAACAATATTTGTTCCGACAGAACATAGAACAGTTGCGGATGAATACGAGGGTTATCGCTATGAAGGTAATTTTGGCGGTGATTCTTGGGGTGCACCATACATAGCAGGTGTTTTTGCGTTAGCAAAACAAGTAAAACCTGATGTAACATATAAACAGTTCTATGATATTATGCAAAAAACAGCTGATAAGATGAATAATTATGATACAGGAACTTATGCAGGTAAATTGATAAATCCTAAAGGAATTATAGAATATTTGCAAAATATGAATTAATAAAAACTATCTGTCGTTCGAAATGAGGTTTTGGTTTTAGGGACCTTTCACACGCCTCTATTAAAGCTTCTATTGGGTTTGTTGTATATATCAATTGTTTAATTTCTGCCAAATATTTCATTTGAGAAGGTCACTTATAAAAAGTTTAATTGTCCTTAATTTTAAATGTAAAAATATTTTTTCCCAAAACCTCTTTTGAAAAATTTTCGGCAAATTTTATAAAGTTTTCTGTTTGCAAATGTTGTGGAAGTTCAAAAACATATTCAATATCGGGGTGCTCTAACATATTCTGTTTAACAGCATCACATATGTTTTTAGATGATGATACTGTCGTTTTATTCGCCTTTTTTATCAAAAACTTTAAGATTCTTATATATAAATCTTCGTCTTTATTCATGCTAATCGTCGTTCCCTTTAATGATTCATTGATAACCTCTGAAAAGAAACTATTGATTTCCATTTT
>CAKVLL010000025.1 GCA_934757255.1 uncultured Candidatus Melainabacteria bacterium | reverse complement strand
GTTTTTGACAAAAGAACATGGCGATGATTTTTGTATCAGAAATATTGAGTTTGGAAAGATTAAGGTTAAGGGGTAAATTTGAATTAATGGAAAATTGAAAATGGAAAGTGGAAAATTGTTTTAAAATTTTTATTTATAAATTGCGATTGTTGGGTGTTTTTAGGAAGGGAAAATAATAGTTTATAAAAAAGCCGGATTCTTCAGCCTAATCGGCTTCAGAATGACGTAGTATGAAACTATAAGCTGGGCGTCATTGTGAGGTTTATTAGAACCGAAACAATCCAACCTTTTGTAAATTATTCTTTTGTTATTGTCAGGCAATGTCTAACCTACTACGAAAATCATTCACAAAATTGAATTCTATAAACAATTAAATCTAAAACAAATCTCCTTTTAATTTGCTCACTTATCGACGTATATAGCCGAGTTAAACTATTAAAGGAGTAATTATGATTAGAAATTCTAAAGATTTTGAAGATGCGCTTAAATGTACTTTTCTTTCTCTTTATTTGCGAGGTAAAGATTTCTCATTTTACTTCCAAGTTGGTAAGTGTACCTACAAGCTGAAAGTATTTACCCCAGAAAAGTACCAAAAGAAAGAGAAAACACGCTAACGCTTCCTATGCTCTTGCGAGTGTTGAACAAAATGGATGATTAGCAAGCAAAGCTTGCACTCTCTCGCTCACTATCGGTGCTACGCACGTAAATATTTTGTCGGCAAGCATCATTGAAATACAAAATTTTATTTTCTCTATACAAGCTTGCCTCAAAGTCACATTCCATGTTCGCACGCACGTTCGCGGCGCGAATGTCGTTCAATTTATTAAAAAGTTCTCTTGCCAAAAGAACGACCAAGGCTCGCAAAACCAAAGAAAAAAAATCGAAAGGAGTAAAAATGGGAAAACAATCTCAAACAACTAGCACTGTGTATGGAAATACAACGACTTCTAATCCATACGCAAGCGCTACAACTACAAACAACGGAACTGTTGCATCTCTAAATGATGGCACGGCTCTAAGTTCTATTTACAATTTTGTAAATAAAAATGTCGATTCTTTACTCAATGAGTATTTGAATCCGAGTCTGAATTCAACCACTAATCAGGTAAAAATTAATTCTTATGTGAATACTATGAATTCACAAACAAGAAAAAATCTTGAGAATAACATAATCAATCCGCTTTCTAACAGAAACATGGTACGTTCATCTCAAGCTACAGATATGTACAAAAACTTATCTAGCACAAATGTAAACGCATTTGCCTCTTTCTTAAATGATTTGTTAGCAAATTCTCAGACTGAAACCGGCAACGTATTGAATAATCTAATGAATCAGTATCAAAAAGGTTATGACGTGATTTCTGATATGCAAAAACAATCACTTAATACAAGTAAGGGTAATGCTACTACTAGCACAAAAGTAGGTTCTGCTTCTAATAATATGAATATGGCTGGTGATGCGGTTAATATTTTAGGTTCTTTGTTGCAAATCTTCCAAAATATGGCTAACTAAAAAGCCATATTTCAAAAGTGAGGATAAAAAATTATGGACAAAGAATACATTTACAAATACGCGCCGGCGTTTGTGGTTTGTATTGCAATATTATTTCAATACAACTTATTCGTTACGCCGGAAAGATTAGAACAGACGCATCGTGAAATTTTATCTGAAGTTTCACAGGTGTATATTACAAAATCGGAATTCGGAAATATGAAAGAACAAATCATGGATATTAACAAAAAAGTGGATAAAATTTATGACACTTTAATAAACGAAAGGAGTATCGATGGCATTAACTGAAATTGAATATGGTTCGCTTGCATCGTCAGAAGTTATGAATAACAATTTTGGATATTTGGATAACAAAATTTCTGATGTATCTGAAACTTTATCGTCGAATGTTGCTACAATAAATTCAAATATTGCAACAACAAATGCTTCTATTTCTACATTAGGAGAAAATGTTAACAAATCTGTTGAAGCATTAAATACAAATTTAACAAATGCTACAAACAACCTTGTCGGCGAAAATGGTTTATTTATTACATTTTATCAAAATGATTCTTCTTGGTACAGAGAATATTTTTCTGATAAAGAAAAAACGACTCGAGTTTGGCTGGAACAAGGCGGTGTATTAAATGGAAGCGGTGATTATAATAGACAAGTTGTATTTTTAAAGCCTTTTCAAAATGCAAATTATGTAATTTTAAAAAATTCCGGTGGCGCAGGTACCGGTGGTGTTGCCGAACGCTGGATGGGCTTTTGGGGACTTGAGGTTGCTTCTGCTTGGACAGGATATATAAATCATTCTGAACGTTGGTATGCTTGTGGAATTTAAGGAGGAAATATGTCATATAAATTAGAAAAACCTTATACGCCTTTTGAAAGAGCGGATTTTATTGTTAAACATAATCATAAAAATGGATTAGAAATAAAAGAATTAGCCGATGGTACAATTTTTGCGCTTGAAAAAAATGAAATAATGCAAAATGGCAAACCAATAGTTAATCCTAATTACGAACAAGAACTCGCAAAAAAACGTCAAGCGGAGTTTAACATTGAATTTTTTAAAACTTCTCTTGGTTGGATAAGGCGAAAAGTTAGTATGAAAGACGGCTCTCAAAAAGATTTTCTTTCAGATTTATTGTTGCAAATTAAGGCTGGAATTGAATTAGGACAACAAGTAGAAATTATTACGTATAAGCTACCGGATTTTACAAAATCAATAACTGAGGATTATATGCAAACGCTTCAAGAGAAGAAGACTGCGACTTTAGATTTTGTAAAAGAATGTTTAATGAGAACAGTTGCAGATTTTAGTGGGGACTAATAATGGAAAATATAATTAATACAAAACAAAATACCGGAAGAGCGACTATAAAAGTATCACATGACGCGAGTTCACAATACGCTAAACTTGCAAAAGATTGGGCAGTATCAGAAAATATTATAAATGGCGAAGATTATTCTGCTAAGTATTACGCAAATCAATCAAAAAATAGTGCAAAAGATGTCGTTGATGCTGTAAGTTCAGCAAGTGATATAATCGAAAATTTGAATTCTGTAAAAGGTGAAATTACATCTGCTCAAGAAACAGCATTGAGTGCTGTTTCTAATGCTCAAACAGAAGCTGAAACTTCTATTGGTGCACAAAAAACAGCTGCGATTAGTGATATATCGGCACAAGAAGCAACTTCTGTTGCGAATGTTGTAGCTGCAGGAACTCAAGCTGTAGTTAGTGTTACCGAAGAAAAAGATGCAGCTTTAAAAGAGATTCAAGCCGGTGTAAATGTTTCTGTCGCAACTACAGAAATTGCAGGTATTGTTAAACCTGACGGTACAACAATTACAATTGCGGAAGATGGTACAATCTCAAGTGTGGGAGGTGGTTTTTCCGGAAGCGGAGGTTCAGGTTCGGATGTTTATATTGTAGAGGATTTTATAAGTGCAGATAATCGCAGTTGGTATAGGGTTTGGTCTGACGACATTGTAGAACAGGGTGGAGAAGCGTTGATTTATCCAAAAACAAATGCAAATGCTACTTTTTTGATTAATTTAAATCATAGTCGTTATCCTGTTCATATATCATATACTCCATTAACGATTGATGCGCTTATTACCGATGAAGATGACGGATTGGGAGAAAATGCGGATTTTTATAGTGTTAATTTAAATAGTTATGTAACTTGGAAGAAAACAACAAATCTGAGTGGATTTACTATTTATAATACAGGAAACGTAATTCTTAATGCGATTTGGTACGCAAGAGGAAAGAAGGTTAGTACATAGGAAGGCGAGGTTGTATGAGTTTAATTATAGATGAAAACGGTACAATAACTTTATATCAAGGAGATAGTGGTGAGGTTGTTGTATCAGGCTTAGACACAAGTAAAAGTTTTACCGTTTATTTAGCCATTCTTGATGATAAAGGAAAGCTTGTCGGTAATGAATTGCAAGTTATCAGTAATAAAAATGATTTTGTAGTATTTTCTTTAACTGCTGATTTTACGGACTTGCTTAAAGTTCCAAAAGGTAAAAATTATGCTCTTTATACCTACGGTATAAAAGTCTGTGATACAGAAACAAAAACAGAAGATACTTTGATTGTAGAAAACGGAAATTATGGGGATAAAAATTTAATTATAGTCTATCCTCGAAAGGTTATGGGTATTTGATTTGAAAGAATGGTATTCAAACAAAGATGTAGGGGTGTTTTTTGATGATATACCGCATGTAGGAATAAGGTATTTTGTTCCTAATATGAGTGAAGAGGATAAAAAATCTATTGAAAAATACCCCTTTGTTAATAAAAAAGCCTTGAAGGTGCGTCTTGCGGATTATAAAAAATATAAGACATATAATTTTGAAATCCCAAAAGGTTATTGCTACGATGGGGCTTCCATTCCTAAACTATTTTGGCGTGTTATCGGTTCTAATACCGATAACCGCTTTTTAGTAGCGGCGTTAATTCATGATGTGTTGTGCGAAAACCATAATTACATAAATAATGACAAAAACTTTTCGACATCTGTTTTTAACGCGCTTCTGGAAGCTAGTCAAGTTAACGCTTTTAAACGTTTTTGGATGAAACATTCGGTAAACATTTTTCAAGCATTTTGCGGATGGAGGAATTAGGGATGGTTAAATATAAATTATTAGACAAGCAAAAAGAGTTTATCGAAATTCCTCATTCTGAATCTCTTGATGTCGCGATTTATCAAGGCGGTTATGGTAGCGGAAAAACTTGGTGCGGTTCGCTTTTAGGAATTTTGTTAGCTAAAAAATATCCGGGGTCACGTGGTTTAGTCGGCGCAAAAGAATATGAACTTGTTAGAAAGACTACACTTGTTTCTTATCTCGACCACCTTGAAAACTTTGGTTACATACAGGATAAAGATTATACATATAATAAACTTGAAAAAATGATAAAGTTTTCAAATGGTTCAGAAATTTTGTTTTCTGCGTTAGAAGACCCTGAACGTTTTAAATCATTAAACTTGCATTGGGCAGAGATAGAAGAGGCTTCACAAATTACGGATTCTTCATTTAAACAACTCATTGGGCGTTTAAGAAATACTTATAGAGGGAAAAACTGGGTTGATTTCCGTTACCGATTGTTTGGGCATACAAACCCGCAAGCTGATAAGGGGTGGATTTGGCAGAGGTTTGTCGAACATTCAAAAGAAAATTATCGCTTAATTATTGCGCCGACTACAAATAATATTTATTTACCGCCACACTTTATTCAATCAATGAAGGAAAGTTTTGATGAAGAATATTATAAGATAAATGTTTTGGGCGAGTTTGGCGATTATTCTTCCGGTCTTGTTGTGAAAGGTTTTGATGAAGAAAACAAACTTAAGCTTCGGTATAATCCAGATTTACCTTTACATTTAACTTGTGATTTTAACGTTGATCCGATGTGTTGGGCGTTGGCTCACAAGGATGATGAAAATGTCTATTTTTTCGACGAAATTGTGATTGAAAACACTTCAACTCAACAATGTATCAACGAATTTATCCGAAGATATCCGAATCATAAATCATCTATCATTGTTAATGGTGACGCTTCCGGTGATAATAGAAGTACGCAGAGTGAATATACGAATTATGCAATTATAAAAAATAGTTTGCTTGAATATGGTTATAAGGATGTTAAATTCAGGTTAAGAGATTATAATCCGCCAATTATGAATAGAATTTCTGCATTTAACGCTCGAGTTAAAAACTCAAAAGGCGAAAGGCATTTGTTTATTGACCCAAGACGATGTAAGTGGATTTTGTATAATATATATAATTTGTCGTTTAAAGAAGGAACAAGTATTGTTGATGTTCCAACCCATAATCAAATTAAGTCTAATCGTGATTTTAAGTTTTTGGAACATCCGTTTGATGCGATAAGTTATTTGGTTGAATATTATTGGAGGTTGAGGTAGATTTGAAAGCTGGCATTGGTTTAGAGGTGGTGAGTAGCTGCAAAGGATAATAAGGGAATAGGGGAATAAGAGATTTTAGAAACATTTTTAAATAAATGCGTTAATTAAACGTAATATAAAATGATAAATTTATAACCTCTTATTCCCTTATTACCCTATTCCCTTATTACCTTTTAAACTATTTCAAAATGCAACTCATTCAAAAGAAAACTTCTTCTGTGAACTTATTTTAAGCTAGAAATACATGGGGACTCGACATTTAATCTTTTTTCAGGTAGTATAATTTATACTAGCCCAATAATATGATTAAAGGAGAATAGAAATGCAAGTAATATTAAAAAAAGAAGTGCAAAACATCGGTGAAGCTGGTGATTTAGTAAATGTAAAAGACGGTTATGCAAGAAATTTTTTAATTCCTAAAAATTATGCAGAAGTAGCTACAGAAGGTGCTTTGAAAAACAGAGAACAAAATCTTGCTAGATTACAAGCTAAACAAGAAAAACTACATCAAGAAGCTTTGGCAAAAGCTGAACAAATTGAAAAACTTGGTTCAATCGAGTTGTCTGCTAAAGCCGGTGAAAGTGGAAAATTATTCGGTACAATTACAACTAAGAAATTGTGCGAAGAATTGAAAGAAAAAGCTGGTATCGAAGTTGATAGAAAAACAGTTTCTTTGAACGCACCTATTAACAGAATCGGTGAATTTTCTATGCTAATCAAATTAACTTCTAAAGTTAAAACTGAATTAAAAGTTGTTGTTACAGCTTCTGAAGTTGTTAAAGAATCTGTTGAAGAAACAGAAGAAGCTGAAGCATAGTTTTTATAATGTTTAAAAAAACGTGTTGAGGCTTGTGTCTTGACACGTTTTTTTGTTTTTTTGAGAGAGATAGGTATGTCAAAAATTTTGTTAAAGTGCTTACCGGTAGGCAATTTACCTTATGAAGATGAAATGTCTGCAGTGAAAATGATGCTGAAGTTGTTTGAAAATTCGCCATACGTTGCAGCATTGCCAAAATGTTTTGAAAACGATAATTTGAAGTATCGTACATTATCTGGTATTCCCGGGGTTATTTTCAGGGATAGGAAGTTAATATTTAAATCTGGTTCTGAAAAATTTAAACAGAAAATGGTTTTATTAGATAAGGCATTTAATAATCCTAGCTTTGAGTTGTTGGAACAGTTTCAGATGCATGCGCCTTTTCTTGAAAAATATTTGCAAATTATTCAACGTACAAAACCTGCAGAAGCTGTGGTTAATTTATTAGGGCCGTTTACAATATCACAGTTACTTCTTGAAGGCGATGGAGTGCAAATTCTTTCAGATAAGTTTTATAGAAAACTTATTATTCAGGCGATTACAATAAAAGCGCTTTGGACAATCGGTTTGATAAATTCGGTTTCTCCGCAAACAAAACCTATAATTATATTAGAGGAGCCGCTTTTATATAAATATGGAGATGTTAGACGTTTAGATGAAAGTGTGACTCGTGAAATTGTAGTTAATCTTTTTACTAAAACGGTTCAGGTTATAAAAGAACGCGGGGCATTAGTAGGTATTCAATGTTTTGAAAAATGTGATTGGCAAATCCCGATAGAGGCTGGTGTGGATATTATTTCTTTTGATGCTTATAATAATCCAAATAATCTTGCGATTATTGCAGATAAAGTAAACGATTTCCTTGTTGGCGGAGGAAGGATTAATTGGGCAATTGTTCCTGTTGTTAATGAAGCGATGGTAAAATCTTTAACTATAGATTTTGTATACGATAGATTTGTAAGAACAATAAATAATCTTGTCGATGCAGGAGCGAGTGAACGTCTAACTTATAATCGTTCAATGGTTTCTGTGAACGGTAATTTAGATAAATTCCCTTTGATATTTGCAGAAAAGGCGCTTATGTTAGCGGTGCAATTATCTAAGCGTATTCCATACAAAAGTTAGAATTTGATTATTCGGAGTTTGTATCACCCTCATCTCTATCACCCTCATCAGGGCTCCGCCCAGCTTCTCCCCTCAAAGGGAGAAGCAGCGAAATGCGCCAGATTTGCGCAAGTTGCGGCTTCGCCCTTGAGGGGAGAAGCTGGCGAAGCCTGATGAGCGTGGTAGAGATATTCAATTATCAAAAAACCGATATTAAAATAGAATTCTTTTATTATATACGATTGACATGACGTAATAAGTTTGGTAAAATTATATTAGATGTGATGATATAAATTCAAATTAAATATAAGAAGAGAAAGGAATTTTTTACAATGAAGAAGAATGGTTTTACTCTTGCAGAAGTTTTGATTACGTTGGCCATTATTGGTGTTGTTGCAACATTGACACTTCCAGCATTGATGACTAATACTGCGGAACAACAAGCAAAAACAGCATTGAAGAAGGGTATTAATACTTTGACAGAGGCAGCACAAATGAATCAGGCGATTAACGGGTTTGACTATGCTTCTTTGAAAGTTGCTGATAAAAATCCAGAAGCTCAATCTTTGTATGGTTTGTTAGCAACTAGAGCTTCTATTGATTATCAAAAGAGTGGTAAAGGAAAACTTGCATCTGCCCAAGGCGGTGATGCTGATGTGACAACTAATTATGCCGTTTTCTTTAGAGATGGTTCCGCTCTTCTATTTCCAGAAGACGCAATAAGTTCAAAGATAATAGGTGCACAAGCTTCAAACGCACTTCAGGATGACGGTTTAGTTTATGGTATTCCTGTAATTTTCGATACTAACGGTGCAAAAGGACCAAATATTTTGTCAAACTGTTCCGGTAAAGCATTGGGTGCTGATAGCGATAAGTTGGAAGTAGGAGAAAAGCAAACTCCTGAACAAGCATTGACTGCCCAATGTAGTAATAAAAACCGTGTAATCAAAGACCAATTTGGTATAAGATTAAGAGGCGGTTATGTAGTGCCAAACGGAGCAGCAGCTCAATGGGCATTTAATAATTAGTAAGAAAAATCTTGGTTAATAAATAAAAAACATTGTCGGAATGTACGTTTCGACAATGTTTTTTTGTTTTATTAAAGGTGATTATACTTTTGATTTTCGCCATGCTATTTATAGTTATTCTTAAAAACTTAGGATGTAAATCTTTGCATAATTAGTTTTTTTCGAGCGTATAGTCCGGAATTTAGTCAAATAAAAAACGATACATCTATAAAAAGTAAAGTTTTGTAGATGTATCGTTTTTTTTATTGATTATTTTACATCAGATTGTACATAAATATTATTAAAATACTTGTTCGCAACTCTAATAATATCGGAAGCGGTGACTTCATCTATCATTTTTGTGTAATCGTCTAAAAAGTCATAACCAAAACCGTAAGCTTCAAATAAGCCTATATTAGAGGCTTTTTCTGAATTAGTCTCCATTGCAATTATAAAACTACCTTTCAAGCGGTCTTTTGCGTCCTGTAATTCGCTATCAGAAACAAATTCCATTTTTAATTTATTCATCTCTGAAAATATCTTCTTTCTGGAATATTCTAAAGAATCGGGATTTGTACCGATATAGGCCATAAATACACCACCTAACATTTTAGGTGAGTAGCTTGTCCCAAGCTGATAAGCAAGTCCGTCTTTTTCACGTAAGTTTTTAAACAAACGAGAACTCATACCTGAGCCCATAATTGTATTTATTACTTTTAGGGTTACAAAATCTTTTTTATTACTTACTCCTGCTGTTTGCCAACCGATAAACAACCAAGAAGTTTGCAAGTCTTTAATCGTTTGAGAAAGTGTTTTTGGCGCGGTTAATTTTGTTACATTAAATTTTGAAAATTCAACTTTATTCAAATTTTTATTAGGTAACATTGAACCAAACGCGTTAATCAGTTTATCCGAATCAACATTTCCGTTAATAGATACAATCACGTTTTTGGCATCCAAAATATTGTTATAATATCTTACAACATCTTCTCTTTGAACGCTTGGCAAAGTTTTTTCTAATATTTTATTTGAATGTGAATAAACACTGTTTTCAAAAATCACAGTTTTGAAATTTTCTAATGCAATGTTCATTGGGATATCGCGTCTTTGTTTAATTTTAGCCAAAATTTCAGAACGTTTTTTCTCTAATTCATAATCATCGAAAACTGCATTATTTAAAACTTCATCCAAAATATCAAGAGTTTTATCTATTTGCGCAGTTGTTGTTTGGACATTAATTACAAAATAATCTTCGCTGCAATTTGCATCAATTTCAATGCCATTTTCGTCCAAAATTTGTGCAAGTTCTTGTGCTGAATATTTTTTTGTACCTTTTAGAAGCGTTGCAGCTGTAAGTGTTCCTTCACCTGTAACTTTTTCTAAAAATTCTCCACCGCGTGCAATAATACTCATTGCGATAATATCGTTATTCTTGTTTTCATTAATAAGGAGAGTTGAACCATTGTCAACAGTATATTTTATGGTTCCATTGTGCTCAGAAACTTTTGTCGCGCTATGTTTTACTTTGGCTTTCACATTGCTGACTTTTTTTAAGTTTTCAGGTAAAACTATTGAAACCGCGCTTTTATTGACGCCCAAATATTTATTCGCAGCCGCTTTAACTTCTTCTGCCGTAACTTTTTTTACACATTCCACATAATTGTCATACAAAGCAGAGCTATTTGTTAAAGCCATAATATAGCCGAGTTCTGAAGTTATATTAGAAGTTGATTCTCTTGAATAATACGTATCTTGAATAATCATATTTTTTGCACGGTTAAGTTCTTCATCGGTAATGCCGTATTTCTGAATATTTTTAATTTCTTCAAAAATTGATTTTTCTAATTTGTCTAAACAAGTTGGTGTAAAATTAGCAGTAATATAAAATATTCCATCATCTCTAAAGCTTCCGTTTGATGCTGAGATTGAATAAGCAAGGCCTCTTTGTTCTTTTATGTCACGATAAAGTCTTGAAGATTTGCCACCACCTAAGACTTCTGACAAAACATCAAGCGCAAAAGTTTCTTTATCAGAAATATTAACACCACGGAAGCCAATCATTATATAACCGGATTGAGTGTCAGTATAATCAATTTTACGTTTCTGTGTTTGAAGTTGACTTTCTTTTCTAAATGTTTTTTTAATAGGTTTTCTATATTCTTGATTAAAACATTGTTGAATTTTAGCAACTGCTTTTTGTGTATCTACATCACCAACAACAAGAGTAACCATATTTGAAGGTGCATAGTATTTGTTAAAATAGTCTAAAATTTCTTCCCTGCGAATAGTTCCGATAATGTCAGATGTACCGATAACTTTTCTTTTATATGGGTGTGTTGTATACATCATGTCGTTTAAATTATCATAAACCTTTTTAGAAGGTGTGTTTCCGTCTTTGGCAATTTCTTCTAACACGACTTTACGTTCTTTTTCAAGTTCTTTACGTGGAATTTGAGGATTTAAAAGCATGTCGGAATGCAATTCCATAGCCTTATCAAAATGTTCTGATGGAATTGTAATATAATAGTGCGTAAAATCTTTGCTCGTTGCAGCGTTTACGATTGCACCTTTTGATTCCAATATTTTGTCAAACTCTCCTGTTGGGTGCGCTTTTGTACCTTTAAAAAATAAGTGCTCCAAAAAGTGCGCAACACCGTTATTGGTATCGTTTTCATTTATCGAACCTGTTTTTATCCAAGTGTCAATTGTAACAATCGGATTGTTTTTAATTTCATACACGACAACGGTTTGTCCATTCGGAAGTTTTTGCACGGTGTAATTTGCTGCCCAAACGCTTGCCGTAAAAATTAACATTGTAACAACAGTAAGAATTTTCTTCATATTACTTTCTCCCCAATGATTATATAATAATATATTCTAAGGAGAATTGCTACTAGTAATTGGATTAAGATGTGGTAATACTGTAGTTGAAAGTGGTTTATGTGGTGCAATTTTTTGCACCATATAAACCACTTTCAACTTTCAACTCAAAAAATCACTTTCCATTATCTATGTTTACTTTAAGATAACTCTATTTTTTCTTATCCGCCAATTCGCTATCCATTCTCAAGAAAACAGGCTTGATGTTTTCTTTGTCAATCAAATGTCCGGCTTTTAAACTATCACAAGTTATATCATCTAATTTAACACTTAAATCATAAGACAATTGCTCTGACATGGCTTTTGCAATATTTGGACAATATGGATAAATTAATGACGCAATCACAGTCATAACTTGCAATACGTTAGTTAAAACAATACCGCATTTTTCCATGTTACCTTCTTTAGCCAAAGTCCAAGGTGCATTGTCTGTAACATATTTGTTAGTAACGTCAACTAATTCAATGATTTTTTGAGCTGCTTCTTGAACTTCGAAATAATCAAAATGATGTTTTACTTCTTTAACAGTTTCTAAAGCTTTTTCCGCTAATTCGTTTTTACCCAAAAATTCAGGTTTAATGTCACCTTCAAAATACTTAACAAGCATTGAAAGAGTTCTATTTAATAAGTTACCCATTGAGTTTGCAAGGTGAGCGTTAACCTTTTCTTTGAAATCCAAGTCAGAATAATTGCCATCTTTTCCGCAAGGTGCAGCTGATGCCATATAGTATCTGAATGGGTCAGGAATATCAAGGTTAAAAGCTTCTAAAACACTTGTTGGAGAAATTACGTTACCTAATGATTTTGACATTTTTGTTTGGTCAATAGTAATCCAGCCGTGTGCCAGAATATGTTTAGGAAGTGGTAAATCTAAAGCCATAAGAATTGCTAACCAATAAATACTATGGAATTTCAAAATATCTTTTCCGATAACCTGAACATCAGCAGGCCAAAGTCTTTCAAATTTTTCATCGCTTCCATCAGGGTCATAACCAATTGCGGTAATATAATTTGAAAGCGCATCAATCCAAACATAAATAACTTGTGAAGGGTCGTCTAATACAGGAATACCCCAACTTACGTTTGTATTTACACGAGAAACAGAAATATCTTCAATGTTTTCCAACTGATTTAAAACTTCATTTGCACGGAAAGAAGGAATAATAAAGTCAGGATTTGTCTTGATATGTTTAATAATTGCATCCTTGTATTTTGTTAATTTAAAGAAGTAATTTTCTTCTTCAACAACTTCAGGTTTCTTTTGGTGGTCAGGACAAAGCCCATCTTCTGTTAAATCTTTTTCGCTCAAAAATGCTTCACAGCCTGAACAGTAAAGACCTGTATATGAGTGTTTATAAATATCACCTTTATCTACAAGCTTTTTGAAAATCTTTTGAACAACTTTTTCGTGCTGTTCATCTGTTGTTCTTATAAATTGAGAATAATCAACATCTAAAGCCTTCCAAGCTTCTTGAAATTTTTTAGCGTTCATATCGCAAAATTCTTTTGGTGAAACACCTTTTTCTGCTGATGTTTTTTGAATTTTAATACCGTGTTCATCAGTACCTGTTAGAAAATATGTATTTTCACATCTTTGAGTATAGTGTCTGTAAATAACATCGGTTAGAATTTTTTCATAAGCGTGTCCGATGTGTGGTGCGCCGTTTACATAGTCAATTGCTGTTGTTGTATAAAATTTTGCCATATTTTAAATCCCCTTATTTAAATTGTTAAGATGATTATATCATAAAGATAATTTGAGAGAAAAATGCTTAGCTTTACTTTAATTGCTGTTTATGGTCTAATGAAAATTGATAGGAGAGATTATGAAAACAGAAGAAAGAACATTTGTTGCCATCAAACCGGATGGTGTGAAAAGAGGATTGATTGGTAAAATTCTTGAAAGATTTGAAAACAAAGGCTTCAAGATTGTTGCAATGAAATTGCTTCAAGTAACACCTGAAATTGCAGCAAAACATTATGAAGAACACCATGGTAAACCATTTTACAACAGATTAGTACATTATATTACAAGTGGTCCAATCGTTGCAATGGTAATCGAAGGCTACGAAGCAGTTGAAAGTGTACGTCACATGGTAGGTGCTACAAGCCCTCTAAAAGCAGATATGGGTACAATCAGAGCAGATTTTGCACAAGTTATGGAATATAATGTTGTTCACGCTTCTGATTCTATAGAAAGTGCTCAAAGAGAAATCGGTATTTACTTTAAGCCGGAAGAAATTTTTGATAACTGGCAATCAATGCTTGAAATGATAACTTACGAAGAAGAACGCTTCCAAGGTTAGTGCTACGCACGTAGATATTTTGTTCAAATGGAAAATTGAAAATGGAAAGTGGAAAATTATTAACTTTCATTCTCCCTCGCCCCTTGAGGGAGAGGGTTGGGGTGAGGGGGATAAATTTTCAATTAACATTTGTATGATTATAGAAGTAGGTCAGGCATTGCCTGTCAATAACATTTCTGTCAGGCAATGCCTGACCTACTTTTTTTTATAATGAACAATGGAAAAATTTATATATAAACTAAAACAATTTTCCACTTTCCATTTTCAATTTTCCATTCTTACAACAAATTAACGAATTAAAAATAAGGCTAAAGAAAAATGGTATCAGTATTTGACAATTTTAATTACGAACTAATTCACGTTGATAAAAACACCGGCGCAAGAGCAGGTATTTTACATACTCCGCACGGTGATATTGAAACACCTATATTTATGCCTGTTGGCACAAATTCAACTGTTAAATTAGTTACTAATAATAATTTGTATGATACAGGCGCACAGATTATTTTAGGAAATTCATATCATCTATATTTAAGAGCAGGTCACAAATTGATTGAGAAATTCGGCGGAATCCATGGTTGGATGAATTGGAATAAACCTGTTCTTACTGATTCAGGCGGATTCCAAGTCTTTTCTTTAGCACACTTAAGAAAAATTTCGGAAGAAGGCGTTGAATTTCGTGACCCAAAAGATGGCAAAAAACATTTTATAAGTCCTGAAATTTCAATGGAAATTCAACAGGCAATCGGCGCTGATATTATTATGGCATTTGATTGGTGCGCACCGTTCCCTTGTGATTATAAAACCGCAAAAGAGGCAATGGAAAGAACCCACAGATGGCTTGAAAGATGTGTTAAAGCTAAAACATCAACAAATCAAGCTTTGTTCCCAATTTGTCAGGGTGCTTTTTATGATGATTTGAGAAAAGAAAGTGCTGCATTTGTTTCGTCTATTGACGCTGTAGGTTATGCTATTGGCGGACTTAGCGTTGGTGAAGATAAAGAAACAATGAATCATTTTGTTGAACTAACGGCACCGCTTCTTCCACATAACAAACCTCGTTATTTGATGGGTGTTGGAACTCCGGAAGATTTGTTGGATGGAATTAAACGCGGTGTTGATATGTTTGACTGTGTACTTCCGACAAGAAATGCGCGCCATGGTTCATTTTTTACTTGGGACGGTAAAAAACAAATTAAAAATGCTCAATATCAAGAAGATCCAAGACCTTTGGATGAAAATTGTGATTGTTACGCTTGCAAAAACCACTCAAGAGCTTATTTAAGACATTTGTATAAGTGCAATGAAGGTACGGGACAAGCTTTAATGTCTATTCATAACATTAAATTTTTGATTGATTTTACGAAAAAATCACGTCAAGCAATTTTGGAAGATAGATTTGAAGACTTTTTTAATGAACACTATCAAAGAGTTTTGGGTGGATAAATTTTTTGTAGAGAAATTTTATTATTTTTTCATAACGACTTTTAATTCCACGCGACGACTTTTGTTATAATCTTCTTGTCCGTTTATTATGATTGGTGTTGAATAACTTGCACCTTCTACTATAATCATTTTTCGTAGTTTATTACCATTTGCTTTATTGTAAGGGGTGTTCGTCATGTAATTTGCAACGGAATATGCTCTTTTTAAACTCAAGTCCATGTTTTTCATATATTGTTCATCTGCAGAAAATTTCCCTTTATAAGTTTGTGAGTCTGTATGACCTTGGATAATTATTTTTTCAACGTTGTTGTTCAAATAATTGTTTGAAAAAATAGAGTTGAAATATGCAGGAGCAAATTTATCTAGATAGTTTTTTCCTTTTTCTGAAAGTTCGTAACTATTTATATCAAATAACTCCAAATCCGAAATTTTAACTACGCCAGTAATATCATCAATATTTGCTTTGATTTTTTGTTCTTTAAGAGTTTGTTCTAAAGCTTCAGATGCTTTCTTTTGTTCAATTTGTCCTTGAATTTTTTCATAGTAACTTGTCATGTATGTATAAAAAAATAGAACAATAAAAACGAGTACAAGAGCAGTCATTAAATCTGTCATTGTTACCCAAAAAATATTATCTTGAGTGGGTTCTTCTTTTTTATATTTAATTCTCATAATGTTATATCCTAAAAAAGTTTATCAACAACATCTCCGCCACCGCCTGATTTATCAAGGGTTTCGTTAATTTTATTTAGACTGTATAAAATGTTTTCTAAAAATGGAGTTGTTGTTTCATTCATAGATTTTATAACCGCATTGCAAAAATTTTCCGGCAAGGCTTTTAAAATTTTTTCATTGTTAGAATTTTGTATCTTAGATTCTTTCACTAAATCTATTAAGAATTTTTCACTGGTTACAATATCGAAAAGGCGGATAAATTCTTTTTGAATTATTAAGTAGTATTTTTTACACATTCTATTATATAAGATTTTTTCAATAAACATAAAAGAAAGTGAAAAACCAACCGCGAAAACGGAACATAATGCTGCTATTTGAATATTGGCTATTAGTCCATTAAGCGAGTTTGCAACGTTTTCATCGATTGTAAAGTTAACTTCTGTAAACGCAATTGCCATTTTTAAAAAAGTGAAGAATGGGCCAAGTCCGGTTAATAATGTTGGCATCGTTTGAATGAATTTATTATTGATTTTTGAAAAAACTAAACTTTCTTCATTAAAAAAATAAGAAGCATCCATCGTTAAATATATTTCCGGATTATAATCGTTTTTAGGAGTTTGAGATGCAACATAAAGTTTTTCGGGGAAAATTAATGCTTTTTTGAAATCTTCCCAAGCTGTAGCTGTGAAAATGTTTTTACTCATAAAATCATCAAGTTCTTGAAAACGATATGAAAGTTCTTTTTTGTTTAAAGTAGATAGAAATGTGCAAACAGCCTTTAAATTTTTTTCAACTTTAGAATAATTTTTTAGTACAGTCATTATAAAAAATAGAAAAACAACGCAAATAATAAGGATTGCTGGTTCTGTAATAATTTTTAAAAAAGTCATACTCTCCTCCTAATAGAGTAAATTATAGCATAAACTCTTATTTTAGACTATAATTATAAATATGGAATGTCCAAAGTGTCATAAAATTATTTCAGAGAAAGCTACAATGTGTCCGCATTGTCATAAGGTTTTGAGTTTAGAATGCCCAAATTGCCATAATGTGTGTGAAACGCCAATTTGTGATAAATGTGGTTATATTATTTTAACAAAATGTGCCAAATGTGGGCGTAAAGTTTCGACTAAGTATGAAAAATGTAAGTGTGGATTCCCGATAAAAAGTAGTATTGCATATCAAGAGTGTGAAACAGATGAATTTGCATCTATAATTATACGATTTTCTGCTTTAAAAAGTATTCGAAGAATTTTGGGCTCACAAGAATTATTTACAAAATTTTATTTTAGATTGCGGAATTTGCTTGTGGCACAATTTAAGAACGTAGAGGGTAGAATAATAACTTATAATGATGCGTTCGTTGTGAATTATAACAAAGAACTTTCATTTCCAACATCAGTTAATAAAGCAATTAGGCTTGCGATAAAAATTGCAAATGCATTTGCAGATTTAAATTTAAAAGTGATAAAGGAGTTAGGAACTTCTTTAAAGTTGAGTGTAATGATAGTAAAAAAAGAGGCAGAGAATCTTTTAGAAGAGGTATCAACAGAAACTAATGTTAAATTGTTAAACACGCAAAAAGAAGAAAATCTTTATTTGAAAGGCATGCAAATAATTTTTGATCAATTTGTATGGGATTGTTTAAATAAAGATTTTAAAACCGATTCGTTGTTTTCTGTTGAAAAAGATGGTGTTTCAACAATGTTTTATGAACTTTTATTGCCTAATTATGTGTTACCGCCTAATGAAAATACTTCGGAAGAGGTTTTAAAGGTCGATTCAAAAGAAATTATTAAAAAAAACGAAGTGGTTGAAAGTGACGATATTTATGGATTTAAGGTTTTTGATATTAATGCAAAATGTAAGTTCTTTAAAATTCCTACAAATAAGTTAATAGAAAATCTTGGTGAAAATAAGATTATATCAATTCGTTCTAAGAGAGAGTTTGGTATTTCGACATCAGAAATTTTTAGATTTTTTGAGGCTAAAGGTAAGCGAATTTTACATGTAAGTTGTGTGGAAGAAATGACTTATAGACCTTGGGGCTTGCTTAGTGAAATATTTAGGGATTATTATAAGCTTTCGGTTAATAAAAATTTTATATCACCAGATTGCGAGGTAAAAAGGTTTAAATCTCTTTATGATTTAGTTTTGGATAAAACAAGGAAAGCTGCTACACCAGAAGATGCTAGATTTGCTTATATGGAAGATTTTGGAGAATTTCTCAGTTCTTTGAAAGATACTGTTATTTTTATCGAAAATTTTGAAAATGTAGACGATACTTCTATTCAAACATTGGAACTTTATTTTGATAAGTTTAAAAAAGTTAATGCTGATTTTATTTTTACAACTGATTCGGAAACAGTATTACATTCTAAAATTAATGGCTTGTTGAGAACTTCTCTTTATTCGGAATTTATATTGACAAAAATAAGTATGGATTCAATTTTATCGGATATTAAGCAAGAAGCTGGTGATTTCATAGAATCATTTTACTTTGAAAAAATAAAAGAAAATTTCAAAGGTTCATTATTGTATTTTGAAAATGCCATAAAATTTTTGATAGAAAAAGGTGTTCTTATTGATTTTGAAAATCGATTAATTATAAAGAATAAAAATTCTGTTATTTTGCCAAAAGACTTGTCGGGTTTGTTAAAAGCGCGTTTGAAGCATTTAGGAAAATTTATGGATGCATCTATGATTCTTGCTTATTCCGTATTTTTAGGTTCACGGCTGGATTTTGCAACACTTTCAAAATTAGGTATAAAAGATGTTGAAAAAAATGTAAAGTTACTTGAAGAATTGGGATTTATATATGTAAAAGAAAGCTTTTTGTATATAAATAATTATAATTTATTGAAGCCGATTTTAGAATCTTCTTTAAAGCCGCCAATAATTGAGTTTTTGTCCAAAAATATTCTTGCAAATTTGGCAAAAGGTTTGGATGATACTTCAACATTGTTTTTGATGGGTAAGCTAAGTTTGTTTAAAGAAGAGTATTTATTGCTCTGGCGAAACTCACAATTTGCAATGAAAACCGGAGATTATGATGCTTATTTAAAAAATTGTTTAGGATTTTTGTCGTTAATTGAGCATATAAAAGACAATATTTCAACGGAAGAAATTGAAGAAAATAAAAAAGAAGTTTATCAGAACATATTAATGAGTCTTTATAGTTATTCTCCGGAAAAGATATATTCAATTGAAAAATTTCTTTTAATGGATGCCATAAAGGACGAAAATAATGAACAAATTGTTAAACTTTCAAATTTGATGTTACAAGGCGCATTAATTTCGTCTAATTATACAGATGCACTTTCGCTTTTGCATAACATTTTAACTAGAATGCCGAATCCAAAGTTGCTTGTTGACGGTGTTGTAAATACAAAGTTCTTGTTATTATCTCTTGTTAATATTGAAATTTTGTTTAATATTGGCGATTTATCACAATGTATTGAAGTCGCAAAAGATTTATTAAGCATACTTAAGCCTGAAATTATAGAAAAAATAAAACCGGCAAGTTTTTCTATGAATTTGTTTGTAGAACACATGTTTGAAATTTTTAGGCTTGTTGCTTTTGCTAAATTATTTAGACAAGATGACGACTTGTTAGAATTTTTTGAAATTATACATGTTTCATTTGGAGAGGATTTACCTGATAAAAATGCTGTTCTTGCAATCCAAGAATTTTTGAACGGTAAGCATTTTGCTCCATCAGATGTTGAAAACGCAACGGCTTTTTCTAAAATAATTTATCTTATTTTGCAAGAATATGAAGAGCATTCTGACGATTATAAAAATTTCGCTCAAAATATATATCAAGCTAAACTTCTTGCAACAGAAACTCATCAGCATCAGCTCGAACTGTTTTGTGATTTGTTGATAGGATATTCGTACGCTAATATTGGTATTTTGCAAAAAGCAGAGGCGATTTATAATGATATATTTATAAAGGCTGATAAATCTGCCATTTTTAACATCAAATTGCTTGCTCAATATTTTATTGCACGTATTCGAATTTCACAATCAAAGCCTGAAGAAGCATTGCTCATTATAAATGATTCTCTTGCTTTTCTTCAGAAGAATAATAACATGATTTTGTACGTTATTTTTGAAAAGTTGTTTATTGATATTGTCAAGACGAACGGCATTTCGTCTGTTAATGTTGAATCAGAAGAACAAAAACTTGCGATTGCGACATCAGACGAAAAACTTTCTCGCTTAATTTAATATAATTAGTGTTTCTTTTCGCATAGGCTAGGAATGCCAATTAATGCTAAGTAAAATACACATCCGAATAAAACTAAATTTAAAATTTCCATATTCAATTTTCTCCTTATTTATTTATACTGTCTTGGTTAAAGCATTAGGAATAATTCCCTTTTACTAACCCTTATATTTTGTTAATTCCACATAAAAATTTTTAATAACATATTTGTAAAAAGTTGTTACAAAACTTTACATTATTTCGTGTTGACGCATTTAGAAAATTAGGTATATTTGCTGGTTGATAAATAATTGTGATTTTAGTGATGTGGATATATATTTGAACAGGAGTTTATTACAGTTGTTTTGTAGTATCTTTTTTGAAGTGTAGAATAGTCATGTAAATTTATATTAAATTTCACGTTTAAAACTTTACATTTGTTTCTATTTAAAATAGTATGTTAGTATAATGGTATAGTATAGAAAAGTAAAAAGAGGAATAATTGTGGACAATTTAGGACCAGATATTTTCGGAAGAAAAGATATTGAAAACATTCAATCATCAGATAATATGACTCAACAACCAGCACCAGGAATCAGCCCTGCTAAGATTAAGGTTATCGGTGTTGGTGGCGGCGGCGGAAATGCTGTGAACAGAATGATTAAGTCAGGTTTAACTGGCGTTGAATTCTGGTTGATGAATACTGATTTACAAGTTTTGCAATACTCAACTTGTAAAAATAAAATTCAATTAGGTGCTAAATTGACAAACGGTCTTGGTGCTGGCGGTGAACCTCAAGTTGGTGAAAAGGCTGCTGAAGAAGCACAACAAGAAATTACAAGTGCAATCGAAGGCGCAGATATGGTGTTTGTAACTGCCGGCATGGGCGGTGGTACTGGTACCGGTGCTGCACCTGTTGTTGCTAAAATCGCAAAAGATTTGGGTATTTTGACAATCGGTGTTGTTACAAAACCATTTTCTTTTGAAGGAAAAAGAAGACAAAACCAAGCACAACAAGGTCTTGAAAAATTAAGAGAATCTGTAGATGCTCTTATCGTTATTCCTAATGATAAATTGTTAGATGTTGTAGATAGACGTGTATCACTTCAAGAATCCTTCATCGTAGTTGATGAAGTTCTTCTAAGAGGTGTTCAAGGTATTTCGGACATCATCACAATCCCTGGTTTGATTAACGTTGACTTTGCAGACGTTAAGAGTGTAATGGCTGCGTCAGGTTCTGCTCTAATGGGTATAGGACGTGGTACAGGTGAAGGTAGAGCAATTGAAGCCGCTAAGATTGCTATCAATTCTCAACTTCTTGAAACGTCAATCAATGGCGCTTCCGGTGTTATTGTTAATATCACAGGTGGTCCTGATATGACATTACATGAAGTAACTGATGCTACAAATATTATTAACGATGCAGTTCTTGATGATGCTAGAGTTATTATTGGTGCTGTTGTTGATGATAATATTCAAGGTGAAATTCAAATTACTGTAATTGCAACAGGTTTTGAACTAAAATCTCAAATGCCTATTGAAGAAAAAGTGGAAAACCGTTCAATTAGTGCAGCAGAATTTTTCTCAGGTGCATTTAACAATGTTCAACAGCCAAAAGCACCTATGATGCCAAACGGAATTACTGATATTCAAATTCCTGATTTTTTGCGCAAGTAGAAAGAAGTAATAAATAAAATTTTAAATGACGCTCATTAGAGCGTCATTTGTTTTGTGAGAGTGGTGTTATTATTTTGATTTAAAATTTTTTATTTTGGTATATTGTTTAATGTTTGACGTTTAAATATAAATTAAATCTTCTAAAAATGACTCCCCTATTGCCGAATTGCAGAAAATATGCTATAATAACCTCGTGTTTATTATGTAAAAGGAGAATACGAATGGTTCAACAGTATTCAGATTGTGATTTTGAATCACTTTTAGCGAAGTATGATTATAATTTCAAGCGAGGGGATATTGTCAAAGGTGTGGTTTGTGATTATGAATCTAATGGTGCAATAGTTGATATAGGCTCAAAAAGTACGGCTTTTGTCCCAAGTTACGAGGTTTCATCTGATAAAGGTGCAAAGGTAGAAGAAGTATTAGAAAAAAATGTAGAATATGAGTTTCTGATAACACAAGATTGTGATGAGAATGGAAAATTTTTACTTTCATATAAAAAAGTTCATTTAGCGCACACTTGGGCTGAATTGGAAAAAGTTAAAGAAGCAGATGAAACCATTTCTGTTGTTGTTTCACAGATGGTTAAAGGTGGAGTTGTTGTTGATGTTTCTGGGGTTCAAGGTTTTATCCCTCAGGGTCAATTGTGTGCCAGAGAAACAATTTCAAGCCCTGGTGACAAGATTGATGTTAAAATTTTGACAATTGACAAAGCTCAAAACAACTTGATTTTATCTAACAAAAAAGTTTTTGAAACAAATTTGGCGGAAACTAGGAAAAATGTTTTTGAACAGGTTGAGGTTGGGCAGATTGTTAAAGGTGAAGTTGTTAGAATTACGGATTTCGGTGCATTTGTTAATGTTGGTGGGGTTGATTGTTTGCTTCCACTATCGCAAATCTCTTGGAAATGGGTTGAACATCCGACAGATTTATTAAAGGTTGGTCAAGAAATTAATGTTGAAATTATTGACGTTGATTATAATAAACAAAGAATTAGCTTAAGTTTAAAAAATACAGAACCTGATCCTTGGTTAAAGGCAGAGGAAGAATTAAAAGAAGGTGATGTAAAAGAAGGCGTTATAACAAGAATTAAATCTTTTGGTGCATTTGTAGAAGTTCTTCCTGGTGTTGAAGCTCTTTTACCTCAATCTGCTCTTGCTGAATATCAAAATGCAGGTGGTTGTATTTTAAACGCTGGCGATAAAATCAATACAAAAATTGTAAAGTTTAATCCTAAGGATAAGAGAATCTCTTTAGGTTTAGCTACTGATGGAAATTAAGTTGAGTAAGAACGGCCTTAACGCTTTCTGGTGCTAAGCCAACTATATTTTCAAAACTTCCTTCAAATTTATCTAAATAATTTGGAGGAAGTTCTTGTATTCCGTAGCTTCCTGCTTTATCTAGCGGATTAAATTCATCTATATAATAATGAATCATCTCATCTGACCAATCTGTAAATCTTACATAACTTGTTGTTGATAAAAGTGCTGCTCGATTTGTCTTTGTGTTTATGGCGCAAATTGAAGTAACAACAGAATGAGTAGCGCCGGATAAGGACTTTAACATTTTAAATGCATCTTCTTTTGAATGAGGCTTTCCTAAAATTTTGTTGTGTAAAACAACTACAGTGTCTGCGGCAATAACAGTTTCTCCATTATTTACGCGTCTGACAACATCAAGGCATTTTTGTGTAGCTAAATCTTCTATTTTTTCATAAGAAAAAATATTATCAGAAAGTTTTTCGTCATAGTTTGATGGAATGACTTCAAATTCAAGTCCCATATCATTCAAAATTTGTTTTCTTCTCGGAGAGTTAGATGCTAATATAAGTTTCATGTAGGCCTCTTAATTGTTGCTAATCAAATGAAACCACAAAAATACTATTTTGTTAAGTGCTGATGTTAATTGTGTGTTGGATTTAGACCGCGTTTTGTGATATGAGTTCTGAAACCAGTTTTAAAGATTCTAATTGTTTTTCTGATATGACAGATAGGGCGGAGTGAATATTTGAAATGTATTCTAAATCAATGTTGAATTCACAGGCGTCTTTTAATAAGTCAATTAATGATGAATTTATTGCAATTAGTTTTTCTAGTTTTATTCGTTTTTCTTCATTTTGATTTATGTATTTTGAGTTGTAATCTTTTGTGAAATAGTCCAATGTATAGCTCCTAAAAACGTAAATATATTAATAAATAACATATTAAATCGGCAGCATGTATTTGTCAATATATTAATAAATATTCCATTAATTTATTAATTGTAATTGTTGTAGAATGTTTTAGCAGCTGATGATTGTGTTTATTGGGATGTCATATTTTTCTGGATAAATAGTTTCAATTATTAAACTTTTAGGTAGACAAACGATAGAATTGCCTTTAAAGTCTTTTAAAAATCTATCATAAAAACCTCCCCCGTATCCAAGGCGAAAATTATTTTTGTCGCAGCATAAAGCCGGTACAATGACTAAATCTATGCAATTTTTATCGCAAGGTGGTGTTGTAGGCTCTTTTGTTTTAAAACAAGATGTACAAAGTTCTTGACTTTCGTCAAAAGAACAGCACAAGAGATTGTCGCCATCAATTTTAGGTAAAAAAAACTTTTTTTCTTTATCTTCTAAAAGTGATAACAAATTTACTTCATTTTTAAGCGGATAAAAAATCATTATGTTTTTAGCTTGCTTATATTCATCTGTTTTTCGAATTAATTCCACAAACTTTGCGCTATATTGCGATTTGTCAAAAGTTTTAGCCCATTTTCGTAAATTTGTTTTGTTTGTCATTTTAAACAATTGCTCCATGGCTTGCGTCTTGGACGGTTCTTGAATATTTACCCAAATAACCTTTTGCTTTGGTTATAAATGGTTTTAGCGAATTTCTGCGTTCTTCAAGTTCATTTTCTGATACAAGCAAATCCAATGTTCTATTATTGATGTCAATTTTGATTTTATCGCCGTTTTTAATCAAAGCAATCACGCCGCCGTTAGCAGCCTCCGGACAAATGTGCCCAACACAAATTCCCCTTGTACCGCCGGAAAAGCGTCCGTCCGTTATCAAAGCGGCTTTTGTTCCCAAGCCTTTTCCTACAAGCAATGATGTTGGAGCAAGCATTTCTCGCATGCCTGGGCCGCCTTTTGGACCTTCATATCGAATAACTATTACATCACCTTCTTTAATTAAATCGTTTTCTAGGGCGTTCATTGCTTCTTCTTCCGAATCAAAAGTTTTTGCTATACCTTCAAATTCGTAACAACTTTCATCAACCGCAGAAATCTTAATTACAGAACCTTCAGGCGCAATATTTCCTCGTAAAATCCCCAGCCCCGGTTTTGTTGTAAACGGTTCTGAATAAGGATGAATAATTGATTTATCAGAATAAACTCCTGCAAATTTTCTTGTCGCTTTAAATTCAGGAACGCTTTTTATAAGTTCATCCACTACGGCAGGAATTCCGCCTGCTTGATGAAATGCAGTCATCGTTATATTAGAAGATGGTTCTAGTTTTACAAATTGATGGATTTTGTGAGAGAGTTCGTCAAAGTCTTTAAGTGAAACTGTTTGAGGGGTTTCTTGATAAGCCTCCTCCCTAGCCCTCCCCCGTGGAGAGGGAATGACCTTTTGTGCTAATTGGGCGCACTTTGCCCCCTCTCCTTGAGGAGAGGGTTGGGGTGAGGTGTCAACCAACTCAGAGGCTTCACCCAATCCTGCAGCATTTGCTAAAGCCAAAATATGCAAGAACGAATTTGTAGAACCGCCCATACCTAAATCCGCAATAATCATATTTCTCAAGCTATCTCTTGTAATTATATCTAAAGGCTTGATATCTTTTCTAACCCAATCAACGAT
>CAKVLL010000024.1 GCA_934757255.1 uncultured Candidatus Melainabacteria bacterium | reverse complement strand
ATATAAGTTAAAACAAAAATATTTGTCGGAACAACTCCACGATTAATAAGTTTTATAATAAGCGCAAGCAAAATTGTGGTTTTTCCTGCCCCTGGGACAGCAGAAATTGCCATTGAGCCTTTTTTATATTCTAAAACAGGTTTTTGGTCATCGCGCGGAATAATTTTGAAAACTTTCTTTTCTTCAATAATTTCATTATCATCACCACCTGCTAAATAATCTTCAATTCCGCCTAAATTTTCAGCACCGGTCGGGTCAAATAAACTTGAACAAGCCCAAATATGATTTTTCGCGAGCAATAATAATTTTCTCAAAATTCTTGCAGTTTTTTGTTTTGATAAAAAGATATCATCTTCAATTGTGTATTCGTCTTTTGTCCAATCCGCCTGCATTACCCACGCATTATACAAAGGTCCGGTATCGTTTTTAACCCAATCTGAGTGGGAAACGTCAAGCCAAAATTGATATTTTGTTGAAATCTTATTATCAATAATTTTTTGAGGTGTTGCGACAATTAAATCGTCATCTTTAATATCTAAAGTAGAGCTTGGATTTTCTGCAATAATTGAGTTTTCAATTTGAACAATGATTTCATTAGCGCGTTCTATGACATTTTTCCAGCCTAAAACACTTTCAAAATCTTTCAATTGTTTGATAAAGAAATTAAATTTGTTAATCTTTGTTTCATCAACATAAGTTACTACTTTATAAAACATTTCATAAACAGCGTTTGATAGTTTACATTTTCCGTTTTCGACTTTTTCTTTTCCACTTTCAAATGCTTCATAAAATTTTTGATAATTAGAATCATAAAAATCAAGCTTCATCGCAGGAAGAAGTCCTGATTGTTTGTAAACTTCTAAAATCTTATGACAATATTTAATAGGAATTCCAACATAATCCGCTAAAATTACGCGCAAATCCATCTCTGTAATTTCCAAACCCAGCATAAGTTTAAGTATATTCAAACTTGCTTTTACAAGTTGGTTATCAATAAGTTTTTCGCTGCCTGATAGAAAAAGAAGATTGCATTTTAGATTTTCTCTCAAAGTAAAATGAAGCATGTCATCTTGCAGTGGAGTTATTATAGTAATATCTTTTGGCAAGATATTTTTTTTGAATAATTTTTGTATCTTTTCAATCGTGTAATCTAATATTTCCGCACGTTTAGACAAAGAAGTTAATGTAAAATTTTCTAATCTTTCATGCTTATTTTCTAATATGTTTGAAAAAATTATTTCACCTTGAGGGAAAGTATTAAATTCTATGGATTGCTTCGTCGCACAGCTCCTCGCAATGACCTGAGGCGAGTCACCATGTTGAACGTTCGTGGTCATTCCCTCTCCTTTGAGGAGAGGGTTAGGGTGAGGTGAAAAACTTTTCAGTTTTTTATAATCACTAATAATTTCTTCCCCAAACACTTCTTTCAATTTAAATTCAATCGACGTATCCGCACTCAAATACCCGCACCTGCTTGAACCAAGAGAGTCAAAACAAATAACCCAATCTTTTAATTGTGGTTTTAAATATTTGATAAAATCAAAACAAACCGGCGTCATTTCATCCGCATCATCAACTAAAAGATATTTAATATTTTTGAAATAATCAGTGTGTTTATAAACATGATTAAAAATTAATGTTTGTCTTAAATAGTCTAAACTTCTACTTTTTAGAGTTGAAGACAATAATCTTTTTATAATTATTTCTGCATCTTCTGCAAAAGATTCTTTCAAAATTTTTGAACGCTCTTTTACTTCTTCATTTGTTAAATTATTTTGAACAATAAGCGAATATCTTCTAAAAATTTGATGAAGCAATGACTTTTTAGAATTATAACCTTTTACTTCAACTTTCTTTAAAATATCTTTTAACAAAAACTGTGAAACTTCTAAACCTACAAGATTTGGGAGTATAAAATGTTTATCTGACGGAATTGAATTTTCTATAAAACACCAATTTTCAATCAATGTATTATAGACGATTGAAAAGAAAGAATGTATGTTTAATTTTTCTATTGCGTTAACGCTAATCTTTTCTAAAACTTTATCGCTAAATTGTTTTTTTAAAGTTGAATTTTGGACAAGCACCAGTATTTCTGATGGTTTCACACCAACAGAAATAAGTTCCAAATATTTATCAACTAAAATTTTAGTACGAAAATCGACTTTAATAAAATTTAATAACATACTCCTTATGGACTATTTTATCACAAACGCCTTTGAAAAGTATTGCAAAACAAGAAAATTTTTACTACAATTGATGAGTAAGTTTTTACAGACGACACTATTTAAGAAGGAGATTTAAAATGGCAAAAGTTAAAGAAGAAAGAAAAGGTATCCAAGAACAAATTATTGAATCAGCTGGTCAAATTTACAACTACCTTTCAAACAAAGGTGAAGTTTCAATCAATAAGATGAAAAAAGACCTTAGCTTGAACGAAAACTTTGCTGAAATGGGTTTAGGCTGGTTATCTAGAGAAGATAAATTAGAATACACTCAAAAAGCTAAATCAGTAACTGTAAAATTAAGATAGTTCGATTTAACGGAATAAGTTTAAAAACAGGAACGCATAAGTGTTCCTGTTTTTTTGTATATTTTGTATTTATTTAACATAAAGAAATATTGGTACATTAATGCTATATTTTTATGATAGAATTTTGTGTATGGAAAAGGTATTTTTAATTTTTAATACGGCTTGTATTGGCGATATGCTTGTTACAAATACTCTTGTGCAAAATATTAAAGCATTTTATCCTAATTCAAAAGTAATTTTCGTTTGCAATTCTCCGTTTGTTGATGTTGCAAAATATCAAGATGGAGTGGATGATGTATTAGCTTTCGATAAGAAAAAGGATAAGTCTTTAAAAGGAATTTTGAACTTCGTAAAAAGATTTCCATATAAAAAGCCATTTGCTTCATTTGTTACTTATGCAAATGAAAGAAATTTGCTTATCTCAAGACTTTTAGGTACAAGGCATATAATTTCACATAATAAATGCAAATTTTGGAATACAAAAGAAGAATTTGAATTAAAAGAATATGTTCACATGAAAGATAAATGGGGCGGTTTGATTGAACCTTTAGTGGGTGAGCATAAAAATTTACCGATAAAATACTGTCCACCTGAAATAAATACGCCTGTGGTTAACATGGTAAAAACTCTTAAAAATCCTGTTGTAGTTTGTACGACAAGTAATTTTTATAAAAAAGATATGAAGGTTGCTGATTGTATTGAGTTGATGAAAAAACTTAATGAAGAAGGGTTTACACCGCTTTTAACAGGTGCTGGAAAAACAGCTGAGGATTTTAATTTAGGGCTCAAAAAATCAGGATATTTTAATTATGTTGATTTAATTAATTGTACAACATTCCCTGAATTCGCTAATATTTTGAAAATCTGCAATCGCTGTATTACGGTAGATACAGGGACTTTGCACTTTGCAAATGCTTTAAATGTTCCTGTCGTAGAAGTGTTTTACGCAGGTTGTGCTGAAATGTGGGCATCTGATGAAACGCTTTATCCTTGTCGCACGCTTGTTGGTGAGAACGTGACTCCGAGTGAAATTATGAATGCTTTTAAGGAATTGAATAATGAAGTTTGTACAATACTTTGATGGACATATTGTTATTAATTTTTTTGGATTGCTTATAAGGGTAAAGCATAGTTTTAAGTATAATTGTCCGGAAGTTGTGGAATGTGGTGTCAATACTGGTACACCCCACCCCTTTCCCTCTCTGTCTCCACAGGAGACATCTCTCCCACTAAATGGATGCTGTGGGAGAGAGCAAAGTATTAAAGAGAGTCTATACCCCTCTCACACAAGGGGCGAGGGAGAAAAAATAATTGTTTCTCTGACAAGTTTTCCGGCTAGAATTAATATCGTAGTTAAAACTATTAAAACACTTTTAACTCAAACGCTTAAACCTGATGCGGTTATTCTTTGGCTTGCGCCGGAACAATTTCCGAATGGTGAAAAAGATTTACCGCAAGAGTTATTGGATTTAAAACAATATGGCTTGACAATCGATTGGTATAAAGATATTCGTTCGTATAAAAAAATTATTCCAACGTTAAAAAAGTATCCGAACGCGGTTATTATTACAACAGATGATGATATTTATTATGCGCCTGATACGGTTGAGAGTTTGTATAAATCATATTTGGAACATAAGAATGAGGTGCATGCGCACAGGTGCGATTGGTTGAAGGTGGAAATGGATGTCCAAGAGATAAGCCCCCACCCTAACCCTCCCCCTATAAAGGGAGGGGATGATACTTGCGACGCTCAAACACAGAAAAAAGTTATTAAGTGGGAAAAAACGCGTGAATTATACTTAGACAGACATAGAGGTGTTGCAAGCTTTCATAACAGACTTACAGGTTATGGCGCGGTTTTGTATCCGCCAAATTGTTTTTACAAAGATGTATGTGATGAAAGCTTAATCAAAGAATTGATTCCGACACACGATGATATTTGGCTTTGGGCGATGGCAACATTGAACGGATATAAAACCAGATTGGTCAAAGGATATTCTGAATCAATTAATTATGTTGAAAATTCACAACAATACGGGCTTTGTAAAATCAATAAAAAAGGCGTTGGAATGTCTTTGGATGAAGCGTATGAAATTATGCTGAAGAAATATCCACAACTACTTGAAATTTTAGAAAACGAGGAAGCAGAATGCTAATAAAATCTTTGTTTTGGCAAATTATAAATTCAATTGTAAAAATTTGTCTTGAAATTTTTGTGTTTGATAGAAAAATCAGAAGAATTTTGAAGGGTAATTGGGCAAAATTTTATTTGAGGAAGTATGTGGTGCAGGGTTGCAAGGATTTTAATAAAACCCTCTCCCTTCCCTCTCTGTCTCCACAGGAGACATCTCTCCCACTAAATGGATGCTGTGGGAGAGAGCAAAGTATTAATGAGAGTCTATACCCCTCCCTCAAGGGGCTGGTGGATAAGCCTATTATTTGGCAATACTGGGAAAGTAAAGACGGTTCAATTCCTCCGCTTGTTCAAGCTTGTCTTAACAGTGTCGATAAATTTAAAGGCGATAGAAAAAGAATTATTTTGAACCCAGATAATGTAAAGGATTACGTAAATATTCCTGAAATTTTTTGGCGAATGCGCGAAAAAGGTTTAATTAAAACGGCATTTTTTTCAGATATTTTGAGAACTTGTTTGCTTATTCAACATGGCGGAATTTGGATGGATGCAACTGTTCTTTTAACGGAAGAATTGCCTGAATATATTGCTAATGCAGAATTATTTGTTTTTCAAAATGATTTAAAAATTGATTTGGATGGGTTAAATATGGCAAGCTATTTTATTGTTGCAAAGCCCAATAATCCGATTCTTGTGCAGACCTTAAAAGCAATGGAAGCTTATTGGAAAGAAAATCGTTTTTTGGTAAATTATTTTACTTTTTTGCACGCTTTTACGATGGTTACACAAAAAAATAAAGAAATTTTTTCAAAAGTTCCATTTTTTAATTTTTTATCTGTTCAACAAATGCAAGGTGAATTATTAAATAAGTTTAATGAAGATAGATGGGAACAACTTAAGAAAATCAGCGGTGTTCACAAATTGACTCATAAACAATCAGTGTTAACTAAAAAGAAAGAAATAAAGATAGAAGGAACATTCTTCGAACATATTTTAGAGGAGTTTAAATAATGAAGATTAGTATAGCTTATGCACCTGATGATAATTATGTTAATCAAACCGTTGTTTCAATGAAAAGTGCATTAGAACATAATGAGCAAGTTGAATTTATAATTATGTATTCAAAACTTTCTGCTGAAAGTATGCAAAAGTTAGGCGCAGTTGGTGGAAGTTTAAGACTTATAAAAATGGATGAAAGCCAATTTGCGGATTTAACACTTTCAAAATGGGTTACTGTGCAAGCTTGGTTTAGAATTAAACTTCCTGATTTGTGTAAAGATTTGGATAAAGTTCTTTATCTCGATTGCGATACGCTTATTCGCGGAAATTTAGATGAATTATTTTCAATGGATTTGACAGGCAAATATCTTGCCGGAGTTAAAGATGTTTGGGGTGTGTCAAAATACGTTAAAAGGCTCGGAATGAAAAGCGGAGTATATGTAAATTCCGGCATGCTGTTGTTTAATTGTGATTATTGCAGAAAAGAACATTTTTTTGATAAGGTTGTCGATTTTGCAAAAAATAACGCGAAGATTATTGAATTTTGCGATCAGGATTCAATTAACAAAGTTGTTGACGAACATAAACTTGTAATTTCGCCAAAATACAATCTGATGGATACTTGGTGGAGAGGCGGATACTATGAATTTGAAGGTGAAGAAGAAACTGAGTATTTACAAGCAAAAGAAAGTCCCGTAATTGCTCACCTTACAGGTCTAAAGCCTGCATTTAAAGGTTGTGGTAACAAATTTAAAGATGAATGGTGGGAAATTGCCAAGAAAACAAAGATTTACGATGAATTATTGAGAGATTATATGGCTTCGAAAGAGCCGTCCGACAAAGAGCCGCTTCTTAGACAAATTTTTTCTATAAAAAATGAATACAAAGGAAAAACCAAGACTAAAGTTTTAAAAATCTTAGGAATAAAAATCAAGGTAAATTAACAAAGAAACGTAAACACTTCATGGGTGTTTTTATAATAATAGGTGATATTAGATTTTAGGAAAATCATGAGAAATGCAATAAAAATAATGTGTTTTTCATGATTTCCTAAAACTGATATACTGACCATACAATATAAAAACATTCAGTAATATTTTGTTACAAAATCGCTAAAATATAATAAAATTGCTTGCATTGAGATTTTTAGCAAATATTATTAAATAAGATGCCATATTGTGGCATTATATTGACAGCCGAAAATAGAGGAAAATAATGGCAAAAGACGTTATAGAAATAGAAGGTACGATTCTTGAATCCATGCCAAATGCAATGTTCAGAGTTAAACTCGAAAATGACCATGAAATTTTGGCACATATCTCAGGTAAAATTAGAAAAAACTTTATCAGAATTTTACCGGGTGATAGAGTAAAGGTTGAGATGACACCTTATGACTTGAGTAAAGGTAGAATTACTTTTAGACTTAAGTAATATAAAAGGGAATAAGGTAATAGGGCAATAAGGGAATAAGAGAAAAAATTCGCTTCGCTCATATTACCAAAGTAAAACATAAGTAAAAAAGAAGAAATTAATAACCACTTATTCCCCTATTACCTTATTCCCTCAATCCCTTCAAAAGAAAACGTAACACAAAATATAAAGGAAAGAACAATGAAAACAAGATCATCAGTAAAACCTATGTGCGATAAATGCAAGGTTATTAAAAGAAAAGGCAGAGTTGCTGTAATTTGCGAAAACCCTAAGCACAAACAAAGACAAGGTTAATTTAAAGGGAAAGAGGCAATAGGGTAATAAGGGAATAAGAGAAAAAATTCGCTTCGCTCATATTACCAAAATAAAACATAAGTAAAAAAGAAGAAATTAAAAACCACTTATTTCCTCATTACCTTATTCCCTTAATCCCTTCAAAAGAAAAAAGTTAAGTACAAAAACATAAAGGAAACAAAACATGGCAAGATTAGTTGGGGTAGACTTACCTCGTAACAAAAGACTAGAAATCGCTTTAACCTATATCTATGGTATAGGACCTGCAAGAAGCAAAAAAATTCTTGAAAAAACTGGTATTTCACCTGATTTAAGAACAGATGATTTAACAGAAGATGATATCAGAGAATTGCGTAACGCTTTATCTGAATTCAATATTGAAGGTGACTTGAGACGTGAAGTTACAATGAACATCAAACGTCTTCAAGAAATCAACTCTTTCAGAGGTATGAGACACAAAAGAGGTCTTCCTTGCAGAGGTCAAAGAACAAAAACTAACGCTAGAACCAGACGTGGTAAAAAGACTGGACCTATCGCAGGTAAGAAGAAATAATTAAAAAGGGAAAGAGGCAATAGGGTAATAAGGGAATAAGAGAAAAAATTCGCTTCGCTCATATTACCAAAGTAAAACATAAGTAAAAAAGAAGAAATTAAAAACCACTTATTTCCTCATTACCTTATTCCCTTAATCCCTTCAAAAGAAATAAAATAATAGAAACATAAAGGAATACAAAAATGGCAAGACCAAAAACTACAAAGAAAAAAGAAAAGAAAAATGTATTGCAAGGGGTTGTGCATATTCAATCTACTTTCAACAATACAATTGTAACTTCTACTGATACTCAAGGTAATGCTATTGCTTGGGCAACAGCTGGTGCTACAGGTTTCAAGGGTGCTAGAAAAGGTACTCCGTTTGCAGCTCAATCAGCAGCAGAATTAGTTGCTAAAAAGTCAATCGACCAAGGTATGAAAAAGGTTGAAGTTCATATCAAAGGACCTGGTTCAGGTCGTGAAACAGCTATCAGAGCAATCCAAGCAGCAGGTTTGGAAATTACTTTGATTAAGGACGTAACACCAATCCCTCACAACGGATGCCGTCCACCTAAAAAACGTAGAGTATAGTTAGGAAGGGAATAAGGTAATAGGGTAATAAGGGAATAAGAGAAAAAATTCGCTTCGCTCATATTACCAAAGTAAAACATAAGTACAAAGAAGAAATTAAAAACTACTTATTTCCTCATTACCTTATTCCCCTATTCCCTCGCATAAAACCGTCGGGGCTTGAGCTTTCGCCAAAAGCACAAACCATAGATGCCCGACACAAGAAAAGGAGAAAAACAATGGCAAGATACACAGGACCAACGAATAAATTATTCAGAAACAAGAAAGTTAAAGATTTATCAAACAGAAAATTAACTTCTTCAATGAGACAAACAGCATCAGGTCAACACGGCGCTGTAAGAAAGAAACTTTCTGAATATGCACTTCACTTAGCTGAAAAACAAAAAATCAGATTTACATATTTAGTAAGCGAAAAACAATTCGCTAAATACTACAACGAAGCTGCTAGAAGAAAAGGTGTAACAGGTACAATCCTTCTACAAATCCTTGAATCTAGATTGGACAACATTTTGTTCAGAGCTGGTTTCGGTGTGACACGTAAACAATCAAGACAAATCGTTAACCACGGTCACGTTCTTGTAAACGGTAAAAAAGTAGATATTCCATCATATTTAGTAAAAGCAGGTGATGTAATTACTATCAAGTCTAGAAGCAATGAATACTTGAAGACAGTTATGAGCACTATTGATTTATCTTGTGCCCCAGCTTGGATTACAGTAGACGCTGAAGCTTTGAAGGTTACATTTGAAAGAATTCCTCAAAGAGAAGAATTAGATCCTGATTTCAAAGAACAACTTGTAATTGAGTACTATTCAAAATAGGCTGATAGGAGAAAAAAATATGGAATTAAAAATTAAAACTGTTAATACAATGACCAGCTCTGATGGTTCACAATATGGTAAATTTACTATTGAACCGTTAGAAAGAGGCTTTGGAACAACAATCGGTAACGCTTTAAGACGTGTATTGATCTCTAGTTTAGAAGGTACAGCAGTAACTTCTTGCAGAATAGAAGGTATCACTCACGAATACACTGCAATTCCTGGTGTATTAGAAGATGTTATCGATGTTATGTTAAACCTAAAAGGTTTGGCTATTAAAACAGATTCAAAAGAACCTCAACAGTTGAGAATTGATATTGACAAACCAGGACCGGTTTTGGCAAGTGATATCCAATTACCTGCTGGAGTTAAGGTTGTAAACCCTGACTGGTTAATTTGTACAATCGCAGAAGGTGGTTCATTCCACGCTGATGTAGTTGTAGAATCTGGTAAAGGTTATGTAGCAAATGATGTTCCTAGAAGCCCAAAAGCTGGTGCATCAATTGATATGTTACCTATTGATGCAACATTCATGCCAATCAAGAGAGTTAGCTACGAAGTAGAAAACACTCGTGTAGGCGACAGCATCGATTTTGACAAGTTGACTTTAGAAATTTGGTCAAATGGTACATTGGATGTAACAACTGCGTTGACACAAGCTGCTGATTTGTTGATTGATCATTTCGTACAAATCGCATCTATTACTGGCAAATCAACTCATAAAGAGATTGAAGAAAAAGTTGTTGCAGAAGAAGAAACTCAAGAAGAAGCAGTAGAAGAACCATCAATTACAATTGATGAATTGGAATTGTCAGTTCGTGCTTACAACTGCTTAAAAAGAGCAAGTATCAATTCAATGTCTGAATTGTTAAAGAAATCAGAACATGATTTGTTAAATATTAAAAACTTCGGTAAAAAATCTTCTGATGAAGTAATCGAAAGATTGCACCACTTCGGTTTAGACCTAGCTCCAAACCCTGAAATGGATGAAGAAGGTATGGTTATCGAATCTGCTGAATAAGCAGATGAAGGGAATAAGGTAATAGGGCAATAAGGGAATAAGAGATTTATTTCGCTGACGCTCATATTACCAAGGTAATGCATAAGTAATAAAATAGAATTTTATAACCACTTATTCCCCTATTACCTTATTCCCATATATCTTAAAAAAAGAAACAGTAAATTATAATAAAGGAAAAGCAAAATGAGACACCAAACAAAAAAACATACGCTTGGTAAAGCACAAGACCAAAGAAAGGCTTTGTTGCGTTCATTAGCTACCGAACTTTTTGTTCACGGTGAAATTAAAACAACTATGGCTAGAGCAAAAGCTTTACAACCATACGCTGAAAACGTTATCACTATGGCAAAAAAAGGTGACTTGAACTCAAGAAGATTGGCTGGAAGATATATCTTCGATAAAGAAATCGGTCAATTAATTGATACAACAACAGGCGAAATCTTTGATGCACCACAAGAAGGTAAGAAATTAGCAAAACAAACTGTACTTAGAAAATTATTTAGCGTTATTGGCGTTAAATACTCTTCAAGACAAGGCGGATATACAAGAATTTTCAGATTGCCACCTCGTAGAGGCGACGCTTCTGAAATGGCATTAATCCAATTGGTATAGTTAATGCGATACGCTCTAGAGGTTCAGTATGTAGGCAAAAACTATGCCGGAAGCCAAATTCAATTTGAAAATGGCAAAGAAATAGAAACTCCTACAATACAAGGTGAATTGGAAAGAGCATTAAGAACATTGATAAAAACTGGTGAGAGCCAGAAAAATAGACCGATTAAAACAATCTTCTCCGGAAGAACTGATAAAGGTGTTAATTCATTAGGACAGGTCGTTCATTTTGATACTGATAGGACGATTGTTGCTTCAAAGTTTATCTATCAAATGAACGAAATCCTCCCTGATGACATATCAGTTGATAACTTGAGAATTGTTCCCGATTCGTTTCATGCTCAAAAGTCTGCAAAGGCGAGATATTACAGATACGAACTTATCAACAGACGCTATAAACAAGCGTTTGACGGTGATATCTTAAGAGTAAAATACGAGTTGGATGTAGAGCGAATGCAAAACGCTTTGAACTTCCTTTTAGGTGAACATGACTTTTCAAGTTTTAAGAGTTCCGGAACGCTTAACCCAAGCAAAGTTTGTTTTATAACTAGAGCCGAAGTTGAAAAACTGGGCGATAGAGTTTTTATCCATTTAGAAGGAAATCGTTTTCTTTATAACATGGTAAGAATAATAGTCGGTACTCTTCTTGAAATAGAAGGGCATAAATTGCCAACAGAACACATGAAAAATGTTCTTGAGGCGTGCGACCGTCGTAAGGCGGGGCAAACGGTTAGTCCATTTGGATTAACATTAATGAAAGTAAGTTACTAAAAATTAATGATAGAAGGAATAAAGCATGAAAACATATTCAGCAAAACCTCTTGAAGTTGAAAGAAAATGGTATGTGATTGACGCTGAAGGCGAAGTTCTTGGTCGTTTAGCAGTTCGTATCGCAAACATTTTAAGAGGCAAAAATAAACCTGAATATACACCAAATGTTGATACAGGCGATTTCGTTGTAGTTATCAATGCTGAAAAGGTTGTAGTTACAGGTAATAAAGAAACAGATAAAATTTACTACCACCACACAGGTTTCCCTGGTGGATTAAAAGCTGCATCAGTTAAAGAAGTTCGTGAAAAAGACGCAACTAAATTGATTGAAAAAGCTGTTAAAGGTATGTTACAACACAACACATTGGGCGATCAACAATTTACTAAGTTGAAAGTTTACTGTGGTTCTGAACACCCACATGCTGCTCAAAAACCAATCGTGTTAGAAAAGGAGGCTAAATAATGGCTGAATCTAAAGAAATTATGGCTACAGGCCGCAGAAAATGTGCGATTGCTGTTGTTAAGCTTGTAAAAGGTAAAGGCAGAATTTTCGTTAATGGTAAAACATTAGGTGCTTATATCGGTAATATGCCAGCTGTTGAAATGATGATTTACAGACCATTAGTTTTAACAGAAAACCAAGATAAATACGATGTAAGAGTTAAAGCTGTTGGTGGCGGTATCGTTGCTCAATCAGCTGCAATCAGACATGGTATTTCAAGAGCATTACTTAAAGTTAATGAAGAATACAAAAATGTATTGCGTTCAGAAGGCTTGTTGACAAGAGATGCTCGTGTTAAAGAACGTAAGAAATATGGTAGAAAAAGAGCTCGTAAGAGATTCCAATTCTCTAAGAGATAATTTTTCAACATTAATAAATACGAAGGATATTATGAACAGGGTCGAAATTCAACAGAATTTCGACCCTGTTTTTTTGTGTATGAGGGTTATAATGAAGGTGGAAACCGCTCCGCTCTTCTCATCCTACGCTTTTTATGATATTATTTAATTTGGTAAGTTTTTTTAGGAGAATGAACTTGAATATGGCATTAATTTGGAAAATATTAAGAATATTATTAATTGTTATTATCGTGATTATAGCGTTTCCATTATATTTCTTTTTTGGTTTTGGCTCATTATTTGCTTTTGATGCACCAGATTCTTTGAATTTAGTAAATGTTTTAAAGGTTTTGATAATGGACTTAATAGTATTTATTACTCCAATTGGTATGATAGTGGGGATAATTTGCGGGAAAAAAGTTGATTCAAAGTATTATTTTCTGATATTCATTTTTCCAATGTTATTATATATAGCAATGAAGTGGTTTTTTATTGATTTTTAACTATATAAGTTGTAGGTCGTGTTCAACATTTTCATTGAACACGACAAATTTTTGTGATGTTATTGTCGTGTTGGATGTCAATTGTCCAACACGACCTACGATCTCGATTATATCCATTATAATTCAATGAAGCATTATCAAATTTCTCCAAAAAATTGGGAATATTCAACATTTTTGAAATTCGTTGAAAAAGGTTATTATGATGCCAATTGGTGTAATTTTGACGATGTTAATAAGATTAATGATTTGAATTTGGAATAGAAATATTATTAATAAGGGGAATTTTTATGAAGGTGGGAACCGCTCACGCTTTTCCCACCCTACGGTCTAAAGCATTGATTTTATTGAGTTCTTTTGATACAATAAACGTGGGTAAGTATCTTACGACTCCCACCTCTGACACACAATTTACGAAGAGTTAAAGGTCAGAAGGGAGGTGAGGCTATGGAACTTAGACGAGCAATAAAAATAGCTGTACAAGCTTTTGCAATCTGTACAGCCATTCTAAAAATTGTTCTAACTTTTGTTGAGTAGGGTACGAAGAAACTCCTTAGTATTGTGACCGGTACTAGGGAGTTTTCCCTACTTCATTATTATAACAAACGTTGAGTTACTTTTCAAGTGTTTGTTAAGGTTTATAACCCCGAATCAACTTAATAAAATTTATAACTAAATTCATTTGCTTTTCAGTTAGAGCTACGCCTATTTTTATAAAAATGTTTAAATTTTAAAATGTTTAGACAAGGATTGAACAAATTTGAGAGCTTCTTTTATTGACATATTACCATTTGCAACCGCATCTAGTGTTCTTTGACATAATTCATTACCCATTGCGTTCCTTTGTATTGTAGACATCGTATTTTCTTTGATTAAATTAATGATTTCTTTCGTACTGAGCTTTTTAAATTTAGCTCGCTCTGTTGTGATTTTAATCTGATCTGTAAGGTATTTTGAATAATCAAAAGTCTTTTGTGTTGTTTCAGCGACTTTCTTTGGTTGACATTGGATGTGATGTGGATTCTTTTTCACATAAGAATAACCGTAAGCGTTTCCTAAATTCATTTCGTTCATAACTACACTCCTTTTTTTATGTTCTACACTTTACATAAGTATTAAAACAACTCACATTCAAAAATTGCGCGCGGGGGCTACTACTACTACTACTACTACTACTACTACTACTACTACTACTACTACTACCCGCGCCACGCTTGAATCTTAGCTATAAAAAAGTCGTATTTACAAAACTTAATATTTGGCAGGCATATCTCTACGCCTGTCCATGATAATTTTAATACAATGAAAATAATTAATAAAAAGCTGGATTGCTTCAGGCTAATCGCCTTCGCAATGACGTAGCGTGAGACTACCGGTTGGGCGTCATTGTGAGGTGCGATTAGTCGTAGCTCGTGTTCAACATTTTCATTGAACACGACCTTGAACTTCAATTTCTATATCCAATCCCTGATTTGTAACCAGAAATAGAATATAGAAATGGTAAAGACGGTTCAATCCATTTTAACCCTGATAAAACCGCAACTGTCGCGATATCGTCTGTATGCATTCCTAAATCAATAAGCTCGGGTTTTCTTTCTTTAATATCTTTTATGCCGACTTTTTTAGAAACTTTATCGGTTATAAAATTCGCCATCTTAGAACCGCCGATAACTCCAGTTAAAATTATTCCTGTGACCATCCCGACTGCTCTGCAAGCTTTTGAGGTTATATTCAATTTTTCTAAAATCCCAAGAGCTGCTCCTGCGCCAATATTACACATAAAAATATTCGCCAAATACTGGTACAAACCTTCGCTTACTTTGTCCGGCGCAGTTTTTTTAACATCTTCACCTGCGATTTTATCAGCAGCTAAGCCACTTGCAATTCCGCCAATAACGGGTATTGCTCCGTATATTGATAAGTAACCGATTTCGGAAAAAATATCTTTAGAACTTATATTTTCAGGGTTAGGAATTAATTTTTTCATAAATCCGTCAAGCTTCTTTGCTTTTAAATCTTTTGTTAATTTTTTTATTTTTGATAAAGAAAGAATATTGGTTTTTGCATTTTCTAAAATATTTAAACTCTCTTCACTTAAAGAATTTTTATTCTTAGAAATAAATTCTTCAACTAATTTTGAATTTTGTTCTTTTACGATTTTTAAAGAGTCTAAAGGTGCTCTGCTGGCGATTTTAGAGGCTAATTTAGGAGCAAACAAAGCTGATATTACTGAAGAAAAAAGTATGCCCGTGTTCTTGAGATAATCTTTTGTTGGAGTAGAATTTTTATCCCCTTCATAAACATCATAACCTTTTTTTGCACTATATAGAGCAGTTCCCGTAAGCATAATTTTTGGCATATTTCTATTTAAATGCGCAATCAGTATTGGTTGATCTAAAAATTTTGCAAAAGATTTAATGTTATTTATCATTTTTGATAAACTCCACAAAATCTTTTTTTAGATTATTTTTATCACTAAATTGATTAAATTTTTCCAATATCGAGACAACATCGTCATCAATAACATGTTCAATTTTGCAAGCGTTATCCGAAGCTTTTTCAAATTCAATATTTAGAGTTTTGTTTAGAAAATCCAAAAGAATTTGGTGTTTTTTTATAACTCTTTTCGCTTCAATCTCACCTTTTTCGGTTACAATAATTCCTTTTCTTCCTTCGTATATAACCAATCCTAATTCGCACAATCTAATCAAAGCTTCTGAAACGCTAGCTCTTGATATGTTAAATTTCTTTGCAATATCAATTGCTTTAAGTTCTTCGCCGTTTGAAAGCGAAGTGTAAATGTATTCGATATAATCTTCTAAACTTTTTGTAATCATTGTTAGGTTCTCCTTACTTTATTAAAGTAAGGCAAACCTTACAAAATGTCAAGAGAAGTTTTTTCATAATGTTTATGTCAGAATATGAAAAATATAGAAGATTTTAGGTTTTAATTTGTGTTGAGTAAATATAATTCTTGTATAATTATATTTTTATGTAAAAATATCGTTACATTAAGTGTGCAAAAATAGTAAATAAAAATGTTGTAAAAAGTTTTGATAAAATTAGTCATGATTACAAATCATTTCAGAATTAATCTCTCAGAACTTATTAACAGAAAAAAGGTTTTATTATTATATATAAAAGTTGTATTAATAATAAATGCGGGCATTTAATAGAATAAAATACATCATTTGGTTGATAACAAATAAAAGAAAATATATAATAATAGAGTAAAATAATTGGGGAGATTGGGGCCATGTTTAATAATATTAATGATAACAGTAATGGGTTGTTTTATAACTCTCAATTAAATAATGCAGGTAATGTAATAAATCTTGCCTCAATACGTGCAAATCTTCAAAAAACAGGTTATGGTTCAAATCCTTATGTTGATAAAACAGAGATTTCATCAGGAGCAATGCAGCTTTTTCAACGAGATCTTGACATAAATAAATTTACTAAAGTTGCAATTAGCGATAAAGACGATACATCTCATTTAGAAAAAATGCAAGAATTATTCAGAAGTGGTGTTGTTGATGTATTTGAAGATGATGTTTTGAAAGAGCTTGTAACAAATTCTAAATTACTTGATGATTTAGAGCTGTAAATATGATAGAATACAGCTATGGTATCGTCTGATTATTATATTATCGATAATTCTGATTTAGAAAGTAAAAGGCTTGAGGCAGCAAAAAATCATTATAAAAAAGGAGATTATTCATCTGCATTAAGGCTTTATCTTGATATGCTTAATGTCAGTATTTCATTTAAACTTTATTATGAAATTGGGCGATGTTATTATAAGTTAAATGATATGTTGCCGGCGGAGGAATATTTTAAAAAATCAATAGGTTTGGAAAGCTTAAAAAATCCTTCTTATTTGTATTTAGGTAATATTTTTTATAAACGTGAAGATTTGAAGAACGCTATTCAGAATTGGGTTTCTGCTTATGCATATAAACCAGATGATGAGGCTGTATGTTTAAATTTAGCAACATCATATTTTTCAAAAAATATGAAATTTCAATCTGTTTTTTATTATGAAAAGTATTTAAAATATGCAAAAGATAAAGGTCAATCTTATTCTACGATAAAAAATAGCATTAATCGTTGTAATGAGATTGGAAAAGAGTTTATGCAGAAAGCACAGCGTGCAATTTCTGTTAGAAAGTACACAGATGCAATAGAATTTCTTACTTTTGCAGTGAAAAATATGCCGGTCAGTTTTGATATAAATCATGCGCTTGGAAAAGTTTATTTGGAAGTGAATGATAATATGCATTCGATGATTTATTTGAAACAAGCGTTGAGTCTTGATAATAGGTCTTTGGACGTTTTGCAAAAATTAGCGTCTGTTTATATAAATTTGGGAGATTACACCGCGGCATATTGTACTATGCGTAGATTGCTTCCGCTTGTTATTCATAATCAGGTTGAATATTTGAGGATATTGCAGCTTATAAAAGACTTGAATTCGACATTTGACAGTTCAAGCTATAAGGGGCATAAAGAATGGGCGGATAACTATTATAATGATAATAATTATCACATGGCGCTTATAGAGTATGAAAATTGTGTAATATTGAATGAAGATTTGCAAGTAGAACTTGGTGATAAAATTACGCGTTTAAAATCTTTTATTAATCCAGAAGAAAGGATTATCAAAACTTGTTTAGAGAAAGGTGAGGCTTTATATAAGGAAGGTGATTTTAAAATATCAAATAAATATTTTTCAAAAGTAATGTTATTATCAAATGAAAATTCTTCTGAGTATAGATTTGCCAAATCGAGAGTTGTGAATGTTTAAAAAAATAAAAAAGTTTTTTTATTTGTATATTTTAAAGAAAAAGTATTATAGAACGGGGTCTTGTAATGCTTGTGGTCGTTGTTGTCAAAAGATTTATGTTAAGCATAAAGAAGTAATTAAAACAGAAGAAGAATTCCATAAATTGCAAAAATTACACCCGTTTTATACTTATTTGAAAATTGTAGATAAAGATGAAACCGGACTTGTTTTTGAGTGCATGAATTTAGATAAAGAAACTCATAAATGTAAAATTCATAAAAAAAGACCCGGTATCTGTAGGCGTTATCCCCAAGAAGAGTTATTTAAAATGGGTGGTACTCTTGCGGAACATTGTGGTTATCATTTAGAGCCTATAGAAAGTTTTGAAGATGTTTATAAAAAAGTTTGCAAGAAAAAACGCTAATAACTTTAAAAATTATCTCTTATTGTCGTGTTGCTAGTAGAAATTTCGGCTAATTTTTTATAAAGTTGGATTTCTTCATCAGAGAGATTTTTAGGTATTTGAATCTCTAAAGTAAGAATTAAATCGCCAACTTTGTTATTTTGTTCAATTCCACAACCGGAAAGTCGTATCTTTTGTCCATTTTTTGTTGAAGGTGCTATTTTTACAGCGACATTTCCTTTTAATGTAGGTATTGTTATATTTGCACCTAAAACGGCTTCATAAGGTGTAATTGCGATTGTTTTTAAAATATTTAATCCTTCTGTTTTGTAATTTTTAGGTTCTTGTATATGGATTGTTATGTACAAATCACCATTTCTCCCACCATTAATTCCTTTTTCTCCCTCTCCTGCCAATCTGATTTTAGAATTATCTTTTATTCCGGCAGGGATTTTTACGCTGAACCTTTTGTATGTAGATGTTTCTCCCTTGCCTTGACAGTAAAGACATTTTGTTCCATTTACAAATTTTCTGCCATTGCATTTTGGACAAATATTTGTTTGAAGCATGTTTATTGTTTTTATAGTTCCGCCAATTGTTTCAAAAATAGAAATTTCGATATCTGAATATATGTCATTACCACGTTTTGTTGCTTTTGCTTCTTTTTTAGGTGCTTTGTAAAAAAAGTCTTCCCAGTTGAATTTAAAATTATCTTTTGTTTGTGAAGTTGTTTTTGTATCGTTTTTTGTGTTTTTTTGTTTTTCATTTTTAGTTTCTTTAAAATTAGATTTGGTGTTTTTTGCATAAGAATAAAATTTTTGTGCTTTATCATAGTCTGATTTTTTTATGCAATTTGAAAGAATTTCATAAGCTTCATTAATTTCTTTGAATTTTGCTATAACATCTGGAGTATTGCCGGCTATATCAGGATGCCATTTTCTTGCTAATTTTCTATAGGCATTTTTAATCTCGTCAGAGGTGCTAAATTCAGATATATCTAAAATTTTATAGTAATTTTTACTCATACTAGATATTTAATGATGATAGTAAAAAAGTCAATGGTTGGTTAGGTAGAATTTTGCAAAATATAAAACTTTTTGTTAGACTAATTGTATATTTTGGAATTAAGAATTTAAGAAATAGTGGAGAAAAACAATGAAATTAAGGACTTTGTTGTGTGCAACAGCCCTTCTTGGCGTAGTGTCTTTTTGTGATGTTTATGCAGCAGATTCTATGTTAAACAATTGGAATATAGGTTCTGCAGAGGTTGAGACGTCAGATGTACAAAAGGATTATGATAATATTATTAACGACGGTGTACTATCAAATGAGGCTGAATTAAATGTTCTAAATACATTAATAAATAATAAAAAACTTGTTAACAAAGATAAAATTACAGTAAAAGAAATTGAAAACAGTGCAAAAATTTCAGGTGCCGGAGCTTTATATTTTAGTAAAGGATTAAATACAGGTTCGATTTCTCAAAGTATAATAAAAAATGTTTCAGGCGGTGTCTTTGAGAATAATGGAACAATAAAAACAACACAAGATTTTATAAATTTAGGAACTATTACAAAGGGTGTAAGTGCCGGTGCTTCTGCATCAATCACGGTAAATGGAGGAAATAATGCTGGTACAATAGTGCAATCGAGTTTTATAAATGAATCTGGAGAATATACAAATTCAGGTTCAATAGATGTAACTGATTTTGGGAATGTTGGAATTTTTCAGAATCAAAGTACGGGAGTTGTAAAAGCAGATTCCATAATTAATAAAGGTAATTTTTTAAATGATAAAGTTGGCGATACAGTGGGTTCAATTGTATCAACAGAAATTACAAATCAAGGAAGTTTGATAAATAAAGGAATAATAGAATCAACAATATTAAATAACGATACTAATTCCAGTTTTACGAATAATGTTGGTGCAACAGTTACTATAAATGATAAAATAGTAAATAATGGGAACATAGTAAATGATGGAAAATTAACAACTGGGATTTTAAATAATAATGTTGGTGCAACAATAAATGGCAGTGATGGTTTTTTAAGTTTTGAAGAAGGTAAAAACCAAGGTAGTATAAGCCAAGCAATAATTAATCAAGTTGGCAACTCTACATTTACTAATGAAGGTCAAATAACAGCCGGTAAATTTAATAACAATGGAATATTTATAAATTCTGGTGATACTTCTAAACTAACAATTAATGGTGGAATAAATTCAGGTTCAATAAAGGGTGGTTCTGTTTACATTAAAGATAATTATACCAATAATGGCGAGTTAGAGATAAATAATTCCGATTTTTCTTTAGCAAGCGGTAATACAATTGATGGAGTAGGAAAATTAACTTTAAACGGTGGATCTAATAGTGGAGATATTCTGCAATCAGATGTAACTTTTGCTTCAGGAACATTTAATAATATTGGCAATATTGGTAAGGAATCAAGCTCTATTTCTAATATTATAAATTACGGAAATTTAAATAATACTGGAAATATTGTGGCTGATACTATTCAGAATAATTCTCAAATTATCAATGATAATAAAATAATTGCTAATACTTCTTTAACAAATGTTGGAAAGTTTTTAGGCAATGGAAATTTGATTATTGGTGGTGGAAGCAATTCCGGAGAAATTTCTCAAAAAGATATTACGATTGACGGTAATTTTATAAACGATAAGAAAATAACTTCAACCGGTAGTTTTATAAATTCTGCGGATATTACCGGTGGAGTTGATTCAGAATTAAATGTTGTAAATGGTACAAATTCAGGTAATATTTCACAAGCTATAATGAATGTTTCAGGTAATTTTACAAATTCAGGAGTGCTTGATATTACAAAAGATTTGACAAATACAGGTTCGGTGATAAACTCAAGTACAATTAGTGTCGCTAATGAATTGATTAATAATAAAAATATTACAAATAAGAATTCCGGTATAATAACTGTAAATAAAGTTCTTACTAATAATGCAGGTGCAAACATTGTCAATGAAAGAAATTCTGTGATTGATGTTAGTGCAAATGGCGCAAAAATGGAAAATAAAGGTACTGTAAATAATAGTGGTACTGTTAAATTCAGCGATGCAAGTGCAGGACTTGAGAATTCAGGAAGTTTTATAACAAACGGTGGTTTAGTTCAAGATGCAATAGTTGCAAATACAGGAAGATTGACTGCTACAAATGGCGCTAAATTAAATTTAATTAGTTTAAATAATACGAATGGAATTGTAAATATTTTAAACAGTTCTGATTTGGATTTATCAAACCAAACAGGTGATTTAAAAGGTACAATCAATGTTGCAGGCGGAAGAGCTGATGCAAACGGTAATTTAATTGCTAATACAATAACATCACAGATAAATGATACAAAATTTGTTGGTGATTTGAATATTGGTGATGGTAATACAAACTCAAATCTTTCAATAAGTAATATACTAGTTGATAAGACCGCTAATTTAAATATCGCTCATGGTGGTTTGCTTGTTGTCGGAAATAATTCTACCGTGAATTTGGATGACAATACAAAAGATATTGTAAACGGTGATATTCAACTTGTTCAAGATGGAACGTTTAATCTTGATGGCTATACGTTAGTTACAGGTGATAAATCTACTCAAAATGGCGGAAATAAAGCTTACTATTCACAAACTGGCGGCACACTCAATATTTTAAATAATTCTACTTTGAAGTTGGGCGACTCTTCTGCTGTAACCGGCGGTATTTTGAATCTCGACAGCACTTCTCAATTTTTGGTGACGTCAGAGGCAAATGGAACTTCTAACACATTTTTAGATAGTATGGCTATGGCTGACGGTAGTAGATTTGGTGCTATGAACAGCGGAATGGCAGATTATAATATTACAGATATTAATGTTAATGGTACAAATAATTTTACTATTGACGTTTTAGGTAGAAGTAATGCTCAAGGTGAACACGGAACAGACAGATTTGTTGGTGACAACCTTGTGGGCAATGGTACAATAAATATTGAAGATTGGACTTTGGCTGGTGATATTTTCGGATGGCAAGCACCGATTGATAGAGATTTAAAACTAGATAATGTCTTTAAATTTAGCAATATTTCTCCAAACGTCCAACTTACTGCTACTAAAAAAGAAACTTTCACTCCAATTGGTTGGTATCAATTAAACAATCATGGTGGAATGACAGGTAATTATGAATTAAACTTAACGAGATTTAATCCACAAGTATATAGAGGTCAAGTAACAACATTGACTCAATACATGAACCAACTTGCAATTGATGATATGTTGTTTAATCATTCAATGCTTTTACCAAGCTTTAAGGATTATGATTTAGTTGATAATGGTGCAATGATAAATAGATTAGCTTCTGCAAACCCTGTTTACGCACCATATCAGTATTCTAAAAAAGATGGTGGACTTTGGTACAGAATGTATGGAACATTTGAAACTTTACAAATGTCACAGGGCTTGAGCCGAGTTGGTAACAATGCTTATGGTACAATTATCGGTGCTGATTTTGGCTTAAAGGATTTGAAAAATGGTTGGAAATTCATGCCAACAGCTTATATTGGATATAACGGCGCTCACCAATATTTTGCCGGCATGGGTGCTTACCAAAATGGTGGTCAAGCCGGTTTCTTGGGAACTTGGTATAAAGATAATTTTGTATTAGGTGGGTTAATCTATGGTGGTGTTTACCAAAACAGCATGGATATAGCAGGTCATACTGATAATACGTTCAATTATTTTGCCGGTGCTTCTGCAAAGGGTGCATATAACTTACGTTTACACAGAGATTGGGTGTTGCAACCTAACTTAATGCTTGCATACAATTTCTTTGGTCAACAAAATTGGCACACTGATTTTGGTCAAATGGGTATGATGTCAGGAACTCTGAATGGTATCAATTTAGCCCCTGGCTTGAACTTGATTTGGGAAAAAGAAACATTCAGTATTTATGCAACATTACAGTATATGTATAATTTGAATGGCGCGGTTGATGGTAGAGCCGGAAATGTAAGCCTTCCTCATTTATATATGGATAGAGGATATATTCAATACGGTTTTGGTTTTACAAAACGTTTTACGGACAGATTCTCAGGCTATTTCCAAACAGTATTCAGGAATGTTGGTAGAACCGGTGTTGGTTTCCAATTAGGTTTGAATATTAAGTTGGGTAAATAGTAAAAAAATAATTAAAAACATAGCCTTGTTCAGAATGAACAAGGCTATGTTTTTTGAGCTCACTCCACCTTTTTTGTAACGAAATGTTATCAAATGTTAAGCAAAAATAAAATTCTTTACATTTGCCTCAAACACTGTCATAATGCCCTACGGGACGGGACGGGACGGGACGGACTAAATTGTGTCTTGAGTGCGCAATTTTTATTATTCCGCAAACTTTGTAAATGTATAAAAGATTAATTAAGCAACCAAATATGAAAGGGTGAAAAAATGAGTTTATTAGTAAAGGTTTATGGTAGTTCAATTGATTATGTGATGAAAAATGGGAAGAAAATTGCAGAAAAGGGTGGAAAAGCAGTTTATGAACATGTAAATCCAGAAGGACAAAGATGTTTATTATCAACCAAGAATGGCAAACCTTTCCGTATGATAACTCGGTCAAATCAAAAAAATGGAACTCACTACACAGCAGTTAATGATTTTGAAAAGAATACGCAAGTAGGTATTTATAGTGATAAATCTAAGAGTATTAAACATGTTCAGCAACTAGATCCAACTTGGGATATTGTTAATCAAGATAAGCTCTTTTCTTTTTTTAAAGCTAATGAAAACATTGGTTCATCAGTTAGGATAGCAGATCTAAAAAATAAGATTGCATATCAAGCTTATTATAATCCTTGGGCGAAAGATTTTAAAGTCGTAAAACTTGAATATCCTCACTATAGTCCTAAAGAGATTGCATGTTCTTCAGATACAAGCACAAGTGGTATTGAAAATTTTAAAAACTTTATGCGTAAATATAGAGAACCAGCTAATGTAAAACCGGTAGAAACAGCTAACGAGAATGTTGCAATGCTTGCTCCTACTATATTAGATAAATTTTCTTCTCTTTTTAACAAAAATCATTAGAATGTAGTAATGTGCAAAGTAGGGCTGTTGGTCTGTCTGTTGGAACAAAAACATAAGACGTAGACGTAGGGTGGGAAAAGCGTAAGCGGTTCCCACCTTTTATTGTTTTTATATTAATATTCCCCATTTGGGTAATGCTGAATTGCCAACTTGTTGAATAGCGTCACAACCTTAAGCGGAGTTAAATATAAGTATATTAAATCTTTTTCATACTTCCAGCTATTCTTAATTCCAAGAGCCGTTCAGGCTCTCTTTTTTTATATTTTTATCAAGTCTTCTTTTATCAATTGTTTAAAACTCTCAGTGATATTATTCAAATCAATGATATCTACTTCGTACGGAAGTGTTGAATCTTTAAAAAAGGCTTCGATTTTGGATTTTATTTCCGGGGTTAATTCTGTCGAATCAATTGCAAGATCTATATCAGAATACTCTTTTGCTTTATTTTTAGTTCTTGAACCAAAAATATAGAGTTTATAATCTTTCAAATAACTTGCAATAGTTTGTTTTACAAAATCAAGGTATTTTTTTTCTAAATCAATCATAAATTTTTCTTTAATTGTGCTAATAAAAATTCAGCTTCATTTTTAAAATCAGGAATTACCGATACGACTTCAATTGCAACTCTTTCGTCATAAGTATGTGATGTAGAATTGCATTTTTGCCTATATTCGGTCCATTTTTCTAAATTATTTTTAAGCAAACTAAATTTGTTAGCTTTGCGTATAGTTTCATTAAACGTCATATCCGGTAATGTTTCCGGTGATTGCATATTAATAAAGCGTATTATCATTTTTAACGCAAGTGAATATGTGTATTCAAATCTTTGTATAACTGCATATCTAATATCAATATCGAAATTGTCTTTTTCGTACCTGTTTAAAATTGATTCTAAGCTTGTTAATGTTTTTTCAAAAGGCGTAATATCTAAAATTTCCATATACCTAAAATAGCATTTATTATTGAAAAAATCAAATATCGCGTTCGATATGTTGTCTTTTTTAATAATTAAAATATTGTATTGTTTAAATATTAACGCATCTTGGTTTTTCTCTCTCCTTGGGAGACACTATTGTCCAAGATAAGTTTTAGAAAAATTTTTAAAACAGAATAAAATCAATATAGTTATATTGCAAACATTGAGTCAAAACTAAAAATGAACGACAATCGCGCCGCGAGCGTTTTTTAGCGAGCGTGAAAGTGTGAGTTTATCCGCAAACATCTATTTGATTTAACAACCATAAGGTTGTAGGAAACAGTGCGTAGTTTCTTCTTTTTGCTTACTTTTTCTTCTTTTATCGCAAAAAAGAAGAAAAAGTAAGAGAACTATTTTGAAATAAAAAGTTTTTTGAAATGTCCTTTTCTTTCTCTTTTGTTGCGAGATAAAGATTTCTCACTTTACTTCCAAGTTGGTAAGCGTACCTACAAGCTGAAAGTATTTACCCCAGAAAAGTACCAAAAGAAAGAAAAAACACGCTACCGCTTCCTACGCTCTTACGAGCGTTTAATAAAATGGCTAAATAGCAAGCAGAGCTTGCACTCTTACGCTCACTATCGGTGCTATGCACGTAAATATTTTGTCGGCAAGTATAAGTAAAATTCAATATTTCATTTTTTCTATACAAGCTTGCCTCAAAGTCACATTCCATGTTCGCACGCACGTTCGCGGCGCGATTGTCGTTCATTTGATGAAATTTATCATGGATAGTAGTGCCTTGGGAGAGCGGATTTTCGGTAGGACGTAAGATCGTAAGAGTAAATAACATGAAAATAACAAATAAAATCCGTAAGGATTTGTTGTTATTGTAATGTTATGCTTGTCCGAATAATTCAAGATAGGGCTAGGGAGAGGGTTTTATAAAACAAAATCAAAATTGATTATAAAACTCAAATCGCTTTGCGGTTTAACTCACCGCCTGTATTTTGTCTGTTGTTGTAAAATTTTGTTAAGAATGGGCAAAAATTTTTATTCATCGGTTTTACAGAATGTATGATTACAAATATATATTTTTCTCCTATTCAAAATCAAAAACAATTTTTAACTTTTCAAGCTAATCCTGCAAAGTTTGCGCTGAAGCTTGCTAATGATACTTTGGAAATTAGTTCAAAAAAGGTTTTGCCTAAAACTGGAGTGGTTTTGGGTGGAATTCTCGCAGGATTATTAGCTAAAACTTCGAAACCTGAAGAAATAACTTTAAACGATGTTATTCTTTCTAGAGAATCAGGTGATTTGGATTCCTATAAAAAAAATTTAGTTAAATTTTTAGAAAAAAATTATTATGATGAATGTAAAACCAAGAATAAAACGGATTTAATACAGGATATTAATTTTAATAACTCTAAGGAAGATATTGATTTTAATTTACAATGTGTTATGTTGAGAATTTTAGATAGTTATACAAATTTAATGTATGATGATAAATTAAATCTTAAAGAAAGAATTGATAAACAAGATTTTAGTGCTGAATTAGATGATTTGTTAAATGATAAAGAAATTCAAACTGCTGATAAAATTATTCCTTTAATAAAAATAATCTCTAAAAAGGATACTGATCCGACAGTTCTAAAAATTAAACAGGAACTGCAACAAAAATATGGCATAGAAGAATTGCTTTGTGATAATAACATTGAATTTGCTCAGAGTTGCAGAAAAGCTTTTCAAATTTTAAATGAAAATAATATTAAAATTCCAAAATATATTATAGCAAATGAACAAGTAGATCTGTTCAGTGGTTGGTCGACTGACTCAAGCCGAGGAAAAGAAGTAATTATAAGTTTAAATCCAGATAATGATAACTATGATATGGATTTAAAACATATAATTATTCATGAGATATTGCATACGACTCAACCAAATACATTGGTATTTAAGACAAAAATGATACCGGAAGAAATGCAAGAAATAGCAAATGGCGTTTCTGAATACGCATCCGGCAAATACGCGCTTGAAGTTCATTGTGAATTATATGTGAAAAAGATATTAGAAGGACTTTCACCAGAAGAAGAAAAGCTATTTGATTATCTAGGCGGGGATTTCAAATCGAAAAGTAAATAACATTTTTAGTATCGATATAACTTGAAACACAAAAATAAAAAGCTGATTCTATTTAAAAATCAGCTTTATAAAGATTAGTGTAGAAAAATAAAAGAAAAAGAGAAATTTATTATTCGGCCATACCCATTAGTTTATCCATTACGATATCCATAACGGCAGGTGCTAATTCTTCGCCGAATTCTTCTTGAACAATTCCATAAATCATTTCAAATTGTTCCATATAACCGGCAACTCTATCTTGAGTAGCTGCATCTACTTCAGCTGCACCATTTACATCTGTAACTTCTTTTTGTGCAGCTTGCGCAACAAAGAAGTTGTTGTTAGCTAGAAAATCCATAACCTTTGAAGGGTCAACTTGAGTTTCTGCATGATTGTTGTTTAAAACTTGTTCTTGTTGTTGGCCTTCTTTTGATACATCATCTCTTTTTCTTTGAGGCATGTAACCGCCAACACCATAGTTACCATATCCTGAAAGTCTTCCAATTCCATCTGCCATTTTTCTACTCCTTATTGTTTTGCTTTTCTTTACACTATCTATATCGGCATTTTTTATAAAAACTTTAATGTTTTTCTATGTATTGTTACAAAACGTTACATGATGGGTTTGAAATTAAGGTATAGCTTGATTTTTAATTAGAGGATTTTTAAAATGAAATTATAGAAATTGGCAAAAAATATTTTTACAAGACTTATGTTAGTATGAAAGTTTTATCTATAAATAATTCATTAAGTGTTAATCGCGTAAATTTTTGCGCTAAAAACTCAAGATTGTTAAGTGAATTTGGCAAAAATATGCCGGATGAATTTGTAAGGAGTTCTGATTCTATAGATATTGGAAGGATTAAAAATCTTCGTATTGCGCATTTTCGTTTAATTAATTCTAATTCAATCAGGGGTGTTACGTTAGCAAATCAACCGCGAACGATTTTATCAGAATTGAAAGAATGTGGGATTGATACCGTGATAGATCTTCGTCAAGAAGGTGGAGACGATTCTAAATATGCAAAAGCATGTGCCGAAAATGGTTTGGAGTACATGAATTTTAAGTTAAAGCTAAATTTACCTATTTTTAATATGCTAAATAGAACAAAATTTTCGTCTGAAGAAAGAGAGTTGAAAAAACAAGAATTTTTATCTGATTTACAAAAATTCTTCAAAAAAATGGATGAAGGTAAATTGTACATGGCATGCTTACTTGGGTTGCATAGAACGGATTTGGCAGTTACGTTGAATTATCTTTTGAATCCTAACGAACCCTCTACTCCTCCAACGCTTTCGCACATGTTTATAAAAGAAGAAACAAATTTTACTAATAAATATATTGGTGCAATTAAAACAATGTTAAAGAATTTAACACAAGCCGATAAAACAGCACTTGGTTTTGGTGATAATTTTATGGAAATTTTTAATTCTAGAATTTTAAAATTACGTCTGATGAATTGCGCAAAATAATTTGTATATTAGTCATGGCTTTTATTAAAAAATATGATAAAAAGTTTGTATATTTTTGTGAAATCTTTTATTTGAAATATTTTAAAATTTGTTTTAATTAAGAATTCTACTGGGGTTTGCTTTGTTTTATCAAAGAGAAAAAATTTTTATATAAAATTGTAAAAAAAACACTTGATTTTAAAATTTTTTCAGATTAGAATGGAGGAACGCGGTGAAAGAAAGAAAGCGTTA
>CAKVLL010000023.1 GCA_934757255.1 uncultured Candidatus Melainabacteria bacterium | reverse complement strand
GTTTGTTCCAAAGGGTGACTTGGAATAAGAAAATAAACTTGTAGTAAGATGGAATGTCACCCGCCCAAATGGTGAAATATGAAGTTTTTAGATAAAGCAAAAATCAGAGTAATATCAGGTCATGGCGGTAACGGCATGGTTGCTTGGCGTCGTGAAAAATATGTAGATAAAGGCGGTCCGGCTGGTGGTGACGGCGGACGCGGCGGAGATATTTATTTCGTTGCGGATGAAAATATGTCAACACTTTTGGACTTCAAAATCAAATCAGTGTTCAAAGCTCCATCCGGTGAAAACGGCGGTATCAAGGGTATGCATGGTGCTTGCGCTAAAGATTTGTATTTGAAAGTTCCAATGGGAACAATTGTTAGAGATACTAAAACCGGTAATATTATTGCTGATTTAACAGAACACGAGCAAACAGTTCTTATTGCAAAAGGCGGTCGCGGCGGACGCGGAAACGCAAGATTTGCGACGGCTCAAAAAAGAGCGCCTCAGTTTTGTGAACCGGGTGAACCGGGAATTGAAAGAGTTTTGGAACTTGAGTTAAAACTGATTGCAGATATCGGATTGTTGGGTATGCCAAATGCAGGTAAATCAACATTTATTAGTGCCGTAAGTTCTGCTAAACCTAAAATCGCGGATTATCCTTTTACAACACTTGTTCCAAATTTGGGTGTTGTAAAAAAGTTTGACGGCGGTTCTTATGTTATTGCGGATATTCCGGGACTTATTGAAGGCGCGTCAGAAGGTGTTGGACTTGGTCATGAATTTTTACGCCACGTAGAAAGATGTCGTTTCTTGGTTCATATAGTTGACTTGACGGCAGAAAATCCTGTTGAAAACTACAAGATTATTAATAATGAATTAAGAAAACATTCGGAAGGTTTGGCAAATCTTTATCAAATTCTTGTTTTGAATAAGATTGACGCAGTATTGGAAGAAGATTTAGAAAAATTTAAAAACGAATTTAAACCTTTAGCTAAAGATATTTTCACAATTTCAGCGGCTACAAAACAAGGCTTGGATGAGTTACTTTACTTTATTTCAAATAAAGTTGACGAGATTCCAAAACCTGAATTTGATATTGATGTTGAAGAAGATTTGGGCGCTTACGATAACGATGATAGCGCATTTGAAGTTAATAAAGTTGCGAAAGACATTTATATAATTTCAGGCGGAAAGATTAATCGTTTAGCTAAAGTTACAGACGCAAGAAATACTGAACAAGTCGTTAGACTTCAAAACATTATGAAAAGTATGGGTGTTTTTGAAAAATTACACCAATACGGTTTAAAAAACGGTGACACAGTAATTCTTGGCCACTTAGAACTAGGATATTATGACGACGAAATTTGGGGCGAAGGTAGCAAAATTTAAATTTACAAGGTTTATATAATTACAAGGAGTATTAAAATGAACGTATCACTAAAAACTTTTTTACCAATTACGTTAGCAGGCGCTATGACTTTGGCATCTTGTGAATCTCAATTACCAAAACTTGTGCACCAATATTGCATAGAACATGGCAAAAGTGCTAAAGATTTTAATAGTATTGATGAAACATATGGTGCTTCCGAAAAAATGTCTAAACTGGATTCTATGGCTTATTCAGACATTTTCAGAGGAACAAAATTAGCTAAAGATTCTGCAAAGGTTGCAGAATTTAACAAATTTGCTTCAGATAATCGTTGTAAAACTGCTTTACGCGATGAAGTTAATGATTATCAAAATAATAAAGCGCGAAATAACGGTATGTCATTAAAAGAGTTTGATGAAATGAAAAGCTATCAACATTTGGAACATCGCCAAAATTATTTGGATAATTACATGTACAAAAAGTTTTTCAAAGAAAACGGCGTTTTAGATAAGAATGTTGAAAAACAATGTGATGAATATTCTAATCACATACTTTCTAATTTATAGTACATAAAGGAGTCGGATATGAACGTATCACTAAAAACCTTTATTCCAATAACCTTAGCAAGTGCCTTAACATTAACAGCTTGTGATAGCGATGTAAAATCTCTTGCTCATCAATATTGTGTTGAAAATAACAAAACGGCAAAAGAATATCGTGATATTGCAACCACTATGGGCAGTGACAAACAAATTTCTAAATTAGATTCTATGGCTTATTTAGATATCTTTAAAGGGACAAAGTTAGCAAAAGATTCAGCAAAAGTTGCAGAATTTAATCAAATAGCATCCAGTTATAGAAATCAGATTGTCGATAGAAAAGCAACTTTGGCATTCCAAGAAAAGAAAGCTATAAGTTCTAGTATGTCGTTAAAAGATTATAATGAAATGTGCAAGTCACACAATCACGCTTGGCGTCAACATAATCTAGACAATTTTGCGTACCAGAAATTCTTTCAAGAAAATGGTATTTTAGATAAAAATATAAAAAAAAGATGTGATGAATATTCGAATATTGTTAGTTCAACATTAAAAAATATATAAGTACTTAAGGAGTTAAATCATGAACGTATCGTTAAAAACCTTTTTACCTGTAGCCGTTGCAAGCTGCTTAACAATTGCTTCTTGTAAAACTAATACTACAGAACTAAATACAATAGAAATGGCAGAAGAAAATTGTTTAAAACAAGCTGATTTAGATTCTGCTGCTTATAGAAACATCTTTAATTCAACGGTTGCGGCAAAAGATTCTGATAAGGTTGCGCAGTTTAATAATTTAGCTGCAAATATGAAGTGTAAATTCAATGAAATTGATAAAATGCTCACTGAAGAAGGAATTTCTTCAAAAGAATACAAAATGGAAGATTTTAAACTTGCAAACGATGTTGATACAAGTAAAGTTTATCAGCATTTTGCAGACAGTTGGATGTACAAAAATTTCTTCAAAAAAATCGGAATTTTGACTCCAGAGATTGCAAAAAAATGTGATGAAGCAGCCATAAAAACAAAACCATAAGTTATGATAAACGCAATAAAACAAGCTGAATTATGCAATATTGATGTTCCAATAGGATGTGTGATAAAAAAAGGGGAAAATATCATTTCTGCAGCTTATAACAGACGTGAGTGCGATAATGACGTTACTGCTCATGCTGAGATTTTAGCAATTAAAAAAGCACAAAAAATCTTAAATACTTCACGTCTAAATGAATGCGAGCTATATGTTACTTTAGAACCTTGCCCAATGTGTGCTTGGGCTATAATACAATCCGGCATTAAGACAGTTTACTTTGGTTCCTACAACCCCCAATACGGAAGCTTAATTTCTAATAATCAACTAATAAAATTATCTCATTCTAAAATTAAAATTTTTGGAGGTATAGAAGAAGAAATCTGTGATAATATTCTTAAAGATTTTTTTAAAAAAATCAGAGCGTAAATGTTTGTAGTAGAATGGTAATTACAAAACATCTAGTTGAATATATAAAGGGGAATTTAATGAAAAAGGTATATATAGAAACTTTGGGTTGTCAGATGAATAAATCTGATGCAGAACGTATGTTTGGTATGCTTGAGCATTGTGGTTACACTCAAACTCTAGAACCCAAAGAAGCTGACATGCTTATCATTAACACTTGTTCAATAAGACAATTATCAGAAGATAAAGCATACAGCGCAATTGGTGTGTGGGGGAAATGGAAAAAGAAAAATCCTGATTTAAAAATAGTGTTTGCAGGTTGTGTGGCACAACAAGCCGGAAAAGATTTGTTCAGACGCGCACCTTATGTTGATTTGGTTTTGGGAACTCAAAGACTTTACGAATTACCAAACCTTGTAAAAAGAATTGAAGCAGGTGAAAGAGTTGTTTCGACAGAAGAAAAACCTTTTGAAGAGAGTGATATTCAAATTAACCGTGTAAAAAGTATTAACGCTTGGATTCCAATTATGGAAGGATGTAATAATTTTTGCACATATTGCATAGTTCCTTATACAAGAGGTCGTGAGCGCTCAAGAAAACCTGAATTAATATTAAGTGAAATAAAAAAAGCTTTAAGTGAAGGTTTTAAAGAAATTACGCTTCTTGGACAAAATGTAGATTCATACGGAAAAGACCTTGAGCCGCATCAAAATCTTTCTTGGCTATTAAGACAAGTAAATGCGCTTGATGGTAATTTTAGAATAAGATTTGTAACTTCTTATCCGACTGATATTACGGAAGAACTTATTGATACAGTTATTGAACTGGATAAAGTTTGTGAATATTTCCATATTCCAATGCAGTCAGGAGATGATTATATCTTGAAGAAAATGAACAGAAGATATGATTATGCTACTTATAAAAAAATTTGCGATAATTTAAGAAACCGCATTCCGGATGTAACAATAACCAGTGATTTTATTGCAGGTTTTCCCGGAGAAACAGAGGAGCAATTCCAAAATACATTGAATGCTATGACTGAATTGGAATTGGATTATTCAAATACGGCAGCTTATTCACCTAGAGAAAGAACTGTTGCTGCAAAGTGGGTTGATTTGTATGTGCCGGAAGATATTAAAACCGAACGTTTAGCAAGATTGAATGAACACAATAGAGAATGTTGCTTAAAATCTAACCAAAAATATGTCGGACGTGAATTGGAAGTTTTGATTGAAAAATTTGAAACAAGAAATGGCAAAAATGTTATTACAAGTAGAACCCGCAATAATAAGATTGTTCATATTCCTTATGATAAGGATATTACAGGCGAATTCGTAAATGTAAAAATAACAAGAGCCAGAACATGGTACTTAAACGGCGAAATGATTTAAAAAATATTGAGCGAAAATGCCAGACTATTTTAATAATAAATTAGCAAATTTTATTTTTTCAAGTTTTAAGTAATTAGGAGGCAAAATATGGGCACTGTAATATTGGGAAATTTTGACAGATTTATTAATCGTTTTTCCAAAAAAGGAAGAGTCAAAAATGATTTGTACAAACAATTAACAGATAAAGGCATGAAAGAAATTAGAGTTCGCGATACAGGTAAAGATAGTTTCGTAATGTTAGCATCTAAAAATGCCGGTGTTGGTAGCAGTGATATGACATTAGGCGTAGATATCACTAAAGGTATGGTACAAAAAGAAACCGAACACCCAATGGTTCTATCAATTATAGATAAAAAACAACATTTAATCTCAAAATATTTTATTGATTTGAACGGTAGAATAACAAAATCAATTACTAAATTAAAAAAGTATATTAACGGAAAACTTAATGACACAAAAATAACAACAGATGTCCCAAATGAATATAAGAAAGTTATAGACAAATCTGCAAGTTTAGAATCAATTAAATTAGATTATAATAATGGCAATTTTTATCACATGGAAAAAGATAATATATTAGGATATAAAAAATACCATAAATATTTTGACGGTTCTGAATATATAAATGTCGTAGAAAAAAAATGAGACAAAAAATAAAAAAATAAATATTTGATAGCTTAGCTAAGAAGTTATACAAATTATAGCTTAATATTTCGTAATGAACACTTTAGAAATAATCTTGTTAATAGTAGAATATTTATACTCAACTATAACAATTTAATGAAAGGATTTTTCAAATGACACTTGAAATGACTTATCCGCAGTTGGAAAAAGCAGTAAACCCCACACACGATATCAAGCTTTTTGCTGGTCGTTCTAATCCTAAATTAGCACAAGAAATTGCTGATTACTTAGGAACTACGGTTGGTCCAATGGTTATAAAAAATTTCGCAGATGGTGAAATTTATGTTCAAGTAAAAGAAAGTATTAGGGGCGATGATGTATTTATCATCCAACCTCTTTGCAATCCTGTAAACGAAAATTTAATGGAACTTTTGATTATCATTGACGCATTCAAGAGAGCTAGTGCCAAAACAATTACAGCAGTAATTCCTTATTATGGATATGCGCGTCAAGATAGAAAAACTTCAGGCAGAGAAGCTATTACAGCTAAACTCGTAGCGGATTTATTAACTACCGCTGGTACAGACAGAGTTCTAGCCGTGGATTTACATACCGGTCAAATACAAGGCTTCTTTAATATTCTTGTAGACCATATTTTTGCAACGCCAATTCTTGTTGATTATGTAAAATCTCTAAATATTTCTCCTGATGAAATGGTTGCTGTAAGTCCAGACATGGGTGGAGCAAACAGAACAAGACATTTTGCAAAGAAATTAGATTGTCCAATTGCATTAATTGATAAACGTAGAGATAAGCACAATGAAGCCATTGCTGCTAACATTATCGGTGATGTTGAAGGTAAAGTTTGCTTGATGTTTGACGATATTATTGATACAGCCGGAACAATTTGCGAAGCTGCAAAATTGCTTAAGAGTAAGGGTGCTAAAGCCGTTTATGTGGGCGCAACTCACCCTGTATTCTCAGGACCGGCAATTGAAAGACTTAAAAATGCTCCAATTGAAGAATGTATAGTAACAAATACAATTCCTTGGAAATCAGAAGATTTACCTAGCAATGTTAAACAGTTATCAATTGCGCCATTATTGGGTCAAGCAATCTCAAGAATTCATGACGATGAATCAATTAGTTCATTATTTGGTTTTGAAAAAGAAATGAAAGTGTAAGGTATTATAAATATGACATTAGAATTTACAAGACTTCATCATCATATTCATACAAACCCGAAAGGGCTTGGAGTTTTGTAAACTCTCATTCGACTCCACTAATCAGCTCTTTCGGGATATTCAAGAGAGGTTAAAGAGTATGATTCATGGAGAAAACAAATGTCTTTAGTAAATATAATATCTGCAATAGGAAACAATTCCAGCATTTATCCTTTAATAGTAAGAGATTGTGGCATTGAAGTGCCTTCTAAGGTCGTAATGACATACAATCAGAATTTAAAAGACTCAAAGCAAATGGCTTATAATGCCACTCGAGAGAGACTTATCGATGAATATGGCACGTCTTTGGTTTGGCTTGGAGGAATTCCGGCTGTTGGCGGTATTTGTGATTGGGGGATTAAGAAATTAGGTTATAGTCCAAAAGTGAATCCCAGTTTATTAAAAGAAGACTCAAAACAAGGACTGCAATACAATATTGATAAATTTAAAAAAGTTGCGCCAAATGAAGTTAAAGAAATGGAAAAGGTTCTCAAAAACAAGTCTACCTACCAAAAACTTCTTGCCGGTAAATTCGTTTTATCAACGGCGATTCCTGTTGCAATTATGGGATATTTCCTACCAAAATTTAATTTTGCACTAACCGATAAAATTAGAAAAAAACAAGAAGCGATGAATCCTATATATAACGAAATAGAAGAAGAAATAAATCAAAAGAACGTTAGTTTTAAAGGACTTTCTGCTACACTAGCTAATATGCCAACTGTACATAAAATGGCTATTACTGATGGTGGCCTCACTATTGGAAGAATAGGAACTGCTAGAAATGTCTATGAACGTCTGGAAAATAGCTTTAAAATGTCAATGATGATGTTTTTAAACTTTTTAGCACCAATTTGGATTGCAAAAGGTTTTGACTCGCTTTCTAACAAGATTTTTAAAACAAATGTTAATCTTGATCCGAATTTGTTAAACGATAAAGAATTTTTAAATAAAATTAAAAATAATGAACTTGAACTACCACAAAATAACATTATAGAATTTTTAGATAAAAAATCTGATACAAAATTTGCGAAGCTTGCGGAAAAATATTGCGGAGTTAAGTATTTAAAAAACAGAATTCGTGACCCTAGAGCGTATGTTGATGAAAAAAAGGTTAATGCGTTCAAAAAAGAGATAGAAAAATTTGCTAAACAAGCAAACGCAAGTGGTAATATAGATAAGTTTGCAAAGAAAGCGCTTGTTGCAAAATCTGCTAACATACTAGCGAATGTCGGAATTAGTAGCTTTCTTTTAGCCGTTGCGCTACCGAAATTGACCTTTATATTGAGAAAAAAGGTTACCGGCTCTGATGCTGAACCAGGATTATATAGCAAGGACACCAACTAATAATTAGTATGGCAAGCTTTCTATAAAATCAGGCACTTTGACATCCGTCATCGGTACATCTTTTTGTCTGTAAGATTTTTGTGTATATGATATCCAGTTAAACAACAATACTGAACTTGGTTTATCTACGATACCATTAATAACACTTCTAAATTCTTTTGTATTCTTTGTAGAAAGTGGAGGAAGTTTTTCAAAATCTTCCGGTAATAAATTGTACTTTGTATCTTCGCCTGTTAGCATTACCATTAATTTATTGAAAGAAAAATCACCGAACGCACCAAGTCCTGACACCACTTCATCTGACAATCTTCCAAGAACAACAAGTTTTGCAAAATCTGTTGCAGGGTTGTATTGACCTTTGATAAACAAAGTCATTAGAGGGCCTTGAGATTGAAGCATTTTTACGTTTGCAATGCCATTTTTCATTGTGATATCGCCTCTCAAGTATTTAAACAAACCTGTGTCTTTTAGTGTTACAGCCTTTGTCACAACGCTCAAAGAAGTTCTAAGCATGCTATCAGCGATAACGTTTTGAGCATATAACAAGTGTTCTAATTTACCTAAAGTTCCCATTCTGCCGTTGTGGATAATGAACTTCAAATCGCCGTTAAGTGATTGTTTAGAACTCAAATTACCTTGCATATTAGCATCAAAATCCATAACACCGCTTATTGTATCTTTTCTTGTTGAAACGATATCAAAAATTGGTGCTGCGCTCACTCCTCTTGCTTGAATTCTTGAATTAAAGTTTTCATCCTTCAAATTAAAATCAATGTTACCTGCTAATTTACCATTAAATATTTCAGAAGAAATGTTTTTCAATTCTAACTTATTATTTTGTAATTTAAAATCCGCATTCAGAGCAGACAAATAAAGTGGCGAATTATAAATTGTTGCAAGCGCTTTTTCTGAATAGAATTTGCCTTCATTAACATTTAGCGGTAAGGCTTTTGCAATAGGACTATCTTTGTACATCAAAAGCGTATCAGTATTCATATACTTTGATTTAACGCTAATATTTTTTACATACAATTCCTTTGAAATATCGGTTGATATCGTTGAATTAATTCCCATTGAAGAATCGCCGATTTTAACCATAGGTGCGTTTACAACCGCAATATTTTTGTTGAAGTCAACAGTCATATTTGTTGCGCCAAGCTGTAAGAACTGGTTAATAAAGTTTTGTACAGTTACTTGACCGACAATTTCAGGCTTATTGAATTTACCGTTTACAAAAACATCACCTTTCAATTGTGCAACGTTATCCATAAAAGTTACATTCAATTGTTGCGGTATAAATACTCTGATATTCTTAAATACAGCGTTTTGCAAGTTTTCAATATTTCCTGAAATTATAACTTTCTTTTGACCTTTTAAATTTACCTTGAAATCATTTGAAAGTTTGCCGTTAAATGACGAAACTGACAAATCTTCAATCTTCAAAGTATTGTTTTCTAATTTAGAAACAAGATTGATTAAAGACGGTTCATCTAAAATAAGCGCTTTATCCATCAAAACTTGCGCCATAATATTCTGTGTATCACGATTGCCATTTACCGCAAATTTAACCGGATAAACAGCTGCATATTGAACAGGAACTTTTAAATCTCGTGAATTTATAAATCCGTTTACTACAGCACTAAATGTCAAATCATTAGTACTATAGTTTGTAATCTCAGCTTTTGCTGTCATTTTTGAATTTGGCATGAAAATATTAGTTTCAGGAACTTTAATAGAATCTCTTTCTATATAAAGTTTTAAAAGAGGTAGTTTAATTGCTTCTGTAGCTTTTGGTTTCAATGCCAAGTTATTAATATACGCAATATTATTTTTGTTTGTATCTATTTTTAAAGTTGCAAATGATAAATTTCCGTCTTTGTTTTGCGCACTAAAGTTTTCTACTTGTAAATTTTCTTTATGAATAGGATTATCCAAAGTTCCTGTTAAATTTGCAACAAGCGATGCTATGCCACTTTTTACACCAAATTCTGCCGGACACAAATATTTAAGTTCAACCTTATTCATCAAAAGTTCGATGTCAAGATTTTTGTCAATTTTACCTTTTGCCATAATCGGTGCATTATTAACGTAACCAATCGCGTTAACAATATTTATCACGTTGTTTGAGAAATCCACATCCGCGTTTATTTTGTTGACGTCCAAACCGTTTGCCTTAACAGCTGCATTATTAACCTTTAAAAAACCTGCAGATTTAATTTTGTTTAAATCACCTTTGATATTGAAATCTGCCTTCATCGTACCATCAAGCGAATTGATATCTTTGAATTTTGAAAAATCAGCAAGCAATTTAACTTTTTGGTATAAATCCGCAAGCTTAATTTCATCAGTCTTAACCTTCAAATCAACAGATGGTTTTTTAGAATTATTTACAACGCCATCTATATAAACTTTTTTATCAACAGAAGCATAAATATTAGATAGAACTCCAATCTTATCGCCAAGGAAAGTCAAATATATGAAACTCTTTGGAGTTTTCTTTTTAGGATCAAGTACGGAAATATTATCAATATTCACTAAACCCGAAATTTGAGTTTCTCCTGTCAAATTTTTATAAAGTTTCAAATCCGCAATAATATCAGAATGAAAATCAAGTGCTTCCATTTGCTCTACGAACTCGTTTAGATTAAAATCTTTCTTCTCGCCCATTTCAATATTAGGAACGATTGAAACATCGTAAGATATATATTTTTTATCATTGATAAAGAATTCACCAATTGTTTTAACGCTTAAGTTCTTATAATTAACCAGTTTGGCAAGATTTAGACCTGATCCTACAACCTTAAAATGCTTTTCCAAACCACTATCAAAATAACAAACGCTATATGATTTCAAAGTAACATCAGGAGTTTCATTAAAATCTTTTGCATTAAGTTTTTCTATAAATGCCGGTAAATATTTGTCATTAGATTTAACTTTAACAATTAACCTATCTGCATATAGACGCTTTACGATTACGTCATTTTTGAATAAGGATGACCAAGGTATAAAGAATTTTACATTATCAAACTGACCAAATTTTTGTCCGTCTTCATACATCATGTGCATTACAGGCGCTTTAACCTTTAAAGACGGTCCAAAGCGCAAAATTAATTTTTCAATATGAATTTTTATTCCCAAGTCTTTTGTAACTTGTGATTCTATTGCAGGAATAAATCTGGTTGCATCAATCGGAACAAAACAAATTGATATACAAAATGTTATAATGGCAAGCGCTATAATTATATAATTCTTATACTTTTTCATCTTATATTACTTCTCCGCTTTCTTTATTAAAGAAATACATGTCATTTACTGTAATTTTTAATTCTATATTTTCGCCTATAGGATAATCCAATGGAACTTTTGCAGAACATTTGCTTCCATTAAGATTAAAGTAAACAATTCTTTCACCGCCTGTCATTTCAATAATTTCAGGTTTAACTTTTATTGAAACATCACCTGCAATCATTTTTTCGGCACGAATTGCAACTGTAACTTCGCCTTGAATATTTTTGTCAGTCTTAAATCCATGACCTTCTATTTCAAAATATCCGTTATGAACAACTGTATCAACAAAATTCATTTGGCCTATAAACCCTGCAACAAACTTATTTTTAGGTTGATTATAAATAACTTCCGGAGTATCAGCCTGTTGGATTTTCCCCTTATCTAAAACAACAATTCTGTCGCCCATTGTTAAAGCCTCTGTTTGGTCATGGGTTACATAAATAAATGTAGTTTTTAATTTTTGATGCAAACGCTTTATTTCTGAGCGCATGTGAACTCTTAAATTTGCATCCAAGTTTGATAAAGGCTCATCCATTAAAAAGACTTTCGGATTTCTTACAATCGCACGACCTAATGCTACACGCTGTCTCTGACCGCCCGAAAGCTGTTTTGGTTTACGATTTAAAAGTTCTGTTAAATTTAGCGACTCTGCGACTTCTCTAACCTTTGCATCAATCGTTTTCTTATCGTATTTGCGCATTTTTAAACCAAATGCTATGTTATCATACACACTCATGTGCGGATACAAAGCGTAGCTTTGGAATACAAACGCGATATCTCTGTCTTTTGGATGAACATTATTAACAACCTTATCATCAATAAGAATTTCGCCTGATGTAATATCTTCTAATCCTGAAATTAAACGCAAAATCGTAGACTTTCCACAACCGGAAGAACCTACAAGCACAATAAATTCTTTATCTTTTATTTCCAGATTAATATTATCTATTATATTTTTCTTGCCATCATAACTTTTGACAAGATTTTTTAAAACAACACTGCTCATCCCTACTCCGTAAACTCCTTAGTTAGAAGGAATTATAATATTAAAACTTGTATTTTTCAAGATTTGAGATTCAACCCAAACAATACCGTTTAAAGACTGAACAAGATTTTTTACACTCGCCAAAACCATTGCTCTTAATACATTCTTTCTGTTTGTAGAATCCAATATTGTATATGGGTCAAACATACATTCCAAATCGTTTTCCGAAAGCAACAATGCACTTGTAGAAAGCGAAATCATGGTATATTGAGCAGGTGCCAAGTTTTTTGAAGAAATAAATTCATCATCAGGATTCGATAACGTAATCGCAACTTCGCCCATATCAACTGATTTTAGAATTATTTCCAAAACATCTTGCAATATATTTTTCAGAATTTCTTCATCGGTAGAAATTGTCTTTTTAAAATCATCTTCCGGTTTAATTGAAATTTTGACTTCTTTACCTTTATAAAGTTGTTCATTGAATCTTACAACTGAATTAACTAAAGCCAAAACATCCAAAGTTTTTTTATCAGGTTCTTTTAACGCCGATTCAGTTTGAGAAAGTTCTAAAAGTTTGCCTACAAAATACATTAACTCAGATGAATTTTTATTAATAATTCTTATATATTTTTCTTGTTGTTCAGTCATTTCACCGCCCAAACCATCGGCCATGGCTTGAGAAAATCCAACAATCGATTGAATTGGAGATTTCAAATCGTTCGTAAGCTTTAACAAGAAATTATTTTTTTCTCTGTTAATTTCTTCCGTTTTATCGTCTTGAGCGATTGCAGAATTTTGTACTGCATCACGGAAATCAAGCACATAGCCTTCTGCAATTTCTTTTACAGTCATGTCAAAGTATATTTCTCTATCCACAAATTTAGTAATAACAGGCTTGTGCATTATAATAGAACTTGATATTAAGTTCATTGGATTTTCAATAAAATCACTTATATTTGATGTAAGAAGGTGCATTTTTGATGTTTCAAAAATTTCAGCAGCTGCATCATTTACCCATTGAATTTTACCGTCTTTACCACATAAAGCAAGCGCATCAGGTAAAGCTTTTTCAACATCAATTGAATTTGTTCTAAATAATATTTTCTTTATATCCATAATCTTATATTTCCTTTACACAAATCTTATCACAAAAGCGTATTTATAAAAATTATTTATAACAGTTTGGAAACATAATTTTACATCGTTAATTGGTGAGTAAGTTTGTATTTACAAAAACATTGATATTTATCTTCAAATAACATAGAATTTTAAAAGGTATGAAAGAGCAAGATTTTATAAATATCATAAAAAAAGAAATTGGAAACGAATTCATAGGAGATGATTGCGCGTATCTGAAAGAGTTTGGAATAGTTATTTCACAAGATAGTTTAGTAGAAGATGTCCATTTTAAACTCAAATGGTGTACTCCTTTTCAACTGGGATATAAAGCCGTAACCGTAAATATTAGTGACATTTTAGCTTCAGGTGCTAAACCGAAATACATAACAGTTGCACTATCTCTACCTAAAAATACAACTAATGATTTCGTAGAAGAATTCTACAAAGGTGCAAAATCAGCTTTACGAGGTGCAAAAATCGTAGGTGGTGATATTACAGGTTCGGATAAAGTCTATATTTCAATTACAGCAATTGGAAGTGACCAGAATAGAAAAATTTCTTCAAGAAGTCATGCAAAAGTTGGTTACTGCGTTATTACAAAAGGCAAATTCGGAAAAAGTTCAGCCGGTTTAAATGAATTACTTAACAATGGAGATAATCAAGAACTTATCAGTGCGCATTTAATGCCGGAATTAGAAGAAAAATTTGCAAGAGAAATTGCTACACAAATTGATTGCGATTATGCAATGATGGATACTTCGGATGGTCTTGCTGATGCACTTTTTCAGATTGCTGAAGCTAGTAATGTTTCAATAAATACAAAAGTTGTAGAAGGCATGTATGATGCTGAAGATTACAAATTAGTAGCAGCCGTACCAAAAGACTTTTTGCCTAAACTATCTGACTATGAGATAATAGGAGAAGTAGTTGAAAGACAAGATTACGCAATAAGAGTTGGAAATAAAATTTTTAAAAAGTATGATGAATTAGGTTTATACAACCATTTTGGAGAATAAAAATAATGAAATATTCACTTATAATAACCGCCGGAGGAACATCATCAAGATACGGCAATACAAACAAATTATTAGAAAAAATCAAAGATAAAACAGTTATAGAAGAAACTATCTATAAGTTTGCGGATTTTGACGAAATTGATGAAATAATAATCTCTGCAAATAATTCAATAATTGATACATTAGAAAGCTTATTTTCTAATATAGAAAAAATCAAAATTATAGAAGGTGGTAATACCAGACAAAAATCAGTTTATAACGCTCTAAAAAATGTTAAAAATGAATATGTTTTAATACATGACGGAGCAAGACCACTAATAAAAAAAGATACTATATCATACGTATTAGAAGCTGTTTTAGACAAAAACGCAGTAACAGTTATGACTAAAACAACCGATACTATAAAAGAAGTCGACGCGACAGGTAGAATAATAAGAACAATCGACCGTTCGAAGCTTTATAATACGCAAACTCCACAAGCTTTTAAAACATCAATAATAAAATGCGCTCATGAAAAATTAAAAGATGGCAATTTTACAGATGATTGTTCTATGTTAGAAGAATTAAATATTCCTGTATACATAGTAAATGGCAGCTATACAAATATAAAAATTACAATAAAAAGCGATTTAGATTTTGCAAAACTCTATATCTAATATTCGTAAAATTATTTATCTTTATCTCAACTCAAATATTTCTTGAGCTTCTTTTTGCGTCAAAAGTTTAGCACCACCTAAAAGATAAGTATTTAAAACAACCTGTGCATAAGATTCTGCTAATTCAAGCTTCATATATGCATCATTCATTGTTTTTGAAGCGATAATAAAACCATGATTTGCCATCAATACAGCATCATATTTATCAAAAAATTTAACTGTATTCTCCACTAATCGCATTGTAGAAGGAAGTGCATACTCTGCAAGCGGAATTCCTCCAAAATAAAAGACATTTTCAGCCATTATTGGCGCCATTAAATCCTTACCGGCAGAAGCAAAAGCACTTAAATATGGTGCATGTACATGTATTATATAATTTATTTCCGGTCTTTTTTTATAAATTTCAATATGTAAAAATTTTTCACTTGACGGTTTCTTTCCGTCTTCTAACGATTCACCTTCGAAATTTGTATGAACAATATCTTTCTCAGATAAATATCCATTAGAAGAACCTGATGTTGTAATTAACATTCCATCATCATATCTGGCTGATATATTTCCAGAATACCCCGGAGTAAAATTTTTTTCTCCACATTTTTTACCATATTCTATTATTTCATTTATTTTTTTAGATAACATCTTCCACCGTCTTAACATCTTCTACTACTGCATGTTTAAGCACAGGAGCTTTATTAGAATTTTTAAATTCTGTTTCTTCATCAACATCTTTTACTTCATCTTTCTTCTGAGCCTTCTTATCTTGTTTTATTTCTAATCTTTCATAATCCAGCTTAGTGCCTTTAGCATCCATCATTATAGCAACATTAAAGAAAGTATTTTCCCTTATAAAATCGTAACCTAAGTTAAACTTTACATCTTCCGGTCCAAAAGACAAATAAAAAGAGTTTTCTTGAAAAGGTTTTCCATTAGGAGAATCACCGGACAAGTTTATTGAACCAAACCAAGCTATAGTAAAATATTTATTTAACCTCAAATATTCTCTTAAATATACATTTGACTTTCCATATCTATAAGCATCGAACACCGGTAATGGAGAATTATCTTCGTAAACTGATTGGAAATACCCAATATCCTGCATCCAACGCTTATACTGAGTATGCAATCTCGGCCCAAGTCTACCAATAATTTGAGTATCACCAGTTCCATATAATGCAGCTGAAACTTGTGATGAAATATCAAAAGAAAATTCAGTTTGATTATCTTCATTTCTATATCTTAAAAGATTTTGTTCAGCTTGCCCCATATATCTTACACGTAAAGTACCAATCTGATTGCCTGACAATTTTCTAAAATTAGTATCTTCGTCAATGTCATGATAATAACCAAAATCTAATCTATGACCATAACTAGATTGATGATTTCTTATTAAAAAATTATTACTTGAATAAGATTTTTGATAAACTAAATCTAAACCATATTTTGGACGACGTCTACCTAAAAACCACTCATTCATATAATCATTCATTGCATACTGCAAATATAAATTATCATCCAAACGCTGTTTACCACGTATTAGGAATTTGCTTTTAGCCGTGCCGTAAGCAATTTGAGTTTTATTAGTAGCACTTTGATAACGTCCGATACCACCAACACCTATACCGTGATTATAATTTAAAATTGGCATAGCTTTTAAAACAGCACCTCTAGGCATTTGAAAAACAAAACCTGGACCAATGTACATTCCTAAACCTCTTAGAGAACCTAATTCCCAAGAATTTGTTTCAGCATAATCATTGTTTTTATTTGTGTAAATCTTTATGGCAGGCACTTTTATAAGCTTTTTACGTCCTTTAAATAAAGTAGCATGTTTAAGTGCGATAATCTCCAAATCACCTTTTTGAGTAATTTTTACATCTTTTGTCTTTAGTTTAATAATTCCTTTTTCCATATCACTAGTCATCGTTTGGCTTTTTGGCACCATCATATGCATAATATTCGGCCCAGCCATACTTGACTTAAAATCGATCGGAAATGATTCATCTACTACAACAGAACCATGCTCTTGTACAATTTTATCTCCATATACATAACCTTTTTTAGATTTTATCTCTATTGTAGAGGTTCTTGTAACAGGATTTTCAATTAAAGCATTTTCCTCGTTCATATCGACAAAAATATAATCGCCAGTAATTGTTTGGCCATTTTTTAAGATTCGTACATTTCCTTCCGCTTTAATTGTATTGTTCATTCTATCATAAGTAATTGTATCAGCTTTAATTATAGTCTGTTGTTTAACAAACTCCACATTTACATTACCTTTTGCAATCATACAATACGTTTCTGTGTCATAATCCATATTTTCACAGTCAAGAATAATGTTTTCTGTATCTTCTTGTTCCGGAGTTTTTTCAACCTTTTTCTTCTTACTCCAAAAATGACGTTTTGATTCTTCAACTGACTGTTCATCTGCTTCAAAGCCATCAGGCATCATGCTCTCATCAAAATCTTCTTTTAAATCTTTAGATGAATATTCTGAAGTTTCTGTTCTAACTGCATAAATATCCTCTTCTGGAGCCATTGGTGCATATTGATATTTTTTAGCTTCACGTTCACGCATTTTTTGTTTAACAATTAAACGCAGTTTCTTAATCGGTGGCATAGAAGCTTTTCTTACAGATTTTTTAGTTTTCTCCGGTTCAACCACAACCTCCGGTGGCGCAAAAAAAGCATCTCCTGTAAAATCATCAGGATCAATAAAAGAATAATCCGCAAATGCAGTATTTGCAGTTATTAAAAAAGCTATCAATATTGTTATAATCTTATTATTCAAAATTCATAATTCCTAACTATATATAATTTAACGGATTATTTGGTTGTCCATTAACCCGCACTTCAAAATGACAATGTGGCCCAGTTGAATATCCAGTTGTACCTTCATAGCCCAAAACTTGACCTTTTTGAACCCTTTGACCATTAGCAACTGCTGTTGAATTCATGTGTGCATACAATGTTGTAATCGGTTTCCCATTAATAACACCGTGTTCTACGATAACAACCTTGCCATAACCTCCATACCAACCGGAATAAATAACTTTTCCTGAATTAGATGCTCTTATTGCACCTAAATTTGGTCCCCCTATATCAACGCCAGAATGAAAAGATTTACTGTTAAATATTGGGTGAGTTCTCCATCCAAAAGGAGATGTAATTCTTCCTTGAATCGGTTTTATAAAACCTGATGCAACATGTACATCAGAACCTTTAGTCTGTTTATTAATATAAGAACCTAAACTTGCAGACTGTTTAGCAAGTTCTTTTTCTGCTCTTTGATAAGCTACCCTATCCGTTCTTAATTTGTTAATCATGCTCTCATTTTTCGCAATAGCTTTGTCAATGTAAGCTTTTTGAGAATTAATAGAAGCCACAGAACGTTCTAGATTGCGTTTTCTTGCTTCAATGTTATATTTGAGCATGGCAATTTCTTGAGCCTTTTGTTTTGCTTGCGCCATTTTTTTATAATCTTCTTTCAACAATATTTTTTGAAAGTAAACTCTATCAACAAGCATGTTAATATCTTCAGAAGATATCAATAATTCAAAAAACGCTTTTCTTTGCGATTTAAAAACCTTTCTGATATGTCCGGCAAGCACATAATTAAGATTATTATATTCACTAGCCGCTCTATCTAATTGAGCTTGCATGCCATTTAATTCTTTTTGCGCAGTCACAATTTGAGTTTTAGATTGTTGTAAATTAGTGTTTGCACTCTCTAGCTTTTGTTGGTTTTTATAAAGCTTATTAGTTTCAACGCTCTCCAGCCACTTTAAGTGGTTAATTTTAGCACGAGTTTGTCTTTTTTTTGTTTCTATATCCTGAGAAGCAAAAGAGGAACAACACGCAAATGTGTTGAACGAAATTCCTAAAAATATTAATATACTTAATATTTTCTTCAAAAAAGCCCCCAAAATTATTTACTAAAGACCGGAAGAAGCATTAATAACCCCATTCCAGCTGTCCACAATATAAATGATACTGTAATTAAACCAACTATTAATTTTTTATGTTGTCTAAAAAAATCCATTCCTACCTCTTACATAATCATAATACAAAAATGAGCGGATGACAATTTCACAAAATTCTTTGTTATATTCCATCATCAGAAGATGTGTCATCTTCTTCCAAAGAAGGAGTTGCAACCTTTACACCCATTGATTCTAAAGCAGCACGCGCTTTAGGTGCTAACGCTGTATCAGAAAAATTCTCTAATATAGTTTGATAACATTCAATTGCCTCAGGTTTCATATCACGCAATTTATAAATGTTACCGGCTTTATAATAAAGAGGTGCTAATTCTGTAGTACTTGCCACAAGCATTTGATTATCAAGTTTTATTTTTATACCTATTAACGTTTCATTGTCTTGTGGAGATAGTAGCGCTCTTCCATATATTTTTTCTGTTAACTTATCAATATTATCGGACATTTCAGCAATTGTTTCCTTTGAAAGCTTAGAAGATTTTTTTGCAGCAGAAACGTCTAACGAAATTGCCGACAAAAGTAAAAAAAGCACCAACGTAGATAATAGTATTTTTTTCATTTTATACCCCTATAAAATTATATCCTATAAATATTATAATAAAAAACTTTGTTTTGTATTCGACTATATGTATGAAACTGTTTGTAACAAAATTTTACAATCTAAATAAGTAAACAATATTATACAAAACTTAAGAGTCTATTATAAAATAACAGACTCTTAAAAATATATCAATCTTATCAGCACTACTCAAACAATTCGTACAATCTTTGTCTAATTTCTTTATCCGACATTTCTTGTGTAATTTTATTTAAGTCTAATGTCATTTGGAAATATTCTGCTGATAATGCTTTTTCTCCGATAGCTTGATAAGCTCGTCCCAAATTAAAATACGCTAATGTATAATTTGGATTAATGTCGATAGCATTTTTAAAATATTGAACAGATTCTTTAGGATCACCAATTCCATCTAAATAAACAACACCTAAATTGTTTTGTGCTATTTCAAAATTAGGATTCAATTCAATTGATTTATGGAAAGCAACGATTGACTCTTCCAAATAATCCTTTTCCCACAAAGCCAAACCTGTTTTCGCATAAGTCAAATAATTTTCCGGTTCAACAGCAATAGCATCACAGTATGTTTTAATCGCTCTATCTAAATCATTTTGCGCCATGTATAAATCTCCTAAGGAAAGTTGAATATCAACGTTATTAGGATCAAGTACAATACCAGCATTAAAAGTAGCTTCTGCTGCTTCAAAATTATTTTTAATTTCTGCATAAATAGCACCGAGCGCATGACAAACAATTGATGTCCACTCAGCATCAGGATTTAATTTAATAGCTAATTGGTAGTATTCAATTGCATCATCATAGAGTTCAGCTTTGATGTAAGCATAAGCTAATGAGTTGTTATAGTATGGATTTTCAGGGTTCAATTCTTGCGCTAATTTAAACGCAGTTACAGCATGAATTTTGTCAGACTTATTCAAATATAAATGTCCTAGTTCATAGTATATTTTGTCTAAGTCAATACCAAATTCAAGTAGCGAGTTATAATAATCGATTGTGATATCTGTATTTTCAGGGTAATAAGTTTGATTAATTGTAGCAAGTTTAATTAAAACTTCTCTGTCATTAGGATTAAGTTCATAAGCTTTCTTATAACATTCTAAACTTGCTTCAATATCATTACATTCAAGCGATAAATCGCCCATTTTTTGATAAAAAAGATTTCCTTGCGAAGTTTTTTCTAAGCCTTTAGAATAAGCTTCTAACGCAGAAGGAAAAAGTTTCATTTTTTCAAATGTTTCACCTAATGCTTTGTAAGAAAAAACAGAAAAATCATTTGCCAAAAATTTGCAAAACATTTTTAGAGATGGACAATCCCACATTATCATCATACTTCCGGATAAGAAGTAATACAAAAATTTCATAACATCTTTAACAGAAGATTTGTTATTTTTTAAACGAGAAAATAATACTTTTGATAAAAATAATCTTGGTCTAGCAGAATTTACACCTGCATTTTCTACAGCCAGATGAAATTCTTTCTCTGCCTCATCAAAATTACCATTTAGACATTGAAAATATCCCGAATAAATATGTGCATTTACATTATTTGGTTCTAAGCTAATTGCAGTTTTGCACTGTTCCAATGCGCCTTCTACCGAAATTTGGCCTTTTATTAACAATAAACTTGCTAATCTATAATATGACTCAGACAAAGAAGGATTTGCTTTGATTGCATCAACATAACATTCAATAGCTTTTTCCAAGTCTGCATCTTGCTGTTTTATTAAAAATTTTTCATGAGCTTCTCTTGCTTCTTTCAAAAGAATGCCTGCTTCATTCGCTAGTGTTATCACCGGGGTATCTGTCATATTCTCTCCAAACAAAAATTATTCTGTATATCATTCATTTCGGCAGAAATATTTTATTCTTTAACAATTTTTAAATTAAATCATCCATTTGGGGTAAAAATTTATAAACTGTGTCATGTCGATTATTCATTTGTTAATACACCAAATATTGCTAAAAACTATACAATCAACGAAGATAAAAGCAAAAAAGGTCATTGGTCAGCTGTTGACAATGCAGATACATTTGGCGGTAACGCAGGAATCAGATACACATTTTAAGAATAAAAAATAATGCGAGGATGTAATGAATTACATCCTCCTTATTTATTATCATTTTTGCAAATCAATTTCCCTCAAGCTATAATAAACATAACTTGAGAGGTAAAAATGAACTTATACGAACTATCCGAAATAGCTGATAAAAGATTTTCACACGGCGAAGAAATTCCGCAAAATATAATAGAAAGTGTAAAGCAAATTGTTTCCAATGGTGGATTTATCGGCATGGCACAAATAAATCCTATTGCAGGGAATATCGAATACAACGCAAAAAAAATCGCAAAATACATTAAATATTCATGTAAAATCGGCTTAGACATGGTTGTTTTTCCCGAATTGGCTCTAATGGGTTATCCAATTGAAGATACAATCGACAGACACCCGATTATTGTTGAAGAAAATATTAAATGGCTAAAAGGGTTAGCTAAAATTACAGTCGGAACAACGGCTCTTGTTGGGTTTGTTGAACCTCGAAAACAAGATGCGGAAGGCAAAAAATATTTTAATTCTGTAGCAATTTTAAAAAATGGAAAAATTGAAGGAATTGTCAGAAAATCACTACTTCCAAACTACTCAGAATTCAATGATTACAGATATATTGAACCATCTCCCGTCGTAGGAGTTCAGCCGACTGAAACTTTGGGAGTTTTTGATAAAGATAGTATTAAAGAAAATAGTAAAATTTTTGAAAAGTATGGAATCTCTATTTGTGAAGACTGTTGGAACAATAAAGAATTCTTCGAAAAAAATCTTTATGATAAAGATCCGATTGATGAACTTGCACAAGAAAACCCTGAAATTTTCATCAATTGTTCAGCTTCACCAACCAGAGCTAAAAAAGAGCAATTAAAACATAACATGCTCTCGTTTATTGCTAAAAAATACAACACTCCGATTGTTTACGTCAATCAAGTTGGTGCGATTGACAACAGTTCGTTTGACGGCTCAAGTAGAGTTTTTGATGCAGACGGAAAATTATTAGCAAGAGCAAAATCTTTTGAAGAGCAATTTTTAATTGTTAATCCAAAAGAAAAAATAGGCAAAATTTATCCGCTAACTAAGGGTTTAGATAAATCTCTTAATGAACAAAAAGTTTTTACTTTAGAATACGAATCCGATTTAGAAAGAACTTATAAAACAATTCTTCAAGGAATAAGAGATTATTTTAAAAAATGTGGTTTTAAACGCGCAGTTTTAGGACTTTCAGGCGGTTTGGATTCAACAGTTTGCGCAGTACTTTTAGCAGATGCTATCGGCAAAGAAAATGTTTTTGGTATCTCTATGCCATCACATATAACAAGCAAAGAAAGTAAATCTGACGCTCAACAATTGGCACACAATTTAGGTATTCATTTCACTGAAGCCACAATACGCCCAATGATTGATACAACAACAGAATGTTTAAATGAATTGTTTAAGACAGTAGAAACTAAATGGGACGGACGTTACACAACTTCGTTTACTCCTGATAATATTCAGGCTCGCTCACGTGCAATGTTTTTGTGGGGAATAAGTAATGAATTCGGCTCTTGTATTCCAATTGCGACTTCCGATAAATCAGAATTGTATATGGGATACGCGACAATTAACGGCGACATGTCTGGCGGTTTTGCACCAATTGCGGATGTTCCAAAAACGAAATTATTTGCATTTGCCCGTTGGATGAACGCTAACCGCGAAGAAAAAAATGCCATTCCTGAAGCAATTATTCTAAAAAGACCTGGGGCAGAACTTGCAATAGATCCTAAGACAGGTAAACCACTTATTGCAGAAGATGCTCTTATGCCTTACGAATTCTTAGACGAAATTATTTGGCGTGTAGAAAATAAAAACGAAGGCTACCATGACCTTTTAGAAACCGAATTTGTTTACGAAAAACACAACACCGTTTCTAAAGAACAAAAAGTTGAATGGTTGGACAAATTCTTCAGACGTATGTCAACCGCGCTTTATAAGTGGTCAATCCTTCCTCCGTCAGTTATTGTGGAATCTCGTTCTATAAACAAATATGATTACAGACAACCGATAACGTCATCTAAAATTAATTATAAAGGTGTAGCTGAAAATTATATTGAAACAATATTAAAATAATAATTCAACCTTATAAACGCTAGATAAAAATATTAATTTTTGTAACAAAGTATATACTCTTTGTTATAAAATCATATATTGTGGCATTAATAAAGTATAATCTCTTTTCTTTATTTTCTCCTCCACTCCTTTATCTAACGTGAGTTAATGCCGCAATCGATTGCGGCTTTTTGTTTGCTTATTTTACAATATTAAAACTCTTGACATATTCCCTATAACTTAAGAAAATAGAATAAGATATGGGGGATGTATGACAAAACAAACTTTTTTACATGATAAACACGTAGCGCTCGGAGCGAGAATGGTTGATTTTGCCGGTTGGGATATGCCGGTACAATATTCTTCAATTATTGAGGAGCATAAAACCGTTAGAGAGGCTGTAGGCTTATTTGATGTTTCACACATGGGTGAAGTTATTGTTTATGGAGAAGATGCGCTTCCGTATTTAAACAAACTTGTTCCGCAGGATGTGACAAAGCTTGTTGATTCTAAAGCTGTTTATTGTCAATTAACAAACAAGCAAGGCGGAATTATTGATGATTTAATTATTTACAAGCTTGAAGACAAGAAATACTTAATTATAGCGAATGCTTCAAGAATTGATGAAGATTTGAACTGGATGGTTCGTAATAAATGCGGATTTGATGTTTCAATTGTTAATGAATCACATAATTATTCACTTTTAGCAGTTCAAGGGCCTAAGGCTTGTGAACTAATTAAAAGTCTTGGTGTAAATGATTTACCACCATTTTTCTCAATAAAACGCGGAGAATTGTTTAATATTAACTTATGGATTTCAAGAACAGGCTATACAGGTGAAGACGGCGTTGAAATTATGGTTAGAAATGAATTCTCTGAATATTTGTGGGATAAACTATTAGATGCCGGTAAAGAATTTGGAATCAAACCAATAGGACTTGGTGCAAGGGATACATTAAGACTTGAAGCAGCATTACATTTATACGGCAATGATTTAGACGAAAATACAACGCCTATTGAAGCTGGACTTGCTTGGTCTGTTTGCAAAACAAAAACAGAAGATTATAATGGCAAAACTAAGATAGTAGAGCAATTAAAAAATGGAGTTGAAAAGAAATTAATCGGCTTAAAAATGCTTGACAAGTCAATTGCAAGGCATGGCTATGAAGTATTTTATAATAATGAAAAAATAGGAATTGTTACGAGCGGTGGTATTTCGCCAATCAGAGGTGATAATATTGCACTAGCTTACATAAAAAATCTTGACAATTTAGCTGTAGGCTCTACAATTCAAATATCAATAAGAGAAAAATTACACGACGCTGAAATTGTAAAACGTCCATTTGTAGAAAAGAAAAATAAGACAAATTAATAGGAGATATTTTAGATGAACGAAAGCATGTTATGCACAAAAACACATGAATATGTTTTAGAAGAAGGTGAAAATTACGCAGTAGGTATTACAGATTATGCTATAGAACAATTAGGTGATATCGTTTTCATAGAATTACCTGAAGTTGGTTCTACATTTTCTAAAAATGAAGCATTCGCAACTATTGAATCAGTTAAAGCTGCTTCTGAAATTTATATGCCAATTTCTGGCGAAGTAGTTGAAGTTAACGAAGAAATTGTTGACAGCCCTGAATTATTAAATGATGAAAGTTATGAAAACAAATGGTTTGTAAAAATCAAATCTGATGCGCCTCAAGTTGAGTTCGCTGATTTAATGGATTACGCAGATTATAAAGAAGAAATTGAATAATGAAAAATTTTTTAGCACATACAGATGAAATTAGAAAACAAATGCTGGATGAAATATCTCTAGCGTCTGTTGAAGATTTATTTAAACAAATTCCGGTAAAGTTTAAGGATTTTAATTTATATAATCCGAAAAGTGAAATGGAAACTCAAAAAGAGATTAAAAAGCTTGCAAGAAAGAATAAAACAGAGTATGCAAACTTTTTAGGAGGGGGAGTTTATAACAAATTTATTCCTGCATGCGTAAATTATGTAGCACAAAGGTTTGAATTTTTGACAGCTTATACTCCTTATCAACCTGAAATTTCACAAGGAACTTTGCAAATAATTTATGAATATCAGACAATGATTTCAAGATTAACCGGCATGGATATTGCAAACGCTTCCATGTATGATGGTGGTTCTGCTTGCGCGGAAGCTATTTTGATGGCACATAGAATAGCTAAAGGCAAAAAGAATAAAGCACTTGTTTCTAATTTACTCAATCCTGAGTATAAAGAAGTTGTCAAAACATATACTTGGGCGCAAGGTATTGATGTTGAATGGTTTGATGAATTACCTGAAAATACGGCAGATTATTGTTGTGTTTTAGTTCAATATCCGGATTATTATGGAGAAGTTAGAGCATTAACTAAGCCTGATACATTGTTTATAGTATGTGCTAATTTGTCGGCTTTGGCTGTAATTAAACCACCAATTGAAGCTGATATTGTAGTAGGAGATATTCAACCTCTTGGAATTTCAATGAGTTTTGGCGGACCTCATGCAGGTTATATGGCTTGTAAAGAAGCTTATATGCGCCAACTTCCAGGACGTTTGGTTGGAAGAACAGTTGATGCTGACGGAGAACAAGCTTTTACCTTAACAATACAGACAAGAGAGCAACATATCAAGCGTGAAAAAGCAACAAGTAACATTTGCTCTAATCAATCTTTAGTTGCGCTTTCAACAACTTTATATCTAAGTCTATTGGGAGAAAAAGGATTTAAGGAAGCAAGTATCTTGTCTGCAAATATGGCGCATGCACTTTCTAAAATGCTTAATGGAAAGGGCGTTAGGACTATGAACAAAAATTTCTTTAATGAGTTTGTTGTAGAAGTTGAAGATGCCGATAAATATTTGTCAACATTAAAAGAAGCAAACATTTTAGGAGGAATAAAACTTGACGATAGAAGAGTGTTGGTTTGTACAACCGAAATGAACACTGAAGAAGAAATTTTAGATTATATAGAAGCTTTGTAATAATCATCAATTTAATAAAAAAAAATAATGCGTTGATAGAAAATCTATCAACGCATTATTTTTTATCATCTACCAGTAACCAGTGTCAACTCTAACTGTGTCAACACATTGAGTAACTAAAAAATGTACTAGTCGTCAGCGTGACCAGCAGTTCCAAGAACGTCACGCATTTTGTGCATAACCATTTCTTTAACAGCTGTTCTACCAGGTCCCATGTATTCACGTGGGTCAAACTTTTCAGGATGTTCAACGAAGAATTCTCTGATAGTAGAAGTCATAGCTAATCTCAAGTCAGTATCGATGTTGATTTTAGCTACACCATGCTTAGAAGCGTAGTTAAGCATATCTTCTGGAACACCTTGAGCGTCAGGTAAGTTACCACCGTATTTGTTACATTTAGCAACGAATTCAGCAGGAACTGAAGATGAACCGTGAAGAACGATTGGATAATCACCGAAACCAGCTTCTTTCAATGCATCCTTAATTTCTTTTAATCTATCGAAGTCTAATTTAGCTTCACCTTTGAATTTGTAAGCACCGTGAGAAGTACCGATAGCGATAGCTAGAGAATCGCAACCAGTTTGTTTAACGAATTCAACAGCTTCGTGAACGTTAGTGTATTTAGCGTCTTTAGCATCAACGTTAACGTCATCTTCAACACCAGCAAGTTTACCAAGTTCAGCTTCAACTGAAACTCCTCTTTCGTGAGCGTATTCAACAACTTTCTTAGTTAAAGCTACGTTTTCTTCAAATGGGAATCTTGAACCATCAATCATAACTGATGAGAAACCGCCATCGATACAAGCTTTACAAATTTCGAAATCTGCACCGTGGTCAAGGTGAAGAGCTATAGGCACTGTAGTTGTAGCTAAAGCTGCTTCTACTAATTTAATAAGGTAAGTTTGGTTAGCATATTTTCTAGCACCTGCAGAAACTTGAAGAATAATTGGTGATCTTGTTTCTTCTGCTGCTTCTGCAATACCTTGTAAAATTTCCATGTTGTTAACGTTGTAAGCACCGATAGCATAACCGCCAGCTAATGCTTTTCTGAACATTTCGCCTGTTCCTACTAATTTTCTTTCACTCATGTGAGTTCTCCTTTTCTAATATTTGGAACTTTAAAATATTTTTGACGCTTAGGTCAATATCTTTTTCAGCCCCCTATTTTCATTAAATTTTATATTGATTTATACCCTTGAAGTTACTACAAAAAGGAAGAAAAGTAAAGAGGAAAAGTTTATATTTTAGGATTATAATTGTAGCTTTGGCTCAAAAAAGTAATTCTAACTGGTATAAAAATTTTTCAAAAGAAAAACCCCAAATGGGGCTAAAATTTTTTTGTAAGATGGGGGTAAATATAATTGGCTTATATTGTCCCACCAAGCTTGATTGTAAGATGTAAGATTATATAAGAGAGTGTTATGTTTTTTTGAAGGGATTAAGGTAATAAGGTAATAGGGGAATAAGTGGTTTTAATATTTTTAGATGTCATAACTGTTTATTTGTCGCATTTATCTTTTGAAAATATCTAAAATCTCTTATTACCTTATTGCCTTATTACCCTATTACCTTAAGCAATAAAGTAGGTTGGGCTTTCAGCCCAACAATATGTCTATGCTATAAAATTGTTACCAAATCTGTTTGCGCCGTAGAAGAAAGATTCTCTCATAATTTGTTGAAGGTTTCTTTTTCTAACAACTCTGTTACCAACTTTTGTGTTAGCGATGTCGTCAACAGATTTTTGGTAGCAAGAAGTAACTAAAGAGTTGATGTATCTTGTAACAGTTGTTTCTTTTTGAGCTTCTTCAACTGAAACAGTTTCAACAGCAGATTCAAATTCGTTGAAGAAGTTGTTAATTGATTCGATTTCTTTGTTTGAAATTGTTTCTGTTGTGAATAACATCTTGTTTACTCTCCTTGGTTATCTCTTATGTATATATAAAGTATTTAACTTTGAAAAAATTGCCTTTTTTGATGCGTTTTGTGAAGTTTTGTAAAGTTGAGTTTAGAAAAATGGGAAATTCTTAATAATTGTTAAAGGGAATAGGGGAATGAGGGAATAAGAGATTTTAAAGATTTTTAACGTAGCTTGCGTTAGTAACCGTCCTTATTAGGGAGGTCATAGCCGTTGGTGAGTGTAAGCGAGCCTTACAGATGTGGGTGGGTTTTTATCAATGGAAAATTGAAAATGGAAAGTGGAAAATTGTTTTAGGAATTTCGGTTCTTAGGGGGGGCGATTGGTGGATGTTTTAATAAACAAAATAATATTTATTAAAAGGCTGGATTCTTCAGTCTAATCGGCTTCAGAATGACGGGATGTGAAATTGAAAAAACGTACGCCACGTCATCTTGAGCGCGATTAGCGCGAGAGATCCAGCTTTTTATAAACTGTTGTTTTGTTTAGTTATTGTCTGGCAGTACCTGATCAACATGTTGATATATTTAAAACTATTTTCCACTTTCCATTTTCAATTTTCCATTGATTAAGGTGTAGGGCGTGTTCAACAGTTCCATTGAACACGACAATAATGTAACGAACTCGTTAGATATGTTTTAATAAACCATAGTCAACAATTATTTTGAAACGATTGATAACTTTTGACCTTCTTCAACTGTTTCAGCCTTTTGGTAAGGATTAGAAGCAAAGTTATATTGTGGATTAAAGTATGTTTTATGTTGTTTGCCTTTAAATGCAACTTTTTTTAGATGTCTTAAAATCATAACACCGTTTTTAGAAGTTAAACCGTCCATAACGATTTTTCCACCGCCTTCTTTAACGATTGCGCCAAATTCATTTACAACATATCTTGCTTTGTCACGAGCATTTGCATTCATAAATACTGTTCCGACAGGCAATGCTATTGCTGAACCTAAAACAATGCTATCCATTTC
>CAKVLL010000022.1 GCA_934757255.1 uncultured Candidatus Melainabacteria bacterium | reverse complement strand
TGCATAATTTCCTTTTATTAAAACTTTTTCCATTATCTATAAACCTCTGTAATTGCCATATCAGGACATCTTTTTGCGCACATGGCACAACCGACACATTCACCTTTTGGGTCGTCAAATTCAACCATATAATCTCCAAGGCGATTTGTTTTACTGCTCTTTTTAATAAGTCCTTTTGGACAAGTCGTTGTACAAATATAACAAGACTTGCAACGACTGTTATCTATAACTATCTTTCCCATTTTAACTCCTATCTCCATAAAAATTATAGCACTAACGCGTTTTTTAAACCCATATTGTAACGATTTGTAAATCTTCACTCTTAAAAACGTTATTAAATTTCGAGTTGTGGAATTAAAAAAATATGGGATGCAAGGATGCATCATGTAGGACAAGCCAGAAAGGAGTATAACATGGCACTAACAATTAACACAAACCTATCATCAATGATTGTTCAATCAAATTTGAGCAAAGCAACATCTTCATTGAACAATGCGATTGAAAGAATGACAACCGGTTACAAGATTAACCACGCATCAGACAACGCAGCAGGTTATTCTATCGCAAGAAATTGGGAAACTCAATTAGGTTCATTAGATGTGGCAGCTGACAACGCAGCAACAGGTGCTGACATGATGACAACACTAGAAGACACCTACTCTCTAGTTTCATCACATTTACAACGTGTAAGAGATTTGACAGAACAAGCAGCAAACGGAACTTACGGTTCTGATTCATTAAAAGCAATTCAGTCAGAAATCACTGCAAGACTTGATGAAGTTGACCGTATAGCTGCAAACTGTGAATTTAACGGTTTGAAAATGATGGACGGCTCAATGAAAAACGATATTAATCTTCAAGTTGGTCTATACAGCAATGATGACAGCAAAATCGTTTTGGACAAAAGCTTATTTGCAAAAGCTGATATTAATACATTATTTGGTGAAGCAAAGGCTGATGTAGCTAAAAAATGCGCAGGCTTAGAAAACGGTACTAAAGCAAGTTCTATGCTTGATAAAATTGATGAAGTTATTAACAATATTTCAGGTCGTGTAACTACATTAGGTGCAGCACAAAATAGAATTGAATCAGCTGTTGAATCAATAGGTGTTCAAACTGAAAATATTACATCTTCATTATCAACATTGAGAGATGCTGATGTTGCAGAAGAATCTTCAAACTATATCAAAGCTCAAATTCTTCAACAAGCTTCTGCTACATTGCTAGCAACTGCAAACCAAACCCCAAGTATAGCTTTGAATTTATTATAATTTTGAGGGATATATTTACCCTAAAGAAGCGGATGACTTTTGTTATCCGCTTTTCTGTATTCATATTGTAATGTAGACACTAAAAATTTTTTGTAATAATATAGGTTTGCTTAGGGTATATTAGGGAGAAATTTATGAAATTACATAACTCTTACACAAATCAAGTTGAAGAATTTAAACCAATTGAAGAAAACAAAGTAAAAATGTATGTTTGTGGACCAACCGTTTATGATAACGCTCATTTAGGTCACGCAAGATGCTATATCACTTGGGATGTTTTATACAGATATCTAAAATTCAAGGGGTATGATGTAACTTATTGCAGAAACGTTACCGACGTTGACGATAAAATTCTTAAAAAAGCTGAAAAAGAAGGTAAGACTCCTGAAGAAGTTTCTCAATTTTGGTATAAAAAATTTAGCGACAGCATGAAGGCTTTAAATAATTTAAAACCTGATATTGAACCCTTTGCAACTAAGACATTAGGCGAAATGATTGCGATTAATAAAGATTTAATTAACAAAGGTTTTGCTTATGAAGCAAATGGGGATGTTTATTTTAGAGTAAAAAAATTCCCTAAATACGGTTATTTATCAAAACAACCGATTGATCAATTAGAAAGCGGTGCAAGAATTGAAGTTGGCGAACAAAAAGAAGATCCGCTTGATTTTGCATTGTGGAAAAAAGATGAAAAATTCGGATATAAATCACCTTGGGGCGTTGGTCGTCCGGGATGGCACATCGAATGTTCTGCTATGAGCAGAAAACATTTAGGCAAAACTATTGATATACACGCAGGTGGTGCAGATTTAATTTTTCCACACCACGAAAATGAAATTGCACAATCAGAGTGCGCTAATGGATGTAAATTCGTAAACTATTGGTTACACAATGGATTTGTTACAATTAACAAAGAAAAAATGTCAAAATCTTTAGGTAATTTCTTGACAATTGATGACTTACTTAAAAATTATGACGCTAATACAATCAGATTTTTTATTTTAACAAATCATTACCGCATGCCGGTTGAATTCTCTGATGAAGCGCTTCAAGCAGCAGCAAACGGAGTTAAGAGAATGCTAAATGCAAAAAGAACTCCGATTGACGAAACTTTAGATTTAACTCAATTTAATGAATACAAAGAATTTGTAGACGCAATGGACGATGATTTGAACACGTCAAAAGCTTTAGCTGTATTATTTGATTTAACAAACAAAGCAAATAAAGATGTTCCTTATGCGTTTACTTTGTTGCATAAACTTGCTGAGACTCTTGGTTTTACTTTCGCTAAAGCTACTTTATCAGATGATGAATTAAAAGCTAAATTAGAAGAAATAAGCAAAGAGTTGGGCGAAAATTATGACTCAATGGATGCAATAATAGAAACAAGAAAACAAGCAAGAGCGGATAAGAATTGGGATTTAGCTGATAAAATCCGTGTTGCTCTTGATAAAGTTGGTATTGTGCTAAAAGATTCTAAGGAAGGTACAATTTGGGAAGTAAAATAAGAACACTTGCAACAGTTTTACTATTGTTTGCAAGTTTAGTTGGGGGAGTGAATACGGCTTTTGCTGCAAATACTGATGTAGTAAGAGTCGGACTTACTGATAACAAGTTTCAAAACGTATTAAAACAAACTGTAACCGTATACGGAACTGCAGAGTGTGATATTTGCGATAGAGAAACAAAAAAAATCGTTTCAAAAATTTCTGCAAATACAGACATTGTAATCAGAAACGGTGTTACGGGGATTGATGTTACAATTAACGGACGCAATGCAACTTTAAGAGATTTTGTAGTAATTTGTCCTCAAGGGGTTTTGGGCGTAAAAGATTTGACAAGAAAAGGTAAACCAGCTCTATATCATGGCGCGTTTGAAGTTATCCAAAAAGAGGATAGAAAAGGTTTTTATCTTGTAAATCTTGTAGAAACTCAAGAATACCTAAAAGGGGTTGTTCCAAACGAAATGCCGGTTAGGTTTGGTCTTGAAGCTTTGAAGGCACAAGCAGTTGCGGCGAGAAATTATGTTTTAACTCCAAGAACTCAGGCTTATAAAGAATTTAATGTTGTTGATAGCGTTGCAAGTCAAGTATATTACGGCGTTAATACTGAAGCTGATTTAGCAACTCGTGCAGTTATGGAAACAGACGGCATTGTCGCTTTATATAATAATGAGCCGATTTTGGCTTTATACAGTTCTACAGCTGGTGGATACACTGAAAGCTATTCGCATGCGTTTTCAGACCCATTAACAAAAATGTTTCCATCAATAAACAAACCTTATTTAACAGCGGTTCCTGATAAATCCGAATTTAAGAGTTTGGAAGATGAAAATGATGCTAAAGAGTTTTATGAAAATAAAGTTCCTTCTTTTGATATTGAGTCACCTTATTACAGATGGCGAAAACAATGGGCGGTTGGTGAACTTGAAAACGTTTTAAAAACTACTATGATTGCTCAATCTAAGACAGGATTTATACATCCAGCGTTTAAACAAGGTGATGAATTAGGTAAAATTAAAGACATCAAGGTTATGAAACGCGGTGCGTCAGGAAAAGCAGTAGAAATTGAACTTATGACGACAAAGGGTTGTTATAGAATCGCTAAAGAACTTGTAATCAGAAGAGTTTTTCAAAAAGATGGAGTGTCACTACCTAGCGCAAACATTGTATTTGAAAAGAAAGTTGATAGTTACGGTAATGTAACTGATATTACAATTTTTGGCGGCGGTTTTGGACATGGTGTCGGAATGAGCCAGTACGGTGCCGGTTATATGGCAACGAAACTAAATCAGCCTTATTATAATATATTAAGACATTATTATACAGGCATAAATCTTGGAACTATGCCGAAAACTATTTGCGGAGAAGAAGTTAAGGAAACTTTTTGGGCGCCGATTGGTAGAGCACAGTTAGTTATTACAAACTCAACTGCTGCTAAGATTGCAGTAAAAATTAACGGCAGAACTATGGAATTTCCTGTAACAAAAACTATTTTCCAAAAAGATTATAGAATAGATATTTCAAGATATATTGAAGACGGAGAAAATACAATTGTTTACTACCCTCCAACACTCGGTAGAGCAGTAACTTTATATGTAGAATTGGTTGAAAAGTATGGAACATAAAGAAGTTAAGATGGTTAAAGATGAAACTCCGAGCGTGCTGAAAGCTGCATGGCTTATTGCGCTTGTAACTATTGCAAGTAAATTTATGGGGTTTGTACGTGATATGGTTGTTGCAAATTTTTATGGTGCAACACTTGTTTCAGACGCTTATTTTTACGCATTACAAATTCCATCATTAGCAATAATTATTTTAGGCGGAGTTGGCGGGCCGTTTCATAGTGCTGCGGTTGCAGTATTTTCAAAACTGATTCCTGATTTTGATTCCAAGCCCGATGAGTTTGTAAACAAATTGTATAACACGTTTTTAACTGTTTCGTTTTTGTTTTTCGCAATTTGTTCAATTTTAGGCTTCTTCTTTGCTGATAAAATAATGGGCATAATTATTTCGGCAGGTTCTCCGGAATTAGTTGCATTAGCATCTGCTCATTTCAAAATCATGTCACCAATTATTTTAATCGGCGGTATTATTGGGATTTACTACGGACTTTTAATTTGTCATAAGCAATATATTTTACCGAATTTGTCGCCTATGATTTTGAGCCTTGTTGTTATTGGCGTAATTTCTGTAGTCCATAATGATAAGTCAGGTATGGCATTAGCTTTTGCAACGACTTTGGGGGCTGTATGTCAATTGTTGGTTCAGTTTCCTAAATTAAGACAAATAGGATACAGGATTAAACCAAATTTAAATATAAAAAACAATCCGCAATTTAAAAATATCTGTGAACTACTTTTTCCGGCAATTTTGAGTTCAACAATAGGGCAAATAAGTATTTATATTGATATGTTTTTCGCATCAACTCTTGTAGAAGGGGCGTGGACTTCTGTTGTATTTGCAAACAGAATATTCCAATTTCCGGTTGGTATTTTGGTAACAGCGTTTTTAGTACCACTATTCCCAATATTTTCAAGATTGGCAGGAGAAGGAGATTTAGAGTCTGTAAAAAAATATTTCAACAAAGGTGTTGGAGTATTGTTTTTCGCAGCTATGCCTATGATAATTTTGATTTTATTATTAGCAAAAGACGGAATTTCTTTGATTTTTGAACGCGGTGCGTTTAACGCAAATGCCGTTTATATGGTGTCAGAAGCTTTATGTTTCTTGTCTTTCTCTATATTACCTTATGTGTTTAGAGATTCTATAACAAGAGTTTATTACGCATTTAACGATTCAAAAACACCGTTTATAATTGCGATTTCATCAATCGGTTTGAAAGCAGTTTTAAACTGGCTTTTAATTCTAAAGTTGAATATGGGAATTGCCGGCATCACACTTTCAACCTCGTTTATAACCTTATTTAATGCAACTTTCTTGGGATTATTTATTTACAAAAAAGTTCGACTAGATTACAAAACCTTGTTTGTAAATTTTGCAAAAATGGCGTTAGCAGGTGTTATAACATTTGTTGCATGTTATATACTATGCGTAGCTTATGACAAAATTCAGCTTCCAAAATACGTGTTTGAGTTCTCAAAAATTATAGTAGTAATGGTTGCTTGTTTAGGACTTTATACAGGTTTAAATCTTTTGTTCAAAATGGATTATGCAAAAGAATTGGCAAACAGAGTTTTAAAAAATAGGTAGATTGTATGATTTCAGCTGATAAAAAAAGGAGAATTGGCTTATTTAACGGCGCATTCGCAGCAGTAAGTTATGGTACAAATCCTCTCTTTGCTTTACCTCTTTATGCTGCAGGCTTAACTGTGAATTCTGTGCTGTTTTATAGGTATGCAATAGCCTTAGTTCTGTATGGTTTATGGTTAAAATTTCAGAAAAAAATCAATTTTAATATAAATTGGCAAGAAGGTTTTGTTCTTTTAATTTTGGGTTTATTTTTCTCGTTATCTTCTTTAACATTATTTGATGCGTTTAAATATATTGAGGCAGGAATAGCTTGTACGATTTTATTTATTTACCCTGTTTTAGTTGCAATAATTATGGCAATATTTTTTAAAGAAAAAGTAACTAAAACGGTTGTTACTTCAATTTTATTAATTACAGTCGGAATAACTTTTTTATATCATGGGAAAAGTGGAACTACTCTAAATTTGCATGGTGTATTGATAGTTTTACTCTCAGCACTTTTGTATTCTCTATACATAGTTGGAGTAAAAAATATTAAAATTATTCGCCACATGAATAGTGCAAAAATGACATTTTATGTTATGTTATTTGGCTTGTTGGTTTATATTATTAATTCAAGTTTTTGCACTCAATTACAGCCTCTAAATTCGCCGCTTGTTTGCCTTTATGCGTTAGGTTTGGCGCTTTTCCCAACAATTATTTCTATAGAAACTATAAATATTGCAATAAAATTAATCGGTTCTACAACTACTGCAATTTTAGGCTCTTTAGAACCTTTAACAGCATTATTTTTTGGTGTTGTAGTTTTTCATGAACAACTCACACCTCGAATAATTTGCGGAATTGTAGCAATTATTTTGGGCGTTATATTAATCATTAAGAGAAAAAACTAGTTTTGTTTTTCTTTCTGTGCGTTTTCATAACGTTTTTTAGTGAAATAGTTTGTCATTCCTGCAACAAAAAATCCCATTACACCAATAGAAAAAATATAAGGTAATCCTGATATTAAAACTTTTTGTTTTACCAATGATTTATATTCTTTCTCTACTGTAGAGCGTTTTTCTTTCGCTTTATTTTTAGCTAGTGTTGATAATTCATCAAATTTCGGAACTTGTAAATCTTTACCAATCAAATCTTCACATTTACCAAATTTGTGTAATAACTTTCTAAAACCTTTTTCAACAAGTTCACTACCAGTAATTACGTATAATGCTACCAAAGGAAATCTTGTGGCAGTTTCTTTCAAGTTTTCTTTGCCTCTATCAGCCGAAGCGCCAAAATATCCGACACCACCGGTTAACACACAAGTCGTCAATTGACCTTTGCTCAAGCATAATTTACCATTTTGGCTGTTAAAATCCATACACAAGTATTTGTTCATAAAATTCTTTGCTTTTGGACTGTTTTTGAATAATTTATTCCCCGGGGCAACAATAAATTCTGAGATATTTTGTAAAATTTTAGATTTTTTACCTCGAGTTGCTAATAAACTGGCTAATCCTAAACATCCGGCATATATTCCTGCTGCAGCACCAATGTGTTTTTTAGCACTTTTTTTAACTTTTTCTTGATGAACTATATCTTCCTTGGAATTCTCAAGTGATGCAATATTTTTAAAATCACTTTTGTTGAATACTTTAAGTGTCATCAAATTTTTTATATAGTTCAAAGAAAATTCTGTTAATGGAATTGCCATCGCAGCAAGCGCTATTGCTGCTTTAACTGGTATAACTTCTTTGTTTTTTGCATTATTCCCTTTTTCTAAGAGTTCAACGCCTCTAGTAGCTACTTCTTTTTTTAAACTATTATTAAGATTTTTAGAAAATGCTTTTCTTGCAACTCTTTCACCTATTATTGTTGGAACAAAATAAATAAGTGTTTCTTCTGATGTTTCTAAAAATGTATTTTCGGTTAAATCAGCTAAACTACGTGAGAATACAGCTTTTGGAATCAAACAGGTAGTAACATCTTGAATAAAACGAGATGTTGAAAGACCAGATGCTTGTTCTTGGTGTCGAATAAATCTGGCAGCCGGTTTAAGCGGTTTTGGTAATGTGTTAATTAAATTTTTATCATTGACTTTTGTCATAATCTATATTCCTAAAACTTGTGAAAACTAAAATTTGTCTTACCTGAAAAATTTTGTTTACATTCATTTACACAAGCTTTAGAGTAGACAAAACCAATCAGGTTGAACTACCCTCGATAGTAAATTAGAACAGTGAAAATTTGGGTAGTTCTAAACTAACCCACGCCACCAACTTCTATTTATAATAATTGTGTTATTCATAATAAATTTCCTTGTATCGATATATCGGTACAAGGAAATTTTAATACAGATTTTTTTATTTGTCAAATTAAAATCTCTTATTATTTCAACCTCTTCGAACTTAAATAAGCAAATAATTTTCATTTGTATTAGGAATATAAGTTTTCTTGTAACTTTTAGGAACTTCGATGTAAACATACTCTGTTTTCTTTTTAAGTCCGCATAAACCAATAACTGAATCATTTTTGAAAAAATTCTTAATAAATTGCATATTTAATTCCTTTCTCAACTATGTTATAATCACGATATTGATTTAATTATTTGTTTTTATAAGTCAATGTTTTGGCTTATAAAAAACAAAAGAAAGGATAAAAAATGGCAAAAGTTACTAAAGAAATGGGAATTATGGAAATTGTTCAACAACATCCTGAAGCAGTTGCAGTTTTTCAAAAATATGGCATGGGCTGTATCGGTTGCGCAGCTGCACACTTCGAAAACCTTGAAGCTGGCGCTAAAGTTCATGGATTTGATGCTGATGAAATGGTTGCAGAAATCAATTCTTTAATTAAAGAATAGTTATAAACAACACTATCTCTACAAGATGCATACAATACAGTAAAACAAGGTCGCATAAACTCCTTCCCCTGTTAGGGAAGCGGATTTTCGGTAGGGCGAAAGCCCGTAAGAGCAAATAACATGGAAATAACAAGAAAAATCCGTAAGGATTTGTTGTTATTGGAGTGTTATGTTCGCCCGAATAATCCAAGACAGGACGGGATGGGTATCAGCCCATAGGGAATAAATAATTTATAAAGAATTATAGAAACCCACCCACATCTGCAAGCTCAGCGAAGCTTCGCTAACAGCTGTGACCTCCCTATCCATGGAGGTTCAAGACTGCTTTGTTTTACTAGGCAGTAGTGCAGAAGGTGGAAATATGTTTTATCAACTTACAAATATTTAGGAGAATTATCTTGTTAGCATGGCAATTTTTATGTGTAGTCGGTATTGCATTTGTAATACTTGAGATTTTTACACCAAGCATGTTTTTTTTAAACTTCGCTCTAGCAGCTTTTATTACAGCAGGATTTTCTTTAATTACGCTGAATAAATTTGCTTTAGTTATTGTGTTTTTCATGTTGTCATTCCTGTCTTTTGCATTTTTAAGACCAATTCTTTTAAGGCGCCATTCTAAAGACACAGAAACCGGAATTGAAGGAAAATACATAGGTAAAATCGCAAAAGTAGCAGAAGAAATTACGGCAGAGCGCGGTGTTATTACAATTTATGGTGAACGTTGGGAAGCCAGATGTGAAAATGGTGAAGTAATTCCGGCAGGAGCTGAAGTTAAAATATTAAGAAATGACAGTTTAATAATGTATGTAACAAAAATTTAGGAGAGAGTTATGATTTCATTATCAATTTTTTTGATTGCCCTAGCACTCGTTTTTGTATCAAAAGGTGTTGTTATTGTGCAACAGGCAGAAGTAGTTATCATTGAACGTTTGGGTAAATTCGACAGAGTTCTTCAATCAGGTTTTAATTTTATTATACCTGTTATTGAAGCACCTCGTGCAATTGATTGGAAAGTTACTCAAAAGGGATTTGATGGTTCAAGTTATTCTGTTATTCAAAAAAGAACCAAGATTGACTTGAGAGAAGCTGTTTATGATTTTCCGCGTCAGAATGTAATTACAAAAGATAACGTTTCAATCAGCATTAACGCGCTTTTGTATTTTCAAATTGTTGACCCTAAATCAGCCGTTTATGAAATTCAAAATTTACCTGAAGCTATAGAAAAACTGACACAAACAAACTTGAGAAACCTTGTTGGTCAACTTGATTTAGATGAAAGCTTAGTTTCAAGAGATAAAATCAACCATGAACTTAGAGCAATTTTGGATGACGCTACAAATAAATGGGGTGTAAAAGTTAACAGAGTTGAACTTCAAGACATTATTCCACCTACTGATATCCAATCAGCAATGGAAAAACAAATGAAGGCAGAAAGAGATAGACGTGCAGCTATTCTTGAAGCAGAAGGTTTGAAAAAATCTGCAGTATTAAAAGCAGAAGGTGAAAAGGAAGCTGCTATTAATAGAGCTGAAGGCGAAAAGAAAGCAAACATTTTGCGTGCAGAAGGTGTTGCTCAAGCTAGAATTTTGGAAGCTGACGGCGAGAAAGAAGCTATTCAGAGAATTATCAATGCTTTAGCTGATAAAGGTCAGCCGGATAAATATTTAATCGCGATGAAATATTTAGAAACAATGCAAGCAATTACAAGCGGTCAAGACAACAAGGTTGTTTATATGCCTTACGAAGCTACAGGAATATTAAGTTCAGTTGATGGCATTAAGCAAATGTTCGATAAAAATTAAAAAAATTTTATTAGAAAAGAAAAAGTGGCATTCTAAAAAGAGTGCTACTTTTTGATAGAAAAAAATTTACCTAACTTAACAAAATATTACAAATGATTAGTATTTGCCAGTATTTTTATATTATTATATAATATGTATGAATGTAGAATGTGGGATTAGAGTAAGTATATGGCAGAAATAAATAATTTTTCGGAGATTACAGAGAATTTTGATACAATAAAAACCTTGTTAAATTCAATAAGAGCACAAGGTATATTGAATACTTCTGATGTTGACAAACTTCTTGCTGGAATTAATTCTAAGTTGGAAAAAATAAATACTGAAGAAGATATTGACCTTATCAAAATCTTTTTGTCTGAGTTGAAACAAAATTTAGACGAGCGCCATAACGTTCTAATTTCAAAATTTGGTGCAATAGAATCTTTATTTTCAAACTTGCTTAAAAATAGCGCAGATACATTAAAATCTAGCGAAGTAAAAGAATTATTTGATATTGTTGCTACAAATTTATCTGTATTTTCACGTGAAGTTGTTTCACAAAAAGAAACTCTAACCGACATTACTTTAAGACTCGATGCAATGCGTTCTGATGATTCTCAAAAGAAAGAAATCATCAAAAGTATATCTCTACTTAAAAACGATTTAGAGCATCTAGGCAATGGCTTTGATTCGATTGTATTAAGTCTTAATGAAAACTTTAAAACTTTAATAAAAACACTTTCTAACGTTGACCAATCAGAAGCAATCAATAAATTCGGCGGTCAATTAGATGATATTGTAAACTCATCAAACACAATTCTCTCAGCACTTCAAATGATGGATAAAAAGAATGATCAGCTTGAAGGTGCTCTAAAAGGTTTGGCCAGTCAAGATGATGTTATCGGTGCTAAAAAATGGTTGAGCGATTTAGTTGCCAAAAACCATGAATTGAATGACTCTATCAACAATTTATCTGATAAGTACTACAAGATAGACAATTTAGCAGAAAAAATCGATGCGTCAGTTAGCATTATTGCAGGTTTAAAGACTGTTATTTCTGAAAGCGAAAGCCAAAATTCAGAAAAAATAATGAATGAATTAGAAGCTTTGCAGACTTCTTTAAAAGAAGTAACGACAAATCAAAGCTTTGAAGAATTTAAAGCTTCTTTAGAAATTGTTTTAAAAGATATTTCATCTGGTTCAATAAATTTGCAAAATTCACTTGTTGACGCGTCTTCTGAAATTCAGAAAATTAGCACAAACTTGCAGGCTTTAGATATCAATGTTAATTTCCAAAGCTTGATGTCAAACTTAGAAAAAATGGAGCATGACATCAAAGAGCATACTGATGTTGTTACTGATAAAATTTCTCAATTGGTTGAAGTCAATGCAACAAGAACATTGAACGAAATTTCTAATAACGCAGACTCTTTGATTTCAAAATTGAAAGATTCTCACTACACAATGACAAAATTGTGTGAAAAGAGTTTCAATGATGTAGCGGATGATATTGCAAACTTAAAGACTGTTGTATCACAAATTGACGAAAACAATGTATCTGCAAATAACGCGATTTTTTCAAACGTTACTGACCGTTTAGCTATTTTTGAGAATAGTTTAAAAAGTTCTTTGGAAAAACAAGAGGATTATGTCGCAAATTCTTCAAGTCAATTATTTGAACAAATAAAAAATATTAAAGAATTGTCCGGAGTAATTGATTATAAATTAGATGCTTCCGTAATAGAAGTCAATAATTCTAAACGCGAGTTTGCTGAATTAAAATCTGCTGTTCAAGATGTTTTAGGTTTGGATTTTGTTAATGCAGTTAAAGATTTAAGAGTTGACTTATACGCTGTTAAGCAAGATTTGGCAACTGCTTTTGAAAATTCTACTACAGAACAAGCTGAAAAATCAGCAAATGATTTATTCGGCAAATATGAACTTTTAGTGAGTAAGTTAGATAGTGTTGAAGATACGTTAAAGCAAGCACAAACATCAGCTTTAAACGCATTAAAACCAATTTTAGATAATATATCTTCATCTATTATGGATGTAATTTCTTATGTAAGCTCTCAAAAAGAATTAAATACTGATTCTATTGATGTTAAGCTTGCAAATATTACCGAAATTGTTAAAGATAGCAATTTAAACTATGTTGAGAATGTTCGTGATGTAGTTGAAGTTATTAGAACACAGGTTGAAAACAATCTGATTCAAATTCAAAAAGAAAATTCTAATAAAATCGATAGTATTAACACTGCTATTTCTAAAAATACTGAGTCTTTAAAGGAAGAAATTAAATATTCTTATAATAAATTACTTGAAGTACAAGATAATTTTGATGAGATAAAAGAAGCTTTAAATGTTAATAATATTACATTAAGCACTAATATTGGCGATATTATATCTTCAACAGACGGTTTAAAGAGTGATTTTGAAGTTAAGTTATCAACTTTGAAGAATTCTTTATTAGATAAGATTTCTGATTTTAAACAAGAATTTACATGCGAAAATGCGGATAAAATTAGTGAAATTAAGTTTACTACTGAAAATTTACATGCTAAAAGTTTGCAAAATTCTCAAGAATTAATCGGACAATTTAAGGGTGAAATTGCTCAAATTATTGGTACATTAAGGCTTAATGTAGAAGAACTTGCAGAACAACTTTCAAGTACAACTTTGAAAGTTGAAGGCGGTAATAGAGAAGTTGTAAACTTTATTAAAAACGATTTTTGTGCAGAAGTTGATAATTCTGTAAATACTTTAAAATCGGATTTATCGGAATTTTCATCAGATATGCAAAATTACACCGATAAAATTACAGGTGGTTTTGATGATTTAAAAAATAGTGTTGATTTAATGTCTGAAAAAACAAATTCTTCTTTAACATCAACTCTTGCAAAGATTTTAGATAATTTTGTTTCTTTAAAAGGTATTTTAAATAGCTTTAATGAAACAAATATGCAAAACTTTAAAGATAGTGTTGACTCTATTACAGAAGATTTTGCGAACTTAAAAGACAGATTAGAAAATGTTGATAAAAATGTTGATGAAGATTTAACTCGACAATTCAACTTGATAGAAACTAATTTCGAAGAATTATCAAATTCTATAGCTGAGCTTTTCTCTCGTTCTGATAACGAGCTTAGTTTTAAGATTGAAAATGGCTTGGTTGATATTTCAGCCAGAATAGATGAAACTGTTGCATCAAATTTAGAACAATATAAGGCTAAGATAGAATCTTTATTTGATGATATTGTTAAAAAGAACGATGAACAGGCTGATTATATTAAAGAAAGAGTTTTAGGTCTAAATGAAGCTCTTGAAGCAACTTTAGCTATTCAAAACGAGAATGCGGAAAATAGATTAAAAAATATTGCTGATGAAATGAAAATTATTATTGATGACAATATTGAAGTAACTTCAGCAGATTATGACTCTTTGAAAGCTAAATTAGCAGATTTTACTTTAGAAATGTCATCTTTGAATAAGACTTTGTCATCAAATTTAAAACACCAATTAGATGATATTGCTAAGTGCATTGATTCAGGTTTAGAGGTACAGGCTAGTAATATAGAGTCAAAATTTGATGAAATTACAAATAAAACTCAACTTATAGATGTTAAGTTGAATGAGGTTGATGAAAGTGTTTTAGAAAATATAAATGACTTGTCATGTAAGTTTGAACATTTAAAAGCTGAGATTAATGAAATATCGCAAAATTTAACAAATACCTTTAAACAAGACGTTTCTGAAAATTTAACAAATGGAATAGAAGGCTTGTATGAAAAAATGCAGTCATTATTTGAAACTATTTCTTTAAATTTTACAACGCATTTAGATAATGAAAATTCTAAAATATTAGAAGATTTAACTGCTAAAACAGTGGAATTTAAAGCTGCTTTTGAAACATTAAATGACAGGTTGGATAAAGATGAAATTTCTCAAATGAATGTATTTCAGGCTCATATAAAAGAATTGAGTGGAACTTTTAGCACATTGATAGAAGAAGCTAAAAATGTTACAAAATCAGAAGTTTCAACTATTTCAAAAACATTAATTGATAACAGTAAGGATTTGTTTAATGGTGTTGAACAAACGATTGAGGATAAGTTGACTAATATACTTACAGCAACTGCTGATATTTCAGCTGATGAACTTCAATCAATGGAAGCATTTACTAATCAAATTCTAAAACAAGTTGAAGTTAATAAACAAAATGTTATATCTTGCAGAGATTTAATTGTTGAGCTTGTTCAAAAAGAATGTGAGCTTGTTTCAGAAGATATTGAAAAAGAAACAGATGTTATAGTTAAAGATATTATTGAACAATTTAATTTATTCAAAGGTATACAAAAAGATGAGTTGGATAAATTGACAGTTCATGTTGAAAGTTCGATAGAAGATTATATATTCAATTATGTTAATGAACTCAAATCTTATTTGGATATCAAGACTGATTCTACAGTTATGAATCAAAAATTGGATAATATTCAGTCTGAATTGAATAATACTGTTGATGATATGCTTTCTACTATGAATAAATTCTTGGAAGCAAGTGTATTTTCTTCTGCTATGTCAGATTTAAGAACTGCTAATGAAATTTTAGTAAGTTCAACGGCGGATAAACTTAATAAGCAAATTAATGATTTTGTTTTAGAAAATGTTACGAATAAGTTAGATGATAAACTAAATTTATTTGATAAAAAATTCACAGACACTATTGTTGATAAGTATGAAGAAATTAAGATGATTTCTTCTCAATATAATCAGTCTTTTGAAAATATTAAGACTTCTGTTGGTGAAATTTTAGATGAATTTAAGTCTACAAAGAATGAAATTAATGCAACAATGCAAACTATAATGGATGGAATCAGTAATTCAATAAATTCATTAAATGTTAGCTTTGCAGATTTAAAAGAGCAAATTTTGAATAAATCATTTGATGAAGTATTCCAAGCATCATTAAATAATCAAATTTCCGGTATTGAAAATCTTGTAAAAGAACAGTTTGGATATTTAGAAGACATAAGTGATTTGTGTTGTAACAATCTTCCTGAATTAACTGAGATGAATACTCTTGTTAAATATGGTATTCAACAGTCAATTAAAGATTTGGCTAATAAGGTTGATGCACAAGATATTAGCTTGAATGAAGAAATTTCTAAGCTTAAATCTGATATTATTACTCAATTCTTGAATATCTTTAACCAAATTTCGTTTGTTGCAGAACAAGAAGAAATATTAGATTTTATTCAAGAAAAACATTCTGAATTGATAACTATTTTGAGCCATATTGTAACTACAATTGATAATGTTGATACTGTAAAAGACAATGTTGCTGTAGTAGATAATAAAATTGACTCATTAAAAGAAGATATAGATTTAATTAATGAAAAAATTACTTCAATAATATCTTCTGATGGTGACATTGATTATGTTTATAGTTTACAAGATTTAGAGTCAGATATTGCTAATTTGAGATTAGTGCTTAATGAAATGAAATCCGGCAATAATTCTAAGGAATTAGAAGAACTTGTAACTTCAACTAATGATATTTATAAACTTGTTGAGTCTTTAAAAACTGAAATGCCAAAATTTGAATATGATGAGTTCAAAAAAGATTTTGAAACATTGTCAGAAGATATAGTAAGCATAAGTACAAGAACAAATAAGCTTATATTGGCATCTGATGAATCACATAAGTGCTTGCAAGATAATTTGCAAGAATTTAAACTTGTAATTAATGATTTGGATGAAAGAACGCGTAATTTTGCGCACGAAGCTGGCATTGACAGGCTTGATAACAAGTTAGGTGCAATTAATTCAATGATTCAGAGTGGCGCTAAAACAAATCAAGTGTTTAACCAAGTGTTTGAATACTTAGCAGAATGGGTTGATAAAGCAGGAGAACAAATTACCACAATTTCTGATAAAGTTGAAACATTAGATGATATTGGTCAAATCAAAGTTATGTTGGAAGATTTGAAAGCTGAAGCTGAAGATAATACTGAAAGTACAGAGCTTATTGAAGCTTTGAGTAATGTATTTGAAAAACAAGCTAAGCGTATATCATCACTGGAAGCAAAACTTGATAGAGTTATTGTCGAAACAACTATTAGTAATAAAAATTCAAAAATAGACATGACTCCGTTTGAAAATACTTTGAATAGTTTCTTGGTTGCAATTGACGATAAAATGTCATCACAACAAGATAAAATCAATTCTTTAGAGTCTAAACTTGAAGAAGTTATGACTAAAATTGACCCTAAAGACACAGCACAACTTACTAAAAAAGTTGGCGGTATGGATAGACAAATCGCAAAATTAAATAAAAGTATCGAAAAAATAGCATCACATGTTGTTGAAAAGTAATTTAGATAATTTGAATAAACTTATAAAAAAGGAGAATGTTCTAACAAGTTTGGAAGAAAGATATTGCTATGCGCAAGATTCTACCAACTCTCGATTGGAACATAAACTTCCTGATGCGGTTGTTTTTGTGGAAACAGTCGAAGAAGTTCAAAATATATTAAAGTTCGCTAATGAACATAAAATACCTGTTGTATCTCGTGGTGCTGGTACAAATATGGTAGGAGCTTGTATTTGTGATTTCGGTGGTATTGTTTTGAATTTTTCCAGAATGGACAAAATTTTAGATTTTAACCCCACAAATATGACGATGAAAGTTCAACCAGGTGTTGTGTTGGATGAAATTAAGAAATTAGCTGCTTCAGAAAATCTTTTCTATCCGCCTGACCCTTCAAATTTTAAGGTTTCAACTATTGGCGGAAGTATTGCTCAATCTTCCGGAGGTGCTAAATCATTCAAATACGGAACAACAAAAGACTATATTCTAAATTTGAAGGTTGTTTTAGCTGATGGGACAATTATGACACTGGGCGCAAACACAATAAAAGATGCTGTTGGATATCATTTAAATCAATTAATAATAGGAAGTGAAGGAACTTTAGCCGTTGTAGTTGAAGCCGAATTAAAACTTATTCCAAAACCGGAAGCTACAAGAGTTGTAACAGCTTATTTTGACAAAATGGAAAATGCGACTTCTGCTGTTACAGAAATTATGCGCGCAAGTGTATTTCCTGCAACAATTGATTTTATGGACAACAATTCTATTACAACAGTTGAGAAGTTCTATCCTTGCGGCTTGGATATAACAAAAGAATCTATGCTTTTGATTGAATTGGACGGTTTTGAATCTTCTATGTCAAATCAACAAGAAAGAGTTGAAAAAGCATTAAATAATGCAGGGGCAAGCAAGATTGAAACAAAAATTACATTAGAAGAACAAGACGCTGTTTGGACAGCAAGGCGTGCAAGCTTCGCTGCGACAGCAAAACTCGCGCCGGATGTTGTTTCTGATGATATTATCGTCCCACGCGATAAGTTGGCTCAAATGGTGAAAGGGGCAAAAGAAATTTGCGACAAATACCAGCTACAAGTTTGTATCGTTGGACATGTTGGCGATGGTAATATTCATCCGCAAGTCGCTTTGAACTTGGAAAATGATGATGAGTTTAAAAATTATATAAGCGCTAAAACTGAAATGTATGAACTTGCAACTTCTTTGGGTGGAACAATCTCGGCGGAACATGGGGTTGGAAGTGAAAAAATATCGTATATAAAAAATACAGTGGACGAAAAAGCTCTTGATTATATGAAAAAAATAAAAAAGCTTTTTGATCCTAATAATATATTAAACACGGGAAAAATTTTTAAATTGGATTAAGATAAAGGAGAGTGTATGGATATTATCGTAATTAATTGTACTGTACCAAATAAAAAAATAGCAAAAGATATTACTAAAATCTTGATGAAGCATAAACTTGCGGCTTGCGTTAGTATGGTTGACAAAGTTCAATCCGTATTTTCTTGGGATGGTGAAGTTTGTGAAGAAAAAGAAATTCTTATGATGATTAAAACCAGAAGGGCAAATTATGGAAAAATTAAGCTTGTAATTGAAGATTTACACCCTTATACAGTGCCTGAAATTATTGCTTTACCTATTGTTGATTGTAGTGAAGATTATTTGAAATGGTTAGTGAAAGAAACAGAATCTTAAGACTAAAAGAATATTTTGAGTCTTTAGGTATAGAAGTTAATATTAGAAAAAATAAAGCCCGAGGAAACAAGGGCTTTTTTAGAGGTACAAAAAACGGTGGTTATAGAATTGATATAGCCAACAATTTGGATGAAGAGAGTGTTCTTTCTGTTTTGGCACATGAATTTGCACATTACATACACTTCTGCCAAGATAATAAATTAGAAAATCTGGACTTTGCGTTCGGTAATGTTACTGATTGTATGCAAGAAGAACTTATTAATTTGACAGTAAAGAAGATTCCTAAGAAAGAAGCCGCAACACTTTTTGACATGAAAGAAAATGTAAATAAAGAAATTAAGGCTTTGGCGGATAAAATTAAACAAACAGAAGCTGATTTTAAAATTTCAAAACCTAATAAAAAGCTTGAGAGATTTTTGAGCTCTCCTCTAAAATATCTCTTAAAATATGATAGAGTAAAAATTTTTAACAAAATTTATTCGGTTACTGATTTATCTGATTATGATTTATCCGATGAGCAAAAATATTATTTGGAATTAAAATCAAAACAAAGAGCGTTAAAACGTATTAATAGTAGAATTTCAAAACTTAATAAATATTATAATACACCAACAGAATTATTTGCTCGCTTTTTTGAAACTTATGCACTTTCTAAAAATGAAGCTTATGAATTAGCTCCAGAATTATCAAAATCTTTTGAATCAAATTTATCTTGTTTAAAAGATGCAAAAAAATTTTTAGAATTATGTGAATTTTTGTAAATATTTAATTATATTTTTATGTAAAGTTTTGTAACGATTTTATTAATCATGTGAAATTTGCTCTCATAAGAATACTTTATATATATAAGAGTATAAAAAATACGGAGACTAGGCACAGACAATGGCATTCTTGATGTTACTACATGAAAAAATGAGACTGCAAAGAAAAGTCAACACGTTGACTTTCAAACAGTTACGTGCCTCTAACAAAAAGGAACGTATTACGAAGAACATTGAACGTCTTCAAAAATACTATTCTAAGAAATCCGATAATTTACAAAAACAAGCTCAAATGATGCAGAACCAAGCTTCTGTATTCTTCCAAAACATGATGGGTGTGGGTGCACAAAATCAAATGTTCAATCCGTTCTGCTACCAATCAGGTACAGCCGGTATGACAACTGCAGCAGCACAAATTATGCAAGGTTGGAATAAAGATATACCAGTTGGTAACGATAAGAGCATTAGTGCTGATAGAATCAAAGAGTTATTTACTGCATACGCAAATGGTCAAATAACACAAGAAAAAGATAATAATGGCAATGTAACCGGTAAATATAAACTTGGTGATAATGTTATTCCACAAGAAGAGTGGTCAGCACTTCAAAGTGCGATGTCCGTTGCAAATAGTCAAGTTCAGCAACGACAGTATGCATCTCAACAGATGTCATCACAATACCAAAGCAATGTTTCAATTTGGTTGCAAGCACAAGAAGCACAATTAGAAGCAGAACAAGACGAAGTATTGTTACCATTGAAGTCAGAAGAAACGGAAATGGACTTGGAAAGAGAATCATACGAAATGCAACTTGCAGATGCAAAGGCAAGATTAGACGGCATCAAGCAAGCTTGTTCAGAGGGAATCAAAGACTCAGCTCCAACCTTCGGTTTAGGTTAATCAAATATAAGATAGTAATTATTATAATAATTAACTCCGCCTGCTCTTCTAGAGCAGGCGTTCTTGTAACATTAATTCAAAATATTATTTAAAAACACCTTTTAAACGTTCTTTTACAGACTCTCTTTCGCGTGCTTTGCGTCCCATTTGAATCTCATAAAGCTTTTGATAAAGTACTTTTTCTTCATTAGAAATATGTGTTGGGGTTTTAATTCCAATTACAACTACATGTTCACCACGAACAGAAGGTTTGGACAAATTAGGAACTCCCGCACCTCTTAATTTTACAACTTCGCCATGTTGAATACCTGCCGGAATAGTAACTTGACGTTCTCCATCCAAGGTTTTTATTGTAACAGTATCTCCTAAAACTGCTTGAGCAGGTGTGATATCTAATTTTGTAAAAACATTTGCGCCGTCACGTTTATAATATGGTGAAGGTTTTACATGAATAACCACATATAAATCACCTGAAATTCCACCATTTATACCTGCATCACCCTCGTGTGAAAGGCGCATTTTTGAGCCGTTATCAACACCGGCTGGAATTTTTAGTTCAATTTTCTTTTCTACAGTTTTTCTGCCTTCACCGTGACAATCAGGGCAAGGATCAGAAATTACTGTACCTTTGCCGTGACAGTGAGGACAGGTAACAACTTGTGTAAAATGACCTAATACAGTTCTTGTAGTTTGTTGAACCCTTCCTGAGCCTCCGCAAGTTGAACAAGTTGTCGGTTTAGCACCTTCTTTTGCACCAGTTCCGTTACAAGCTTTACAAGTTTCTAAGTGATCAATTTTGATTTCTTTATTTAAACCAAAAATAGCTTCTTCAAATTCTAATTCAATATCAAGCCTTAAGTCATCACCACGTTGTGGTGCATTAGGGTCTTGACGTCTTCCGCCACCAAAACCGAATCCGCCACCAAAGAATGAATTAAATACTTCATCTAAATCTCCAAAACCACCGGCAAACGGGCCTTGAGAATTGAAACCGGCATTTTTTAAACCGTCTTCGCCAAATCTATCATAAGTTGCACGCTTCTCGTCGTCCATAAGAGTTTCATAAGCTTTTCCTAACTCTTTGAACTTTGCTTCTGCTTCAGGAGCTTTATTAACATCAGGGTGCCACTTTCGTGCCATTTTTCTAAATGCTGATTTTATTTCGTCTTTGCTAGCGCTTCTCTCCACGCCTAATATTTCATAGTAATCACTCATAGCTATTTTATATTCCTTTTTGTTATTTTTTCTCGCATCCTACGCTTCGCCCTTGAGGGGAGAGCGGATTTTCGGTAGGGCTTGAGCCCGTAAGAGCAAATAACATGGAAATAACGAGAAAAATCCGATAGGATTTGTTGTTATTGAAATGTTTTGCTCGCCCGAATAATCCAAGACAAGCTGCCCGGAGGGCTGATGAGGGTGAATTTTATTTGCAGAGTATGTACCCCTCACCCGAAAATCTAAGCTTCACAAAGCTCTGCTTGATTTTCTTCCCTCTCCCGCAAGGAGCGAGGGAGAGAAATAAACTATCCTTCTGTTGCAACATTTACTAATGTTGGACGAAGAACCTTGTCACCCAATTTATATCCCTTTTGTAATTCTGCAATAATCGTATGTTCTGGATGTTCTGTGCTTGGTGTTTGCATTACTGCTTCATGGAAATTAGGGTCAAAAGTTTCACCTTCAGCCTTAATTGCTTCCAAGCCTGCTTTTGTCAAAACATCTTTGAAATTTTTGTATGCCAAATTATAGCATTCTTTAACCTTTTCACAATCTTCAACCGTTTCAATCGCTTTTAATCCGCGCTCAAAGTTATCTAGCACTTCAATCATTTTTTTCAAAGTACTTTCTGCGCCATATTTTAAGAGCGCTTCTTTTTCTTGCTCTTGACGTTTTCTATAATTATCAAAATCAGCCGCTAATCTTATGTATTGGTTATTCAAAGTCTCATATTTTTCTTGAAGAGGATTTTTTTCTTCCTTTTCGTCCTCTTTTGTATCTTCTACAGCTTCTTGTTCTGTAATTTCAGGCTGTTCATCGACAGCTACTTCTGTATTTTCGTTAATTTCTTCATTAATTTTTTCATCATTTTTGCCAGAATTGAATGGATTTTTCATGATTTATCTCCCCTATAACATTATATATGATAATTATAAGGTATCAAATAGAATATACCCTTAATGTTTATTATTTCTTAATAATTCGAATCTTAATTAGTATGATTTAATAAATTTTTAGCACCTTTAGAATTGAGTCCGTGCACAGACAAATAACCTTTTTTCACAACATCAGAATTATTATAATTGTTATTAAGTTTTGATAACAAATTTTCTAGAGAAGTCATTATCTTTGACCAAGATTTGAAAAACGGTTTATGATGTTTTACAATCTCACCAGTAATGGCATTTATTGATAAATTTACCTTACCGATTGTTATTACGGCATTTTGAGAATCCGATTTTACTAATTTTGTCCCTTCTTTTGTAAATTTTATCCCATCTTCTCTAGAAGTTAGACTTTTTATTTCTCTAATAGCAAATTGATCACCATACGTGATAAGCGTGGAATCCTTATTCATTTTACCAGATAGTTGTTGTATATTTTCTCTAATTGTATTAGTAACAAATCTATGTTTACCTTGAAAATTAATTGGTTGTATCATACTCATATTTATATCCCTAACTATTTATATTTTTACTAGATTCACCCTTCAAAATTATTTGTTATCGTATGAATATACTCTAAAATTTGAGAGAAATAAGCCAAATTCGTATCACCATTAATAATTATATCAGCTTCATTTCTATAAGGTTTAACATACTTTTCACCGGCACCAAGAATATATTCCCAATGCTTTTTAGCGTTTTCTAAATCTTGATTTCGCTCTGTATATGCTCTTGTTAAAAAACGTTCTTTTCTGAGTTCTAAGTCTGTTTCAACATAAACTTTGATATCAAAAATATCTTTGTTGTCACCAAACATAGAAGCCATACCTTCAACTACGACAATTTTATTTGAAGGTACAAATTTTGCTTTTGGGACAGAAACGCCAGTGCCGTTTAGCAAATATTCCGGAGAATAAATATCTTCACCTTGAGAAATTTTATTCAAATCATCATGCAAAACGTCCAATTGGAAACTGTTTGGAGAATCTACATCATAGCCATTGTCACGTAAATTATCAAATGTGCCATATTTCTTAATAAGCTCTGAAATATCGTTAAAATAATTGTCGGTTGTTAAAATTGTAACAGGCATATTGAATTGTTTTATTACGTTTTCAATCTCGCGGCAAATTGTTGATTTACCGGATGCTGACTCGCCTGTAATTCCAATCATAATCCTTTTATTAGGGTTCTGTATAAGCCTTCGTGAAAACTTCTGAATAAAATCATACCGAACCTCGATAAAAATAGGTTCGGCAGCTTTGTTATCATACGCAAGTACTTGTTTAAATTTTGATTGTAAATAGAACGCAAGAAGTTCTCGACCGGTTTTTTGATTGAAATCCGGTTTTAAAATTTTATCAGAGGAAGTTAATTCCTTTTCTATCATATGGGAAATCCCAGTTTTATCGTCTTCTGTCATACCTTTATTCCACAAATTATTAATGATATTTTCACATTATACTACAGATAATTTTAAGACTCAAATAATTCACTAATTTTATCTGCAATATCTCTAGGATCAATTTCTTGAGTAATTTTATTAATGTCTTGCGCCATTTGATACAATTTAGCGGCTTCAACTTTATCACCAATTATTGAAATGGCTCTAGCTAAATTAAAATGTGCCAATGCATAGTTAGGATTGGCTTCAACAGCTTTTCTAAATAACTCTATTGACTTGTTAACTCGTCCTAAATCATCAAGATAAATTACACCGAGGTTATTATATGCAATATCATAATTATCATTATATTTAATAGCTAATTCGTATGACTTGATAGCTTCTTCGGTGTCACCTTTTCCCCAATACAAAAATCCTAAATTACAATGAATTTTTGCATTGTGAGGCTGGAGTTCTAATGCTTGTCTATATACAGTCAAAGCATTTGAATAGTCCTCTTTGTCATAAAAAGCACTGCCGAGGTTTACGTATATATCAATATCTTCAGGAGTTAAAATGCAAGCCGTTTGGTAAGCAGATATAGCAGCGTCCGGATTTGATTTGTTTTCTTGATATACAAATCCCATTGTTTGTGCAATTACACTTGTCCATGCTCTATTAGGATTTAGAGTAATTGCAGTTTGGTAATTAGAAATTGCTAAATCGAACTCGCCTTTGATGTAATATATATTTGCAAGATTAGAATACAAATCCGGAATGTTTGGAGCCATTGCAATAAGTTTGTTATATATATCAATTGCTTGGTTGTAATCACCTTGTTCTTCATAAGCTCTACATAAATGCCTGTATGCAGCAATGTTAAATGGATCTAACCAAATCGCCATTTTATATTCTGTTATTGCATCTTCAAAATATCCGGTGGATAAATAAATATCGCCTAATACACAATATAAAGGAGCAAAACCAGGCGCTGTTTCTATTGCATTTTTGTATAAATCAATTGCTTTAGCGAAATCTTTTATTTGTATTGCATAAAAACCTTTCAAAAAAAGAGGTAAAAAACGCATATACGAAATATTTTTATAGATATTAGAAATTGCATTTTTGTCAAAAAACATTAATATTATAGATGCGAATTTTTCTTTTAATGATTTTATTTTAGTAGCTGAATTTTTGAACGATGAAGCATCATATAATTTATATAATAAAAAGTGTGCACTAGACGAACCAAATTTTGAACAAATAACAGCTGCTTCTGCTGCATCAATAGCATCTGTAAAGTGTGCTTTTTTTACAAATGTTTCTGCTAGCATATAATATGCGTCGTAATAGTTATTTTTCTTTTCTAAGGCCATTGTTAAATAATTAATTGCTTTATCTAGCTCTCCTTTATGATAAAAAGCTACACCAAGCTTGAAATATATTTCATGTGAATCAATTAGAGATTCCAAAGCCAATTGGTATTCTGTAATAGCCTCGTCAATATATTGACCGGCATTGAAAATATCCAAATGCCACTGAACATATAAATCCCCTAACCTAATGTGTAATTCTGGATTGGTAGGGTCTTTTTGTAAATCTAAACGGCAGCGTTCAATTTTATCAAACATTTTATTTTTTGTTTTATTTTCTTGCTTAGTACTATTTTCTATTAATTTTTTCATTTTCTTTCCTAATCGGCGCTGTTACTATACATATACATATAATACAACAATGTTTGTCTGTCTTCTTCTTTCATATTTGAATATACGGCTTTATATTCGTTATCATAAATAGGATCAATCTCAACTATTGTTGCTTTAAAATTTATTGTACCATAATCTTTTGGTAAATTTAAGGTACAATCAAAACTGTTTTCAATTTCAAATTTTTTATCACTATCGAATTTTATATATTCAGTTGAAATTTCAAATGTCTTTACTAATATAGGAGTTTCTTCAGATTTAATAATTAAATTTTCTATAGCATTAACACTAGGAATTTCTTCACTTGGAGTAAATTTAATGGCATTGTAATCCAATTCTATAATAAAATTGTCTTCCAATGGTGAAGAAATAACAATTGTATTAAAATCAATCGTTCCCATTTTTGAAAATACTTTGGCTGTTAATTTTTTACCATCTTCTAAATATTCTATATATCTCATAAAATACTGTGGTAACTCTACATACAATCTATCATTTTTTACGTTAGAAATTGTACAAGAAATACTAACAAGATTTTCATCTTTTGGGAAATATAAGTTAATTTTTTGTCCAGACTTAAATAAATCCATACATATTATTATATATTAGTTTTCAACAATTAACAACTTTTATGAAAAATTTTTATAGTGTTTGAAGAAGAAAAATAACAACAAAAAACCTATGAATGCAAAACATGCACCAGGTATAGCCGTAAATTTATATCCAAGTCCATGTTCAATAGGAATGCCTCCTACGAAAGCGCCTAATGCATTTCCCAAGTTAAATGATATTTGCGAGAAGGAAGCTCCCAGCATTTCTCCGCCTTTTGCATTTTGAATTAACAAAACTTGTTGGGGTGCAGATACTGCAAATAGACAACCTGTGCATATAAACATACAAACAATTGAAACTACAGGATTCTGTGCCCATAAAAATATTATAATGAGTGAAAAGCAAGCTAGTAATTGAGTTAAACTGGCAACAATCGATGGGGTAAATTTATCAGATAATTTTCCTCCTAAAAAATTCCCTAAGCACATGCCGGCACCTGCTAGAACCATAATTATTGATATGTATTGAACTGATATTTTAGAAACATTAACCAATAGTGGATTTATATAACTATACCAACAAAAGATGCCACCATTGCCCATTATTACAGCAAGAATAAGTAGCCATGGTGCAAGGCTTTTTAAAAATCTAAATTGACCTCTAAAGCCGGTATCAGGTAATGGTTTTAAGTTTGGCACAAATTTGTTTATTGAATACAAGATTAATAGACCAAAAAGCCCAATAAACAAAAACACCAAACGCCAGCTAAAATTATGGCTAATCATTGTACCCAATGGAATCCCAATTAAATTAGCGATTGTCATGCCTCCGCACATTGTGGCTACAGCTTGATTTTCATTTCCTTTTTTACATAGTTTTCCTGCTGAAATTGCACCAACGCTAAAAAAGCAACCGTGCGGTAAACCTGCGATAAATCTAATCAGACAAAATATATGGAAATTACTGATAAAAGCAGTGAAAAAATTTGCAATAGTGAAAATTCCCATAAGCCATAATAATATAGTTTTAAGAGGTTTTGTCCTTGCAACTATTACAAGCAATATTGCACCAAAAACAACACCAAGTGCATAAAAAGATATAAAATTACCTGCAGCCGGAATTGAGCAATACATAGATTTTGCGGTATCCGGTAAAATTCCCATCATTACATATTCAGTTAGCCCAAGCCCAAGCGTTCCTAGCGCTAATGGCATAAGACATAAACTTTTTCTCATAATTTATCCTTATAGCTATTTATTTTTCCTTTAATAATATATCACAGTGTATCAGATAAATTGAAGCTTTCATCGTTAACTTCTCTTAAAAAATTCGTCCAACTATTATAATATTCGGCTAAAGCTTGCGTGTAGCCTATAATTATGGATTTATACGATTGTTTCATAACAATTAGAGAAGTAATATCAGATTTGCCAGCTTCATAGCTTTTTTTGGAAGTTTCAATTAGTTCTTCTGAGCCGGTTACAATTTTGGATTCATAATGATTAAGATTATCTGCTGCAGTCAAAAATCTGTCATAAGCTGCGCTTACATCCTTTATCGCTTTATTTTTAACAGATTCATTTTTTAATTCTGCTTGTTTGAGTTTCAGCGCTGCATTTTGAATTTCTGGTGAATAATTATAAAAAAGCGGTATATTAACTATACTTCCACCAACGTAAGCACCGTTATTAAAATTTCCATTATCAGCGTACAATGCAGGTCTATACGCGTAACCTGCCGAAATTTGAAAATCTGGTATTTTTTGTCTTGCAATAACAGTAAGTTCTTTCTCTGCAATGTCTATTTCTTGTTTACTTATCTTTATATCAAATCTATTAGAAAGTGCTTTTTGCATTATTACCGTAAAGCTTGGAAAATTGTAATCAGGTGGTGGTGTTAACATTTCTTCAAAGTTATTTTCTTCTGAAAAAATTTTATCCATGCTGTCATATACAACGTCGTTCGCATCATTAATAACCTTATTAAAGTTTGCTAATGAACTTTTAACATTTACTTTTGCTGTATTAACCTGTGTTATCATTTGATTGAGTGCAATTTCTGCTTGTATTATATCAATATTTTGTGCTGAATGTGCTTTAACCCGCGCTTTTGCAATTTTTAATAATTCTTCTTGTAACTCCTGTTGTTGTTCTAATATATATAATATTGATTTTGCAGCTACAAGATTTATATATGCTTCCCTAACATCCATTTTTAAATCAAATGTTGTATAAGCAAATTCTTTTTCTGCAAGTTCAAGATTTGATTTTGCGAGTTTACCTCTTGCGTTTCTTTTTGCAATTTCGAATTCTTGACTGGCACCAATTTGGCGTGGCTCTGTTCTTCCTGCTCCACCCATAAAATAATACATATCAAATGAAGGGTTTTGTAGTCTTTTTGCGGTCTTTAGATTATTTTTTGCTATATTTACATTAATTTGGGCTGCTTGCAAATCAATATTGTTTCTTAATGCAACATTAATTGCTTCATTAAGATATACCTTTTGTATGTTTTCAATTCCTAAAGAAGGTGCTGCAAACATAATTATCAAAAATGCTGTGATAATAAATATCTTCATCTTATAAAAATTGTACCACGAAAAATCGTCAGGATTCATTTTTGTAAACCCTGACGACAAATTAAATTTTTCATACTCCCAAAATCTTTGATAAACTAAAATTAATTTATGCAAGACCTAATGCTTTTCTGTACCAAGAAAAAGACTCTAATTCACTCCCATTAAATGTCGTTTTCAATTGTTGTTTCTTTAAGTAATTTTCAAATTCATCACTAAATGCAGATTTAACTGTTTTGATTTCTTTAGAGATTAGTTTCATAATTCTTCTCCTATATTAAGTAACACACATTTATATAAGCAATCAGTTAATTTCCACACAAATTTTATGAGTCTATTTTAGCATAAAATTTTAACCTTTGCAATTGATATGTTACGAATTGTAAGGGGATTGGTTAAAAATCATTCTTGAGAATAATACGTATATAATCACAAAGTATAGAATGTATATAAAACTTTTTAATAAAACTTAATATTTATTTACTAAAAAGGCAATTTTTGAATAGCTAAATACTTTATATATATAAGAGATATATAATGAATATAGGAGAGAAATATTATGGCAATTGGAGCAAGAGATTTTATTGACAAATTATTAGTAGAAAAGTATGCACAAGAAAAAGTGGATAATCACAATGAAGACGCTTTAACATCAAGAATTTCAGCAGACGATGTTATGAGTGCGATGGATGTTTCGGCAAACAACTTTAGAACAATGTTGGCTTTGAATAACCGCTTAACAATGGTTTGTTATGGAGTTGTGGCAAAATCGGCTAAATATGTTCAAACAGAAGCAGCCTAAGGAGAATTATGATGTTAAAGTATTTTGTAAAAGATAAAAATATAAAAAAGGATGAACTGAATTTATTTGAAGAAAAGAGGACAACTCCACCTATTAAATTTTCAAATGCAATAAAAATTGAATCCCTAAAACTATTTATTGTATAATTAGTTTATGGCTGTATATTTTTTCCACGGGGATGAAGATTACAATATAGAATTAGAGCTTGAGAAAATGGTATCCAAGCTCAATCCTGATTTTAAATCCATGAATTTTCAGTTTTTGGATAATCCTGTATATTCAACTCTTATTACCGCATTGCGCACACCACCGATGATGTTTGGTGATATGTTAATTGTGATTAACAGTGAAGATTATTTTCTCTCCAACAAAAATTTCTTTGATGATTCAGAATTGGCAGATATTGAAGACGCTTTAAAAAACAACCCTGAAACTTTGAATATTGTTTTTGTAGTAAGACTTCCGCGCGATGAAAATAAAAAACTTGATTCAAGACGCAAGTTATACAAAATTTTATCAAAATTTAATTCAAGAGAGTTTCCAACGTTTAAAACATATAAAACAGCAGAAATCGCCGGCTGGATAAAAACTCATGCTAAATCAAAAGATATCAGTTTAAAAGATGATGCTGTAATGATGCTGATTGAACAAATCGGAAACAATTTAAGAGAGTTTAACACAGAATTAGACAAGCTTAAACTTATTGCATATCCTGAAAAAAC
>CAKVLL010000021.1 GCA_934757255.1 uncultured Candidatus Melainabacteria bacterium | reverse complement strand
CTTCTTTGAATACTGTCGATTTTGCATTTAAAAACTTTATCAGGATAAGTGTCGATTTTAACATCAACATCCATTCCTTCTTTCATCTTTGTTAATTGAGTTTCTTTGTAATTAGCTACAACCCAAACATCATGCGGGACAACAACAAACAAAGGACTTCCGGGTTGAACCATCATACCAACTTCAACTTTTTTGTTAGAAACAGTACCGTCAATCGGCGCTTTGATGTCTGTATATTCCAAAGCTAATTCTGCTGCGCGTTTTTGAGCCTTCAATACATTCAAATCAGCATCAGCAACTTTCGCACTTTTTGCAGGATTTTTAGAAAAAATTGATTGATCAGCAGTTGTTTGTTTTGCTTGTTTTGTTTCTAAATTTGTTCTTGCTTTGTCCAAAGTTTGTTTGGATACAGCACCGACTTTATAAAGATTTTCGTATCTTTCTACATCTTTTCTTGCAAGTTCAATTTCTGAATTAGCAGCACTCAAATTTGCATGTGCGTTTTGTTGATTTAACAAAGCTTTTTCATAAGCAGCAGTTGCTTGATCTAATTTTACTTGATAATCAATTTTATCAATAACCGCAACAACTTGTCCTGCCTTTACAGGCTGATTATCTTTTACAAGAACTTTTACAATTTGTCCAGAAACTTTTGGCGAAACTGAAACCGTTGTTGTATCAACATACGCGTCATCTGTTGACTCAGAACCTAATGTATCATATAAGAAATAACCGCCAACAATAACTGCTACTATTGCTAGAAATGTGAAAAAATATCTCTTTTTCACCGGCAATTTTTTTGTATTTTTTTCTTCTATTTTATTTTCGTCGCTCATTTTTTTGCCTTTCGTTTTGTTAGGGAATAAGGTAATAGGGCAATAAGGGAATAAGTGGTATTAATTTTTAGTTGTTCTCTGCGCTCAATTTTCAGGATATATTGTGGTTTGCTTCGTCGCTTAAATTGTCATTGCGAGTAAATCGTGAGATTTTTGTGGCAATCTGTTTACCCTTTTATTGTACGCATTTTATTTAAAATATTTTTTAAATCTCTTATTCCCTTATTCCCCTATTACCTTATTCCCTTTTACTAAATTTGTATCTCCAATGTTTCGTCTAAAATTTCTCTTAATTCTTTTAACAAATCACTAACTCTTGCAACGTCACTATTATTAATTTTTTCCATAACATGTTGAAAGTGTGGTCTGATTTTTTCTAAAACTTCTTTTGCTTTTTTAACTCCTTCATCAGTAATCTCAACGATTTTTACCGGTCGATTATTCTTTATTGAAAGCGTTCTTGTTACATAACCGCGTTTTTCTAAAGAATCTAAAAGCTTTCCAGTGTTAGCTCTGTCTTTCAAAATAATTTTTGCCAAATCTCTCTGACACATTTTAGGGCTGTTTGCAAGAACGTCCAAAACTGAATATTCTTCACAACTTATTCCGGTACCATATTTTTCAAACACTTGTGAACCCAAAAGTTTACAGTATTTAGCAGTTAATTCTATTTGGTAAAATATTGTATTAGTAAAATGTTCCTGCATCTTTTCTAAATTATCCTTTATTAATAATATGTTATTTTTACAACATGTTGCAAATGCAACACATTAATACTACCATTCTTTTTTAGAAAAATCAAGAGGAAAAAGAAAATAAAGTAACAAAACTATTTAATTTGATTTAAATAATTTTTACAAGCTTCCTTCATAGTATATTTTTTTATTGTTTGATAACTTTTATCTAAAATATCATTTTGATTTTCAGAACAAATAATTTTTTTAATAATTCCTTCATGCCAAAAATACCCATTTTCTTTATCTTTTATAATTCCGGCAACACCTTCGTTTTCAGAACACACAGTAACACAACCTGATGCCATAGCTTCTAAATACACCATGCCAAATGTTTCATTTACGCTTGGAAGTGCAAAAATATCTGCATCTTGCATTTCTTTTAAAACTTCTGTCCTTGCAAGATGTCCTAAAAACTTTGGTTTTAAAGAAAGTTTCTTCAAGTTTTTCAACTCTTTTCCTTCTCCAATAATCCTTAATTCTACATCAAGATTTTCGCATTCTTTTATAACTTTATCCACATTCTTACGTTTTATCAAATGCGCACAAGTCAATATTTTGGGCGGCTTTTGTAGAGTCCAAGTTCTTTTTTTCGGTTCGAAATCAATCCCTGAATAGCATACAAAAGTTTTATTTTCATACTGCGGATATAATTTCAAAAACTTTTTCTTCAAAACTTCTGAACGGCAAGCAATTTTTTTTGCATTAGAATAAGCCTTCTCAAGTTCCGTCTTAAAATAAATAGAATAAATCGGATTAGTTAAAACCTCTAAGTCCGAAACATGTACACCGGCTACAAACGGCAATTTAAGTTTATTTGCCAAAATCACACCACTCGGCATGTGCGCTATTACAATATCAGGAGTAAATTCTGTTTTAATCTTTTGCTTAATATTCCCTAAAAATGGCAAAAAGTAGTTTATATTCTCAACATTTTCATAAATACCACTTTTGTAAAAAGGCTTTTTCCTCAAAAAGGAATTGAATAAGAAATTTGGTTTAATTACACGAACTTCATGACCTAATTCTTGCCAACCATCAACAAAATCTTTAATCGTCCGCGGAGTGTGCTTTTCGTCATCCGTAATTGGGTACAAATCTGTAACAACCAATATTTTCATTAAATATCTCCATACTTGTTTTTTTCAAAACATAAAATATTGATAAGAGAAAATATCATCACAACAATTAAAAGCACAACAGCAAGCGCCGAAGCATAGCCCAAATCAAGATTTTCGAATGCACGTTCGTAAATATAATAAACAATTGTTTTTGTCGAGTTTAAAGGTCCACCTTTAGTCATAACATATATTTCCGCAAAAACTTTCATTGCAGAAATTGTACTTATAGTTGAAACCAGTGCAATTGTTGGCATTATATGCGGAATTGTTACTGTTAAATGTTTAGTTAAAAAATTTGCCCCATCGATATCACAAGCTTCATACAAATCTTGCGGAACACTCATTAAAGATGCAAGATAAATCATCATATAGTAACCAATTCCTTTCCAAATTGTAACAATCGCAACGGAAAATAGTGCCCAACTCGGGTCAACAAGCCATCCAATAGGTTTAAGATGAAAAAGAGTTAAAACATAGTTTAAAATTCCTTGTCCGGCATAAAGCCATTTGAACGCAATTGCAGCAACAACAATTGAAACAATTACAGGCAAATAGAGTAATATTTTATAAAGCGTAATTCCTCGAATTTTTTGATTTATTAAAATCGCTAAAAATAATGGAAAAATTACCAAAAACGGAACCGCTATTATAAGATACATAAACGTATTAAACATAACTTTGTAAAAAATCGGCTCTTTGAATAATTTTATGTAGTTATCAACTCCGTTAAATGTTGGGTGATATATACTTGAAGAATAATCAAAAAAACTTAACCCAAAAGTTTGAAAAAATGGGATGAAAAAGAACACAATTAAGACAGCAGCTGCAGGCAATAAAAACAAATAAGGTGTATATTTTTTATAATAATTCATATCTTGATTATCTCATTTGTGTTAAATACGGTCAAGTAGTTTTCTTGAATAATTTTCTACTTTAGAATTTAATCTATTAACAAAAGTTGTTATCTTGCTTATAATGTGATATTATAATTGTAAATATTAGAGAGAATTTGACCATGCAACAAAACATACTTAGAGAATCCAACGTTACTAAAATTTACCTTATATATAAAGATAATGGCATGAGAAAAAAATATGCCGTAAAACTAAGATTTATGGATAACAAAGAATGTTATTTTGCGACAGATTTGCCTATACAATTTAGTAAACCGAAAAGAAAAACTCCTATTGAACTAAATGTTTATACTATTGATGGGATTTATAAAACAGAAATAACACTAATTGATACAAGTGTTTCATTAAATGAAGTTCTTTTTGAGGTCAGCATCCCTAAAAAATGGAATTTTATTCAATTACGACAGAGTACACGAAAAGAAATTCAATTACCATTAACAATAACTTTTAATGATGGTTTTACCATAAATGCAACAACAATAGATTTATCATTGGGTGGTGTTGCTTTTTATGTACAACAAGACATTTCAAGTATATACAAAAAACTATCTGGCATTCTTACACTAGAATTACCTAAAAATACCATTATCAATTTTTCAGAAGGTAAATTAGTTGTCGAAACAAAATTTGTTAGAGAAAAATTGCTTATTGATGACGGAAAAATCCTTTACAGTTTCAAATTTATTGGAATTTCATTAGAAGATGAAACTGTTTTAAAGAACTTTTTAATAGGATTAAATTAATTTGACTTTATAAAAATTAAAACTAATAATAATATATACACGGGCAAAGGTATTTAGATGAAGTTAGTAAATAGATTAAAGGTTTTTGAGCAAAAATATGTATTTTTAAGATGGGCAACTGGAGCAGAATATGGAAAAGTTGCTTATGTTGGTGAAGATTATATTGAATTTAACGTGATTGATATTGATACAATGGAATATAGAGAAACTACAATTATCAATTCAAGTCTTATTTTAGAGGCAATTTTCGGTGGGCCGGATATTTCAAGAATTGTTGCAGAAATAAGTTCTATGTTGCCTGATTCGTAGTATTATATTATGTCTGAAGAAATACAAAAACTAAATGAAATATCTGATTTTTTTCAACGAATGAGTGCCAAAATCAAATTAGTCAAACTTATCACAAAAGCAAAAAAAGAATATGATAAGTATGACTTAAAATCAGGGCTCACAACCCTTGAAGAGGCTTATCACATTGATAATAAAAATCCAACTGTCTTACGAGGTTTGGGATGTATAAATCAAGCAAATGGTAATTTCAAAAAAGCTATTGAATACTATAAAGCTGCTATCAATTACTCAAACTCAAAAGAAATTGAATACAGTCTTATCGGTATGACATACTATCTACAAGAAAACCTAGATGAAGCAATCATCTACTTTAATCTTGCAATTGATGAAAATGACAACTATGACATCGCATACGAAGGACGAAACCAAGCCATGTTGGAAAACCATTTAAAAATTTTAGATTTACAAGAATCGTTAAAAAAATACTTCTAAATTTAATTAATTCTAAAATAGGGAATTTAGGCTCAATATTAGTGATTATTATTATGCATAAAACATTCTAATATTATTCTGGGACAAAATGTTTCCATAAGAAAGCGAGGTTTTATGCAAATTAAAATATTACTTGTTGAAGACCAAAAATTAATGCGAATTGGTATAAAATCATTATTTTGCGACTATCCTGATTTAGAAACAATTGGAGAAGCCATTAATGGCAAAGAAGCCATAGAAAAAGCCAGACTTATCAAACCAAATATTGTACTTATGGACATCGGGCTTCCTGATATTTCTGGAATAGAAGCAACAAAACAAATTTTAGAACACAATAACAATATTAAAGTTATTATGTTAACTTCTCATATCTCAGAAAGTGAATTAAATAATTCTTTAAGTGCAGGCGCAAGCGCTTATGTAATTAAAGACATAAGCACCGATTTTTTGATGAGTGTAATCAGAATGGTTAAAGAAGGTGCAATGTGGATTGATCCGCATGTCGTTCCTTTTATTAGAGATAAAAATTGCGGAGTAATTCCTTCTCGCCAAGTTTCAAGAAGTGCATTTAAAGAAAATCATTCTAATTTAACCCAAAGAGAGTATGAAGTTCTTAAGCTAGTTGTTGATGGACAATCTAACAGTCAAATAGCTCAAACTCTTACAATAAGTGAGCACACAGCAAAAGCTCACGTTTGCAATATTATTCAAAAACTCGTTGTAGATGATAGAACACAAGCCGCCGTTAAAGCTCTAAAAGAAGGACTAGTTTAAATAGAAACATAAAGCAAAATCTCAAATAATAATTATTTGAGATTTTGTCACTCAATATTGTAAATAATAATTCCTCCGTTGTATAATATGCAATATGGGAATTAGAAGAGGGATAATACTGTTTTTTTTATTCGTATGTATTTGTTGTCCTTGCTATGCTATCAAAATAGGACTGCAAACGCATGTCAATAAAACTTTCATTGGCGCTTCTACAAAAGCTGATATAATCAACTGCGACACTAACAAATTAATTTTCGTGATGGAAAAAATGAAGGGCTACGAAATGAAACCCTATCGTGGAATAATTGCAATAAAAGTTGATGGGCAATGGAAAAAAATCAATGCCAGCAAAATTGTAATTAAACCTGAACCAAATGGTTTTGTTAGCGTAAAAAGAAAATGGTATCGAGGCCACTTTAAAGTCATCAACGATGGACTCGGATTAACCGTAATAAACGACATTCCTATGGAAAAATATTTACAAGGTGTTGTACCATCTGAAATGCCTTCAAGTTGGGAACACGAAGCACATAAAGCACAAGCTATAGCTGCCAGAAGTTATGCCATTGCAAACAAAGGCAAGCGCGCAAAATACGGCTATGACTTAAAAGATACGCCAGAAGATCAAGCATACGGCGGAGCCAGCGCCGAAAAAACAAACACTAATGATGCCGTTACAGAAACTGCAAATATTGTTCTTGTTTGCCAAGGAAAAATTGTTCCCGCTTATTATTCTGCTTCTGCTGGAGGTAGAACAAACACCGGTGGTCAAGTCTGGTCAAAAGATTTGCCATTTTTAAAATCTGTCCCTTCTTTCGACGAAGGGATTAAAAAAAATGGACACGGCGTTGGTATGAGTCAATATGGTGCAAATAATCTTGCTAAAAGAGGCTATAATGCATATCAAATTCTAAAATACTTTTATGCAAATACAAAATTTGCACGAATTAAAAATGAATACTAAGGTTTCTTAGTAAAATAATTTTTAACTTTATTATAAGCTTTTACAATTGATTCTTTTGATTGCATACACCAATCATTACAAGTTTTTGCAGACTTTGTCAATAAATCTTTACATTTACCATCACCCATCTTTGTAATCCATCCAGCCTTATGAGCATAGGCTAAACCACCAATTACAATTCCTGTAGTAACTGCAAGTCCGGCAAGAGTTTTACAAATAGAGTTTGCTTTTTTTTCTCGTTCTTCAGTTCCTCTAAAATTTACAACATCTCGAGTCAATTCTTTCGTAGGAACTTCTATAGAATAAGAACTAATTGGCGAAGATTGTTTTAAATCATTTACACCAATGCTTCCTGCCGATTCACCACCCCTATAAGCAAAGCTTCCGGCTGATTCACCCATAAATGATACACAAGACATAAATGACCTCCACAATTTACCTTCACATGACATGTAAAAACATTTTTTTTAGAAATATTGCTTAATTTAAAACAAATTGTTACAAAAATTTACACTTTCAAGTCGGATAAAATCTAATTAGAAACAAAGCATTATAAAAATAAATTAAATCTAATAAACTACATTAAAAAGTTGCAAAGAAACTATTATTCTTTTAGAATAAGCATGTGATAAAAGGTAACATTTATGGTTGAAAAGAAAAGAATTTTGATTGTCGATGACGACACAGAAATTAGAGATTTGTTAGAATTTGATATTTCTTCAAGCGGATATTTTGTAGACACGGCTTGTGACGGAATGGAAGGCTTGAACAAGGCTTTAAATAACAAATATGACTTGATTTTACTTGATGTTATGATGCCAAAAATGAATGGTTTTGATGTTTGCAAAAACATTCGTCAAGCAAAAATCAATGTACCAATTTTGATGTTAACAGCAAAAGGCACTATTGGCGATAAAACAAGTGGTTTCGATAGTGGTGCTGATGATTATTTGGTTAAACCTTTTGATATACAAGAAGTTTTACTAAGAATTCGCGTATTGTTACGTAGAAATCAGCCACCGGTTGAAACTATTATGTCAAGTGAAATTTTAGAGGCTGGCGAAATTGAAATTTTGCCGGACACATTAGAAACAATTATTCTCAATAAGAAAATCAAACTTACACCGACGGAGTTTGAAATTTTGTATTGCTTAATGCAACATTTCAACAAACCTGTAACTCTTGCAACACTACTTGAAGAAGTATGGGGTTACAGCAGTGACGAAGATGTAAGAATGTTAAGGGTTCACGTTGGCGCATTAAGAAATAAAATCGAACCTGATACAAAAAATCCTCGATATTTACATACGGTGACAAATGTAGGGTATAAGTTAACACCGTTTGGGGAAACTTCGTAAAGTAAACATAGAGAATGGAACATGATTTTTTGAGTTGAAAGTTGACAGTTGAAAGTTGAAAGTTAAAAGTTATTTATATGGTGCAAAAAATGCACCCTACAATTTTTAATTAAAATACGTCCAATATAGAACTCTATTAATTTAATAAATATTTAAAACAACTTTCCACTTTCAACTGTCAACTTTCAACTCAAACATAATTTTTCGAATTAGACAAAAAGCGTGGAACAAAAATGGTTCAATTTTTTAGTAAAAGAAGATTAAAAATAGCAGAACAGATAATTATCGTTATATTTTTTGCTGTGCTGATTCCGATGACTGTTAGCGGTGTTATTATAAGCAACATTAACCAACAGTCAAACCGTGCGCAACTTCGCTCGGCAGCCGTTATGATTGCTAATATCGTGTCTGAAGAAATTGATGTCTTTGAACATTCGATTAACAATGAACTTACGCAAATTATTGCAAGCCTTGAATACTTGAATAATCCAAGCCAAGAACAAAGTTATCTTGATAATATAATCGGCGATTTACCTTTCTATAAAGAACTCGCAGTTGTTAAAAAAAATCAGCTTGAAAAGTACAAAATGTATAGCATTCAAGATGATTACGCAGTTTTTAGTCGTCCTATGAAAAATGGTCATTATTTAGTTGCAGTTCTTGATATAAATAATTTACAAAAAAATCTTTTCAAAACTCTTACCGAAGATAAGCGACAAATATTTGTTTTGGCAGGAAAAGACATCGTTGCAACAAGTAATTACTCTCAAGAAGGCTACGATAAAAGTATTGCGCAACTTCCTGAAAAATTAAAAGAAAATGAACCTGTAATTTATGGTGATACTAAAAATCAACCGCTTGTTTATCTTAAAAAAACTAATCCGGATGTTACAATTATTGTAAACACTTCTAAGGCAGTTACAAAACATACAATTGACTACAACCGTGATAAAATCATACTTTCAATATTGCTTACAATACTTACGGTATTCTTCGTTGTAGGATTATACACATCTTACTTATATATCAATATCCGTCAGCTTTTTAAGGCAATTATTGCGATATCAAAAGGAAACTACGAAAGACGAATTAGGCTATTAACCAATATTTTCACACCTTTCGAGATTGTTTTCCTCGGAAATGAGTTCAACAGAATGGTTAACCAGATTCACAAGTCCTATATTCAGCTCAAGAAAAAGAACAAAGAGCTTAAACAAATGAATGAATTTCGCTCAAACATGATTGATACAGTAAGCCACGAATTCAGAACACCGCTTACAAGTATTCAAGGGTATACTTCAAGACTTTTAAGACAGGATATCAAGATTGATGAAGAAACAAAGGTTAAATCGCTTAAAATTATTAAAAGACAATCCGAACGCTTAAAACGCATGATTGAAGATTTGCTCGTAATTCCTGACATTGAAGGTGCAAGATTAAACGTTAATTTAGTTAATCTTCCAATTAATTCTATCATTGAAAATTCAATTATGCTTGTTAGAAATGACGCAAATAAAGAAATCATTAACAAAGTTCAAAATTGTGAAATAGAAATTTTAGCTGACACTGATAGAATTGAACAAGTTTTTGTTAACTTAATAGAAAATGCAATTAAATACTCACATGACGATAGCCCAATTACTTTGGATTATGAAATTAGGGATGAAAAACTCGTTGTAAGCGTTCAAAATGCTTATGAAGTCATTCCGAGAGAAAAACTTAAGACTCTGTTTGACAAATTCACTCGAGTTGATGATAAAACTACACGCACAACTCGCGGTACAGGTTTGGGCTTGTTTATTGTTAAAGGATTAGTTGAAGCGATGAACGGAGAAATTAGATTATATTCTAATGAAGAATGCGGTTTTTGCGTGAAAATATTTATGCCTATAGCCTAAGTTTCGTATCCAATATTTTTATTGTATTATAAATGAGTCAAAAAGTTTGTTTATGAGGAGTAGAGTTTTATGAAAATATTATTTGCAGCCGCAGAAGTTTCACCATTTTCAAAAGCGGGCGGTTTATCTGATGTTGTCGGAAGTTTACCCAAAGCTTTAGAAAAAGACGCTGAAATTGCGATTTTCACTCCTCTACACGGCTGTATTGATAGAGAAAAGTGGGGAATTAAAGAGTTAGAAAATTCTGAAATGTGGATAACTTTCGGTTCTTCGCCTCAAAAATTTAAACTCCACATGACAAAACTTCCGAACACAAATATAAATGTATTTTTTGTTCAAAACGATTGGTATTTTTCTTGCTTTCAAGAAGTTTATCCGCGCTGGCTCGACCCACGTTATGAACACGAAAGATATATTGCGTTTTCTCTTGCTACATTAGAATACGCAAAACAACTTAATTTTAGAGCCAATATAATTCATTCAAACGATTGGCATACTGCAATGATTCCTCTGTATATCAAGGCTAATTACAAGTTTGATGAATTTTGGTCTAAGACTAAAAATGTTTTTGAAATTCATAACTTGGCTTATCAAGGAGTTTGGTTCGAAGATATTCTGGATTTTGCCAATATGAGAAAAGATATTGTATTCAATGAATGGGGATGCGAACACTACGGACGCGTTAATTGGATGAAAGGCGCAATAAATTATGCAGATAAAGTAGTTGCGGTTTCTCCGAATTATGCAAAAGAAATATTAACACCGGAATACGGTGAAGGAATGGACTACACACTTCGTGGTCATACCGATAAACTTGTGGGTATTGTAAACGGAATTGACTATGATGTTTTCAATCCAAAAACTGATAAAACATTAGCTAAAAATTATGACGTAACTTCTTTAGACAATAAAGAAGAGAATAAAAAGAAAATCTTAGAAACTTTTGGTTTAAAGTATAATCCTGAAAGACCACTTATTGCTTTAATTTCGAGATTAGTTGACCAAAAAGGATTGGATTTAATCCGACAAGAAGAGAATAATTTGCGAAACCTTGACGCTGATTTTATTTTCTTAGGTTCAGGCGACAAATCTTACGAAAACCTGTTTATTTGGCTATCAAATAACACACCAAATATCAGAGCCTATATTGGTTATAGAGCCGATTTGGCGAACATAATTTATGCAGGAAGCGATTTCTTCTTGATGCCATCAAAATTTGAACCTTGCGGACTTTCTCAGCTTATAGCAATGCGTTTCGGCTCATTACCTATCGTTCGAGCAACCGGCGGTTTAGAAGATACAGTAACAGGTTATCCGCTAGATAATTCAAATGGATTCAAATTCTGGGGTTATGACGGAAACGCGATGAAAGACGCGATTTTATGCGCAATGAATGTTTATAAAGACAAATATACATTTAATGCAATGCGCCAAAGCGCAATGAAAGCGGACTTTAGCTGGAAGGAAAGCGCTAAAAAGTATCTTGATATGTATAAATCATTGGTTTAATTTATTTTAAATAACCGCACTTATTAGGAAAATCGCAGCCATTGGTGAGTGTAAACGAGCCTTGCGGATGCGGTTGAGTTTCTATAAATGGAAAATTGAAAGTGGAAAATGGTTTTAAATATTATATGTTTGATATAGTGCGCATTCTATTGAACAAAATCTACTACTATTTAAATAAATCAATAACTTCAATTTCTAAAATTTGAGCCAATTTCTCTAATTTATCAATAGTTATATTCACTTTTGATTTTTCTAACTTACTAATATAAGAGTTATCAACTTCTAATAATAAAGACAATTCTTCCATACTGAGATGTTTGCCTTCTCGATATTTTCTTACATTATTAGAAATAATCTCTCTCAATGATTGACTCATATTCCAATTTTCGCGTATAATTTAATTTATCTACAGGAATGACAGTCCATGTTAAAAGAGAAATATTTTTGAGATTAAAATATGGAAGATAAATTTAAACAAAGAAGAAAAAGAATAGACTTAGTAAAAGAAATTGAAAAAATTCATATAAAAGCAGAAGAACTAAATAAGACAGCAACAATTTTAGATGATTACTGTAAAGCATTTAAGAATCAGTCTGAACATATTTATAATCTATCTTCTATAACAAAATTTTTAGCAAGGCAGAGTGAAGATTTATTTAGAAACTTGTGTAAAGTTCTAGATACTGAAAATCCAGCACCAGTACCCGAATTTATAAAAAATATGAAACCATTTGCAGAGCAAATTGTTGATTACGATGATGAATAGTTTGTAGGTCAGCTTTACTAAGCTGACAATAAATTTAACAATTTTTTAGTTATAAAATTCACTTTAAACATTCTAGCTTGTATGTTACACTAAATCCATAAACGTAAACTCTACAAACTAATATGACATCAGAAACACTTTTTGAATTTGATAAGAACTTTAATAAATACATCATTGGAACTGACGAAGCCGGACGTGGGCCTGCTGCCGGAGGAGTATTTGCTGCCGCTGTACATTTTGATAATGTTACAGAAGGTTTGATAAAGGATTTAAGTATTCTAAATGATTCAAAAAAACTTTCAGCTAAAAAACGTGAGTCGATTTATGATATTATAAAAAATAATACAATTAATAAAATTATTTGCGTTGAAGTTGATGAAATTGAAAAAATTAATATTTTAAACGCTTCTTTAAAAGCAATGAACTTAGCTTGCACTGCAATAATCAACAATTCTAACATTTTAACTTTAGTTGACGGTAACAAATTAATCAAAAATTTTAATTATCCGCAACAATTCATTATCAAAGGCGATTCAAAATCAGCCTCTATCGCTGCAGCCAGCATTCTAGCAAAAGTTGCACGTGATAGATACATGCAAAAATTACACGAAGAATTTCCAATGTATAATTGGGCGAAAAATGCAGGATATCTAACTAAAGAACACATTGATGCAATTGATAAACATGGACTTTGCAAATACCATCGTCCTTCTTTTTTAAGAAAACATTTTGAAAAACAGCTAAGCTTGCTAAATAATTAAAGATTATTGTTGGGCTAAAAGCCCCACCTACATTATCAATATCATATTTTACAAAAAACTCGATGGAATAAATACATCTTCATAAACTTTATTTGCAATTATTTCAACTTCGTCTTTTGGCGCATTTAAAAGTCCGATTTTTTCAAATTCTTTATTTGCAATAAAAACTTTATCCCCAATTATTGCAATATCATCATTAGATTTAATTTCACGATATTTTCCAAGAATCGAGACGAATTTTTCATCAGGAATGTTGCATTTCGTGCTCAAAACATCACACATTGTCGAATAAACTTCATTGCTTGTTGCACTCGAATATGGATCAACAAAAGAACTTTCTCTACCACCTAATACTAAAGCTTTCACTTCACCAAATTTATCTTGAAAATCTTTTACTAAACACTCAAATGCATCAGCAAAATTTCTCGGATTAAAACCTTCCGGCTTTATATGTCCGGCTAAATTCCTTTTGCCGGCATTCAATTCAAAACCCGAACACGTATGAAAGCTTGTTGAGAATATATTTTCAGCAATTTTTGCGTCTTTTATTGTATAACGCATATTTTCACCAACTTCAATTACCTTTGGTTGACACTGTCTTAACATAGGTTCAATAGATTGCACAAAATTTAATTTCATAATTTTCCTTTTACTAACAGAAAACCTAAAAAATAAAATTTTGCTTTTTTATTAATATAATTTTACAAACTTTAAATTATTTTATTAACAATCTACGAACCGGTTACAATATTCTGTGCAGCGATTGCCTTATAAAAACTGATATAATCTACCATACAATCGAATTCTGTTGAATAAACTAATTTATTTACAGTTAGTAAATTCTCTTCCATTTGATTCAAATCCAATTTTGCAATTACACCTTGTTCAAATTTATTTTGAGAAAGTTTAAAATCTTTTTGTTCAAGTTCTTGAATTTTCTTTTGTTTTGCAAGTTTTTCTTTATCCATATTAACTGAAACTAAAGAATCGTTAACTTCTTGCATAGAAGTCAGATTAACTTTTTCATAGTTTTTCAAGCTTCTTTCGTAAGCAATCTTCTTAGCTTTCAAATTTGCTTTAATTTTACCACCGGCAAACAATGGCTGCATAATTGAACCACCCAAACCCCAAATCATTTGAGAAGTTGTAAACAAACTTTCAAAATGTTTTGCGTTAAATAAAACACCACCACCAAGACTCAAAGTCGGAAGCATTTCTTTTCTTGCAACTTTAACATCAATTCCTGCCTTTTCAAGCATCTTTTCAGCTTTTCTATAGTCTGGTCTTTGCATGATAACATCAGAACTTACGTATTCGGGAATTGAACCTGAAAATGCCAATTTTCTATAATCAGTTCTCTTGTATTCTTCAATATTATTAGGACTATCACCAATCAAAACCGCTAATTGATGAAGCAATTTTGTTCTTTCTTTTTTCAAATCAGTTAAATCAGCAACACCTGAAATATACGCCTTATTTGCTTTTACAAGGTCAGAAGTTGAAACAATACCTTCTGCATTACTTACAGACATAATTTCGAAAATTTCTTTTCTTAATTTTACGATGTCTTCTTGTAAATCAATCATAGCGTCCATTTTAACTATGTTTACATAAACACTGCCAACTGCTGATACAATTGAAATATAAGCGGACTGTTCATCCAAAATAGACGCTTCATAAAGTTTTCTTACCGCGGTTGTTTTGTTATGATTTTTACCAAACAAATCGAGTTCATAATTAGCAACAAGAGGTAGTGCAAATCCGCCTGAAGATGGGCCTATAAATTTGCCATATCCTGGGAAAAATCCTGCTTGAATACTTGGCAGCTCGCCTGCTCTTTGCATTACAACATTTTGATAATACTCATCAATCGTCAATGTTGCCATTTTTAAGTCTTTGTTATTTTCAACAGCTTTAACTATATAATCATTTAAATATTCATCATTAAATTGTGCCCACCAGCCAAGATTAACGTATTCGTACTTGTTTTTAGTCGGTTTAACTTTATCAACTTTTTTCTTTTTGTTTTTGTCAACAGACTGCTCAGCGCCGGCTTTTAAAACCGTTTTTTGTGCAGCTAAAACCGGAACTGCGTTTCCTACCGTTAGTGACATTAATATAGCTAGTGATAATAACTTTTTCATATTTTATTCTCTTTCTAACATTAAAATATTCGTTTTATTACTAAACAATAATATCACAAGTGTGTTGCTTTTGCAACATGTTGTAAAAATAACATATTTAAAAAATAAAATCTTTCATACAATATAATCATCGTATATTAACAATTGTTTAGAAAAAAATATCCTATAAACCCAGCCAAATGGGGCATTGTCAAAACCGCTTATAAATGCTATTATAGCCATAATCGTAGGTTTTTATTATGATAGATATTGAGAGCAAAAAACATTTATTGAACGCAGTTCTAGAATTTTGTGAAAATATTGTAACGGTCAAAGATTTAAATTTCAATTACGTAGCCTATAACAGAGCCTTTTTATACACTATTGGAGCGGAAATATCCAGTTCGATAATAGGTAATAATGTCAATAATGTTTTACCTGAAGATTGTAGAGATATAATAATCGAAAAAGCAAAAAAAACTATTGAAACACAAGAATCACAAACATATACATTTGTACTATCCACTCCCACACAAAATAAAATTCTAAAACAAACAACAACGCCAATAATAGAGAATGGAGTTTTACAAGGAATTTTATCTGTTTCATCTGACGTAACTAATGAAGAAAACTTAAAATATAAACTTTTTGAGAAAAATTATCAACTAAACACATTGCTTGAAAATTTGCCAGTTTTAGCATTTATGAAAGATAAAAACGGAAATTTAAAAGTTGCAACTGATCGCGCTAAAAATTTTATCTATAATGGTATAGACGATTTTAGTAATATAAAAATTAATATGGATGAAGCTAGTGCAGAAGTTATAAATGAAGATAATTATGTTTTACAAAATAAAAAACTTTTAGCAAAAGAAAAAGCTGCAATTGATTACGAAGGTAAGTATCATTGGTACAAAGTTTACAAAGCGCCAATTTTAACTGATACAGAAGAAATAAAAGGACTTGTAACTATTGCACAAAATATAGACAAAGAAAAACAACTCGAAAAACAACGTGATTTATTTTTAGCAACTTTAAGCCATGATTTGAAAAACCCGCTACAAGCACAAATTAGTTCTTTAGAACTTTTATTTAAAGGTTCTTTTGGCGAATTAAACGACTCCCAGCGCGAAATTTTAGGAATGATTATAGAATCTTCTAAATATATGAAAAACATGCTATATACACTATTAAGAACTAGCAAAGATAATAACGGTGTAATTCAATTATCTAGAAATTGGTTTAGCTTAAACGACTTAACAACTAAATGTGTAAAAGAAATTAAAGATTTGGGCGCTGCAAAGAATATAAGAATAATTCTTAATTTAAAAAAAGATAAAAAAATTTATGCAGATGAAGTTCAAATTAGACGCGTTATTGGCAATATGCTAAATAACGGTATAAATTATGCTTTTGAGAATACAGATGTAAATGTAGAAGTCGGTTATGAAAAGAATTCTTTTGTTATTAAAATTTCAAATCATAGTCCTGAAATTTCGGATAATCTAGAACCTCATATTTTTGATAAATACGTTTGTGGCAATCCTTTAGAAAACAGTAACGGAATAGGCTTAGGGTTATATTTTTGTAAAAAAATCCTTGAAGCACACGAAGGAAAAATAAAATTAGAAAGAGACGGTACACTCAATACGTTTATTGTTAATATTCCACCTGTTAACGAAAACTCAGCATTAATATCAGAAGTTGCTCTTTAATTTTTAATCTTTTTATTGCTTTGTTGTAAAAACAACAGAAATGCTATTTGATATAAGATATAATAAAAATGTTAAATGAAAGATTAATTCAAAGGAGTAAAAAATATGACAACACAACAAGAAGAAAACCTAATAAATTTATTAGACGGATACGTAGAAAAAGGCGGTCATCATTTAAACGTAAATGTATTCAATAAAGATACATTATTAGATGCACAAAAACATCCTGAAAATTATCCGCAACTTACTGTAAGAGTATCAGGATATGCCGTTAATTTCACTAAATTAACTAAGGAACAACAAGACGACGTAATTTCACGAACATTTCACTCAAAATTAGGCTAATAATTTTAAAGTTTGAGAATGAGGATTTATTTAAAATAATTAAATCGAAATTACATTATAATTGAATAGCATGGCTTAACATGCTATAATCAATTTTGTTAAAGAAAAGGATGTGGTTGCATCCAACTAGAAGAAAGGAAATAAAATTATGGCAAAATACGTATGTTCAATATGTGGTTATACAGCAGAAGGTGAAGCACCTGAGAAATGCCCTGTTTGTGGTGCAGCAAAAGAAGCTTTTACTTTAATGGAAGAAGAAAATAAAAGTTATGCTGATGAACATAAAATTGGTATCGCAAAAAATGTTGATAATGAAGTTCTTGAAGGCTTAAGAGCAAACTTCATCGGAGAATGCACAGAAGTTGGTATGTATCTAGCAATGGCAAGACAAGCCGACAGAGAAGGTTATCCTGAAGTTGCTGAAGCTTTCAAAAGATATGCATTTGAAGAAGCTGATCACGCTTCAAGATTTGCAGAATTACTAGGAGAAGTTGTTACTAATTCAACAAAAAGAAACATTGAACTTCGAGCAGAAGCCGAATTTGGCGCTTGCGATGGTAAATTAAAACTTGCTAAACACGCTAAAGAACTAGGTTTAGATGCAATTCATGACACAGTTCACGAAATGGCAAAAGACGAAGCTCGTCACGGACGTGGTTTTGATGGCTTACTATCAAGATATTTTGGTTAAAAAGAAAATATCAAAAAACTAAAAGGTAGGGAAACGCAAGTAACCCTACCTTTTTTAACTTTATGAAATACAATTCACATTTGAATTTTTTACTTATTCAATTACTCCTCCGCCTAGAACAACATCTCCATCATACAACACAACGGATTGTCCAGTTCCCACCTTTTGAATTTGGTAGGAGTTGAAAGTTGAAAGTTGTATTAAACTTTTTTAGATGTTTTATAAGTTCAATATTGAACATAATCTGTTTTTAACAATATCAAAAACAACTTTCAACTTTCCACTGTCAACTTTCAACTCAAAAAACATCATTTATATACACATTCCCTTATTCAATTACCCCTCCGCCCAACACAACATCACCGTCATACAACACAACAGATTGTCCAGGGGCAATTGATTTTTGCATGTCTTCAAAAATTACTTCGATTTTGTCTTCACCAATAGGACGAGCAACCGCATTCGTCGGAGTCTGAGTTGAACGAATTTTTGCTTGACACTTAATTTCTTTATCAAGTTTATCAAAAGCAATCCAATTCAAATCATCAGCAATAAGCCTATCTTTAAAAGTTTTGTCCTTAAATCCTACAACAACTTCGTTAGTTTCACCTCTAAGTTCAACTACATACAAAGCTTCAGTGGAAGAAATTCCTAAACCTTTTCTTTGACCGATTGTGTAATTCCAAACACCTTCATGTTCACCCAATATTTTACCATTTGTATCAATAATATTTCCACGTTTTGGACTTACACCAAGAAGTTCGTTATAATCACCTTCATAAAAATCTTGTGAATCAGGTTTATCAGCAACTTTTAAACCTGCTTTTGAAGCAATAGCACGAATTTCTTCTTTCGTATAACCGCCTAAAGGTAACAAAATATTTTCTAATTGTCTTTGTTTCAAGCGGTACAAGAAATATGATTGGTCTTTGCGTGGATTAACTCCTCGCTTAAGCAAATATCTGCCATTTTCATCTTGCTCAACCCTTGCATAATGACCTGTGGCAAATTTTTCAAACTTTATACCGTTCTCTTTTGCTATATAAGGTAAAAGATCGAATTTAATAAGCGAATTACACCATACACAAGGATTTGGTGTTCTACCTTTCAAATATTCATCTCTAAAATTTTTTAAGACAATTTCGTCATATTTACTAGCGCAATCAAAAACATGAAATTCAATTCCAATTTCTTTACAAATTTTTTCAGCAGCCTCTATATCTTCCTTTTCATCAGGCCCCAAACAAGCACCATGGGTTGAATGATTAATCTTAACACTCATTCCTTTATCACCCCATATTGCCATAGTTGCACCAACTACATTATGTCCTGCTTCTTTTAGAAGCAAAGCCGTAGTTGAAGAGTCAACTCCACCTGACATTCCAACTAGTATATCCATTTATACACGAGCTCCTATTAACATTTTTTCTATACATTCACAAGCTTTTTGAGCAACTTTCTCATCAACTGTAACTTCATGTTGTTCAAACTTCAAAGCATTATAAATATCTTCTAATGAATTCCATTTCATATTCTTACAAATAATATCTTCTCTAATCAAGAAGAATTCTTTGTCTTTATAATCACGCTTAAGTCTATCTAAAACACCTTTTTCTGTCGCAATTACGAAGCTTTTTTCATCAGAATTTGCAACATAATCCATAATTTCTTTGGTTGAACCAACAAAATCTGCAATTTCTGAAACAGTTGTATGACATTCAGGATGTGCAAGAATTTTAGAATTTGGATGTTCTCGTCTTGCATTTTCTATATCTTCAACACGAATTCGCAAATGTGTTGGACAAAAACCGTTATAGGTCGTAACTTTAACATTGCCCAATTTCTTTTCCACCCATTTACCAAGATAAGTATCCGGCAAGAAAAGAATTTCTTCTGCACCAAGACTTTTTACAACATTCACCGCGTTTGAACTTGTACAACAAATATCACATTCTGCTTTAACTTCTGCTGTTGAATTAATATAACAAACTGCCGGAGCATTTGGATGAAGCGCCTTAAATTGTCTTAATTGTTCAACATTAATCATATCAGCCATAAAACAGCCAGAATTCATGTTTGGCAAAAGTACCCTTTTTTCAGGATTAAGAAGTTTCGCAGACTGTGCCATAAAATGAACACCGGCAAAAACAATTATATCAGCATTTGTTTCTTTAGCTTTTTTACTCAAATAAAAAGAATCGCCGACAAAATCAGAAACTTCATCAACTTCAACCGGTTGATAACAATGAGTTAAAATTATCGCGTTTTTCTCTTTCTTAAGTCTATTTATCTCGTCTATGTAATTCATAAAAATCCTTTCAAATATTTATACTAACACAAAATTTTTAAATTCAAAAGTTTTATTGAATGCCATAACATTTTGTAAATAGGGAGTTTTAAGCAAAGTTTAACGTTGAAAAAAGAAAAATCTTGTTAATTAAAAAAGAAAAGAATACTGCTTGTTCTAATTACTTAATCCACTTTTTCATTAATTCTTCTACAACAATCCAATCAGACTCTTCATCTATTTCATAAGCTGTATAACTAGGAAGTTCATAATAAGTAATTTTACCCGAAAGTCTGCACTTGTAACGCAAAACATTACCAACACTATTTATATAACAAGCGCCATTTTCAGCAACTAATCCTTCAAATTCTTGACGTCTTGGACGATTTTTGTAATCATAATTCACAGGTTCAACTAAACCGTTTTGACCAACAAAACGCCAGTGAAACTGCTTCTCTACAACACATGAAAAAATAGAATCTGCACCACTTTGTGTAAAATATTTGAACATGCCATCAATGTGTTCAGATTTTAACATTGGAGAAGTTGCCTGAATTAAAAAGAAATTATCATCCATTGATAAATCCGATTGGTTGATATATTCAAGCATTACGCTTTCTGTAGAAGCTGTATCAGTTGCGTTTTCTGCTTTTCTATTATAAATAGAAACCTTTTCCAAACCAAAACTTTCTACAATAGATTTAATTTCTACACTATCCGTTGCAACAATAACCTTATCAATACAATTTGCATCATTTGCGGCTTTTGTTGTCCAATAAACAAGCGGCTTACCATTTAAATTTTTTATATTTTTAAGCGGAATTGACTTACTGCCGGCTCTAACAGGAATAAAAGCTATATTCATCGTTCCTCCGCTATTCTTATTAAATCGTAAAGCACCTGATTATAAGGAGTTTCTACGTGATACATTTTACCTAATCTAATTATTTCTCCGGCAAAAATATCAACTTCTGTTTTTCTTCCTGCAAGAATATCTTGTAACATAGAAGTTTTACCATCATCTGACATTTGTGATAGAAAATTTAACGCATCATTTTCTAAATTTTCTAAATTGCTAATTCCTTTTTTCTCTGCGATAGAACAAACTTCTGCAACAATTTTTTTCGCAAAACCTATAAAAGCACTGTTACGCTTAAGTTCTCCAAAATTCATATTCAAAATCGCGGAAACTTGGTTGGAAAAAAGGTTCAGAGTAAATTTTAGCCACATTGAATAATCTATGTCAGAAGGCATTTCATAATCAACACCAAACTCTTCAAATATCGCTTTAATTTCATTATCTTTTTCTACAACAATTTTTCCAATGCCATCTTGTGTAACAGAATTTCCCACCCTAACGGCACTATGTCCTACAAAATATGATTTCAAAACTTTTGCATTTGGATACTCTATTTTAATTAACTCTTCTGAAGATATACCATTAATAAGTGAAATAATTATTGTTTTTTCATTTATAAAATTTTTAATATTTTTAATTGCTTCGTTCAAACCTTGAGATTTTGTTGCAATAATTATTAAATCAGCTTGAAAATCTTTTGAATCTGGCAACAAATACTCAAATTCTTGAATTTTACCATTAAAAATAGGCTTATTCTCTGAATATCTGATTAAACGCTCTTCATCAACAAGAATTCTTAAATCAGCATTTTTAAATTTTATTGCATAGGTTAAACCAACTGCACCAAGTCCACAAATAAGAATTTTTTTCAAAGCAACTATCTCATCATATATCTAGTTACTAAATCTTCAAAAAACTGACGTCTTAATGAAGAATTTGTATTGTCATAATTTTTTTCACCGATAACATGCTTTAAATTTTCTCTAAATAAGCTATCAGCAATCGCATCAATCTTACTTAAATCAACAGTTCCACCTTCGCGAACTTTTTCTAACTCACCATTATCTAAAAATTTAGCACCGCAAGTATTGCAAACATCAATTTCTACATTACCGGCACCTGCACCCATTTTAACCATCGGAATATTACAAATTGGACAAACACGAACTTCTGTATCATCAACTTTTGCAAAATCTTTTCCTTTGATTACATTAAGAATTTCATCTACATTTTCATGAGCTTCGTCAAATTTTTCAAACTCTCTATTATCAAAAAATATTCCACCACAACCATTCAAACAAATATCAATATTGATACCTTTTTCTTTATCAAAAACTTTTACCATTTCTTTGCTACACGCAGGACAATTTATTGTTTGTTTATTATCGCTCATGTTTTCTCCTTTTGTTCTAGATATTGGCAAATTGCTAAATTCAATTTTTGTTTAGTTGAAAGTTGACAGTGGAAAGTGGAAAGTTGTATTAAATTTTTTAACGATTATATGTTCAATAATAAGCAGATTTCATTTTAAATAATGTTTAAAATAACTTTCCACTATCAACTTTCAACTTTCAACTGAATCTACCCTAGCACTAAATCCCCATTTTTCTTAATATGCTCAATCAAACCGCCATCTTCAAGCAACTTAATCATAACATCCGGCAATGGCTCTATTGCCGTAATTGTACCTTTTGTAAGGTTTTTTAAAGTTCCGGCTTTTATATCCAAATCCAATTCATCACCGGCGTCAATACCATCTGTATCACATTCAATTGCTAAAAGTCCGATATTAATTGCGTTGCGGTAAAAAATTCTTGCGAAGGATTTAGCAATAACAGCACCAACGCCTGCAATTTTAATAATTTGCGGTGCATGTTCTCTGGAAGAACCCAACCCAAAATTATTCCCTGCCACTACAAAATCACCTTTTTTCATATTTTTTGCAAAGTTTTCATCCGCGTCTTCTAAAACGTGTTTGGAAAACTCTTGCAAATCCGAACGCAAGTGAAATAAACGCCCAGGTGCAATATGGTCTGTTGAAATATTATCGCCAAATTTAAAAGCTTTTCCTTGCATATAATCTCCCTCTTTGTAAGTTTTAATGAATTAATAAATCACATCTTGCTTTAGTTGAAAGTTAATATCTTCTATTCACTTATTACCTTATTTCCTTCTCATTAATTTCTCAACTGAACCGGCATAACAAGATAAATATAATCTTCGTCCGAAACCGGCGCAAACACTGTTGCTGAAAGCGAAGAATTCAATTCAACTTTGATTTCTTCTGATTCAACAATCTTTAAGAACTCAAGAATAAATTTGTAATTGAAAGCAATCGCAAGCGGTTCACCCATATATTGAATATCAATTTCATCTTGAGAATTACCCGCATCAGGTGAATCACCTGAAAGCTTAAGCGTGTTATCAATAAATTCAAATTTCACAATGCTGTTCTTTTCGTTAACCATAACCGCAACTCTTTCAAGCGCAGAAATTAAATCGCCCTTATTAACTGTCGCAGTCTTAGGGAAAGATTGCGGAATAAGTTGGTTATACTTAGGAAATTGACCTTGCATAAGACGAGTAACAATCTTTGTTTTATCAATTGTTATAACAATTTTCTTCATTTCCTTACAAATCTTGATTGAATCAGAATCAGCCAACAAAGAAATTTTTGACAATTCAGCTAAAACTTTTGAAGAAAGAAGCATTTCAAACGGTTTTTCTTCATCAGTTGACGCATTTTTAACAACCTCTCTAACACGAGCGAGTCTGTTACCGTCAGTTGCAGCCATTTCTAAAATGTTTTTATTAACTTCACAAACAACACCTGAAAGAAGGTTATTTGTTTCGTATCCTGCGGCTGCTGAAACAACTTCTCTAATTGCTTTTGTAAACGGTTTTGTTTCAATTTCCATGCAGTCAGTTTCAGCAATATTCTCCTCAACTTGCGGAAATTCATTAGCAGAAATACCAATAATATCAAATTTAGAGTTTTTACAAGTTATTGTTGCAGTAGAACCGTTTAATTCTAAGTTAATAAATTCATCATTCAATCTTGAAAGAATTTCACCCAACTTTTTAGCCGGAAGAGTAAATCTACCTTCTGTTTCTACATTTGCGTCAATAACCGTAATAATAGATAAATCAAAATCTGTTGCAGTAAGTTTAATCTGATTTGAACCGATTGTTTCAATCAAAACATTTGCTAAAACAGGCTGAAGCCCCTTAACAACTGTTGCTCTTTCTACAATCTTTATCCCATTTAATAAATCATCTTTATTTGCAACAAATTTCATCTGACACACCCCACGATATAAGTCTTTTACAGAGTAATTTTAATATAAAAAATGTTGTTTTACAATAGATAAATTAATCTTTATAACATTCATTTACACAAGTTATAACATCGTTTATCCATGCGCTAAATCGAGGACATTTTGCCACATAATTCCGTTTTACCTTCGCATATAATAGTTACACACTTATTATCTGAAGTCATTTGGAGTTCCTCCGATAATATTTTTTTCCCAAATAACTCCAAGTTGATAATCTTCAAGCCAAGCTTCAACTTCTTCTTGAGATAATCGCCTCATACAAGTTGTGTTATTTTTTAAATCAGCAATTAATAAATCTTTTGCTTCAAATTGGTTTATTAATGTTACGGATTGAGAAGAAGCTATAATTTGTTTTGATTGTTTAGAAACAGATTTCATCATACCAGCTAAAATACTTATTGCATAGGGATGCAAACCCAATTTTATGGTGTCAACAATTTTTATGTAATTTTTTAAATAAGACTGTGAATTTTTAAATATACATTGCTAGCAAAAAATATTTTTACCGTTTTTATACAAATTAGCAAGGAGTAATTATGCAAATATCAAATTCTACAAACAGCACAAATTTTAAAGGAACTTTTAGAATAAAACCAACAGAAATTAAAGCTAAAAACGAAATTCCGGAACTATTTACACAAGGAAAACAGATTTTTAATAATATTAAGCAAGCTGGCGACAGAGTGATTGTTCTCAGAGATAATTACGATAAAAGAGTTGGTAAATACATCAAGGAAAATGAAATTAAAGGAATAGAATATTATCCCCAAATCAACACAAAAAGTGGTTTAGATGACGAAAAACCAGAAGCCTTAAGAAAACTTCTGTTCGATAAAACAACAGAAGTAAAAACCGGAATTCAAAAAATTCTAGCAAGAATCTCTGAACAAAAGAAAATTCTAAAACCACATAAAGCCAAAAAAGAGCTGGAAAAAGTTTCAAATGCTTTGAGATTAAATATCGAACAACCAATTATTAGTTCAAACGAAGAATCTACATTAATTAGAGATGAAATAAAAAAACGTACGATAGAAATTATAAGTCCAAATAATGCTACAAGTTACGTGTACATAAAACCGGATTCTTTAAATGAAGATTCAATAAAATGCATAATCAATGGCAAAGGTACGATTGTAAAAACATACACTACGCCAAATGAAATTACAAAATTCTCAAAACTATTCAATCAGCTAAAGAAAGAAAAAGTTAATACACTAACTGATAAATAATTTAAATTAAAGATGTAGAATGCAATTTTTACACCCCAAAAAAACATTATAAATCAGAAAGTACAATTGAAATTTTAAAACAATTTTCCACTTTCAACTTTCAATTTTCCATTCATTTAGGCTTGTATCAACTCTTTAACCTTATTTCTCTGAACCGTTGCTTTTTTAGTTCTAGGCAAAGCTTGTTTAAGAACATTAATATTAATTGGGCGTTTGTATGGTGTTAAACGTTGAGAAAGTCGCTTAACTTCGTCTTTTATTATTTTGTCTAAAGTCGCATCATCATATTTTGCCTTAAGTTCTTCAGTTGGAACAACAACAGCTGCAATATCTTCTGTGCCGTCTTTTGCGCCACCTTCACGAGAAACTCCAAACACGCAAACTTCAGCAAACAAATCGCTCTTTTCTAAAACTGATTCAACTTCTTCCGGAAAAACTTTTTTACCGCCTGAAAGTACAATCATGTTTTTCAAACGACCGGTGATATAAACTCTGCCTTTTTCGTCAATTCTGGCTTTGTCGCCCGTATGAAACCAACCCTCTTCATCAATTGCTTGTGCAGTAAGTTCAGGTTGATTATGATATCCCTTCATTACGGATGGGCCTTTTAAAAGCAATTCACCGGATTCTTTATCAATTTTTGCTTCATAGCTTGGTAATGGTTTACCAACAGAACGCAAATCTCTATTACGTTCAATATTAATAGTTGCTATAGGGCTTGTTTCTGTTAAACCGTAAACTTCATAAACTTGAATACCAACCCTTTGGAAAAATTTTGCAACACTTACGTCAAGTGGTGCGCCGCCTGACATACAACCTTTGAAAGCTCCGCCAAAACAATTATGTATTTTTCTAAACATAATTTTTTTCATCCAAATAAATGGAACAAATTTTGCAAAATGGTAAAGAATTGGAAACATTTTTTGAGAAAATTTAGAAGTATTCTTCATTTCAGCTTCCAAACCAGTTTTAAGCAACTTCAAAAATGCCGGAACAACAATCATGAAATTAATTTTTCTATCACGCATAATATTCAAAATATCTTTTGGTTTCAAATTATGCGTATAATAAACAGAAAAACCAAGATTTAAGAAAGTCGTAAACCCAACTGTCATTTCAAACAAATGATTCATTGGAAGAATTGATAAAATTCTAACATCGCCTTTTGGTGGCAAAATTTTGTCAAAAGCAACCTTCAAATCGTTCAACTGCGCAAGCATATTTCCAAATGTCGTCTCAACGCCTTTTGGCTTACCGGTTGTTCCTGATGTGTAAATAATAAATACAGTTGATTTTCTTGAACGGTGACGCCATTTACAAGTATAATTATTTGGAATTGTATAAATACTCTGCAAATCATCATTTACAGGATGTTCATCCATAACAATAATGTGTTTTAAAGACGGTAGCATTTTTTGTAATTCTAAAGCTTTATCAATATAAGATTGTGAAACAAGCATTACTGAAGGCAAGCAGTCTGAAAGAATTGATTGAAGTTCATATTTTGTTAACTTAATATCCAAAGGAACAGTAATTAAACCGGAAATTACAGACGCAAAAACGCAAGCACCATATTCGGGTTTTGATTCAGAAAGAATAGCAAGTTTTTCGCCTTTTTGAAGTCCCAAATCATTCATTAAATAAGCAGCAAGTCTTCTGGACATCAAACCCAAACCGTCGTAAGTAAGTTCTTTCCAACCAAATTGAGTTTTCATGCCTAAAGCTATTTTGCGTGAATAATGATTTGTTCTATCTTCTAATAGCGATAATACATTGCTTTCGCGTTCCTTCATACATCCCTCCTGACCATCAGCCTTTTAGATATAAGTATTATACCAAATCATATAAAATTAACTAGAATTCTTAATAAAACTTTATATTTTTTAAAATTGATGTAAAGTTTTGTAAATTATTTGACAATCATGTAGCAAAAAAAATTATTTACGCTTTTTTACATGAACATAAAGCTCTCTCTTCTTATTTAAACGGACAGGCCTTGATTTTATATAAACAAGGTCTTTTTTTTATATTTAAGTAATTAGTACAAAAAAATACAACCTACCCTTTTTTCAATGAAAAATTGAAAGTGGAAAATGGAAAATTGTTTTAAATAATTTTCAATTGTCCATTATCCATTTTCAATTTAGAAAAAATAGGTTGCAATTTTTGCAACATTTTTTAAACTCTAAACAGCTACTTTTGTAGAATTCTTATTATCTTCCCAAACATCAACAAGTGTTGAGCAGAAAAAGATACTTGAATAAGTACCGATTGCGATACCCAAAATCATTGCAAGAACGAAATCTCTTGTTGTAACACCGCCCAAGAAATACAATGCAAGCAACGTAATCAAAGTTGTTAAAGAAGTATTAATACTTCTTGCAAGAGTTTGATTAATACTTGCATTCATAATTTCGCCGAAAGTCATTTTCTTAGAATAGTATTTCAAGTTTTCACGAACCCTGTCAAATACAACAATAGTATCGTGAACGGAAAAACCAATTACTGTCAAAAGCGCAGTTACAAATAACGCGTCAATTTGCACGTCATAGAACAATCCCAAGATTGAGAATACACCGCATACAAACAATGCATCGTGAACTAGCCCTAAAATCGCTGCAAGCGCATAATCAAATTGGAATCTGAATGTCAAGTAAGCAATAATACCCACAAGAGCTAAAGATAAAGCTATCAAAGAGTTTTTGAACAATTCCATACCCAAAGTAGGGCCGACAGAAGATACTTGAACTAATTCAGGAGCTGAGAATTCCTGAGAAATAATTCCTGTAATTTTATCTTGATCTGCAGAACCTTCTTCAATAAACTTTGTTCTAATAGAAAGAATTGACTTTAAATCAGTGCTTTCTTGTGAATTTACATTGATAATCTGCAAATATGGATTATCAATTCCGCCATTTTCTAATTTTGTTCTAACATCAGCTAGTTTATTGTTAGAAATATCCTCTTTTACACCATATTGAAGAGTTGTACCGCCTGTGTAGTCAATACCAACTTTCAATGGTGTGTGTGTAGGATAAGTAATTGTTGAATAAATCATTGACACAATCCCCGGCAATAAAAGTATTGCTGATAATGCCAAAAATATAAATCTGTTTTTTACGATATCTAATTTCATTGTGTGTTCCTTTTATTTGTGAGTTTACAAATTCATTTGTGGAAGGGAATAAGGTAATAGGGCAATAAGGTAATAAGTGGTATTAAATTTTTCCATTATATAATATGTTAAATTAACGCATCTTAATTTTAAAATTTCTAAAACCTCTTATTCCCTCATTACCTTATTCCCCTTTTATTAATCCAATATTCCAAACTTCGCTTTTTCTCTCTTCGTTTCTACTGCTTGGAAGCCTTCGTTAATGTCAGATGCTTTCAAACCGAACAATGCCGGATGAGTCAATTTGCCTGTACCGAAGATTAAGTGCATAAAGTTCTTTGTAATAGTAATAGCACTAAACATAGAAACCATAACACCAACTGCAAGAGTTAAAGCAAAACCTTTAACAATGCTTGTACCGCAGCAATAAAGAATTGCGCAAGTAATGATTGTTGTCATGTTTGAGTCAAAAATACTTGTAAATGCTCTATCGAAACCTGAATTAATTGCCGTAAATAATGTTCTGCCGGCTCTCAATTCTTCTTTTGTTCTTTCAAAAATAAGAATATTAGCATCAACAGCCATACCGATACTTAGGATAAAACCAGCGATACCTGCAAGAGTCAAGGTAATTGGAATAGCTTTAAATAAAGCAAATAACATTAATCCGTAAATTACAAGTGCCAAATCGGCAATCAAACCCGGTGCTCTATAATAAGCTGCCATAAATAACATTACAAAACCTAAACCAATAACACCTGCAATCTTAGATTTTGCGATACTATCTGCACCAAGAGTTGGCCCAACTGTATTTTCTTCAATAATCTTAGCCGGAACAGGCAAAGCGCCTGCATTTAATAAGTCAACTGTTTTTTTTGCTTCTTCATAAGCAAAACCGCTGTCACCACCGGAAATTTGTGCTCTACCGCCGGTAATAGGTTCTCTAATTACAGGTGCGGATTGTAATTCGCCGTTAAAGAAAATTGCCATTTGTTGACCAACAAGTTTTTTAGTTAAATCTGCAAATTTCCTTGTACCTTCACCATTAAATTCCAAATCTACAACCCATTGACCATTTTGAGAATTTGTACTCAAATTAGCTTTTGATAAGTCTTTACCTGTTAAACCCGTTGCAACCCATTCCATTTCGCCATCTTTCATAACAGGTTTTCTGAAATCAAGTTCAGCAGTTTCACCCAAATATTCTTTCGCTTGGTTCAAATCAGAAACATCCGGAATTTCGATAACAAGTCTTTTGTCACCAGCTCTTTGTACCACTGTTTCTGATACACCGAGTTTGTTAACCCTGTTTTCAATCGCAAATTGCAAACTTGCCATCATATCAGGTGTAATTTGTGCGATTGTATCTGTTGTTTGAGCTTCAAGAACAAGTCTTGAACCGCCTACAAGGTCTAAACCAAGTTTTGTAGGCTTAACACAAATTGTTATTATAGACGCAATAACAATTACGACAATCGCCCAAAACATAATCAGTTTGTTCTTCATCTATATGTACTCCTTTTTATATTATAATTTTATCCCAAA